>NZ_JMCL01000266.1 GCF_000690905.1 Pseudomonas sp. Ant30-3 | reverse complement strand
TCCGCGTCGGCATGCACGGCCCAGGTGCCGGGCTGCGTCTCGTCAGCCAGGCCCAGGCGCTGCAAGCGTTGGAGTCGGCCGATCAGCAGCAGCCGCTGGCGTTGCAGGCGGGGCTCATTGAAGCGCTCGATCTGCACCCGGCCATCCTCGCCGGCCTCACGCTGCAATGTGCGGTCGAGGCTCGTCCACCGCTCCTGTTCCACCTCGCGCTGCAAGGTCTGCTGGATCTCCAGTTCGGTGCGCGGCCCCAGCCATTCCGTCGCCAGTTCGGCGGCGCGATGGCGGAAGCCGTGGGCGATGTAGTCGCCCGCGATGATGAGGTCTTTGCCGGTGTCGTCGCGCCCGCGCACGATCAGGTGGGTGTGCGGGTTGTCGGTGTTCCAGTGATCGACTGCCACCCAATCCAGCCGCGTCCCCAGATCGGCTTCCATGCGGTTCACAAGATGCCGGGTGTAGGTGCGCAGGTCGTCCAGCTCGGCCCCGTCCTCGGGCGAGACGATGAAGCGGAAATGGTGCCGGTCGTCGTTGGCCCGCTCCTTGAAGGCATCGAGGTCGGCATCGTCAATCTGCGGCCCGTAGGCCCGGCCCGGTTCGCCATCGCGGCCGGCGCCGTCGCGCTCGATGTAGCGCAGGTGCTTGGCGAGCGACTGCGGGCTGGCGTTGCGTTGATTGACCAGTAGGGTCTTGATGGTCACGCGCCGCGACATGGACGTCAGCTTCGCCCCGGCGAAGCGCGCCGCCGTATGGCCGC
>NZ_JMCL01000265.1 GCF_000690905.1 Pseudomonas sp. Ant30-3 | reverse complement strand
CGTGCGCTCCAGGGATGCACCCTCGGGTAGCTGGATGACACCGATGAGATACAGCTTGTCCTGCATGGGGATGAATCCGCCAGGGACGGCCTTGAACACAGCTCCCGTCGCCACCAGTAGCGCGATGTAGACGAGAAACACCGCACCACGCCGCCCGAGGATGCGCGACACGCTGTTTCCATAGCCATCCGCGCTGCGCAGGAAGAAACGGTTGAACGGCCGGAGTATCCAGCCCAGACTGCGATCCAGCACCCGCGTGGGCAGGTCTGGCGCGGCACCATGCGGGCGAAGCAGGCGCGCGGCCAGCGCAGGCGACAGCGTCAGCGAGTTGATGGCCGAAATTACTGTGGAGATCGCAATGGTGACGGCGAACTGTTTGTAGAACTGCCCTGTCACGCCGGACAGGAATGCCATAGGCACGAATACCGAGCACAGCACCAGCGAGATGGCGACGATGGGGCCACTGACTTCGCGCATGGCCTGATGGGCCGCAGCCAGCGGCGCCAGCCCTTCGGCGATGTTGCGCTCGACGTTTTCCACCACCACGATCGCGTCGTCCACCACGATCCC
>NZ_JMCL01000264.1 GCF_000690905.1 Pseudomonas sp. Ant30-3 | reverse complement strand
GGGCAGCGACTTGCCGCGACGGTGCGCGGTGGCGGCGTGGCGTGGGAAATCGGACGGCAGCGGGGAATGGGCATTGGCTAATGCTCGAAGAGTCTCAGCCACATAACCCGGCAGGCTGTCTAGAGATATGCCGAGGCAGTTGTGAAATTCTTCGCTGCATATCTTCAACGGGTTGGATCTATGGCCCGGAAGCGGCCATCCAGATAGACGAGTGGATCGGCATAGGCAGATGTGAGCACACGCTCGACACTGGCCAGCATTACCGAGTGGGTGCCGACTGCATGGTGTTCAATCAGCTCACAGAACAGCGAAGCCTGCGCCCCTTGCAGATAGGGCAACCCATTGACTTCATCAAATCGCCAGGCTTCATGATCGAAACGGTCGGTCCCCGTGGCGCTACGGCAGTGCACCGCAAGTACCTCCTGTTCTGCGCGGAGTACATTGATGCA
>NZ_JMCL01000263.1 GCF_000690905.1 Pseudomonas sp. Ant30-3 | reverse complement strand
AGCTGGGCAAGCGTCAAAGCGGTTCTGGTTCATGCGCAATCCGGACACCTGCACAACATTCCTCTTGTAAGAAACCGATCAAATTCTCTAGGTGCCCATACTCGGGTATACAGACAATCGTGCGGCTATGTTTCTCCTGCCGGATCAGCCCTACCTTGGCCATGCGCGCAAGGTGATGTGATAGCGTCGAAGCAGGAATACCCAGCCCCTTCTGGATATCTCCGACCGAAGCCCCATCATGGCCAGCTTTGACCAGAAAGCGGAACACGGACAGTCGGTGACTATTCCCTAGCTCAGCTAAGCTGGCTGCAACCTTTTCGTGATCCATAGCACGCCCCAATAATTCGATGTTTCTAGAATTATAGTTGACAGGTCGGATAAACGCAAGTAGGCTGCGTACATCATTTCGACAATACTAGAAATATAGGAGTAATATTGAATGTCATCTC
>NZ_JMCL01000262.1 GCF_000690905.1 Pseudomonas sp. Ant30-3 | reverse complement strand
CCGGGCCTTGTACACACCGCCCGTCACACCATGGGAGTGGGTTGCACCAGAAGTAGCTAGTCTAACCTTCGGGGGGACGGTTACCACGGTGTGATTCATGACTGGGGTGAAGTCGTAACAAGGTAGCCGTAGGGGAACCTGCGGCTGGATCACCTCCTTAATCGACGACATCAGCTGCTCCATGAGCTCCCACACGAATTGCTTGATTCATTGAAGAAGACGATTTAGAAGCAGCCCGAAATTGGGTCTGTAGCTCAGTTGGTTAGAGCGCACCCCTGATAAGGGTGAGGTCGGCAGTTCGAATCTGCCCAGACCCACCAATTTTGTGTGGGAACCTGTAGAGATACGGGGCCATAGCTCAGCTGGGAGAGCGCCTGCCTTGCACGCAGGAGGTCAACGGTTCGATCCCGTTTGGCTCCACCACTACTGCTTCTGATTGTATAAAGCTTAGAAATGAGCATTCCA
>NZ_JMCL01000261.1 GCF_000690905.1 Pseudomonas sp. Ant30-3 | reverse complement strand
TTCCTGCCGACACAGCGCCAGCAAGGACGGCAGGCGCGAGGGCGTGATGCCGTCGGACAGTGCGATACGCAACTGACCGTGGAAGCCGTTGGTGGCTGCATTCACGCTATCGCGCGCCTGCTGCAAGGCGGTGAAGATGCGCGGCACATGCTCCAGAAACAGCTTGCCCGCCCGTGTCAGCCGCGTGCTGCGGCTGGTACGAATGAACAACTGTTCGCCCAGGCTCTCCTCCAGCTCCTTGATAGTGCGCGACAGCGGTGACTGCTCGATGTGCAGCCTCTCCGCCGCGCGGGCGAAATGTAGTTCTTCGGCGACAGCGAGAAAGCAGCGTAAGTGTCGAATCTCCATTTCGCCTCCTGTTGTCAGTACAAAGGCCGTTTGAGAGTCGCAGCGTTGTAGCCGCTCATCTCACCGAGTTCATCCAGTTCAGGCCTGTCGCCGCTTTTGTGGCGCTGCGCG
>NZ_JMCL01000260.1 GCF_000690905.1 Pseudomonas sp. Ant30-3 | reverse complement strand
GCACGGCTTCGACCACATCGCCGGCGGTCATACCCAGCGCCGCAATTTTGTCGGGGTCCAGCCATAAGCGCATGGCGTAGTCGCCAGAGCCGTTGATCGTGGCATCGCCCACCCCCTGGATGCGTGCCAACTCGTCGCGTACATGGAGCACGGCATAGTTGCGCAGGTACAGCGCGTCATAGCGATCGCCCGGCGAGCGCAACTGCACGACCAGCGTTTCGTTGTGGGACTGTTTGACGGTCACCACACCTTGCTGGCGCACCGCTTCGGGAAGACGCGGCTCTGCCTGGGCGACACGGTTCTGTACCTTGACCTGGGCGTCGTCGGGATCGGTGCCAGGACGGAAGGTGACGGTCAGCACCAACACGCCATCACTACCGGCCACGGACTTCATGTAGAGCATGTTTTCCACGCCGGTGATGGATGCCTCCAGTGGTGCGGCTACCGTG
>NZ_JMCL01000259.1 GCF_000690905.1 Pseudomonas sp. Ant30-3 | reverse complement strand
GCGGCCCATGTCCGCCGACTGGAAGCCCTGCGCCGGGCCGGCATCGTGGAACGTGTGGCTGATGGACTATGGAAGGTGCCGGACGACCTGGCCGAACGTGGCCGCCAGAACGACGCACAGCGCCTGGGCGGCGTGGCGGTGGAGCTGAAATCGCACTTGCCCATCGAGCGGCAGGCCCGCGTGATCGGCGCGACCTGGCTGGACCAGCAGTTGATCGGTGGCGGCAAGGGGCTGGGCGATCTGGGCTTTGGCGGCGAGACGAAGGAAGCCTTGCAGCAGCGCGCCGACTTCCTTGAAGAACAGGGGCTGGCCCAGCGGCGTGGGCAGCGGGTGATCCTCGCCCGGAACCTGCTGGGGACGCTGCGGAATCGGGAACTGGCAAAGGCCGCCAAGGATATTGCCGCCGAAATCGGCCTAGCGCATCGGCCCGTCACCGACGGGCAGCGAGTGGCTGGCATCTACCGGCGCAGCCTCATGCTCGCCAGCGGGCACTACGCGATGCTAGACGACGGCATGGGGTTCAGTCTGGTGCCGTGGAAGCCGGTGATTGAACAGCGACTGGGGCAGCGACTTGCCGCGACGGTGCGCGGTGGCGGCGTGGCGTGGGAAATCGGACGGCAGCGGGGAATGGGCATTGGCTAATGCTCGAAGAGTCTCAGCCACATAACCCGGCAGGCTGTCTAGAGATATGCCGAGGCAGTTGTGAAATTCTTCG
>NZ_JMCL01000258.1 GCF_000690905.1 Pseudomonas sp. Ant30-3 | reverse complement strand
ATGGCCATCCGCGAGCAGGCCGACGGCGGCAAACCAACGGTGATCGCCGAACCGGACAGCCCTGTCGCCATGGTTTACCAGGAACTCGCCCGGCATGTCGGCGCGCGGATTGTGTTGCAGGAAGCGGCATCGCCGGCGATGCCGACTATCACCATCAGCGACGATTGATTTACAGAAAGGATCGCAGCCTCATCATGTAGCAGCTGCCGAAATGTAGCAGCTGCCGAAATGTAGCAGCTGCCGAGGCACGAGGCTGCGTTGGGTTGCGTAGCGGCCCCCAGGGCGGTCCTTCGGACGCGCAACGCAGCCTCGTGCCTCGGCAGCTGCTACAGTGAAGTGGTGGTCTTGCGTTAAATCCGCAACCCGCCGTCCATCTCCAGAATCCGCCCGGTGTAATAGTCATTCTCGAAAATGTACGCCGCCGAATGAGCGATTTCCTCGGGCTTGCCCATGCGCTTGAGCGGTATTCCGGCGGTCATTTTATCCAGCGCTTCCGGCCTCATGCCCAGCGTCATCTCTGTTTCGATAAAGCCTGGCGCAATG
>NZ_JMCL01000257.1 GCF_000690905.1 Pseudomonas sp. Ant30-3 | reverse complement strand
CCGGGCCTTGTACACACCGCCCGTCACACCATGGGAGTGGGTTGCACCAGAAGTAGCTAGTCTAACCTTCGGGGGGACGGTTACCACGGTGTGATTCATGACTGGGGTGAAGTCGTAACAAGGTAGCCGTAGGGGAACCTGCGGCTGGATCACCTCCTTAATCGACGACATCAGCTGCTCCATGAGCTCCCACACGAATTGCTTGATTCATTGAAGAAGACGATAGAAGCAGCTTTAAGCTCCAAGCTGATAGCACATGGCTAACAGTTACAAGCTCGAAATTGGGTCTGTAGCTCAGTTGGTTAGAGCGCACCCCTGATAAGGGTGAGGTCGGCAGTTCGAATCTGCCCAGACCCACCAATTTTGTTATGGGGCCATAGCTCAGCTGGGAGAGCGCCTGCCTTGCACGCAGGAGGTCAGCGGTTCGATCCCGCTTGGCTCCACCATAAACTGCTTTGACACGTTAGAGTTTAGAAATG
>NZ_JMCL01000256.1 GCF_000690905.1 Pseudomonas sp. Ant30-3 | reverse complement strand
CGAGGGAGCTTGCTCCCGCTGGGCTGCGAAGCGGCCCTTTCTCGTGTGTGATTGTCCGGCGTCATCCGTTGCAGGGTTATGGGGCTGCTACGCAGCCCAGCGGGAGCAAGCTCCCTCGCCACAGGTTGCGGTAAAAATGCAGGCCCCGTTGCAGGATTGATCAAAGCCAACATGCATCCCATAGCGGGTAGTTGCCAATGTTATCCACTAGCCCCGCTCGTATAGGGTTTGCGATGATGTACTGAGCGAATGGCAAAAGGTCTTCGCCGTCACGTATTGCACGGTCGTGGTAGCCGGTTTGCCAGAAAGCACCTTTGCGCTTGGATGCACGGTTAATGCTGAGCGTGCTTCGGGATTTGATTGATTGCATCAATTGTGACAGAGAGCATTGTTCGAGTTGCACGAGCCAGTGAAAGTGATCAGGCATGATGACCCAGGCTAACGAGTTGACCCAGCGATCGTCTTCAGCCCGTCTTAATTCAGCCGCTAGCAGCCGGCCCGTACGCCAATCGCTGAATATGGGGTGGCGTTGATGCACCACACCGGTAATGAGGTACGCGCGGCCTTTTTCTGAAAATCGTCCACTGCGGAGAAGGTGTGATTTGGGTCGGAGATGCATTCCTTTGCTCCAGAGATAGTTACTTCACTTCACCTTAGCCAGACTCCTGTCTGTGCGTAGCTGCAAATTCTGAGGGAAATTTCCGATAGATTCGAAGGACAATTGTGGCGGCCAGGCGTGGCAAGCAATTTTACTCTCACCCGTGGCGAGGGAGCTTGCTCCCGCAGGGCTGCGAAGCGGCCCTTTTTCGTGTGTAATTGTCCGGCGTCGTAGTTGAAGGGTTTTGGGGCTGCTGCGCAGCCCAGCGGGAGCAAGCTCCCTCGC
>NZ_JMCL01000255.1 GCF_000690905.1 Pseudomonas sp. Ant30-3 | reverse complement strand
AGCAGCGCCACGCCGCCGCCGATCAGGCCCAAGCCAACGTGCAGTTCGCCCAAGCCGCAGTCGAGACCGCCAAGTTGGATCTGTCGTTCACCCAGGTACGTTCGCCCATCACAGGCCGCGCCGGACGTGCACTGGTCACGGCAGGCAACTTGGTGAGTGCTGACGGCCAGGCCAGCATCCTGACCACCGTAGTCTCGCTGAACCCGGTGCACGTGCATTTTGATAGCGACGAGCGTACCTATCTGCGCTACGCCCACATGGCTCGCAACGGAGAGCGCCCCGACCAGCGCAGCGAAAGTATCCCGGTGCAGGTGGGCCTGGTCGGCGAGAACGGCTATCCACACGCCGGAAACGTGGACTTCGTGGACAACCGTGTCGATGCGGCCACCGGCACCATCCGCGCACGCGCCACCCTGGTCAATCCCGACGGCCTGCTTACGCCGGGCCTCTATGCCCGAGTGCGCCTGCCGGGTAGCGGCAGTTTCGAGGCCATGCTGATCGACGACAAGGCCATCCTGACCGACCAGAGCCGCAAGTACGTGTATGTGATCGATGAGAACAACACCGCCCAGCGCCGCGACATCACGCTGGGACGCAAGGCCGAAGGCCTGCGCATCGTCGAGGAAGGTCTAAATCCCGGCGACCG
>NZ_JMCL01000254.1 GCF_000690905.1 Pseudomonas sp. Ant30-3 | reverse complement strand
CCGGAAATCTCCACGCCCCGAGTGAACTTGTCGGGTGCAGATACGCTGCCGAAACCGGCGTTGAGAGACATTCCCGTGATGGTGACTGGTCATTCACGCCAGTCGGTCGAATGGATTGCCGAGCATGGGGATGGCTGGCTTTACTATCCCCAAAATATCGCGCAGCAAGCCATGACAATCAAGAATTGGCGGTCGCTGACACCAAGATTCAAACCCTTCACGCAGTCCTTCTATATTGACCTGTCGGAGAATCCCGATGAACCCCCATCGCCCATCTTCCTCGGGTTTCGGGCTGGTCACCGATTCTTTACTGACTACTTCAGCCGCTTGCGCGATATTGGGGTTAATCATATTGGCCTCAACCTGAAATACGCGACACGTCCGGCGCATGAGATTGTTCAGGAACTTGGCGAGCATGTCGTACCGCACTTTCCGGCGCACGCTACTGC
>NZ_JMCL01000253.1 GCF_000690905.1 Pseudomonas sp. Ant30-3 | reverse complement strand
CATAACTTTGCAGCCCTTTACTTCAGGGATGTATTTCTCAATGTCCCGTCTTTTGGCGACGTGGGTCACATCCATGACCTGTGGCCATTCATGGGCTACGTCACGGCACAGACGTCGCGCATCGCGCTCGCAACTGGCAGCGTCATCACCACTCTGCGTCATCCCTTGCTTGTGGCCAAAGCAGCAGCCTCGATCGACCGCTTGTCAAATCAGCGCCTGGTGCTAGGTATCGCCACGGGTGATCGGCCAACAGAGTTCCCGGCCTTCGGTCAGACAATGGATGCGCGAGCCACGTTGTTCCAAGAAGCATTGACTGTGTTGCGTCAAGCCTGGCGTGAGGACTTCCCGGAAATCTCCACGCCCCGAGTGAACTTGTCGGGTGCAGATACGCTGCCGAAACCGGCGTTGAGAGACATTCCCGTGATGGTGACTGGTCATTCACGCCAGTCGGTCGAATGGATTGCCGAGCATGGGGATGGCTGGCTTTACTATCCCCAAAATATCGCGCAGCAAGCCATGACAATCAAGAATTGGCGGTCGCTGACACCAAGATTCAAACCCTTCACGCA
>NZ_JMCL01000252.1 GCF_000690905.1 Pseudomonas sp. Ant30-3 | reverse complement strand
CATGGCTAACAGTTACAAGCTCGAAATTGGGTCTGTAGCTCAGTTGGTTAGAGCGCACCCCTGATAAGGGTGAGGTCGGCAGTTCGAATCTGCCCAGACCCACCAATTTTGTTATGGGGCCATAGCTCAGCTGGGAGAGCGCCTGCCTTGCACGCAGGAGGTCAGCGGTTCGATCCCGCTTGGCTCCACCATAAACTGCTTTGACACGTTAGAGTTTAGAAATGAATATTCTGCAGTGAATATTGATTTCTAGTCTTTGATTAGATCGTTCTTTAAAAATTTGGGTATGTGATAGAAAGATAGACTGGACCACACTTTCACTGGTGTGGGATCAGGCTAAGGTAAAATTTGTGAGTTGCTCTTAATTGAGTATTATCGAATTTTCGGCGAATGTCGTCTTCACAGTATAACCAGATTGCTTGGGGTTATATGGTCAAGTGAAGAAGCGCATACGGTGGATGCCTTGGCAGTCAGAGGCGATGAAAGACG
>NZ_JMCL01000251.1 GCF_000690905.1 Pseudomonas sp. Ant30-3 | reverse complement strand
CACGGTAGCCGCACCACTGGAGGCATCCATCACCGGCGTGGAAAACATGCTCTACATGAAGTCCGTGGCCGGTAGTGATGGCGTGTTGGTGCTGACCGTCACCTTCCGTCCTGGCACCGATCCCGACGACGCCCAGGTCAAGGTACAGAACCGTGTCGCCCAGGCAGAGCCGCGTCTTCCCGAAGCGGTGCGCCAGCAAGGTGTGGTGACCGTCAAACAGTCCCCCAACGAAACGCTGGTCGTGCAGTTGCGCTCGCCGGGCGATCGCTATGACGCGCTGTACCTGCGCAACTATGCCGTGCTCCATGTACGCGACGAGTTGGCACGCATCCAGGGGGTGGGCGATGCCACGATCAACGGCTCTGGCGACTACGCCATGCGCTTATGGCTGGACCCCGACAAAATTGCGGCGCTGGGTATGACCGCCGGCGATGTGGTCGAAGCCGTGC
>NZ_JMCL01000250.1 GCF_000690905.1 Pseudomonas sp. Ant30-3 | reverse complement strand
CCCCCCCCCCCGCCACACCTCCCCCATCGGAGGTGCCAAATGACCGACCAACCCGAACTCAAAACCATCGGCCTAACCCCCGCCATCTATTGCGCAGATCAAGCCATATTCCACGTCACTCGCGGCGTCCCACTCGGCGACGCATTATCCATGGCACCCGACTTCCTATCCCTCGCCAAACAACTCACCGAAGATGCCGCCTACGCCAAAGACACTGATCGCCACGCCTGGGCTGCGCATTATTTGACGGGGTTGAGTAAGGCGTTGGTGGATGATGCGGTGAAGGTGCTTACTCGGGATCGGGTTTCTGCGGCGGCGAAGGCTGAGTGGGCGGCGGAGGGGTTTGGCGCTTAGCGGTTTGATGATGGTGGGATGGGGTTGATGTCGGTCGAGGGCTGGCATCAAGCCTGTGGTTGGGCTGAGGGGTTGTGGCGATACACTTGAGATCACTGGTGGCTGGGCGGGCGCTATCGCTGGCAAGCCAGCTCCTACAGAGGATTTGTGGGTTGGCTGGCATTTGGGGTTAGCCCCGAATTTCAGGGTTATCTTGAGGTGAGCGGCGGTTATTGACTGCGCGTTCATTGAGCGCTCGGCTCTTACGATTGCGCACTAATCGGATGCTGTTGCTCACTTGGGATGGCGGGTATACGTCGGTCATCCAGACGCGAGCAGCGCCCCAGCCCATCGAGCAAACCCCGACC
>NZ_JMCL01000249.1 GCF_000690905.1 Pseudomonas sp. Ant30-3 | reverse complement strand
TCGTCCGGCGCACCATGGGGTATTTGCGAGAAGCGGGCATCGTCACTTCAGATCGAGGCCACGCGGGTGGATGGCGCATCCATGCCGACCTTGGCGCCGTCACCCTGCTCCAGTTGCACGAGGCGCTGGGCGAGCCGGCCATGTTTGCCATAGGCAATCGCAACGAAACACCGGAGTGCCTGGTCGAGCAATCGGTGAATGCCGCGCTCGAAGGCGCCTTTGCCGAGGCCGAGGCGCTGCTGCTGAAACGGTTCTCGGAAATCACTCTGGCCGATCTGGCCGCCGACTTCGCGCGCCGGCATGCGGCAGCACGACGCAAGAGGAGTTGACCATGCACCACGACGTCATCGTCATCGGCGGGAGCTATGCGGGCATGGCCGCCACCCTGCAACTGGTACGAGCGCGCAGGTCCGTGCTGGTGATCGACGCTGGCGAGCGGCGCAATCGCTTTGCCAGCCATTCGCACGGGTTTCTCGGCCAGGATGGCGTCCCTCCCGGCGAGATCGCGGCGAACGCACGTCGCCAGCTCGAAACCTATCCGACGTTGACCTGGCTCGAAGGCCGGGCCGAAGCCGTTTCAGGGCAGGTGGACGAATTCACTGTCACGACGTCCGATGGCGTACCGCACCAAGGCCGCCGCATCCTGCTGGCCACCGGCGTGGCCGACCAGTTACCTCCCATCGCCGGACTCGCAGAGCGCTGGGGCAAGGCGGTCTTCCATTGCCCGTACTGCCATGGCTACGAACTCGGCCAGGGCCGCATCGGCATCATCGGCGCCGGACCGCTGTCCGTCCATCAGGCCGAACTGCTCACCGATTGGAGCGATGTGACCTTGCTCGTCAACAGTGCCGTGGAACTGAGTCAGGAGGCCAGGGCCACTTTGGAACGCCGGGGCGTGACGATCGAGGAGGCACCCATCGACAGGATTGACGGGCATGCCGACGTGGCGATGACCGACGGACGGCTGTTGCCCTTTGCGGGCCTGTTCACGGCGACGCGCACCGTTCCTTCCGGCTCTCTGGTCGAAGCGATGGGCTGCGCGCTGGAAGAAACGCCCCTCGGCATGCAGGTGCGCACCGACGCCGAGAACAAGACTTCGGTGCCGGGTGTGTTTGCCTGCGGCGATGTGGCCCGGGC
>NZ_JMCL01000248.1 GCF_000690905.1 Pseudomonas sp. Ant30-3 | reverse complement strand
GGGAACTGAAACATCTAAGTACCCTGAGGAAAAGAAATCAACCGAGATTCCCTTAGTAGTGGCGAGCGAACGGGGACTAGCCCTTAAGTGGCTTTGAGATTAGCGGAACGTTCTGGAAAGTACGGCCATAGTGGGTGATAGCCCTGTACGCGAAAATCTCTTAGTCATGAAATCGAGTAGGACGGAGCACGAGAAACTTTGTCTGAATATGGGGGGACCATCCTTCAAGGCTAAATACTACTGACTGACCGATAGTGAACTAGTACCGTGAGGGAAAGGCGAAAAGAACCCCGGAGAGGGGAGTGAAATAGATCCTGAAACCGTATGCGTACAAGCAGTGGGAGCCCACTTTGTTGGGTGACTGCGTACCTTTTGTATAATGGGTCAGCGACTTATTTTCAGTGGCGAGCTTAACCGAATAGGGGAGGCGTAGCGAAAGCGAGTCTTAA
>NZ_JMCL01000247.1 GCF_000690905.1 Pseudomonas sp. Ant30-3 | reverse complement strand
CTGGTATCTTCGACCGGCATGAGCTTACGGAGCAAGTCCTTCACCCTCACCGGCGCACCTTCTCCCGAAGTTACGGTGCCATTTTGCCTAGTTCCTTCACCCGAGTTCTCTCAAGCGCCTTGGTATTCTCTACCCAACCACCTGTGTCGGTTTGGGGTACGGTTCCTGGTTACCTGAAGCTTAGAAGCTTTTCTTGGAAGCATGGCATCAACCACTTCGTGTTCGAAAAGAACACTCGTCATCAGCTCTCGGCCTTAAGATCCCGGATTTACCTAAGATCTCAGCCTACCACCTTAAACTTGGACAACCAACGCCAAGCTGGCCTAGCCTTCTCCGTCCCTCCATCGCAATAACCAGAAGTACAGGAATATTAACCTGTTTTCCATCGACTACGCTTTTCAGCCTCGCCTTAGGGACCGACTAACCCTGCGTCGATTAACGTTGCGCAG
>NZ_JMCL01000246.1 GCF_000690905.1 Pseudomonas sp. Ant30-3 | reverse complement strand
CAACATCAACTTTATGGGCTCAGCCCGGGTTGGCGATACCTGTGGGTGTGGTGCAGTCATCACTACAGGCTTTCCTTCCATTCAGGTAAATGGCCGTCCCATGGCCCATTTAGGGAGCCCAACCAGTCACGGCGGGACAATCATCACTGGCTCAGGAGATGTCGGGGGTGGTTTTGTCATGGGGGACGCTGGTGGCGCAACGATCATCAACTTCATGGCGCTGGAAGCATTCCGGCCTGATGGCTCTGTGGACGACGAGAAGATGGCGACCTTGTTGGCCGACCCGAATCTCAAGGAAAAAGCCTTAGCGGCGAACGCGTTGGTTGATCCTAAGGCAGCCGGTAAAGAGACTGAAGAGAAAGCTGAGGAGCAATCGGGACCTGCCGTCTGCAAAGACCCTGACATGATGGAAGAACTGGCTGGATATATTGCCAGCGAGATGAATACCAACATCCACCATCCATCAGTCTTGAAAATGAAGGGGCTATTGAGCTAC
>NZ_JMCL01000245.1 GCF_000690905.1 Pseudomonas sp. Ant30-3 | reverse complement strand
CAACATCAACTTTATGGGCTCAGCCCGGGTTGGCGATACCTGTGGGTGTGGTGCAGTCATCACTACAGGCTTTCCTTCCATTCAGGTAAATGGCCGTCCCATGGCCCATTTAGGGAGCCCAACCAGTCACGGCGGGACAATCATCACTGGCTCAGGAGATGTCGGGGGTGGTTTTGTCATGGGGGACGCTGGTGGCGCAACGATCATCAACTTCATGGCGCTGGGAGCATTCCGGCCTGATGGCTCTGTGGACGACGAGAAGATGGCGACCCTGTTGGCCGACCCGAATCTCAAGGAAAAAGCCTTAGCGGCGAACGCGTTGGTTGATCCTAAGGCAGCCGGTAAAGAGACTGAAGAGAAAGCTGAGGAGCAATCGGGACCTGCCGTCTGCAAAGACCCTGACATGATGGAAGAACTGGCTGGATATATTGCCAGCGAGATGAATACCAACATCCACCATCCATCAGTCTTGAAAATGAAGGGGCTATTGAGCTAC
>NZ_JMCL01000244.1 GCF_000690905.1 Pseudomonas sp. Ant30-3 | reverse complement strand
AGTCCGATCGGGAAGAATCCCCCGCCGCTCCATACGCCCAGCCAGCGCTGCCCGTCGATCTCACGGCTCACCGCGATTTCCACCAATTGGTAAAACACGTTGCGATGGATGAGGGCTTCGAGATTGGTGCGGATATGCACATAAGGCGCTGGCTCTTGTGTGACGGGGTCAGTCACCACGCGGATCGGGTGTTCGACGCCGGCATCGGCGGTTTCGTCCACATTGGTGGTGAACCGCAGAATCTGATTTTCGCCCTCGCCTTCAACCTCGACGGCAATCGCCACAAACGGCGCGTCGTCGACCTTGATGCCGACCTTCTCGACGGGCGTGATCAGTAAATAATCATCACCGTCGCGGCGGATGATCGTGGAGAACAATTTGACCATCGGCTTGCGCCCGATTGGCGTACCCAGGTAATACCAGGTGCCGTCGCGGGCGATGCGCATGTCGATGTCGCCGCAGAAATCAGGATTCCATAAGTGCACCGGCGGCAAGCCTTTGGTTTTGGGGATTTGCCCCAACAGATCGTTGGCTTTTAGCTGATCACTCATGGCGGACTCCTTTGATTTATCGGTCGCTGATCCCCAGCAGACTGCGCGCATATTGCTCCAGCGGCGGGCCCATCAGGTCTTCAGGCTTCTCATCGTGGAACGTCAGTAAACCGCCACGACTCTTGATCCGTGCAGTATCAATCAAAT
>NZ_JMCL01000243.1 GCF_000690905.1 Pseudomonas sp. Ant30-3 | reverse complement strand
GATCGCGACAGCAGGCTTGTTGTTGAGCAACGACATCAGCGAGTAGCTGGATGCGTCCATTTCCACGCGCGCCACATCTCGCAGCCGGGTGACCTGACCCTGCGATCCGGTCTTGACGATGACGTCGCCGAACTCTTCTTCCGTCACCAGCCGGCCCTGCGCATTGATGGACAGGAGGAAGTCGCTTCCCGAGGGGTTGGGCGGCGCACCTAGTTGACCGGCCGAGACCTGGACGTTCTGTTCGCGCACGGCTTCGACCACATCGCCGGCGGTCATACCCAGCGCCGCAATTTTGTCGGGGTCCAGCCATAAGCGCATGGCGTAGTCGCCAGAGCCGTTGATCGTGGCATCGCCCACCCCCTGGATGCGTGCCAACTCGTCGCGTACATGGAGCACGGCATAGTTGCGCAGGTACAGCGCGTCATAGCGATCGCCCGGCGAGCGCAACTGCACGACCAGCGTTTCGTTG
>NZ_JMCL01000242.1 GCF_000690905.1 Pseudomonas sp. Ant30-3 | reverse complement strand
CGGCCGGTCAACTAGGTGCGCCGCCCAACCCCTCGGGAAGCGACTTCCTCCTGTCCATCAATGCGCAGGGCCGGCTGGTGACGGAAGAAGAGTTCGGCGACGTCATCGTCAAGACCGGATCGCAGGGTCAGGTCACCCGGCTGCGAGATGTGGCGCGCGTGGAAATGGACGCATCCAGCTACTCGCTGATGTCGTTGCTCAACAACAAGCCTGCTGTCGCGATCTCTGTCTTTGAAGCCCCGGGCGCCAATGCCATCGAAATCTCGGATCAAGTCCGCGCGAAGATGGACGAGTTGGCCAAGCGCTTTCCCGAGGGAGTGGAATGGTCGGTGGAGTATGACTCAACTGTCTTCGTGCGTCAGTCGATCAAGGCGGTCGTCAACACTCTGCTGGAAGCCATCGGACTGGTGGTGCTGGTGGTGATCTTGTTCCTTCAGACTTGGCGTGCC
>NZ_JMCL01000241.1 GCF_000690905.1 Pseudomonas sp. Ant30-3 | reverse complement strand
TAAACGACTGGGGAACGCCAGTCATCGGAACCCGAAGTACCGGATACTTCGTGGGTCCAGGTGATTTTGCGGTAGG
This sequence comes from Pseudomonas sp. Ant30-3, assembly GCF_000690905.1. Taxonomy (GTDB): domain Bacteria; phylum Pseudomonadota; class Gammaproteobacteria; order Pseudomonadales; family Pseudomonadaceae; genus Aquipseudomonas. Next base: position 373 of record NZ_JMCL01000241.1, on the reverse strand, counting down.
TGAACTGCACTTCTTCCAGGTGGGTGAAGTGCGAGTTGCCTGGGTCCTGGCAGTTGTGCATCTTGTTGTTGATGGCGACGATGATCGCGTCTTCCAGTTTGGTGGTGTAGTAGTGCTCTTGGGTGCCCTGAGCAGAAGTACGGAACCACTGGATAACGATTTCGCTCATGCGCTCGCCGGAAGTCAGTGCGGCTTGCAGCAGTGGCGAAGACTTGTCGTAGACCTTGGTGATCGAGACTGGCTTGTGTACGCGCTGACCGGTTGGCTGGCCGGATTGCGGGTCACGCGGGATGATCACGTCGTGGCTGAAAGCCTGAACCATGACCTGGTCTTCGTGACCTTCCTGATAGGTGTTGCCAACGGAGTCGGCGGT
>NZ_JMCL01000240.1 GCF_000690905.1 Pseudomonas sp. Ant30-3 | reverse complement strand
CGCATTGCAGACGGCGACCACCGAGCTGGCGACGGCCATCTCGCAAGAACCGGGATTCCAATATCCGATCAGTTCCTATCAGGCCAATGTGCCGCAGCTTGACGCCGTAGTGGACCGCACCAAGGCGAAGGCACAGGGCGTGGCCGTGACCGATCTTTTCGATACGCTGCAAGTGTACCTGGGTTCGGCGTATGTCAACGACTTCACGCGCTTTGGCCGCACCTACCGGGTGATGGCTCAGGCGGACGCACCGTTCCGCAGTTCTGTCGAGGACGTGGTCAAACTGCGCACCCGCAACGCCAATGGCGACATGGTGCCCATCGGCAGCATGGTGGACGTGCGCAAGACATTCGGCCCCGATCCCGTCATCCGCTTCAACGGCTATCCATCTGCCGACCTGATTGGTGAGTCAGATCCGCGTCTGGTGTCGTCATCGCAGGCATTGCAGC
>NZ_JMCL01000239.1 GCF_000690905.1 Pseudomonas sp. Ant30-3 | reverse complement strand
GCTCAGGGCACCCAAGAGCACTACTACACCACCAAACTGGAAGACGCGATCATCGTCGCCATCAACAACAAGATGCACAACTGCCAGGACCCAGGCAACTCGCACTTCACCCACCTGGAAGAAGTGCAGTTCACCTACCGCAAAATCACCTGGACCCACGAAGTATCCGGTACTTCGGGTTCCGATGACTGGCGTTCCCCAGTCGTTTAATCGCGGCTGATCGTTACCCGCATCGGCCAGCTCTGCTGGTCGATGTCGTTTACGCCCTTTCAGAATTTTGCGTCTGCTGATTCCTTATTCAGGTCTTGGCAAACGCCGCTGCACAGCACGAGGAACAAGGGATGTTCGCGCCGGCCAATGAAACCCACTTTGCCCTGACCATCGAAGGTGTTTCCGCTGATTTTCAGGTGTTTACCCTGCAAGGTCGGGAAGCCATCAGCCAGCCTTTTGTGTTCGAGGTGGAGCTGGTCAGTGAGCAGCCGTCGCTGGACCTCGAAACGCTGCTGCACAAACCGGCCTTCCTGCAACTGTCGCCCGACGGCAGCGGCATCCACGGCCAGATCTACCGCGCCGCGCAAGGCGATTCCGGCAAGCGTCTGACCCGTTATTCGATGACCTTGCGCCCGCAACTGTCGTACCTGGCACACCGGATCAACCAGCGCATTTTCCAGAACCTGACGGTGCCGAAAATCATCGCCAGTGTTCTCGAAGATCACGGCATTCAAGGCAATGCCTACGCCTTCAAGGTCGGGGCGGTATATCCCGAGCGCATCTACTGCGTTCAGTACGACGAGTCAGACCTGCAGTTCATCCAGCGCCTGTGCGAGGAAGAAGGGATTCACTACCACTTCGAGCACACCACCACTGGCCACAAACTGGTGTTCGGCGATGACCAGACGGTGTTCCCCAAACTGGCCCCGGTGGCCTATCAGCAAGACTCCGGCATGGTCGCCAACGACCCGGTGGTCAAGCGCTTCGACCTGCGTCTGGAAACCCGTACCAGCCGCACGACGCGTCGCGATTACGACTTCGAAAAACCGCGCATCACCCTCGAAAGCGA
>NZ_JMCL01000238.1 GCF_000690905.1 Pseudomonas sp. Ant30-3 | reverse complement strand
GGTTGCAGGATCTGAGTGCAACACGGTTATTGAATTGAAGCGGGAGCATCATGCCGCATCACCACGGCTTCTTGCATCACTTCGCCCATCACCTCGATCGGGCATTTGAAGTCGAAGCGTTTGCGCGGTCGCATATTCAGTTGCAAAGCGATGGCGTCCAGGGCTTCCTGACTATGCACCGACAAGTCCGTGCCCTTGGGCAGGTACTGGCGGATCAGTCCATTGATGTTCTCATTGCTGCCGCGTTGCCAGGGGCTGTGCGGGTCGCAGAAGTAGATCGCCACCCCGGTCCGCTGGGTGATCTCGGCGTGCCGCGCCATCTCCCGGCCCTGGTCGTAGGTCATGCTCTTGCGCACCGCCAGCGGCATGCCATTGAGCGCCGCACTGAAGCCCTCCAGCGCCGAGGTCGCCGTCGCGTCGGCCATCTTGATCAGCATCAGGTAGCCGCTGGTACGCTCCACCAAGGTGCCCACCGCCGAGGCATTGGCCTTGCCCTTGATCAGGTCGCCCTCCCAATGGCCTGGCATCAGCCGGTCTTCGACCTCCGGCGGGCGCACGTGGATGCTGAGCATTTCAGGGATCTGGCCGCGCCGATCGACGCCGCCAGAGCGCGGCCTGCGACTCGTCTTGCCCTGGCGCAGGCAGATGATCAGCTCCTTGCGCAGGCCACCGACCGGCAGGGCGTAGATCGCGTTATAGATCGTCTCGCGGCAGACGTAGGCCTCTCTGAGGCTGGGTATGTTCATGCTGCGCAGCTTGCCGGCAATCTGCTCGGGAGACAAACCCTCACGCAGCATATGGACGACCAGCTCGAAGCGCTCACTGCCCGGCAGCAGCTTGCACTGAGGCCTGCAGACCTGGCGGCGGACCTGCATCTGCTGCTGGGCAGCACAGGCCTGGTAGCGGGTGCCAGGGGCCCGGTTGCGGCGCAGCTCCCGGCTGATGGTCGAGGGGGAGCGGCCGAGCATCCGGGCAATTCGCCGCTGGCTGAAACCTTGGGCAAGGCCGAGTTGAAGGGTCGCACGTTCGGGGATACTGAGTTCGTGATAGGACATAGTGGCAGCACCGTACCGGAAAGGTCAGGTGTTGCACTCAGTTTTTGCGGCCGCC
>NZ_JMCL01000237.1 GCF_000690905.1 Pseudomonas sp. Ant30-3 | reverse complement strand
AGCAGCGCCACGCCGCCGCCGATCAGGCCCAAGCCAACGTGCAGTTCGCCCAAGCCGCAGTCGAGACCGCCAAGTTGGATCTGTCGTTCACCCAGGTACGTTCGCCCATCACAGGCCGCGCCGGACGTGCACTGGTCACGGCAGGCAACTTGGTGAGTGCTGACGGCCAGGCCAGCATCCTGACCACCGTAGTCTCGCTGAACCCGGTGCACGTGCATTTTGATGGCGACGAGCGTACCTATCTGCGCTACGCCCACATGGCTCGCAACGGAGAGCGCCCCGACCAGCGCAGCGAAAGTATCCCGGTGCAGGTGGGCCTGGTCGGCGAGAACGGCTATCCACACGCCGGAAACGTGGACTTCGTGGACAACCGTGTCGATGCGGCCACCGGCACCATCCGCGCACGCGCCACCCTGGTCAACCCCGACGGCCTGCTTACGCCGGGCCTCTATGCCCGAGTGCGCCTGCCGGGTAGCGGCAGTTTCGAGGCCATGCTGATCGACGACAAGGCCATCCTGACCGACCAGAGCCGCAAGTACGTGTATGTGATCGATGAGAACAACACCGCCCAGCGCCGCGACATCACGCTGGGACGCAAGGCCGAAGGCCTGCGCATCGTCGAGGAAGGTCTAAATCCCGGCGACCG
>NZ_JMCL01000236.1 GCF_000690905.1 Pseudomonas sp. Ant30-3 | reverse complement strand
GAGGGAGCTTGCTCCCGCTGGAGTGCGGAGCGCTCTCAAATCTCTCAGCCGCGATTTTTTCTGGAGGACTGAAATGTCTGGTTGGCGGTTGCTCCGCGACCGAGCGGGAGCAAGCTCCCTCGCCGCAAATGCTCTCTATCACAGTGTATTCAGGTGTTACGGGATCAACGACCCCCGCAGCGAGTGCGGTTGCGCGGCATCGATGTGCACGTCGGCGAACTGGCCGATCAGGGTCGGGTTGTCGCAGCGGAAGTTGACGATGCGGTTGTTCTCGGTCCGGCCCTGCAGTTCGCCAGGGTCCTTTTTCGAGTAATCGGTCACCAGAATCCGCTGAACGGAGCCGACCATTTGTCGGCTGATTTCGAAACCTTGCTGATTCAGGCGGTGTTGCAGCGCGTTCAGGCGTTCCTTCTTCAGCGATTCCGGCGTCTCGTCGGCCAGAGCTGCCGCCGGCGTGCCCGGGCGCTGGCTGTAGACGAACGAGTAGGAGAAGTCGAAACCGACGTCTTCGATCAACTTCATGGTCTGTTCGAAGTCCTTCTCGGTCTCGCCCGGGAAGCCCACGATGAAGTCCGAACTGATGCAGATGCCCGGCACGGCCGCACGCAGTTTGCGCAGTTTGGATTTGTATTCCAGCGCGGTGTGGTTGCGCTTCATCGCCGAGAGAATCCGGTCCGAACCCGACTGCACCGGCAAGTGCAGGTGCTTGACCAGCTCCGGTACGTCGGCGTGGGCCTGGATCAGGCTGTCGGAAAATTCCAGCGGGTGCGAGGTGGTGTAGCGAATGCGGTCGATGCCATCGACGGCGGCGACCACGCGAATCAGCTCGGCAAGATCAGCCAGGCGACCTTCGTGCGTGGCGCCGCGATAGCCGTTGACGTTCTGCCCCAGCAACGTCACTTCGCGCACGCCGTTTTCGGCCAGGTGAATGATCTCGGCAATCACGTCATCGAACGGTCGGCTGACTTCTTCGCCACGGGTGTAAGGCACCACGCAGAACGTGCAGTATTTGCTGCAACCTTCCATGACCGACACGTAAGCGCTCGGGCCGTCGATGCGCGGCTCTGGCAGATGGTCGAATTTTTCGATTTCCGGGAACGATACGTCGACTTGCGGCAGTTTGGTGGCGCGGGCGGCGTCGATCATTTCCGGCAGGCGATGCAGGGTTTGCGGGCCGAACACCACATCGACATACGGTGCGCGATCGCGGATGGCTGCGCCTTCCTGGCTGGCCACGCAACCGCCGACGGCAATCACCATGTCCGGGTTGGCCAGTTTCAGTTCGCGCCAGCGACCGAGCTGGGAATACACCCGGTCTTGGGCGCGTTCGCGGATGGAGCAGGTGTTGAGCAGGATCACGTCGGCGTCTTCAGCGCGGGCGGTGACTTCCAGGGCCTGATGTTCACCCAGCAGATCGACCATGCGCGAGCTGTCGTACTCGTTCATTTGGCAACCGTGGGTTTCGATGTAAAGCTTCTTGGCCATGGATACAGTCATCACGTGATTCAAAGAACCGCGCATTATAGGGAACATGGTCCAAGGTTCCTACCGCTGTGCGTCCGGTGGCTATGCTATAGTTCGCGCCCTCATTTTTATCCCCCGATGTGTTGCTCGCCCACCATGACCAAACGTGAAGCTCCAATCTATAAGGTGATTTTCCTCAACCAGGGCCAGGTGTACGAAATGTATGCCAAGCAGATCTATCAAAGTGATTTGTGGGGTTTTCTGGAAGTGGAAGAGTTCGTCTTTGGCGAGCGCACGCAAGTGGTCGTGGACCCGAGCGAAGAGAAGCTCAAGGCGCAGTTCGAAGGCGTGGTGCGCAGTTTTGTGCCGATGCATTCGATTGTGCGCATCGATGAAGTCGAGCGTCTGGGCACACCGAAAATCAGCGAAGCCCGCGGCGCGGTCGGTAATGTGATGCCGTTTCCGATGCCGATGCCTGAGAAGTAGGCCGCGGATTGACTGGCTCGTGAACTTGTTGTGGCAAGGGGGCTTATTGTGGCGAGGGAGCTTGCTCCCGCTGGGCTGCGAAGCGGCCCTGAAATCAGCCTCCGCTAACTTCCAGGCAGACCGCGTGCACTGACTTTACGACTGCTTCGCAGCCGAGCGGGAGCAAGCTCCCTC
>NZ_JMCL01000235.1 GCF_000690905.1 Pseudomonas sp. Ant30-3 | reverse complement strand
TGCTCCCGCTGGGTTGCGAAGCGACCCTAAAATTTTTACGGCTGCTGCGCAACCGAGCGGGAGCAAGCTCCCTCGCCACAGAAAATCATCAGCCAGCGAAGACCAGTCAAAACTGCGCGCTAATTGACCACTGAATCCAAAATCCGCCACCTTTTAGCGCGTCGCTTACAGATAAGCGTGGTTCTGCGAATTGAAGCGCGCAGCGCCTTCCGACCGTCCGTCACCCGTGCTTGTGGTGACACTCTCTAACAACCCCTCGCAGCCCAGTTCCCACAAGTGCTACCGATCTGCTCATGCCCGATGAAACACACCGCTCCCAGCCCCTGGTGGCACTTGAATTCCACCCTCTACGCACGTCATATCCAGACACATTCACAGGTCGTTTTCAGGAGTTATTGAACGCTCATTCAATTTTAGGCATGGCAATTGCTCTGTCATATCAAAGCCCGTCTCCCACGCGAGAACGCTGGCAATAACAAGAGCCTCCGCCTGAGGCCATCACCCGCTTTGTGTGAGGAGATACCGCGATGACGACGTTCAACTCCGGGGCCCAACCCCAGAACCGTGCGCCTCAATCCATCGGCTTTTTGCTGCTGGACAATTTCACGCTGATTTCTCTGGCCTCTGCAGTGGAACCACTGCGTATGGCCAACCAATTGTCTGGTCGCGAGCTGTATCGTTGGACCACGCTCACCGTCGATGGCGGTCAGGTCTGGGCCAGCGATGGTCTGCAGATCACGCCGGACGCCTCCATGCACAAAGCCCCTTCCCTGGACACCATCATCGTCTGCGGCGGTATAGGCATACAACGCACCGTCACCCGCGAACACGTGTCGTGGCTGCAGAGCCAGGCGCGGCAGTCCAAGCGTCTTGGCGCCGTCTGCACCGGCAGTTGGGCGTTGGCCTGCGCCGGCCTGCTTGACGGCTTCGACTGCAGCGTGCACTGGGAATGCCTGGCCTCGATGCAGGAGGCGTTTCCGCGTGTGGCCATGAGCACGCGTCTGTTCACCCTCGACCGCAACCGTTTCACCAGCTCTGGCGGCACCGCGCCGCTGGACATGATGCTGCATCTGATCAGCCGCGATCACGGGCGTGAACTGTCCGCAGCGATCTCGGAGATGTTCGTCTATGAGCGCATTCGCAATGAGCAGGATCACCAACGCGTGCCGCTCAAGCACATGCTCGGCACCAATCAGCCAAAGCTGCAGGAAATTGTCGCGCTGATGGAGGCCAACCTCGAAGAGCCGATCGACCTCGACGAACTGGCGGTGTACGTCGCCGTGTCGCGACGCCAGCTGGAGCGGCTGTTTCAGAAATACCTGCACTGCTCGCCGTCGCGTTATTACCTGAAACTGCGCCTGATCCGCGCGCGGCAACTGCTCAAGCAAACGCCGATGTCGATCATCGAAGTGGCGTCGGTCTGCGGCTTCGTCTCCACGCCGCACTTCTCCAAGTGCTACCGCGAATACTTCGGCATTCCACCGCGCGACGAACGCGTCGGTTCCAACACCACGCAGCAAGTGGCGATGATGCCGCTGCCGCAAGCGCTGGTGCTCTCGCCGTTGTCCGGGCCGTTGTCGGCGCTCAGCCAGGCGCGTAATGAATCGACGTTTGCCAGCGTCAGGCTCTAAACCGCGCGGACTATTGTGGCGAGGGGGCTTGCCCCCGTTGGGTCGCGCAGCGGCCCCAAGATTTTACGACTGCTGCGCAGCCGAACGGGGGCAAGCCCCCTCGCC
>NZ_JMCL01000234.1 GCF_000690905.1 Pseudomonas sp. Ant30-3 | reverse complement strand
TTGGGTCTGTAGCTCAGTTGGTTAGAGCGCACCCCTGATAAGGGTGAGGTCGGCAGTTCGAATCTGCCCAGACCCACCAATTTTGTGTGGGAACCTGTAGAGATACGGGGCCATAGCTCAGCTGGGAGAGCGCCTGCCTTGCACGCAGGAGGTCAACGGTTCGATCCCGTTTGGCTCCACCACTACTGCTTCTGATTGTATAAAGCTTAGAAATGAGCATTCCATCAATTCGATGGTGAATGTTGATTTCTAGTCTTTGACTAGTTCGTTCTTTAAAAATTTGGGTATGTGATAGAAAGATAGACTGGACCACACTTTCACTGGTGTGGGATCAGGCTAAGGTAAAATTTGTGAGTTGCTCTTAATTGAGTATTATCGAATTTTCGGCGAATGTCGTCTTCACAGTATAACCAGATTGCTTGGGGTTATATGGTCAAGTGAAGAAGCGCATACGGTGGATGCCTTGGCAGTCAGAGGCGATGAAAGACG
>NZ_JMCL01000233.1 GCF_000690905.1 Pseudomonas sp. Ant30-3 | reverse complement strand
TGGAATGCTCATTTCTAAGCTTTATACAATCAGAAGCAGTAGTGGTGGAGCCAAACGGGATCGAACCGTTGACCTCCTGCGTGCAAGGCAGGCGCTCTCCCAGCTGAGCTATGGCCCCGTATCTCTACAGGTTCCCACACAAAATTGGTGGGTCTGGGCAGATTCGAACTGCCGACCTCACCCTTATCAGGGGTGCGCTCTAACCAACTGAGCTACAGACCCAACTTCGGGCTGCTTCTAAATCGTCTTCTTCAATGAATCAAGCAATTCGTGTGGGAGCTCATGGAGCAGCTGATGTCGTCGATTAAGGAGGTGATCCAGCCGCAGGTTCCCCTACGGCTACCTTGTTACGACTTCACCCCAGTCATGAATCACACCGTGGTAACCGTCCTCCCGAAGGTTAGACTAGCTACTTCTGGTGCAACCCACTCCCATGGTGTGACGGGCGGTGTGTACAAGGCCCGG
>NZ_JMCL01000232.1 GCF_000690905.1 Pseudomonas sp. Ant30-3 | reverse complement strand
GTGGAGATCGCAATGGTGACGGCGAACTGTTTGTAGAACTGCCCTGTCACGCCGGACAGGAATGCCATAGGCACGAATACCGAGCACAGCACCAGCGAGATGGCGACGATGGGGCCACTGACTTCGCGCATGGCCTGATGGGCCGCAGCCAGCGGCGCCAGCCCTTCGGCGATGTTGCGCTCGACGTTTTCCACCACCACGATCGCGTCGTCCACCACGATCCCGATGGCAAGCACGAGTCCAAAAAGCGTGAGCGTATTGATGGAAAAGCCCAGCATCAGCAGCACGGCGAAGGTGCCTACCACCGACACCGGCACGGCTAGCAGTGGGATGATGGAGGCACGCCAAGTCTGAAGGAACAAGATCACCACCAGCACCACCAGTCCGATGGCTTCCAGCAGAGTGTTGACGACCGCCTTGATCGACTGACGCACGAAGACAGTTGAGTCATACTCCACCGACCATTCCACTCCCTCGGGAAAGCGCTTGGCCAACTCGTCCATCTTCGCGCGGACTTGATCCGAGATTTCGATGGCATTGGCGCCCGGGGCTTCAAAGACAG
>NZ_JMCL01000231.1 GCF_000690905.1 Pseudomonas sp. Ant30-3 | reverse complement strand
TGGCCGGGTGCAGATCGAGCGCTTCAATGAGCCCCGCCTGCAACGCCAGCGGCTGCTGCTGATCGGCCGACTCCAACGCTTGCAGCGCCTGGGCCTGGCTGACGAGACGCAGCCCGGCACCTGGGCCGTGCATGCCGACGCGGAGAAGACCTTGCGCGCCTTGGGCGAGCGTGGTGACATCATCCGCACCATGCAGCGCGCCATGAGCGGCCAGCCGCGCGAGCTGGCGGTGTTTGAGCCCGGCGACGACGGCCGCACCATCGTCGGCCGCGTGGCCGGCAAGGGGCTGGCCGACGAGCTGCACGACCGCGGCTATCTGGTCATCGACGGCGTGGACGGCAAGGCCCACTACGTCGCTTTGAACGCCCGCGTCGAGCTGGCGAACTATCCCACCGGAGCCGTGGTGGAGGTACGCGGTTCCACCGAGGTGCGGGCGGCCGACAAGAACATCGCCGCGCTGGCGAGCGATGGCCTGTACCGCGCCGATCATCACCTGGCGATCGAGCAAGGCCGAGCCAAGCCCGGCCGCGACCCGCAGGAGGTCGTCGCGGCCCATGTCCGCCGACTGGAAGCCCTGCGCCGGGCCGGCATCGTGGAACGTGTGGCTGATGGACTATGGAAGGTGCCGGACGACCTGGCCGAACGTG
>NZ_JMCL01000230.1 GCF_000690905.1 Pseudomonas sp. Ant30-3 | reverse complement strand
TGGCCGGGTGCAGATCGAGCGCTTCAATGAGCCCCGCCTGCAACGCCAGCGGCTGCTGCTGATCGGCCGACTCCAACGCTTGCAGCGCCTGGGCCTGGCTGACGAGACGCAGCCCGGCACCTGGGCCGTGCATGCCGACGCGGAGAAGACCTTGCGCGCCTTGGGCGAGCGTGGTGACATCATCCGCACCATGCAGCGCGCCATGAGCGGCCAGCCGCGCGAGCAGGCGGTGTTTGAGCCCGGCGACGACGGCCGCACCATCGTCGGCCGCGTGGCCGGCAAGGGGCTGGCCGACGAGCTGCACGACCGCGGCTATCTGGTCATCGACGGCGTGGACGGCAAGGCCCACTACGTCGCTTTGAACGCCCGCGACGAGCTGGCGAACTATCCCACCGGAGCCGTGGTGGAGGTACGCGGTTCCAACGAGGTGCGGGCGGCCGACAAGAACATCGCCGCGCTGGCGAGCGATGGCCTGTACCGCGCCGATCATCACCTGGCGATCGAGCAAGGCCGAGCCAAGCCCGGCCGCGACCCGCAGGAGGTCGTCGCGGCCCATGTCCGCCGACTGGAAGCCCTGCGCCGGGCCGGCATCGTGGAACGTGTGGCTGATGGACTATGGAAGGTGCCGGACGACCTGGCCGAACGTG
>NZ_JMCL01000229.1 GCF_000690905.1 Pseudomonas sp. Ant30-3 | reverse complement strand
TCGTCCGGCGCACCATGGGGTATTTGCGAGAAGCGGGCATCGTCACTTCAGATCGAGGCCACGCGGGTGGATGGCGCATCCATGCCGACCTTGGCGCCGTCACCCTGCTCCAGTTGCACGAGGCGCTGGGCGAGCCGGCCATGTTTGCCATAGGCAATCGCAACGAAACACCGGAGTGCCTGGTCGAGCAATCGGTGAATGCCGCGCTCGAAGGCGCCTTTGCCAAGGCCGAGGCGCTGCTGCTGAAACGGTTCTCGGAAATCACTCTGGCCGATCTGGCCGCCGACTTCGCGCGCCGGCATGCGGCAGCACGACGCAAGAGGAGTTGACCATGCACCACGACGTCATCGTCATCGGCGGGAGCTATGCGGGCATGGCCGCCACCCTGCAACTGGTACGAGCGCGCAGGTCCGTGCTGGTGATCGACGCGGGCGAGCGGCGCAATCGCTTTGCCAGCCATTCGCACGGGTTTCTCGGCCAAGATGGCGTCCCTCCCGGCGAGATCGCGGCGAACGCACGTCGCCAGCTCGAAACCTATCCGACGTTGACCTGGCTCGAAGGCCGGGCCGAAGCCGTTTCAGGGCAGGTGGACGAATTCACTGTCACGACGTCCGATGGCGTATCGCACCAAGGCCGCCGCATCCTGCTGGCCACCGGCGTGGCCGACCAGTTACCTCCCATCGCCGGACTCGCAGAGCGCTGGGGCAAGGCGGTCTTCCATTGCCCGTACTGCCATGGCTACGAACTCGGCCAGGGCCGCATCGGCATCATCGGCGCCGGACCGCTGTCCGTCCATCAGGCCGAACTGCTCACCGATTGGGGCGATGTGACCTTGCTCGTCAACGGTGCCGTGGAACTGAGTCAGGAGGCCAGGGCCACTTTGGAACGCCGGGGCGTGACGATCGAGGAGGCGCCCATCGACAGGATTGACGGGCATGCCGACGTGGCGATGACCGACGGACGGCTGTTGCCCTTTGCGGGCCTGTTCACGGCGACGCGCACCGTTCCTTCCGGCTCTCTGGTCGAAGCGATGGGCTGCGCGCTGGAAGAAACGCCCCTCGGCATGCAGGTGCGCACCGACGCCGAGAACAAGACTTCGGTGCCGGGTGTGTTTGCCTGCGGCGATGTGGCCCGGGC
>NZ_JMCL01000228.1 GCF_000690905.1 Pseudomonas sp. Ant30-3 | reverse complement strand
GGCGAGGGGATTTATCCCCGTTGGATTGCGAAGCGATCCCCAAAAAAGGGACTGCTGCGCAGTCCAACGGGGATAAATCCCCTCGCCACAAGCCGCTCGCCACAACCCCCCTCGCCACATCCTAACCACATGTCATCCCCGTAGAAGCTGTCGAGCATTGGCGAGGCTGCGATCTTTGCCTCTAGTTTTTTGCCTGCAACGCCTTAAGTTTCGCCAACACCCCTGCCGCCGTCTGCTCACCCATCAACTGTTCACGCACCTTGCCCTTGTCATCAATGATGTAAGTCACCGGCAACGCCTCACTGCGTGGCAACTCGAATAGCTCCGCCGGATCCTGCGCCAGCACGGTAAACCTGATCCCCAGTTTCTCGCTGGCGTCTTTCAGTTCCTGACCTTGCACATTATCGAAATTGACCCCGAACACGCCGATGTCCTTGCTCTTGAGCTGATCGGCCAAAGCGTTCAATTCCGGAATCTCGGTCCGGCACGGTCCGCACCATTCGGCCCAGTAGTTGAGCACCAGCCACTGCTTGTCCAGACGCTCGGCCGCGACCTTCTGACCGTTCTGGTCGATGCCATAGTCATTGCCGCAGCCCCCCAGCATCAACGCTCCGATGATCGTCAATACCGCTGCCAGTCGTCTTGTCATGTCGTGATCCCAATGAAAAAAAGGAAACCGCCGCGACCCATTGCCTCCCAAGGTTCTGGATTACGCGTTGCACGGTTAGAATAGCCGCCACCTTACGCAAGATGCGACCCGCACATGACCGATCTGACGCTTTATCACAATCCGCGCTGCTCGAAATCCCGCGGTGCGCTCGAACTGCTGGAAGCCCGAGGCCTGAACCCGACCGTGGTGCGCTACCTGGAAACGCCGCTGCGTGAACAGCAGCTTCAGGCCCTGCTGAAAAAACTCGGCATCAGCGCTCGGCAGTTGCTGCGCACGGGCGAAGACGAATACAAAACCCTTAACCTCGCCGACACCAGCCTGAGCGAAGTGCAATTGATCGCAGCCATTGCTGCACACCCCAAGCTGATGGAGCGGCCGATTCTCGAAGTGGGCAACAAAGCCGTCATCGGCCGTCCGCCGGAAAACGTGCTGGAGTTGCTGCCGTGACTGCGCCGTACATTCTGGTTCTGTATTACAGCCGCAGCGGCTCGACCAATGAAATGGCCCGGCAAATCGCTCGCGGCGTCGAGCAGGCCGGCCTTGAAGCGCGCTTGCGCACCGTCCCGCCGATCTCTGCCGAATGCGAAGCGGTGTCGCCGGACATTCCTGACGAAGGCGCGTTGTATGCCAGCCTCGATGATCTGAAAAACTGCGCCGGCCTGGCCCTTGGCAGCCCGACCCGTTTCGGCAACATGGCAGCGCCACTGAAGTACTTCATCGATGGCACCAGCAACCTGTGGCTGACCGGCGCACTCGTCGGCAAACCGGCGGGTGTGTTCACCTCTACCGCGAGTTTGCATGGTGGCCAGGAATCGACGCTGCTGTCGATGATGTTGCCGTTGCTGCACCACGGCATGCTGATCACCGGCCTGCCCTACAGTGAATCGGCGCTGCTGGACACCCGCGGTGGCGGTACGCCGTATGGCGCCAGTCACCACGCTGGCGCTGACGGTAAAAGTGGCCTGGATGAACACGAAATGGCGCTGTGCCGGGCGTTGGGCATGCGGCTGGCGAAAACCGCGCAAAAGCTGGGGAACTGACGTGGCGAAAAAGCCGAAAATTCTGCCTCCCATCGAATGGCTCGAACCGCGCGTGCGGGCCATGCGCGTGATCGCGCTGCTGTGTTTCCTCGGCCTGGTAGGGTTGTTGTGCGTTTATTACCTGCTGATCGCCGACCTGCACGGCGCGCGGCCCTGGGTGATTCTGCTGATTGAACTGGTGCCGCTGCTGGTGCTCGCGCCGGGCATGCTGGGCGGAAGCGCGCGCGGACATTCGTGGATGTGTTTTGTGGTGAACCTGTATTTCATGAAAGGCGCACTGGCGGCATTCGACCCGAACCGGCAGCTGTTCGGCCTGCTGGAAATGGGCGCGAGCCTGGCGGTGTTCTGTTCGGCGCTGCTGTATGTGCGCTGGCGGTTTCAGCTCAATCGCAGGCTGGCGGGTGAAGGCGAGCCCTCGGTTGCCTGACAGATTGCAATCGCCAGCAGGCTAGCTCCCACAGGGGAATTGCGTACACCACAGATCCACTGTGGGAGCCAGCCTGCTGGCGATGGGCCTGGGTCGCGCTCGACCAACTCGGTCTTAATGATTGACGGTATACGCCAACATCATCGACAGCTGACTCATCGGCCGCCCGCCA
>NZ_JMCL01000227.1 GCF_000690905.1 Pseudomonas sp. Ant30-3 | reverse complement strand
GCACCCGGAAATCGTCGTCGCGGCGGGCGGTCATGGCTGCGCTCCCTGCAAGCTCTGGCGTGTCCTGTCGTGCGAAGCACGGGGACATGCCTGCATTGGCGCGGGCCTCGCGCCCCAAGCGGCACGGTGGCGAAGCCGCTCCGTGCCGCGCCACCCCCATGTGCAGACAGGCTTTCTACGCGGCCTGGTGCCGCGTCCTTTTGTCTTGCCTTCCGCCTTTGCCCTTCGCTGTCGCTCCGGGCATCGTCGGCCCGGCGGCGCTGCTGCGGGAGCAGCCAGCGCGCCGGCGAACGCGCGGACTGACGCCATGAAGACAGCAGGCCGGGCGCGTTCGAAGCAAGACGCCTGCACGTTGGAAGGCTGCGTCGAAGGCAGCGCGACGTGCGGTGCGGATGCACCGGTACGGCAGGCGCGACGACACGGCAACAGCAGCGAGAACGACATGCCCGATGGCACGACAAGATGCACGGCAACGTGCAGCGAGTCGGCGGCCATCATGGGCGGGACTCCAGCCACACCGGATGCGCAACGCCGATCACGGTGGATGCGCTGACCGGGCCGAAATACCGGCTGTCGAACGATGCCGGATTGGTCACGCTCAACAGGAACAGTTCGCCCGGTTCGAGACGGCGGCAAAGCTGCAAGGATGGCAGCGGTCGGCCCAGCCGGTCGGCAGGCAGCGCGGCGGCCGCAGGCACGCCGTCGATGCGAACCTGGCCGGCGACGATGCAAACGTGTTGTGGCGCGACCGCGCCCACACGTTTGAGCAGCGGCACGCGCGTTGGCAGATAGCCGCGCTGCGCGGCCAGCATGGCGGCCCTGTTGGGCAGCGGCACCAGCACGATGCTGTCCACTGACAGCGGACGTGGCAGCGAGGCGGTGCGCGGGTCGAACGGTTCGATGCGATACCAGCCAACCGCCACACTGTCGGACGGGTTGTAGGCCAGGCGCGGCAGCGGCGATACGAAAGCCGCCCAGGCCAGCGCCGCGAGGCCGATGGCGGCC
>NZ_JMCL01000226.1 GCF_000690905.1 Pseudomonas sp. Ant30-3 | reverse complement strand
CCCGACGGCCTGCTTACGCCGGGCCTCTATGCCCGAGTGCGCCTGCCGGGTAGCGGCAGTTTCGAGGCCATGCTGATCGACGACAAGGCCATCCTGACCGACCAGAGCCGCAAGTACGTGTATGTGATCGATGAGAACAACACCGCCCAGCGCCGCGACATCACGCTGGGACGCAAGGCCGAAGGCCTGCGCATCGTCGAGGAAGGTCTAAATCCCGGCGACCGCGTGATCGTCAACGGCATCCAGAAGGTTTCTGTCGGCATGCCAGTGACGGCCCAGGACATTGAAATGGCGCCTGCAGGCCGACAAATCGCCCAGGCGAGCGAATGAGCGCGGAGAGCCAGCCATCATGAACTTTGCCCGCTTTTTCGTGGACAGGCCGATTTTTGCGGCCGTGCTGTCCATCATCATTTTCGTGGTTGGGTTGATCGCGATCCCGCTCTTGCCCGTCAGCGAGTACCCGGAAGTCGTGCCACCCAGCGTACAGG
The DNA here is from genome assembly GCF_000690905.1 of Pseudomonas sp. Ant30-3. Lineage (GTDB taxonomy): Bacteria > Pseudomonadota > Gammaproteobacteria > Pseudomonadales > Pseudomonadaceae > Aquipseudomonas. The sequence goes on along the minus strand of NZ_JMCL01000226.1, from coordinate 267 downwards.
TTCGCGCCACGTATCCTGGCGCAAATCCGCGCGAAATCGCCGACACGGTAGCCGCACCACTGGAGGCATCCATCACCGGCGTGGAAAACATGCTCTACATGAAGTCCGTGGCCGGTAGTGATGGCGTGTTGGTGCTGACCGTCACCTTCCGTCCTGGCACCGATCCCGACGACGCCCAGGTCAAGGTACAGAACCGTGTCGCCCAGGCAGAGCCGCGTCTTCCCGAAGCGGTGCGCCAGCAAGGTGTGGTGACCGTCAAACAGTCCC
>NZ_JMCL01000225.1 GCF_000690905.1 Pseudomonas sp. Ant30-3 | reverse complement strand
GGAATCCCTGGGCTATCGCGTCGACTATCTGCCCGCCGACAGCGCCATGCCGGATTACCGTTTCAGTGGCTTGTACGCTGGCGTGGTCACCTGGATGACCAGCGGCCCGCCGCAGGACAGCCCGGCGTTCAACCGCTGGATCAACGCGCGCCTGGACGAAAAAGTACCGGTGGTTTTTCTCGCTGGCCTGCCTGTTGAAGACAAGCTTTTGCTCAAGCGCATGGGCCTCAAGCGCGATGCGCCTCCGGGTACGCAAGTGCTGACCATCACGCATCAGGACAAGGCACTGTTGGGCGCTTTCGAAGCCCCGGTGCAGCCTCGCTCCCGTGATCTTACCGCTGTTTCAGTACTGCCCAACGGACCAACTGCCGCACTGACCCTGACCAATGAGGGCGGCGACATCTACAACCCGGTGGTCGTTGGCGAGTGGGGCGGTCTGGCCCTCGCGCCTTACGTCCTCGAAATGAACAACGAGCGCAGCCGTTGGATCCTCGACCCGTTCGCCTTTCTGCAAGCGAGCCTGCGTCTGCCAGTTCAGCCGCGCCCGGACACCACCACCGAAAACGGCCGCCGCATTGCTACCGTGCACATCGATGGCGACGGTTTCCCGTCCCGCGCTGAAGTGCGTGGCACGCCATACGCGGGTCGTCATACGCTGGAAGATTACATCAAGCCCAACCCTTTCCTGACGTCGGTGTCGATCGTCGAAGGCGAAATTTCCCCGCGCGGAGCCTTCCCGCATCTGGCGCGTGAGCTGGAGCCGATCGCTCGCGAGCTGTTCGCCAACCCGAAAGTGGAAGTGGCCACCCACACCTTCAGTCATCCGTTTTTCATGCAACCGGAACAGGCGCAGAAACGCGAGAACTTCAAACCTGAATACGGTTTGAACATGAAGATACCGGGCTACGACAAAATCGACTTTCATCGCGAGATCTTCGGTTCGCGCGACTACATCAACCAACAGCTCACCACCCCGGAAAAACCGGTGAAGATGGTGTTCTGGCCGGGCGATGCGCTGCCTTCCGCTGCCACTCTGAAACTGGCCTACGACGCTGGCCTGAAAAACGTCAACGGCGCCGAGACCATCATGACCAAAGCAGACCCGTCGCTGACCGGTCTGAATCCGCTGCTGCGTCCTACCGCAGGGGGGTTGCAGTACTACGCGCCGATCATCAACGAGAACCTCTACACCAACCTGTGGAAGGGCCCGTATTACGGTTTTCGCGACCTGATCGAAACCTTTGAGCTAACCGACAGCCCACGACGTCTGCGCGGCCTGCACCTTTATTACCACTTCTATTCCAGCACCAAGCAGGCCTCCATCAAGGCCATGCATGAGGTCTACGGCTTCATGCGCGAGCAACAGCCGATGTCGCTGTGGATGACCGATTACATCGATCGCTTGCACGGTTTGTATCAGGCCAGTCTGGCGCGTACTGCCGATGGTGCCTGGCAGATTCGCGGCATGGACGGGTTGCGCACCGTACGCCTCGACCCGCAAATGGGTTGGCCCGATCTGTTGCGTTCGCAAGGTGTTGCCGGCGTACGCGATTTGCCTCAGGGCCGCTATGTGAGCCTGAGCAGCGACCGCGCGTTGCTGGTTCTGCAATCTGAACGGGACAGCAGACCGGCGCTGGAAGAAGCCAATCTGCCGTTGAAGGACTGGCGGTATGTGGACGATCGTCGTGTGAGCTTTTCCTTTGCAGGTGAGTTCGACCTGACCTTCTCGGTGCGTTCGGCAAGTGCTTGCCGGGTGGAAGTGGATGGACAACGTTTTGCGGGCACGGCAGCCGCCGGTCTGTGGGTTTTCAAATTACCAATGAAGCAGGTGAGTAATGGTCAGCTCCTCTGCAACTAAAAGTAACCGCCTGCTCAATCCCTGGGCACTGGCGGTGGGGGCGG
>NZ_JMCL01000224.1 GCF_000690905.1 Pseudomonas sp. Ant30-3 | reverse complement strand
TTGAGTATTATCGAATTTTCGGCGAATGTCGTCTTCACAGTATAACCAGATTGCTTGGGGTTATATGGTCAAGTGAAGAAGCGCATACGGTGGATGCCTTGGCAGTCAGAGGCGATGAAAGACGTGGTAGCCTGCGAAAAGCTTCGGGGAGTCGGCAAACAGACTTTGATCCGGAGATGTCTGAATGGGGGAACCCACCTAACATAAGTTAGGTATCTTAAGCTCAATACATAGGCTTAAGAAGCGAACCAGGGGAACTGAAACATCTAAGTACCCTGAGGAAAAGAAATCAACCGAGATTCCCTTAGTAGTGGCGAGCGAACGGGGACTAGCCCTTAAGTGGCTTTGAGATTAGCGGAACGTTCTGGAAAGTACGGCCATAGTGGGTGATAGCCCTGTACGCGAAAATCTCTTAGTCATGAAATCGAGTAGGACGGAGCACGAGAAAC
>NZ_JMCL01000223.1 GCF_000690905.1 Pseudomonas sp. Ant30-3 | reverse complement strand
ATCTCGCTTTTACTTCTTCGGCTGGTACCTATGCCTTCGATGTCCAATGCGAAATGCTGGCTGACATCGGTTATGACGGCCTGACCTATGCCGTCTGGTCAGGGAGCCGATGGGAAACCGCAAAGCGTCTATCCACCGTGAAAGATCGTTTCGGTTTGGAGGTCTTTAGCGTGTATGTGGTGATCGACCTGGATCAGGGCCCACAGCATCCCATCAACGCAGGATTCTTGCGGATGCTTGAGGAGATGGAAGGCGTGAAGGCTGTCAATCTTGGAATCAGGACGGCAGGCCACGGTTCAAATCATCGAAAGGCACCGGACGACAAGGTACTGCAGGACTTCCTTGGTCGGGCACTTGAGATTTGCGCACGGCGCGGAATTGACATCCTGCTGTATTTTCATCTGGGCTTCTGGATGGATCATTACTCCATTGCGGCACAGATCTGCTCGGTCGTAAACCATCCGAATCTCGGCATCGTGTTTCCAAGCTATCACTGGTATGGCTACGAAACCAATGCAGGCAGCCCGACGGAGGGCTATCAGGCAGTAGACCCGACGCCAGCGTTAATGGCGTCAACACCCTTCATGCGGGAATTGACTCTCAGCGGCGCAACCCGCAGCCCACTTGGCTGGAGTCGTATTGCCACTTTCGAGGCGCTCGATGCAGGAGAACTCGACAACTTCGCACTTCTTGGACTTGCCAAGTCGTTCGGTTATACCGGCCCCGTCGGCTATGACGGCACATTGGTCGGGGGGAATCCATACAGCACGCTCAAACGCTCCTATGACGCGATGGACGAGATGTTGGGTTTGCTGACAAAGCACCCTGGTTGGGCCAAGCGTGAAACACACCCGTAACCCATGATTGAGCACATCTACATGTCCCAACACCCTTTGATTGCTGCCCAATTGAGGCAGGCGATGCGCGGCGTGGCCTCCACGGTGACGCTAATCACGTCGATCGCTCCCGATGGCCACGGACACGTAATGATCGCCAGTTCATTCACATCAGTCTCACTGGAGCCGCCCACGGTTCTAGTGTGCATTGGTCAGCAAACCCGTATCCATGGGCCGCTGCTGGCTTCTCGACGATTCTGCATCAATGTACTCCGCGCAGAACAGGAGGTACTTGCGGTGCACTGCCGTAGCGCCACGGGGACCGACCGTTTCGATCATGAAGCCTGGCGATTTGATGAAGTCAATGGGTTGCCCTATCTGCAAGGGGCGCAGGCTTCGCTGTTCTGTGAGCTGATTGAACACCATGCAGTCGGCACCCACTCGGTAATGCTGGCCAGTGTCGAGCGTGTGCTCACATC
>NZ_JMCL01000222.1 GCF_000690905.1 Pseudomonas sp. Ant30-3 | reverse complement strand
GGGGGTGGCACCCGCCGCGATCTGTTCGCGGAAGCCGATAGCGGCGTGTATCTGACCGATGCCACGCTGCTGGAACGGCTGGCGCAGGACAAGCTGGCCAGCCTTGCCGCCGAGGTGAAGGCCGAAGGCTGGGCATGGGTGGATGCCACCCCCGGCACGACCCATGCCGACCTGCAAGCCTTCCAGCGCGCCCCGAGGCAGCGCCGGAGCCCGAACAAGCGCGAAGCCCAACGCATCGAGAACCTGCAAGCCAAGATGCAGGCGCTGGCCGAGGCCGTGGATGCCGCCCTGGACGCCGACGATGAAGAAAAGGCCGATGCCTTGCAGGAGGAAGGCGAACACCTGGGCGTACAGTTGCAGGCGCTGGAAGATGGCTTGCAGGACTATGGGGAAGCCGTCAAAGCTGCCGCCGGTGCCATCGTCACCATCGACAGCAACGGGCAGGCCGTGATTCATCGTGGCCTGCTGCGCGAAGCGCAAGCCAAGGCACTGCGCACGCTTGAACGACTGCGGCAAGGTTTCGGCAGCGAGGGCGAAGCCGGGAACGACGACACCGGCGAGGAAGCGGGCGACGCCCCTAAGCCCGCCGCCATGTCCGACCGGCTGGCGCAGCGGTTGAGTGCCCACCGTACCGCCGCGCTGCAAATCGAAGTAGCCCGGCATCCGCAGGTAGCGCTGGCCGCACTGGTGCATGGCATGGTGCAGACTGTCTTGCAAGGCAGCCACTACGGCCACGATCTGCCGCTGGGCGTGAAGCTGGCCCAGCAGGATCGGCTGGAAGGCATGGCCCCGGACTGGCCGGAATCGCCCGCCGCCGTGGCACTGCGCGAACTGCAACAGGTAGCGGGTGAAGCCTTGCCGGAGGACAGCGCCGAACTGTTCGCCGCACTGCTGGCTAAGTCGCAGGATGAACTGGTGCGCCTGCTGGCCGTATGCGTGGCATCCACGGTCGATGTGGTGACGCTCCGCGCCACGCAGCACCAGCCCGGCGCTGAACTGGCGCAGGCCGTGGCGCTGGACATGGCGGCATGGTGGCAACCGACCGCAGACGGCTATTTCCAGCATGTGCCGAAGGCCGCGATTCTGGAAGCCGTGGGCGAATTCGCACCGGAGCACGTCACCCGGCTGGCGAAGTTGAAAAAAGGCGACATTGCCAGCGAAGCCGAACGGCTGGCCGATGGAACTGGCTGGATGCCCGCAATCTTCGCCGCCGAAGCCACGCAGCAGGCCGCGCAGGAGGTGGTGACGGACGAGGCAGCCGAAGCGCCGGAGGAAGCCGCCGCCGTGGCGGATGAGCAGACGCAGGCCGAGGCACTGGCCGTTTGACCCCGTACCACAGATAGCGCCCCGGTTCCGGCCGGGGCGCTTTCATGCCGAGGATTCCCCTATGAGCCACGACACCACGAACCGTCCGCGCATGGCCGCGACCTATGCCCCCGGCACGGTACGCGCCCGCCGCTGGCATGGCGATAGCGACGTGCGGGGCTACCGTCCGCCTCGCGGCTGGACAGCCCGTGCCGACCTGACCGACCTACACCCCATCACGGGCCGCGCCTTGCCGCGTGCCGTGTGGTGGATCATCGAAACCAAAGAATAGGGAGCAGCTCCGCGCCCAAGCCGTTCCGTCTTGGGCGCGGGGAATGCCAAAAATCCGGGCGCGGCGGTGGCCGCGCCCGGTTTCAAGGCTCAAAGCCAAAACGCCCCTTTACCGCCTTCGGTCAGGCGGCAAAGGGGCCGCGCACAAGTCGCTTTTTGCGCAAAAACCATTGAAGCCATGCAAGTGCAGCGGCGCACGCGCCGCCGACATTCCGACAGCACCTCGCCGCAATGGGCGGCGCTTGTGGGGCTACGCCCCGGCTTGCTGCGGCAGGTTGCACGAAAGCGTGCCGTGCTCGACGCTGGCGGTTCGTTGCCTGTACGTCACGAAGGACGGTTCACCGACACACCACCTGGCCTCGATGTGGAGCTTCCACGCCACGCATCAAGCATGTGGCCGCAAGTTGTGGCAGGAGCGCTCGTACCTTGTTGCTGGGGCATTGACCTGGCCGCGTCAGGGAACAAGCCGGTGAGGTTGTCATACGGGGATGCCGAGTCGGTCATGTCTCCATTCGGGAGAGGCGACCCGTGCGTCCTTGGCTTGTCGTGAATCCTGGCGGTGGCGCGGCTGCGCATTGGGCTTTATGACCGCAACATTGCGGCGAAAACAATTTCCCCTACGCTGCGCGCATTCCTCGCGGGACAAATTCTTTTCGCCTCCAGGTTCTCCACGTTGTTGCGACCGCTCCGCGGTGCGGCCAGCCCATCCCCCGCCGGGCGGATCACAACAAGGACGCACTGGCGCGACCTTGTTCAACCCGAAAGGAGAAATCATCATGGCTAACATTGGCACCTTCACCGCAGAGAAAGACGGCTTCACCGGCACGCTTCGCACCCTGACGCTCAACGTCAAGGTCAAGCTGGTTCCCAACGACAAGGGTGACAACGAAAGCGCACCCGACTACCGCCTGCAAGCGGCTGGCCACGACATCGGCGCAGCGTGGAAAAAGACCAGCGAGGCCGGACGCCCTTATGTGTCCGTGACCCTTGACGATCCATCGTTCCCTGCAACGGTCTATGCCCGCCTGATCGAAGGCGAGGACGGCACGCACGACCTGATCTGGTCGCGCAGCAAGCCCAAGGCCGCCTGATAGTCGCTCACCGCGCCCCGCCCATTACGGCGGGGCACAACTCTATGCACGCATGACCTTATTCCAGTCGATGCTATGACCGGCAGCTTCAAGCTCACGCGCGAGTGCCTGTTTCCAGCCCCCGCCGCTATCCATCGTCTCCCAAACAACACCGGCGAAATCGCTTGGAATTTCCACCGCCCC
>NZ_JMCL01000221.1 GCF_000690905.1 Pseudomonas sp. Ant30-3 | reverse complement strand
GAAGGAGTTACCGACCAGATCGGCCTGTTCGATGCCCAGGGCATCCAGCACACCAAGCGCGTGTTCGACCCAGCGCTGTTGGTGGTACTGACCATCGGCCGGGCGTTCGCTGTAGCCGAAGCCCAGCATGTCCGGGGCGATCACCCGGCGGCGCTTGGCCAGCTCGGGCATCACCAGGCGCCAGTTGGCCCAGGCGGTGACGCCGGGGCCGGAGCCGTGGATCAGCAGGACTGGGAAGCCTTCGCCCTGATCATGCAGGTTGGTGCGGTAGCCGGCAGCGATAATCTCTCGACCGATTTCAGGGCTTTGCTGCGGTGCGTTCATGACCAGGTCCTCAGAGTTTCACACAAATGTTTTTCAGCTCGGTGTAGAATTCCAGCGAGTGCACCCCTCCTTCGCGCCCGATGCCCGACTGCTTGCTGCCGCCGAAGGCGGTGCGCAGGTCGCGCAGGAACCAGCTGTTGACCCAAACGATGCCGGCCTCGATCTGCCCGGCGACGCGGTGGGCGCGCGAAGCGTTCTCGGTCCAGATCGCCGAGGCCAGGCCGTAAGGCAGGCTGTTGGCCAGTTCGATGGCTTCCTCCTCGCTGTCGAACGGGCGGATATGGCAGCAGGGGCCGAAGATTTCCTCGGTGACCACCGCCGAATCGTCGGCCAGGCCGGTCCAGATGGTCGGCTGCACCCAGGCGCCGCCGGCCAGGTGCGCCGACATGTCCGGCACGCCGCCGCCGGTGACAACGGTGGCGCCGTCGTCGACTGCCTGCTGGTAGTAATTGAGGACTTTTTCACGGTGCTTGTGGCTGATCAGCGGGCCGAAATTGGCCTCTGGATCGTTCGGTTCGCCGATCTTCAACGCTTCGGCGCCGGCCTTGAGGCGGGCGACGAACGCGTCGAAGATCGGCCGCTCGACATACACCCGCTCGGTGCCCAGGCAGACCTGGCCGCAGTTGGCGAAGGCCGAGCGCAGGGTGCCTTCGATGGCCTTGTCCATATCGCAGTCGGCGAAGACGATACCAGCGTTCTTGCCGCCCAGCTCCAGCGACACCTGACGCACGCCCTTGGCGGCGGCGCGCATGATGGTTTCGCCGGTGCCGGTCTCGCCGGTGAAGGTGTAGGCGTCGACATCCGGGTGGGCGGTGAGGAAGGCGCCGGCCGAGTTGCCGCCGAAGCCATGCACCACGTTGTACACGCCAGCCGGCACGCCGGCGGCGTTCATCACTTCACCGAGCAGAGCGGTGGT
>NZ_JMCL01000220.1 GCF_000690905.1 Pseudomonas sp. Ant30-3 | reverse complement strand
GCGGCCCATGTCCGCCGACTGGAAGCCCTGCGCCGGGCCGGCATCGTGGAACGTGTGGCTGATGGACTATGGAAGGTGCCGGACGACCTGGCCGAACGTGGCCGCCAGAACGACGCACAGCGCCTGGGCGGCGTGGCGGTGGAGCTGAAATCGCACTTGCCCATCGAGCGGCAGGCCCGCGTGATCGGCGCGACCTGGCTGGACCAGCAGTTGATCGGTGGCGGTAAGGGGCTGGGCGATCTGGGCTTTGGCGGCGAGACGAAGGAAGCCTTGCAGCAGCGCGCCGACTTCCTTGAAGAACAGGGGCTGGCCCAGCGGCGTGGGCAGCGGGTGATCCTCGCCCGGAACCTGCTGGGGACGCTGCGGAATCGGGAACTGGCAAAGGCCGCCAAGGATATTGCCGCCGAAATCGGCCTAGCGCATCGGCCCGTCACCGACGGGCAGCGCGTGGCTGGCATCTACCGGCGCAGCCTCATGCTCGCCAGCGGGCGCTACGCGATGCTAGACGACGGCATGGGGTTCAGTCTGGTGCCGTGGAAGCCGGTGATTGAACAGCGACTGGGGCAGCGACTTGCCGCGACGGTGCGCGGTGGCGGCGTGGCGTGGGAAATCGGACGGCAGCGGGGAATGGGCATTGGCTAATGCTCGAAGAGTCTCAGCCACATAACCCGGCAGGCTGTCTAGAGATATGCCGAGGCAGTTGTGAAATTCTTCG
>NZ_JMCL01000219.1 GCF_000690905.1 Pseudomonas sp. Ant30-3 | reverse complement strand
CGCCAGTTCATCGATGTATACCACGTCTGAGGTGCCGCCATGACACACAAGGTTGCACTGAACTTCGAAGACGGCGTCACTCGTTTCATCGATGCTAATGCTGGCGAGACTATTGCTGATGCTGCCTACCGCCAAGGCATCAATTTACCCATGGACTGCCGAGACGGTGCATGCGGCGCCTGCAAATGCTTCGCCGAGAGCGGCCGCTACGACCTCGGCGAGGAATACATCGAGGATGCGTTGAGCGAAGCCGAAGCCGAGCAGGGCTACGTGCTGACCTGCCAGATGCGCGCCGAAAGCGACTGCGTGATTCGCGTTCCGGCCGCATCGGACGTCTGTAAGACCCAGCAGGCCAGCTATCAGGCAGCGATCAGCAACGTGCGTCAGCTGTCCGAGAGCACCATCGCGCTGTCTATCAAAAGCGCATCGCTGAACCAGTTGGCGTTTCTGCCGGGCCAGTACGTCAATCTGCAAGTGCCGGGCAGCGACCAGACCCGCGCCTATTCCTTCAGCTCGCTGCAAAAGGATGGCGAGGTCGGCTTCCTGATCCGCAACGTGCCGGGCGGGCTGATGAGCAGCTTCCTGACCAGCCTCGCCAAGGTCGGCGATAGCGTCAGTCTGGCTGGACCGCTGGGCGCGTTCTATCTGCGCGAGATCAAGCGGCCGCTGCTGTTGCTGGCGGGTGGTACCGGCCTAGCGCCGTTCACCGCGATGCTGGAGAAGATCGCCGAGCAGGGCAGCGAGCACCCGCTCCATCTGATCTACGGCGTCACCCATGACCACGACCTGGTCGAAATGGACAAGCTAGAGGCATTCGCCGCGCGCATTCCCAACTTCAGCTACAGCGCCTGCGTCGCCAGCCCGGACAGCGCCTATCCGCAAAAGGGCTATGTGACCCAGTACATCGAGCCCAAACACCTCAACGGCGGTGAGGTAGATGTCTACCTTTGCGGTCCGCCACCAATGGTCGAGGCGGTCAGTCAGTACATTCGCGCACAGGGCATCCAGCCGGCCAATTTCTATTATGAGAAGTTCGCCGCCAGCGCCTAGAGGCTCCTTTGGTCCGCTTACTTGGTGAGCGGGCCTGTTTTATTCGTGCAGTAGAGCCCATGTTTCCTGCGAACTTTCCCAAAATTGCATCTGGGCTACACAACCGAGGTGGTTCATGAACAAACGTTTCCAGGACAAGACTGCCGTTATCACCGGCGCTGCCCAGGGCATCGGTCGCCGCGTGGCCGAACGGATGGCGGCCGAAGGAGGTCGGCTGCTGCTGGTCGACCGTTCCGAGCTAATACATGAGCTGGCCGACGAACTGGTCGGAGTCGCTGAGGTGCTGACCCTGACCGCCGACCTTGAGCAGTTCGCCGATTGCCAACGGGTGATGGCGGCGGCGCTCGAGCGCTTCGGTCGTCTGGACATTCTGATCAACAACGTTGGCGGCACCATTTGGGCTAAGCCATTCGAGCATTACCAGGAACACGAGATCGAGGCCGAAGTGCGTCGTTCGCTGTTCCCCACCCTGTGGTGCTGCCACGCCGCGCTGCCGCCAATGCTCGAGCAGGGCAGTGGAGCCATCGTCAACGTTTCCTCCGTCGCCACGCGCGGGGTCAATCGCGTGCCCTACGGCGCGGCAAAGGGTGGCGTTAACGCCCTGACCGCCTGCCTGGCCTTTGAAACCGCCGAGCGCGGTATCCGGGTCAACGCCACCGCGCCGGGTGGCACCGAGGCGCCTCCACGGCGGATTCCGCGCAACAGCGCCGAGCCGAGCGAGCAGGAGAAGGTCTGGTACCAGCAGATCGTCGACCAGACCCTCGACAGCAGCCTGATGAAACGCTACGGCAACATCGACGAACAGGCCGGGGCGATTCTGTTCCTGGCCTCCGACGACGCTGCCTACATCACCGGTGTAACTCTTCCGGTGGCAGGGGGAGACCTCGGTTGATCTTTATGTCTGGTTAAGAAGAGAAATCGACATGCGGAGAAGCGACGTACACGAGGTCCCCTGAGACTCATTTTCGGGGTTGCGCAGGCATCACCCCAGAGCTGTTGGGGGGATGCTTCCGTCATGTTTAAGGGCATCTGAGGTGAACCATGGACAGCAGTTATGAGGTGCGTGAGCGGATTAGCGGCCAGGTGTTCCGTTGCCTGCCGGAGCAGTCGGTCCTGCGGGCCATGGAGGAGCAGGGCAAGCGTTGCGTGCCGGTCGGTTGCCGTGGTGGTGGCTGTGGGTTGTGCAAGGTGCGCGTGCTCAGCGGCGACTACCAGTGCGGCAGGATGAGCTGCAGTCAGGTTCCACCGGAGGCCGCGAAGCAGGGCCTGGCCTTGGCCTGTCAACTGTATCCACGCGCTGATCTGTACATCGAATGCCTTCGCCAAGTGCGAAGCAATCCCTGACAACAAGAAACATTAAGAGGTGTCGTGATGAAAAAAGGAGTTATGCGCCCGGGCCACGTCCAGCTTCGCGTGTTGAACCTGGAGGCTGCGCTAACGCATTACCGCGACCTGCTCGGCCTGATCGAGATGGACCGCGACGAGCAGGGCCGCGTCTATCTGAAGGCCTGGAGCGAGGTGGACAAATTTTCCGTGGTGCTGCGTGAGGCCGACCAGCCGGGCATGGATTTCATGGGCTTCAAGGTGACCGACGATGCCTGCCTGACCCGCCTGGCCGGCGAGCTGCTGGAGTTCGGCTGCCAGGTGGAGGAGATTCCTGCCGGCGAACTCAAGGACTGCGGGCGTCGGGTGCGCTTCCTGGCACCATCCGGGCATTTCTTCGAGCTCTATGCCGAGAAGGAGTACACCGGCAAGTGGGGCATCGAGGAGGTCAACCCTGAAGCCTGGCCACGTGACCTGAAGGGTATGCGCGCGGTGCGCTTCGACCACTGTCTGATGTACGGCGACGAACTGCAGGCGACCTACGAACTGTTCACTGAGGTGCTCGGTTTCTACCTGGCCGAGCAGGTGATCGAAGACAACGGCACGCGCATCTCCCAGTTCCTCAGCCTGTCGACCAAGGCGCACGACGTGGCCTTTATCCAGCACGCGGAGAAGGGCAAGTTCCATCACGTCTCATTCTTCCTGGAAACCTGGGAAGACGTGCTTCGCGCCGCCGACCTGATCTCCATGACCGACACCTCGATCGATATCGGCCCGACCCGTCACGGTCTGACCCACGGCAAGACCATCTACTTCTTCGACCCGTCCGGTAACCGCAACGAAGTGTTCTGCGGTGGAGATTACAACTACCCGGACCACAAACCGGTGACCTGGACCGCCGACCAACTGGGCAAGGCGATCTTTTACCA
>NZ_JMCL01000218.1 GCF_000690905.1 Pseudomonas sp. Ant30-3 | reverse complement strand
GGCACGCCAAGTCTGAAGGAACAAGATCACCACCAGCACCACCAGTCCGATGGCTTCCAGCAGAGTGTTGACGACCGCCTTGATCGACTGACGCACGAAGACAGTTGAGTCATACTCCACCGACCATTCCACTCCCTCGGGAAAGCGCTTGGCCAACTCGTCCATCTTCGCGCGGACTTGATCCGAGATTTCGATGGCATTGGCGCCCGGGGCTTCAAAGACAGTGATCGCGACAGCAGGCTTGTTGTTGAGCAACGACATCAGCGAGTAGCTGGATGCGTCCATTTCCACGCGCGCCACATCTCGCAGCCGGGTGACCTGACCCTGCGATCCGGTCTTGACGATGACGTCGCCGAACTCTTCTTCCGTCACCAGCCGGCCCTGCGCATTGATGGACAGGAGGAAGTCGCTTCCCGAGGGGTTGGGCGGCGCACCTAGTTGACCGGCCG
>NZ_JMCL01000217.1 GCF_000690905.1 Pseudomonas sp. Ant30-3 | reverse complement strand
GAAACCTGGGAAGACGTGCTTCGCGCCGCCGACCTGATCTCCATGACCGACACCTCGATCGATATCGGCCCGACCCGTCACGGTCTGACCCACGGCAAGACCATCTACTTCTTCGACCCGTCCGGTAACCGCAACGAAGTGTTCTGCGGTGGAGATTACAACTACCCGGACCACAAACCGGTGACCTGGACCGCCGACCAACTGGGCAAGGCGATCTTTTACCACGACCGCATTCTCAACGAACGATTCATGACCGTGCTGACCTGAAGGCCCGGTTCGACTTATTGCAGAGATTGCGCAGATGAAAGAAATCAAGCATTTCATTAACGGCGAATACGTCGAATCGGCCAGCGGCAAGCTGTTCGATAACGTCAACCCGGCCAACGGCCAGGTGATCGCCAAGATCCACGAAGCCGGCGAAGCCGAGGTCGACGCCGCGGTCAAGGCCGCCCGCGCCGCGCTCAAGGGCCCCTGGGGCAGGATGACGGTGGCCGAGCGCACCGAGATCCTGCATCGCGTCGCCGCCGGCATCAGCGCGCGCTTCGACGAGTTTCTCGAGGCCGAGTGCCTGGACACCGGCAAACCCAAATCCCTGGCCAGCCACATCGACATCCCGCGCGGCGCGGCCAACTTCTCGGTGTTCGCCGACCTGGTGAAGAACGTGCCCACCGAGGCCTTCGAGATGGCCACCCCGGACGGCACCGGCGCGCTCAACTACGGCGTGCGCCGGCCCAAGGGCGTGATCGGGGTGATCAGCCCGTGGAACCTGCCGCTGCTGCTGATGACCTGGAAGGTCGGCCCGGCCCTGGCCTGCGGCAACACCGTGGTGGTCAAACCCTCGGAAGAGACGCCGACCACCACCGCTCTGCTCGGTGAAGTGATGAACGCCGCCGGCGTGCCGGCTGGCGTGTACAACGTGGTGCATGGCTTCGGCGGCAACTCGGCCGGCGCCTTCCTCACCGCCCACCCGGATGTCGACGCCTACACCTTCACCGGCGAGACCGGCACCGGCGAAACCATCATGCGCGCCGCCGCCAAGGGCGTGCGTCAGGTGTCGCTGGAGCTGGGCGGCAAGAACGC
>NZ_JMCL01000216.1 GCF_000690905.1 Pseudomonas sp. Ant30-3 | reverse complement strand
CTGCGCAACGTTAATCGACGCAGGGTTAGTCGGTCCCTAAGGCGAGGCTGAAAAGCGTAGTCGATGGAAAACAGGTTAATATTCCTGTACTTCTGGTTATTGCGATGGAGGGACGGAGAAGGCTAGGCCAGCTTGGCGTTGGTTGTCCAAGTTTAAGGTGGTAGGCTGAGATCTTAGGTAAATCCGGGATCTTAAGGCCGAGAGCTGATGACGAGTGTTCTTTTAGAACACGAAGTGGTTGATGCCATGCTTCCAAGAAAAGCTTCTAAGCTTCAGGTAACCAGGAACCGTACCCCAAACCGACACAGGTGGTTGGGTAGAGAATACCAAGGCGCTTGAGAGAACTCGGGTGAAGGAACTAGGCAAAATGGCACCGTAACTTCGGGAGAAGGTGCGCCGGTGAGGGTGAAGGACTTGCTCCGTAAGCTCATGCCGGTCGAAGATACCAG
>NZ_JMCL01000215.1 GCF_000690905.1 Pseudomonas sp. Ant30-3 | reverse complement strand
GTAGAATTCGCCTCCCGCTAACGAGAGATCGGAAGCGCAAGTGGTTGAAGTTGTTAAGGATTTCCAAGCGAAACTTTGAAAACTTCTTAAAATAACCGCTTGACAGAAACACGGAGCGCTGTAGAATGCGCGCCTCGGTTGAGACGAAAGATCTTAACCAACCGCTCTTTAACAACTGAATCAAGCAATTCGTGTGGGTGCTTGTGGAGTCAGACTGATAGTCAGCAAGATTATCAGCATCACAAGTTACTCCGCGAGAAATCAAAGATGTAACCAACGATTGCTGAGCCAAGTTTAGGGTTTCTTAAAAACCCAAAGATGTTTGAACTGAAGAGTTTGATCATGGCTCAGATTGAACGCTGGCGGCAGGCCTAACACATGCAAGTCGAGCGGCAGCACGGGTACTTGTACCTGGTGGCGAGCGGCGGACGGGTGAGTAATGCCTAGGA
>NZ_JMCL01000214.1 GCF_000690905.1 Pseudomonas sp. Ant30-3 | reverse complement strand
TCAATCTCGAACAGCACGTCGCCACGTTTGACGATCTGGCCCTCTTCGTAATTGACCCTGTCGATGTAGCCACTCACACGTGGCCGCAGCGCAACGCTTTCCACCGCCTCGACGCGGCCATTGAACTCATCCCATAGGACGATCTTGCGCACCGACACAGGTGCCACGCTGACCGTGGGTGGAGGGGCGGCGACCGCGTCGGCGGCGTCGCTATTGCAGCCAGCTAGGGACAGCGCCAGCAAGCTCGCCGCAGCTAACGGCAAGGCGCGGCGCCAGGAAGGCAGGACCGCAAGGTAAGGCAATGTGCTCATTGTTTTCAGTCTCCAAGGGATGGCGAAACCCGGTTGATAAAATTTGACATGCGTGACGTATGCCATTTATCATCCACTCATACGCAACGTATGTCAATCATTTACATACACTTCTTATGTGAAAAATCGGAGGACGACCTAATAGCACAAAAGCGTGCAGAGATGATTGAGGAAACGCGGGCCAAGCTCATCAGTGCCGCCCGCGCTGCGTTCGCAACCGTGGGATATGCGGACAGTTCAATGGATGAGCTGACGGCCCAAGCCGGACTGACGCGCGGAGCGCTCTATCACCACTTCGGTGGAAAGAAAGGGCTGCTGGAGGCGGTCATCGCCCAGATTGATGCAGAGATATCTGGCCGACTGGCCGTCATCGTCGAGGAGGCGGAGTCCACCTGGGACGGCTTCGTTCAGGAGTGCATTGGCTACATCAAGATGGCCGTCGAGCCCGAAGTCCAGCGGATCGTCCTGCTGGACGGGCCAGCGGTTCTGGGCGATCCCTCCCAGTGGCCCAGCCAGAACGTGTGCATCGTGAATACGCGCCGCAGCCTCCAGAAGTTGATCGAGGAGGCAGTCATACGCCCCGTCGATCCCCTGGCGACGGCCCGCCTGATAAGCGGGGCGCTGCTGGGCGCATCGCTGTGGATCGCCAGCGCAGACGACCCACGCGCCGCTTCCGAAAAAGCCGTGCAGGGATTTCTTGTACTGGTGGCGGGCTTGCGGCGGGACACCTCTCCCGCGCAGTCGTAACAACCCAAAGGTGCCGACCGGCAGGCCGGACTCTTTGACCCAGACCATTCACCTATTTGGATTTTGACCATGAACCCTTTCAAAAATCATCGTGGATACTCGACCATGTATCAGGAAGGAAGCCTGACGCTGGGTCTTTTCTTCGCCATCGAGTCCTACCCTGGCGCCATTCCTGAGATGGACATGGCACAGCAGATTCGCACGGCACAATTGGCTGAAGCTCATAACTTTGCAGCCCTTTACTTCAGGGATGTATTTCTCAATGTCCCGTCTTTTGGCGACGTGGGTCACATCCATGACCTGTGGCCATTCATGGGCTACGTCACGGCACAGACGTCGCGCATCGCGCTCGCAACTGGCAGCGTCATCACCACTCTGCGTCATCCCTTGCTTGTGGCCAAAGCAGCAGCCTCGATCGACCGCTTGTCAAATCAGCGCCTGGTGCT
>NZ_JMCL01000213.1 GCF_000690905.1 Pseudomonas sp. Ant30-3 | reverse complement strand
TATCGCGGCCGCACGGTCATCAATTCTTTAAGTGCGGAGGCGCCAGGGGGCACAGAGAATCTTTTTTTTCATAGCGGGCCCTCGTCAGCTCGTGTTATTGAAGCATTCTGTTCCCAGTGCCCACACATGTGAAGCATCCTCACTGATCTACTTCCCCACCTACCTGATGTGGCTCAATTCTGACAAGAAAGCAACTTTGGAGAACCATGAACCTACCTTTAGAGCTGGACGTGGACCCATCAGCATTCAAAATCATGTGTAAAAAACAGGAGAAAATGTCACTTTTTTTTAACCCTTGAATTTTTTTGGTAGACACTCCCGGCTTCTGGGTTCCTTTTTGTGATGGTTCTTATTACTCTTCAAAAGCTCCCAATCTTCAAGACCATTGACCGTAATTGGAAGCCTAATGTGCGTAAAAAGGGGCGGAGCTTCAAGTTTTAGAGAATGGACTCTGGGAGAGGGTATGTGGCAAAGGTTACTCAATTTAATGTCCCTCACATGGAAATAACATTGGGATCAAGAGCTTTATTATCTTAAATTCTAAAGTCCACATCCACCATTTCCCTAGTAAAAAGAGGGGCTCTGTTATTTAGCCATTTGTGTACTTTTTGTGAGGAGGTTATGTCAATAATATCCTTTTTGCTGCTGAAGTTGCGGAGAGTTTTGGCCACATATTCTATTGTAGTCTGGATCTTCCTCGGTAGGCTAAGCGTCGTTCCACACACAACAACATCTCTCCACTGTTTGTTTAAAGTTTAGAAAGAAAATATCCATCGTTCACAAGATCGTAGGAGAAGGACACGACTTAAGGATCCCCCGGGCCATACTAGTACTGGA
>NZ_JMCL01000212.1 GCF_000690905.1 Pseudomonas sp. Ant30-3 | reverse complement strand
GCTGGCTGCAATAGCGACGCCGCCGACGCGGTCGCCGCCCCTCCACCCACGGTCAGCGTGGCACCTGTGTCGGTGCGCAAGATCGTCCTATGGGATGAGTTCAATGGCCGCGTCGAGGCGGTGGAAAGCGTTGCGCTGCGGCCACGTGTGAGTGGCTACATCGACAGGGTCAATTACGAAGAGGGCCAGATCGTCAAACGTGGCGACGTGCTGTTCGAGATTGACGCTCGCAGTTACCGTGCTGCTCTGGCTCGCGCGGAAGCAGACTTGGCCCGCGCCCGCACGCAGGCCGCACTGGCACGTAGCGAAGCGGCCCGTGCTCAAAAGCTGGCTTCGTTGCAAGCAGCCTCCACCGAGGAGTTGGAGCAGCGCCACGCCGCCGCCGATCAGGCCCAAGCCAACGTGCAGTTCGCCCAAGCCGCAGTCGAGACCGCCAAGTTGGATCTGTCGTTCACCCAGGTACGTTCGCCCATCACAGGCCGCGCCGGACGTGCACTGGTCACGGCAGGCAACTTGGTGAGTGCTGACGGCCAGGCCAGCATCCTGACCACCGTAGTCTCGCTGAACCCGGTGCACGTGCATTTTGAT
>NZ_JMCL01000211.1 GCF_000690905.1 Pseudomonas sp. Ant30-3 | reverse complement strand
TCAATCTCGAACAGCACGTCGCCACGTTTGACGATCTGGCCCTCTTCGTAATTGACCCTGTCGATGTAGCCACTCACACGTGGCCGCAGCGCAACGCTTTCCACCGCCTCGACGCGGCCATTGAACTCATCCCATAGGACGATCTTGCGCACCGACACAGGTGCCACGCTGACCGTGGGTGGAGGGGCGGCGACCGCGTCGGCGGCGTCGCTATTGCAGCCAGCCAGGGACAGCGCCAGCAAGCTCGCCGCAGCTAACGGCAAGGCGCGGCGCCAGGAAGGCAGGACCGCAAGGTAAGGCAATGTGCTCATTGTTTTCAGTCTCGAATGTATAGGGAAAACCCGGTTGATTAAATTTGACATACGTAGCGTATGCCATTTATCATACACACATACGCAACATATGTCAACGAATCGCATACATTTCGTATGTGAAAACCGGAGGACGACCTAATGGCACAAAAGCGTGCAGAGATGATTGAGGAAACACGGGCCAAGCTCATCAGTGCTGCCCGCGCGGCGTTCGCAACCGTGGGGTATGCGGACAGTTCAATGGATGAGCTGACGGCCCAAGCCGGGCTGACGCGCGGAGCGCTCTATCACCACTTCGGTGGAAAGAAAGGGTTGCTGGAGGCGGTCATTGCCCAGATTGATGCAGAGATATCGAGCCGACTGGCCGTCATCGTCGAAGAGGCGGACTCCACCTGGGACGGCTTCGTTCTGGAGTGCATTGGCTACATCAAGATGGCCGTCGAGCCCGAAGTCCAGCGGATCGTCCTGCTGGACGGGCCAGCGGTTCTGGGCGATCCCTCCCAGTGGCCCAGCCAGAACGTGTGCATCGTGAACACGCGCCGCAGCCTCCAGAAGTTGATCGAGGAGGCAGTCATACGCCCCGTCGATCCCCTGGCGACGGCCCGCCTGATAAGCGGGGCGCTGCTGGGCGCATCGCTGTGGATCGCCAGCGCAGACGACCCACGCGCCGCTTCCGAAAAAGCCGTGCAGGGATTTCTTGTACTGGTGGCGGGCTTGCGGCGGGACACCTCTCCCGCGCAGCCGTAACAACCCAAAGGTGCCGACCGGCAGGCCGGACTCTTTGACCCTGACCATTCACCTATTTGGATTTTGACCATGAACCCTTTCAAAAATCATCGTGGATACTCGACCATGTATCAGGAAGGAAGCCTGACGCTGGGTCTTTTCTTCGCCATCGAGTCCTACCCTGGCGCCATTCCTGAGATGGACGTGGCACAGCAGATTCGCACGGCACAATTGGCTGAAGCTCATAACTTTGGGTATCCGGAATTTCTGGTTGATAAAATGCCAAAGATGTAAAGAAGAAAATCTTTCTCAGCGGATTATCTGATTGATCCTCTTCAGCCTACTCTACTGCCAATTTTCTGTTTCCACCTTCGCCTGAGTCTTCATAGCGATGCTGACTAGGGAGGACAGCGAGAGCTGGGCAAGCGTCAAAGCGGTTCTGGTTCATGCGCAATCCGGACACCTGCACAACATTC
>NZ_JMCL01000210.1 GCF_000690905.1 Pseudomonas sp. Ant30-3 | reverse complement strand
AGGGAGCTTGCTCCCGCTGGGGCGCGGAGCACCTCAAAAGAGGGCCTGCTTCGCAGCCCAGCGGGAGCAAGCTCCCTCGCCACAGGAACAGCGTGGGATCATTGCTTTGAAGGATGCGCGTTGGCGTCAGCGTATGATCGTGGCACGATGTCGAGGTTATCGACCGAGACTCCCTGACCATGCCGCAATTCCAAGCCAAGAATCTGTCCCTGATCGCCGCAATCGACCTGGGCTCCAACAGCTTTCACATGGTGGTGGCCAAGGCCCAGAACGGCGAAATCCGCATCCTCGAACGCCTCGGGGAAAAGGTTCAGCTGGCCGCCGGCATCAACGATGAACGCCAGCTCAACGAAGAATCCATGCAACGCGGGCTCGATTGCCTCAAGCGGTTTGCCCAACTGATCAACGGTATGCCGCTGGGCGCCGTGCGGATCGTTGGCACCAACGCCCTGCGTGAAGCGCGCAACCGCAACGAGTTCATCCACCGCGCTGAAGAAATCCTCGGGCACACGGTGGAAGTCATTTCCGGTCGTGAAGAAGCGCGCCTGATCTATCTCGGCGTCTCGCACACCCTCGCCGACACGCCGGGCAAGCGCCTGGTAGCCGACATCGGCGGCGGCAGCACCGAGTTCATCATCGGCCAGCGCTTCGAGCCGCTGCTGCGCGAAAGCCTGCAAATGGGCTGCGTCAGCTTCACCCAGCGTTATTTCAAGGACGGCAAAATCACCCCGGCCCGCTACGCCCAGGCTTATACGGCGGCGCGGCTGGAGATCATGAGCATCGAGCACGCCCTGCATCGGCTGACCTGGGATGAAGCCATCGGCTCCTCGGGCACCATCCGCACCATCGGCCTGGCGCTGAAGGCCGGCGGGCACGGCACCGGTGAGGTCAATGCCGAAGGGCTGTCGTGGCTCAAGCGCAAGCTGTTCAAGCTGGGTGATGTCGAGAAGATTGATTTCGAAGGGATCAAGCCTGACCGCCGGGCGATTTTCCCGGCCGGCCTGGCCATTCTCGAAGCCATCTTCGATGCACTCGAATTGCAACGCATGGACCACTGCGAGGGCGCGCTGCGCGAAGGCGTACTCTACGACCTGCTGGGCCGTCACCACCACGAAGACGTCCGTGAGCGCACCCTCAGCTCACTGATGGAGCGTTATCACGTCGATCTTGAGCAGGCCGCACGCGTTGAACGCAAAGCCTTGCACGCCTTCGATCAAGTGGCGCAGGACTGGGACCTGGACGATGGCGTCTGGCGCGAGCTGCTCGGCTGGGCCGCCAAGGTCCACGAAGTGGGTCTGGACATCGCCCACTATCACTATCACAAGCACGGCGCATACCTGATCGAGCACTCGGACCTCGCCGGGTTTTCCCGCGAAGACCAGCAAATGCTCGCGCTGCTGGTGCGGGGCCACCGGCGCAATATTCCCCGGGACAAGTTTGCCGACTTCGGCGACGACGGCATCAAGCTGATCCGCCTGTGCGTGCTGCTGCGCTTTGCGATCCTGTTCCATCACATCCGCGGCACCCAGGAAATGCCTCAGGTGACCCTGCGCGCCAGTGGCGACAGCCTGGATGTGCTGTTCCCTGACAATTGGCTGAACGAAAACCAGCTGACCCAGGCCGATTTCGCCCTGGAAGCGGACTGGCTGACGCGGGTGGGCTTTAACCTTAACGTGCGTTAAGCACTGTGGCGAGGGAGCTTGCTCCCGCTGGGCTGCGAAGCGGCCCCAAAAAAGGCCTGCTGCGCAGTCCAGCGGGAGCAAGCTCCCTCGCCA
>NZ_JMCL01000209.1 GCF_000690905.1 Pseudomonas sp. Ant30-3 | reverse complement strand
GCGCACCGACACCTTGAAGCGGCGGGTATTTCCCGTCAGCTCGATGGCGTGATCGAACCGACGACCCGTGCCCGTGCCCTGCTCGATGAGGTGAAAATCTTCCGTTCACTGAGTCAGGACGAACGCGATCAACTGGCGCAGTCGATGGTTGCCCAGCAATATGCAGCGGGCCAAGTGGTGCTGGATCTGGGCGAAGTGCCGGACAGTCTGATGGTGGTTGCTACCGGTGTGGTCAGCGCCACCGTGCCCGACGGCAGCGGGCACATTGAAGCCGGCCGCATGGGCCCGAGCGAAGTCATGGGCGAACAAAGCATCCTCGCTGATACACCGTCGCAGGCAACCTTCACCACACTGACCTCGTGCATCATCTACCGCATCGACAAAACCCTGACGCGCAATGTCATGGAGCAACGCACCGAAGTGAGCCGGGCACTGAACAAACTGCAAGCGGTGCGCCAGCAAAACAGCCGACAGGCGTTGCTGGCCAAGCCGGTGCAGATCAAGAAAGGTGGGTTTCTCAGTTGGTTGCAGAAGCGTCAGCCGACGTAGTTTTGGCTAATCAGCTGGCCACAAGATTATTGTGCAAGCAAGACAGTTCTTGTGGCGAGGGAGCTTGCTCCCGCTGGACTGCGTAGCGGTCCCCTGCTTTTTTTTGTAACAAGGGGGCTGCTTCGCAACCCAGCGGGAGCAAGCTCCCTCGC
>NZ_JMCL01000208.1 GCF_000690905.1 Pseudomonas sp. Ant30-3 | reverse complement strand
GGGAACTGAAACATCTAAGTACCCTGAGGAAAAGAAATCAACCGAGATTCCCTTAGTAGTGGCGAGCGAACGGGGACTAGCCCTTAAGTGGCTTTGAGATTAGCGGAACGTTCTGGAAAGTACGGCCATAGTGGGTGATAGCCCTGTACGCGAAAATCTCTTAGTCATGAAATCGAGTAGGACGGAGCACGAGAAACTTTGTCTGAATATGGGGGGACCATCCTCCAAGGCTAAATACTACTGACTGACCGATAGTGAACTAGTACCGTGAGGGAAAGGCGAAAAGAACCCCGGAGAGGGGAGTGAAATAGATCCTGAAACCGTATGCGTACAAGCAGTGGGAGCCCACTTTGTTGGGTGACTGCGTACCTTTTGTATAATGGGTCAGCGACTTATTTTCAGTGGCGAGCTTAACCGAATAGGGGAGGCGTAGCGAAAGCGAGTCTTAA
>NZ_JMCL01000207.1 GCF_000690905.1 Pseudomonas sp. Ant30-3 | reverse complement strand
CGTGCGCTCCAGGGATGCACCCTCGGGTAGCTGGATGACACCGATGAGATACAGCTTGTCCTGCATGGGGATGAATCCGCCAGGGACGGCCTTGAACACAGCTCCCGTCGCCACCAGTAGCGCGATGTAGACGAGAAACACCGCACCACGCCGCCCGAGGATGCGCGACACGCTGTTTCCATAGCCATCCGCGCTGCGCAGGAAGAAACGGTTGAACGGCCGGAATATCCAGCCCAGACTGCGATCCAGCACCCGCGTGGGCAGGTCTGGCGCGGCACCATGCGGGCGAAGCAGGCGCGCGGCCAGCGCAGGCGACAGCGTCAGCGAGTTGATGGCCGAAATTACCGTGGAGATCGCAATGGTGACGGCGAACTGTTTGTAGAACTGCCCTGTCACGCCGGACAGGAATGCCATAGGCACGAATACCGAGCACAGCACCAGCGAGATGGCGACGATGGGGCCACTGACTTCGCGCATGGCCTGATGGGCCGCAGCCAGCGGCGCCAGCCCTTCGGCGATGTTGCGCTCGACGTTTTCCACCACCACGATCGCGTCGTCCACCACGATCCC
>NZ_JMCL01000206.1 GCF_000690905.1 Pseudomonas sp. Ant30-3 | reverse complement strand
CGCGCAGCGCCACAAAAGCGGCGACAGGCCTGAACTGGATGAACTCGGTGAGATGAGCGGCTACAACGCTGCGACTCTCAAACGGCCTTTGTACTGACAACAGGAGGCGAAATGGAGATTCGACACTTACGCTGCTTTCTCGCTGTCGCCGAAGAACTACATTTCGCCCGCGCGGCGGAGAGGCTGCACATCGAGCAGTCACCGCTGTCGCGCACTATCAAGGAACTGGAGGAGTGCCTGGGCGAACAGTTGTTCATTCGTACCAGCCGCAGCACGCGGCTGACACGGGCGGGCAAGCTGTTTCTGGAGCATGTGCCGCGCATCTTCACCGCCTTGCAGCAGGCGCGCGATAGCGTGAATGCAGCCACCAACGGCTTCCACGGTCAGTTGCGTATCGCACTGTCCGACGGCATCACGCCCTCGCGCCTGCCGTCCTTGCTGGCGCTGTGTCGGCAGGAA
>NZ_JMCL01000205.1 GCF_000690905.1 Pseudomonas sp. Ant30-3 | reverse complement strand
ACCGCCGACTCCGTTGGCAACACCTATCAGGAAGGTCACGAAGACCAGGTCATGGTTCAGGCTTTCAGCCACGACGTGATCATCCCGCGTGACCCGCAATCCGGCCAGCCAACCGGTCAGCGCGTACACAAGCCAGTCTCGATCACCAAGGTCTACGACAAGTCTTCGCCACTGCTGCAAGCCGCACTGACTTCCGGCGAGCGCATGAGCGAAATCGTTATCCAATGGTTCCGTACTTCTGCTCAGGGCACCCAAGAGCACTACTACACCACCAAACTGGAAGACGCGATCATCGTCGCCATCAACAACAAGATGCACAACTGCCAGGACCCAGGCAACTCGCACTTCACCCACCTGGAAGAAGTGCAGTTCACCTACCGCAAAATCACCTGGACCCACGAAGTATCCGGTACTTCGGGTTCCGATGACTGGCGTTCCCCAGTCGTTTA
>NZ_JMCL01000204.1 GCF_000690905.1 Pseudomonas sp. Ant30-3 | reverse complement strand
AGCTGGGCAAGCGTCAAAGCGGTTCTGGTTCATGCGCAATCCGGACACCTGCACAACATTCCTCTTGTAAGAAACCGATCAAATTCTCTAGGTGCCCATACTCGGGTATACAGACAATCGTGCGGCTATGTTTCTCCTGCCGGATCAGCCCTACCTTGGCCATGCGCGCAAGGTGATGTGATAGCGTCGAAGCAGGAATACCCAGCCCCTTCTGGATATCTCCGGCCGAAGCCCCATCATGGCCAGCTTTGACCAGAAAGCGGAACACGGACAGTCGGTGACTATTCCCTAGCTCAGCTAAGCTGGCTGCAACCTTTTCGTGATCCATAGCACGCCCCAATAATTCGATGTTTCTAGAATTATAGTTGACAGGTCGGATAAACGCAAGTAGGCTGCGTACATCATTTCGACAATACTAGAAATATAGGAGTAATATTGAATGTCATCTC
>NZ_JMCL01000203.1 GCF_000690905.1 Pseudomonas sp. Ant30-3 | reverse complement strand
GATACACCCCAACAATCCCGCCCCACCCTTGATCTACCCCCCGCCCAGGCCTAATCTAGCGCCACGCAAACGTTCACCCCCTCGCGACACCGCAGCATCGCCACTCCATACCAGGGAGGTCCCCCGAATGTTCGATTTCCACCCCCAGCTCAAGCAGCGCTTCGCTGCGTTGCGCACGGGCGCTGAATATTTTTCGCTGCGTTATGTGCGCGAATCCGGTCAGCATCTATCGGTGCGCAAGAACGTTGCCGAACCTCCGACCCTCAGCCGCGATGAAGGGGCGATGCTGACCGTGCGCGTCAACGGCGTTGAGGCCTACGCCGCGACCAACGACCTGTCGCTATCCGGCCTGCAATCTGCGTTGGAGAAAGCCGAGCAACAGGCTCGCGCACTCAAACCGCACGCCCTGCTCGATCTGCGAGAGCAAGCCGTTTCCAGCGAACGCGCCGACTATTTTTCGCCGAACCTCGAACAACCTTTTCCCTCCCTGAGTGACTGCTATCAATTGCTCGGCGCCGAGTCCGCCTCCGTGCCGAAGGATGAGCGGCTGGTGAACTGGCAGGTGAGCATCGGTATCACCCACGTCGAGCAGATCTATCTCAACAGCGCGGGCGCCGAATTGCGCCAGGTCCAGCGTTTCGTCTACCCCGGTCTGGACGTCACGGCGTACGACGGTCACGACAGCCAGACGCGCAGCCTCGGCCGGGAGAACTTTGGCCAGCAAGGCAGCGCCGATGTCATCAGCCGCTGCGGCCTGACCGGCGCGGGCCCGACCGTGGCTGAACAGGCGCTGCAATTGTTGCTGGCCCCCAACACCCCGCAAGGCCCGCGCGACCTGCTGTTGATGCCCGACCAGATGATGCTGCAGATCCACGAATCGATCGGCCACCCACTGGAACTGGATCGAATTCTGGGCGACGAGCGCAATTACGCAGGCACCAGTTTCGTCAAGGCTGAGGATTTCGGCCATCTGCAATACGGCTCGACACTGCTCAACGTCACGTTCGACCCGGACATTCCCGAGCAACTGGCGAGCTACGGCCATGACGACGACGGCACGGCAGCCAGCAAGCAATTCCTGATCAAGCAAGGTTTACTGCTGCGCCCCTTGGGCGGTGCGTTGTCGCAATTTCGCGCAGGCATGGACGGCGTCGCCAACAGCCGCGCGTGTGGCTGGAACCGGCCGCCGATCGATCGCATGGCCAACCTCAATATCGAGCCCGGCGATCAACCCCTGGAGCAACTGATCGGCAACATCGAGCACGGCATTTTGATGAGCACCAACCGCTCGTGGTCGATCGACGATGCGCGCAACAAATTCCAGTTCGGTTGCGAATGGGGGCAATTGATCGAAAACGGCGAGCTCAAAGGCGTGGTGAAAAATCCGAACTACCGGGCGATTTCCGCGCACTTCTGGAAAAGTCTCAGCGCGGTCGGCGACGCCAGCACGTTCAAGGTTCTGGGCACGCCGAACTGCGGCAAGGGCGAGCCAAACCAAGTGATCCGCGTGGGCCATGCGTCGCCGGCCTGCGTGTTCAGCCATGTGGATGTGTTTGGAGGAGATGCCTGATGAGTGTTGTGAAAAGTCAGGCGGAATCGTTCAAGGCGCTGGTCAACTGGTTGCGGGATGCGATCCTCGAACCGGAACAATTCACCCTCAGCTACGCCGCCGAATCATCCGCCTTCGTGCGCTTCAACCACGCCAAGGTGCGTCAGGCGGGGCAGGTTCAGCAAGCGAGCGTCGGCTTCAAACTGATCAACAACGGACGTCACGCTGACCTCGATATCACGCTGTCGGGCGATGCCGAGGTCGACCTTCAACGGCTGGCCGAAGGTCTGCAGCAACTGCGCGAAACCTTGCCGCTGTTGCCGGCGGATCCTTATCTGCTGCTCAATCACAACGGCTGGCAGAGCAAGAATGTGCAGGATGTTCCGCTTCCCGATACCGAACAGGTGGTCGCTGAGATCGCTCAGGCCGCCGAGGGTCTGGACCTGGTCGGGTTCTACGCCGCAGGGCCGATCAGCCGTGGCTTTGCCAGTTCCTCAGGCGCGTTTGGCTGGCATCAGGCGAATAGCTTCAACTTCGACTTCAGCCTGTTTCATGAAAACGGTCAGGCGGTGAAAGCCAGTTACGCCGGGCATGACTGGAGCAGTGAAGGTTTTGCCCGGCGCTTTGAGCAGGCCCGCGAACAGCTCGAATTCCTCGGTCGGCCATTGCGTACGTTGGCGCCGGGGCAGTACCGCGCGTACCTGGCGCCGGCGGCGATGGAAGAAATCATGGGCATGCTGAGCTGGGGCGGATTTTCCGCGCAGGCAATCGCCAGCAAGAGCAGCGCATTACAGAAGCTGTACGCGGGCGAGAGTGCGTTCAGCCCCTTGCTGTCGCTGGATGAAAAAGTCAGCGGATCTTTGAGCCCGGCGTTTTCCGGCGAGGGCTATCCGCGCAATGATCTCGGATTAATCGTCAAGGGTCAGGCCGGCGCGCAGATGGTCAGTTCACGCAGTGCGGCCGAATACGGTCTGACCGCCAACGGTGCCGGCGCGGGCGAGATGCCGAGCGCCTTGAACATGGCCGCGGGGACGTTGGCCGATGCAGAGATTCTCAAACAATTGGGAACCGGGCTGTACATCAGCAATCTGTGGTACTTGAACTACTCGGATCAACCGGCCGCGCGTATGACCGGCATGACCCGCTTTGCGACCTTCTGGGTCGAGAACGGCGAGATTCAGGCACCGGTCAGCACGATGCGTTTTGATGACAGTGCGTTCAGTTTGCTCGGTTCTCAGCTGGAGGCGTTGACCGAACAGCGCGAATTGTTGCTATCGGCCAGCACCTACAGTCAGCGGGCGACGGCGTCGGCGTTGTTGCCGGGTGCGTTGATCAGCCGATTAACCTTGACCCTTTAAACACCGATCCTCCGCACACAGGACTCCCTGTGGCGAGGGGATTTATCCCCGTTCGGCTGCGCAGCAGTCGTAAATCCGGCTAACGCGACCTGTCTGTCAAACCGCGTCTGCCAATTTGGGGCCGCTTCGCAGCCCAACGGGGATAAATCCCCTCGCC
>NZ_JMCL01000202.1 GCF_000690905.1 Pseudomonas sp. Ant30-3 | reverse complement strand
TTGAGTATTATCGAATTTTCGGCGAATGTCGTCTTCACAGTATAACCAGATTGCTTGGGGTTATATGGTCAAGTGAAGAAGCGCATACGGTGGATGCCTTGGCAGTCAGAGGCGATGAAAGACGTGGTAGCCTGCGAAAAGCTTCGGGGAGTCGGCAAACAGACTTTGATCCGGAGATGTCTGAATGGGGGAACCCACCTAACATAAGTTAGGTATCTTAAGCTGAATACATAGGCTTAAGAAGCGAACCAGGGGAACTGAAACATCTAAGTACCCTGAGGAAAAGAAATCAACCGAGATTCCCTTAGTAGTGGCGAGCGAACGGGGACTAGCCCTTAAGTGGCTTTGAGATTAGCGGAACGTTCTGGAAAGTACGGCCATAGTGGGTGATAGCCCTGTACGCGAAAATCTCTTAGTCATGAAATCGAGTAGGACGGAGCACGAGAAAC
>NZ_JMCL01000201.1 GCF_000690905.1 Pseudomonas sp. Ant30-3 | reverse complement strand
GAGGGAGCTTGCTCCCGTCCGGCTGCGCAGCAGTCGTAGACCGGCCAATCAGGGATCAGATAGAACTCGTTAGCCTGGTTTTGGGCCTGCTTCGCAGCCCAGCGGGAGCAAGCTCCCTCGCCACAGGGGTTAAAGCGATTTCTGCTTGAACGCCGACGCTGCGATCGCCCATTGCCCCAACCAATAACTGAGGATTATCACGTAGGGCGCAGCATGAAACGGCGCAACAAAGCGGTCGATGCCGATCACACTGTCGGAAAATACAAATGCCAGTGCGCCCGCCGCTGCCAGCCACGCTGAGCGCTTCGGCACGTCGGTGCCCAGCCGTGCCAGCGCGCGCCAGAGCATTGCGCTGATCGCCACTGCGTAAACAATCACCGGAACCAGCAATGGGCCGAGGTCATTGGCAATCAGGATGCCCAGCAATAAGGTCCCGACACCGGAAGCGATTATCAGCGGTAGCAGAGCAAGGTTCCGGCAATCACTCAAATACGCCTTCAGATAAGCCAGATGAGCGACCAGAAACGCTCCCAGCCCGAAGACGAATAAATCCCCCGGCCACGCCAGTAACACGTCACCCAGCAGGGAAAAGATCAGGCCGAGGCTGATCCAGCGCCGGTAATCGCTAGGCGGCGCGTCGTGCAACCAACCGAGCAATGCCAGCACCGGCAGCGGCTTTACCAGCAGGCAAAGCAGCGCGGCGTGCACGGTCAGGCCGTAGACAAAAGTCACCGCGCCCATCAACGCCAGGATCAGCCATCCCACGATCAGTTCACCGAAATGGCACAGTCGAATGTATCAACCGGCAACACTTCTGGCGCCCACGGTTGCTGCGAGGTCAGGCGCAAACGACCGGTACCGGGGGCGAATGCCTGAAAGCGCCAGGTGGAAACCCCGGCAGCACCGACGACGCCGGCATCTTCCGGGTTGCGATAAACCTCGGGCCCCAAAGCATGCAGCACGCCACCGGCCGAATCTTGAATGGCCCAGCGATAGCCCGTGGTCGGGTTGCTCGGCAGGGTCAGGATCAGGTTCTGACCGTTGTGCATCTTCAACGGGCACGCGCTCTGTTTTTCCACGGTCAGGTTTTGTTTCGATTGCGAGGCACAGCCTGCCAGCAAGACGAGGGCGAGGGGGACCAGCAGGCGGGTGGGGGACATGGGATCAGCGGCTCCGGATGTTCACGACGAACGGCGAGCATAACCGAAGATGAGACAAATTGTGACGGCACCTTGGTCAGGGGTGACCGCGCAGACGCCATCGCGGGCAAGCCCGGCTCCCACGGGGATTGGCGGTGGTGGCCGTGCCCGTTTCAACTGTAGGAGCGAGCCTGCTCGCGAAAGCGGTGGGTCAGCCAATAATCAAAGCCTGATAAACCGCCGTCGCGGGCAAGCCCGGCTCCCACAGGGATTGGCGGTGGTGGCCGTGCCCGTTTCAACTGTAGGAGCGAGCCTGCTCGCGAAAGTGATGGGTCAGCCAGTAAACCAGAGCCTGACAAGCCGCCATCGCGGGCAAGCCCGGCTCCCACAGGGATTGGCAGCGCGTTTCAACTGTAGGAGCGAGCCTGCTCGCGAAAGTGATGGGTCAGCCAATAATCAAGCCTGACAAACCGCCATCGCGGGCAAGCCCGGCTCCCACAGGGATTGGCAGCGCGTTTCAACTGTAGGAGCGAGCCTGCTCGCGAAAGTGTCGGGTCAGCCATCAAATCAGAGCCTGATAAACCGCCATCGCGGGCAAGCCCGGCTCCCACGGGGATTGGCGGTGGGGGCCGTGCCCGTTTCAACT
>NZ_JMCL01000200.1 GCF_000690905.1 Pseudomonas sp. Ant30-3 | reverse complement strand
GCAGTAGCGTGCGCCGGAAAGTGCGGTACGACATGCTCGCCAAGTTCCTGAACAATCTCATGCGCCGGACGTGTCGCGTATTTCAGGTTGAGGCCAATATGATTAACCCCAATATCGCGCAAGCGGCTGAAGTAGTCAGTAAAGAATCGGTGACCAGCCCGAAACCCGAGGAAGATGGGCGATGGGGGTTCATCGGGATTCTCCGACAGGTCAATATAGAAGGATTGCGTGAAGGGTTTGAATCTTGGTGTCAGCGACCGCCAATTCTTGATTGTCATGGCTTGCTGCGCGATATTTTGGGGATAGTAAAGCCAGCCATCCCCATGCTCGGCAATCCATTCGACCGACTGGCGTGAATGACCAGTCACCATCACGGGAATGTCTCTCAACGCCGGTTTCGGCAGCGTATCTGCACCCGACAAGTTCACTCGGGGCGTGGAGATTTCCGG
>NZ_JMCL01000199.1 GCF_000690905.1 Pseudomonas sp. Ant30-3 | reverse complement strand
GATCTGGGCCATACTAGTACTGGATGCATCTGCAGGATATCGCGGCCGCTTAATTAACTGGCCTCATGGGCCTTCACTTCACTGCCCGCTTTCCAGTCGGGAAACCTGTCGTGCCAGCTGCATTAACATGGTCATAGCTGTTTCCTTGCGTATTGGGCGCTCTCCGCTTCCTCGCTCACTGACTCGCTGCGCTCGGTCGTTCGGGTAAAGCCTGGGGTGCCTAATGAGCAAAAGGCCAGCAAAAGGCCAGGAACCGTAAAAAGGCCGCGTTGCTGGCGTTTTTCCATAGGCTCCGCCCCCCTGACGAGCATCACAAAAATCGACGCTCAAGTCAGAGGTGGCGAAACCCGACAGGACTATAAAGATACCAGGCGTTTCCCCCTGGAAGCTCCCTCGTGCGCTCTCCTGTTCCGACCCTGCCGCTTACCGGATACCTGTCCGCCTTTCTCCCTTCGGGAAGCGTGGCGCTTTCTCATAGCTCACGCTGTAGGTATCTCAGTTCGGTGTAGGTCGTTCGCTCCAAGCTGGGCTGTGTGCACGAACCCCCCGTTCAGCCCGACCGCTGCGCCTTATCCGGTAACTATCGTCTTGAGTCCAACCCGGTAAGACACGACTTATCGCCACTGGCAGCAGCCACTGGTAACAGGATTAGCAGAGCGAGGTATGTAGGCGGTGCTACAGAGTTCTTGAAGTGGTGGCCTAACTACGGCTACACTAGAAGAACAGTATTTGGTATCTGCGCTCTGCTGAAGCCAGTTACCTTCGGAAAAAGAGTTGGTAGCTCTTGATCCGGCAAACAAACCACCGCTGGTAGCGGTGGTTTTTTTGTTTGCAAGCAGCAGATTACGCGCAGAAAAAAAGGATCTCAAGAAGATCCTTTGATCTTTTCTACGGGGTCTGACGCTCAGTGGAACGAAAACTCACGTTAAGGGATTTTGGTCATGAGATTATCAAAAAGGATCTTCACCTAGATCCTTTTA
>NZ_JMCL01000198.1 GCF_000690905.1 Pseudomonas sp. Ant30-3 | reverse complement strand
GCCTGGGCGAACAGTTGTTCATTCGTACCAGCCGCAGCACGCGGCTGACACGGGCGGGCAAGCTGTTTCTGGAGCATGTGCCGCGCATCTTCACCGCCTTGCAGCAGGCGCGCGATAGCGTGAATGCAGCCACCAACGGCTTCCACGGTCAGTTGCGTATCGCACTGTCCGACGGCATCACGCCCTCGCGCCTGCCGTCCTTGCTGGCGCTGTGTCGGCAGGAAGAACCCGAAGTCGAGATTCGCCTGTTCGAGGTACCCTTGTCGCAGCAGATCAAGGGACTGCATGACGACCTTTACGACGTGGGCTTTGCCCAGTCCGATGAAGTTGGAGAAGGCATCACTGCCGAAGCCGTTTGGAGCGATGCGCTGATGGTGGCGGTTCCTGCACGTCATCCGCTTTTGAAGCACAAGCGCATCCCGCTGGAAGAAGTGCTGCGCTATCCGCTGGTGTTGTGCGATCCGCACGTATGCGAAGGCCATGCTCGCCAAGTCGAGCGCGTACTGCGCCGGATAGATATGGAGCCGCTGATTGCCGAACGTGTGGCTTCGTGCGATTTGATGATGGCGTTAGTGTCGGCGGGCTTTGCGCTGGGCCTAGCCGGAGCGCCGCATATCGCAGGCAGCCGTGAGCCTGGGATTGTGGCTCGGCCGCTGGCGGGTCGCTCACCCATGCTGACCACTTATGTGCTGCACCGGGAAGGTGGATCCTCGGACGTGCTGTCACGCTTTATCGAGCGTGTGCAGGCCATCGAATCGCCGGACGGCATCAGAGCCACGCCCCCCCTTGAACCCGATTCCCAAGAGGAAGTCGAG
>NZ_JMCL01000197.1 GCF_000690905.1 Pseudomonas sp. Ant30-3 | reverse complement strand
TCCTGCGTTGATGGGATGCTGTGGGCCCTGATCCAGGTCGATCACCACATACACGCTAAAGACCTCCAAACCGAAACGATCTTTCACGGTGGATAGACGCTTTGCGGTTTCCCATCGGCTCCCTGACCAGACGGCATAGGTCAGGCCGTCATAACCGATGTCAGCCAGCATTTCGCATTGGACATCGAAGGCATAGGTACCAGCCGAAGAAGTAAAAGCGAGATCCCAGGCAAAAATTTTATGACCGTGCAGCATCCTGCGCCTCCTCCAAATGGGCAGTAGCGTGCGCCGGAAAGTGCGGTACGACATGCTCGCCAAGTTCCTGAACAATCTCATGCGCCGGACGTGTCGCGTATTTCAGGTTGAGGCCAATATGATTAACCCCAATATCGCGCAAGCGGCTGAAGTAGTCAGTAAAGAATCGGTGACCAGCCCGAAACCCGAGGAAGATGGGCGATGGGGGTTCATCGGGATTCTCCGACAGGTCAATATAGAAGGA
>NZ_JMCL01000196.1 GCF_000690905.1 Pseudomonas sp. Ant30-3 | reverse complement strand
GAAGGAGTTACCGACCAGATCGGCCTGTTCGATGCCCAGGGCATCCAGCACACCAAGCGCGTGTTCGACCCAGCGCTGTTGGTGGTACTGACCATCGGCCGGGCGTTCGCTGTAGCCGAAGCCCAGCATGTCCGGGGCGATCACCCGGCGGCGCTTGGCCAGCTCGGGCATCACCAGGCGCCAGTTGGCCCAGGCGGTGACGCCGGGGCCGGAGCCGTGGATCATCATTAGCGGGAAGCCTTCGCCGCTGTCGTGCAGGTTGGTGCGATAGCCGGCGGCGAGGATTTCGCGACCGATTTCAGGGCTTTGCTGCGGTGCGTTCATGACCAGGTCCTCAGAGTTTCACACAGATGTTTTTCAGCTCGGTGTAGAACTCCAGCGAGTGCACACCCCCTTCGCGCCCGATGCCCGACTGCTTGCTGCCGCCGAAGGCAGTGCGCAGGTCGCGCAGGAACCAGCTGTTGACCCAGACGATGCCGGCCTCAATCTGCCCGGCGACGCGGTGGGCGCGCGAAGCGTTCTCGGTCCAGATCGCCGAGGCCAGGCCGTAAGGCAGGCTGTTGGCCAGTTCAATGGCTTCCTCCTCGCGGTCGAACGGGCGGATATGGCAGCAGGGGCCGAAGATTTCCTCGGTGACCACCACCGAATTGTCGGCCAGCCCGGTCCAGATGGTCGGCTGCACCCAGGCGCCGCCGGCCAGGTGCGCCGGCATCTCGGGCACACCGCCGCCGGTGACGACAGTGGCGCCGTCATCGACTGCCTGCTGGTAGTAGCTGAGGACCTTCTCGCGGTGCTTGAGGCTGACCAGCGGGCCGAAGTTGCTGCTCGCATCGTCCGGCGGGCCGATCACCAGGGCCTCGGCGCCGGCCTTGAGGCGGGCGACGAATTCGTCGAAGATCGACCGCTCGACATACACCCGCTCGGTGCCCAGGCAGACCTGGCCGCAGTTGGCGAAGGCCGAGCGCAGGGTGCCCTCGATGGCCTTGTCCAGATCGCAGTCGGCAAACACGATGCCGGCGTTCTTGCCGCCCAGCTCCAGCGACACCTGACGCACGCCCTTGGCGGCGGCGCGCATGATGGTTTCGCCGGTGCCGGTCTCGCCGGTGAAGGTGTAGGCGTCGACATCCGGGTGGGCGGTGAGGAAGGCGCCGGCCGAGTTGCCGCCGAAGCCATGCACCACGTTGTACACGCCAGCCGGCACGCCGGCGGCGTTCATCACTTCACCGAGCAGAGCGGTGGT
>NZ_JMCL01000195.1 GCF_000690905.1 Pseudomonas sp. Ant30-3 | reverse complement strand
GGATGCACGCAAGCAGCAGGCGATTGCGGTGTATCAGAACCGTGCGTGGAAGATGTTGCTGCGTATGTAAATTGTCTTTGTGGCGATGGAGCTTGCTCCCGCTGGGCAGCGAAGCGGCCCCAAAGAGGTCTGCTGTGCAGCCCAGCGGGAGCAAGCTCCCTCGCCACAAGAGCGCTGTGCGGCACCCCAGCCAGGCGGCTGGCTGAAAAAATCCGATACGGCTTCGTCGGGTAGTGGCCCAACGGTTGGCAATTACGCGACTATCCTTTGCGAACTGTTGTTCATGAGGAGCCCGCATGTCCGTTCAACTTGCCACTCAGGACCGCTGGCTGGATCTCAATGAGTTATTGCGTGAGCTGGTTGCGCAAGGCTTTATCAGCCAGGATTCGGCCGAGACCGCGCTCAATGCGCGCCGCCGCCACACCGCCAACGGCCAGATGCATCCGCTGGAGTTCATCGCCAGTCAGCAGCTGGACGACCTCAGCCGTCCCGGCAAACACCTCGATCTCGAAAGCCTGACGCTGTGGTTGTCGCAGCAGGCCGGTCAGCCTTACTTGCGCATCGATCCGCTGAAAATCAACGTGGCGGCAGTAACGCCATTGATGTCCTACGCCTTCGCGCAGCGGCACAAGATTCTCGCGGTGTCGGTTGACCGCGATGCCGTGACCGTAGCCAGTGCCCAGCCGTACGTGAACGCGTGGGAAGCGGATCTGACTCACGTGCTGAAGCTGCCGATCAAGCGCGTGGTCGCCAACCCGGTGGACATTCAGCGTCTCAGCGTGGAGTTTTTCCGCCTGGCCAAATCGGTCAGCGGCGCGACCACTGCCGATCAGCAGAACAGCACCCTTGGCAATTTCGAACAGCTGCTCAACCTCGGCGCCAGCGATCAAGAGCCGGATGCCAACGATGCGCACATTGTCAACATCGTCGACTGGCTGTTCCAGTACGCTTTCCAGCAACGCGCCAGCGATATCCACATCGAACCCCGCCGCGAGCAAGGCACAGTGCGTTTCCGTATCGATGGCGTCTTGCACAACGTTTATCAATTCCCGCCGCAGGTAACCATGGCCATCGTCAGCCGCCTGAAAAGCCTTGGCCGGATGAACGTCGCGGAAAAGCGCAAACCCCAGGACGGCCGGGTCAAGACCAAGACCCCGGGCGGCGGTGAGGTTGAGCTGCGGCTGTCGACCCTGCCAACGGCGTTCGGCGAAAAAATGGTCATGCGGATCTTCGACCCGGAAGTGCTGCTCAAGGATTTCGACCAGCTCGGTTTTTCCGCAGAGGATTTAAGACGCTGGCAGGACATGACCCGCCAGCCCAACGGCATCATCCTGGTCACCGGGCCGACCGGTTCGGGCAAAACCACCACGCTGTACACCACCCTGAAAAAACTGGCGACGCCGGAAGTAAACCTCTGCACCATCGAGGACCCGATCGAGATGGTCGAGCCGGCGTTCAATCAGATGCAGGTTCAGCACAACATCGACCTGACCTTCGCCGCCGGTGTTCGTGCGCTGATGCGGCAGGATCCGGACATCATCATGATCGGCGAGATCCGTGACCTCGAGACTGCGGAGATGGCCATTCAAGCGGCGCTCACCGGTCACCTGGTGTTGTCGACCCTGCACACCAACGACGCGCCCAGCGCTATCAGCCGCCTGCTGGAACTCGGCGTGCCGCATTACCTGATCAAGGCCACCGTGCTGGGCGTGATGGCTCAGCGTCTGGTCCGGACCCTGTGCCCGCACTGCAAGGCCCCCCTGACGCTGGGTGACGAGGACTGGCAAACGTTGACGAGACCCTGGCAGGCGCCATTACCGACCAATGCCCAACGCGCCATCGGTTGTGCGGAGTGCCGCGACACCGGCTATCGCGGCCGTGCCGGGGTGTACGAAATCATGCAATTGACCGACGGCGTGAAAGCCCTGATCAGCCCCGATACCGATTTGCTGGCGATCCGTCGTCAAGCCTTCAAGGAAGGCATGCGTAGCCTGCGGTTATCAGGCGCGCAGAAAGTCGCGGCGGGATTGACGACTATTGAGGAGGTACTACGGGTCACACCGCAGAGCGAGCAAAAATAGCGCTGCCAACCACCAGCGCTCTACATCGGTCACGGAACTGGACGGCACACTGGCGATCAAACGCCGTAGATAAACCAGTGGAGTCACCCTATGCGTTTCAAACTTGCTGTCGCTACCTTTGCTTTGCTGTCCCTTCCCGTTGGTTCGGCGATGGCCGACAGCTTCTGGCGTAACGTCATTTCGTCCGGTGCGACCACAGGTTCGACTTACCTGACTTTCAAGGACCACAAGCTGGTCATTGCCGCGCAAGACGATGCCGGCAGTTTTGTCGCCAGTGACGGCGGCATTCGCGGTCCTTATCTGGAAGCGGCAATGCAAAAAGTCCGCGCCGACAACCCGGGCCTGCAGGCCACGGACATGGAACTGGCGAATGCGATTCTGGCGAAGAACGCCGTTGCATCGGAATAACCCGTTCAGCTGAACAAAAAATGCCGCTCACTTGAGCGGCATTTTTTTGCCCGACGAACCCCTGTGGGAGCCGGCTTGCTGGCGATGGTGTGTCAGGCGACATCCATTCAGCTGATCCACCACCATCGCTGGCAAGCCAGCTCCTACAAAGATGGGGGTGAATTTTAGCGGTAATCATCCACCGGCACACACGCGCAAAACAGATTGCGGTCGCCGTAGACGTTATCCACCCGGTTCACCACGGGCCAGTATTTATGCGCCTTGGTGTGCGCGTCCGGTGTCACGGCTTGCTCGACACTGTAAGGCCGTTCCCAGACTCCGGTTATGTCGGCCAAGGTATGCGGCGCGCGTTTCAGCGGGTTGTCTTCGGCGGGCCAGTTGCCGTTTTGCACCTCTGTGATTTCCGCACGGATACTCAGCATCGCCCCGATAAAGCGGTCGAGCTCGGCCTTGGATTCACTCTCGGTCGGCTCGATCATCAACGTGCCCGGCACCGGGAAGGACATGGTCGGCGCGTGAAATCCATAATCCATCAAGCGTTTGGCCACATCCTCTTCACTGATACCGGTCAGCGCCTTGAGCGGCCGCAGATCGAGGATGCACTCATGCGCCACGCGCCCGTTGCGCCCGGTGTAGAGCACTGGAAAGGCCCCGGACAAGTGTTGCGCCAGGTAATTTGCCGAGAGGATCGCCACCTCGCTGGCGTCTGCCAGTTGCGGCCCCATCATCGCGATGTACATCCAGCTGATCGGCAGAATGCTCGCGCTGCCCCAGGGCGCGGCGCTGACAGCACCGTTCTGCGGCAGGGGCCCATCGATGGGCACCACCGGATGATTGGCCACATACGGCGCAAGATGCGCACGCACACCGATCGGCCCCATGCCCGGCCCGCCACCGCCGTGCGGAATGCAGAAGGTCTTGTGCAAATTCATATGAGACACATCGGCGCCGATGTCCGCCGGACGCGCCAGCCCTACCTGCGCGTTGAGATTGGCGCCGTCCATGTACACCTGACCGCCGTGGCTGTGGATAACTTCGCAGATCTCACTGATGCCCTCCTCGTACACGCCATGCGTTGAAGGATAGGTCGCCATGAGACAGGCGAGCCTGGCGCCCGCCTCGGCAGCCTTGCCTTTCAAGTCATTCAGATCGACATTACCGGCCTCGTCGCACTCGACGATCACTACGCGCATGCCGGCCATCTGCGCCGAAGCCGGGTTGGTGCCGTGGGCCGATGACGGAATCAGGCAGATGTCCCGCGCACTTTCGTGACGACTCTCGTGGTATTTGCGAATCGCCAGCAGCCCGGCGTATTCGCCTTGAGCGCCGGAGTTTGGCTGCATGCAGATCGCATCGAAGCCAGTGATCGCGCATAGCCAGCGCTCCAGCTCTTCGATCATCAGCGAGTAGCCGATCGCCTGCTCTTGCGGCACAAACGGGTGCAGATTGGCGAACTGTGGCCAGGTGATCGGAATCATCTCGCTGGTCGCGTTGAGCTTCATGGTGCAGGAGCCCAAGGGAATCATTGACTGGTTGAGCGCCAGATCTTTGCTCTCCAGTTGCTTGAGGTAACGCAGCATTTCGGTTTCGCTGTGATGCGCGCTGAACACAGGGTGACGCAAGAAAGGCGACGTGCGCAACAGCCCGTCCGGAAGGCCAGAAGCCAGCGTTTCAGCGTCAAGATCGTCGATGTTCAAGGCATGATCGGCACCCAGAAACACATCAAACAGTCTTGCAACAGTCGCCTCGTCAGACGTCTCATCAAGACTCAGGCCTAACTGCCCGCGCCCCAGGATGCGCAAGTTGATCTGAGCCGCCTGAGCACTTTCGATGATCGCCGTTTGCGTGCCGCCGACATCCAGGGTCAGGGTGTCGAAAAAGTGTTTGTTGAGACGCGAGATGCCGTGGCGCTCCAGCCCGGTGGCGAGAATGCAGGTCAGGCGGTGCACGCGCTGGGCAATGCGCGTCAGACCTTCCGGACCGTGATAGACCGCATAAAATCCGGCAATGTTGGCCAGCAGCACCTGGGCCGTGCAGATGTTCGAATTGGCCTTCTCGCGACGGATGTGTTGTTCACGGGTCTGCAGGGCCATGCGCAACGCAGTGTTGCCGCGCGTATCCTTCGAGACGCCAATGATTCGCCCCGGAATCGCCCGTTTGTATTCCTCGCGACTGGCAAAAAAAGCCGCATGCGGCCCGCCGTAACCCATCGGCACACCAAAGCGCTGGGACGAGCCGAACACCACGTCGGCGCCCAATTCTCCCGGCGGGATCAGCAGCAACAAGCTCAGCAGATCGGTGGCGAC
>NZ_JMCL01000194.1 GCF_000690905.1 Pseudomonas sp. Ant30-3 | reverse complement strand
CGCTGCGCGGCCAGCATGGCGGCCCTGTTGGGCAGCGGCACCAGCACGATGCTGTCCACTGACAGCGGACGTGGCAGCGAGGCGGTGCGCGGGTCGAACGGTTCGATGCGATACCAGCCAACCGCCACACTGTCGGACGGGTTGTAGGCCAGGCGCGGCAGCGGCGATACGAAAGCCGCCCAGGCCAGCGCCGCGAGGCCGATGGCGGCCAGTGTCGCCACGACGACGCGAGCGCGCATACGTGAACGTGGGTGCAAGCGGGGACGCGGCGCAACGGCCGACGTGCTGCCCGTGTTGGTCGGGGCCGTCATGGCAGCACCTTCCCGGCCAACCAAGCGGCGTGCCGCTCGGCAGTGTATTCGGGCAGCGCAAGGCGAGCCGCCAGACGGTTGCCCAGCGTACGCCAGTACGCGGGCGACACGTCGATGGCGGCGATGCCCAGCGCTTCGATAGCGTCGATGCGTTCCAGCACGGCGCGCACGTTGGCATCGCCTTCTGCGTGCAGCAGCAGGCGCGCGCCTGGCTGCACACCTGGGATGCGCTGTACGGCATCGAGCGGCGTGGCGGCTTGCATCATCATGAGCTGCCAGCGGATCGTGCCGTAGTCGTTTGCCTCCCAGCGGATGCGGCATAGCATCGTGCCCGGCAGGAACACTGCGCAGCGCCGCCAACGGTCGAGCTGGAGTGTGCGCGCCGGTTCTCCGAAGCGCAGGTAGAGCTTAAAACGGGCCTCGATGTAGGCCAGCGAAACGCGCGTCAGCGGCACGTTGCCGGCCTGTCCGGCGAGTGTCGAAAGCGCAGGCAACGGCGTAACCGGTGCCGCGTTCGCGGCAGGCAAAGCGGATGCGGTCATGGTGTGTTCTCCCTGCGGTGTTCTGGAAACTCGCGCTCCAGCAGGCCGCGCAGCAGGTCGGCCACGGTCACGCCCCGCGTGAAGGCCGACACCTTGATGCGTGCCCGCATGGCAGGCGTGATGTCGAGGGTCAGGCGAGCGGTGTAAAGGTCGCCCTTGTTGAGCGCATCCGCGTCACCCTGGCGAATCCACGCCTCGGCGTGCGGATTGGCGGGCGGACGCGCACCGATGCCGACCCGCTTGGCTGGGCGTTTGCCGTTGGGTGGGTTGCTGTTGTCGCTCATGACGGCCACTGCAGCAGTTCGTCCACCAGGGCGGTGATTTCGCGGGCGGCGGCGCTGTCGGGCGCTGTTTCGCGGGCGAGCCGGCCAGCGGCCACGCTGTCGGCGAAGACGATGCGTTGGTGGATCTCCGAGCGCAGCGCGGGCAGCGGCTGTTCGGCCAGCGATTGCCGTGCTTCCCTGCCGATGATGGTGGTGCTGACGCGCCGATTGATGACGAAGGCCGCTGCTAGCTGCGGCCGGAACACCTGTGCCTCGCGGATCAGCGAAACCATTTCTGAGCTGGCCCACAGGTCGTAGGGGCTGGGCTGCACCGGGATTAGCACGCGCTCGGCCGCCAGCAGCGCGGAGCGCGCCAAGGCGGCGATCCTGGGTGGCCCGTCGATAATGACGTGATCGGCCCGCCTGGCGAGTTCTGGCGCTTCCTGGTGCAGTGTTTCACAGGCGAGGCCCACGGCGCTGAACAACCGTGGCAAGCCCTGCTGGCTTCTGCGCTGTGTCCAGTCCAGTGAGGAACCCTGCGGGTCGGCATCCAGCAGGATGACGTGTAGGCCGCGCATCGCCAGCTCGCCGGCGATGTGCGTGGCGAGCGTGGTCTTGCCGACACCGCCTTTCTGGTTGAGAAACGCGAAGATCATGGCGCGGCCCTCCCTGCTGGAAAGCCGGGCTTTGCCTGTCCTGCGAAACGGGGTTCGCCGTGCCGTTTGGCGGTTGTCCACCGAAACGGCGCGCTTCTACTAAAAGTTATGTATTTACTGTTAGGGAAGTTAAGGGGCGAGAAAACCCAGCAACGGCGCGGGTTTGCAGCCGATTTTTTTGCCTGATAGCACGACGATTTGTTGCCTGATAGCACGAGTCCTCTGTTGCCTGATAGCACGAGTGAATTAACAGGTTTTCCCGCAGTTATCCCCGTGCCGTGGGCGGCACGGGCCGGAATGTCAGCAGTTCGGTTTTCTCGCCAGGCATCCGCTCGATGCCCAGGACGTAGCCGGGCAGCGATTGCCGCGCCACCAGCGCGCGCAGGTCGGCGGCGAAGTCGTAGAAGCGCGCCACGCTGCCCGACTTGCGGTACAGGTGCTGGAAATCGAATTGCCAGCCATGTTCCTGCCGGCCGCCATGCTTGCGCACCAGGCGATACAGCCACCGCTCGATGCCGCCCGTGAGCCGGAAATACGTCGGGTGGATGGTTAGCACCAGGGCCGCGTCCACCACGCCCGCATAGAACCAGTCCGGCAGGATCAGCTCGATGCCCAGCGGCGTGCCGCTGGCGTCGGCCAGCTCCTTCCACTCGTTGATCCACGAGAAGCGATGCAATCGCCTTCCCGTGGTTTCTCGAATGGACGTGGCCACCGTGGTCGATTGCAGCCGGTCGAGCGCGGCCTTGAGGCGCTGGTAGTCGCGCAGCGACGTACCGCGCCCGATGAAGCGCAGGATCTCGTAGGGACGCACCTGCATCAGCCGCGAGGTCGGGATGCCCGCGTCGCGGGCTTCCACGATCTGGCTGGCGGCCCAGATCAGGATGTCGGCATCCCATATCGTGGCGATGCCATGTTCCTGTGTGCCTTCCACGCGGATGGTGATGCTCCCGCTGCGGAAATCGATCGGCGCGGTGCGCCGCGACTTCGCCAGCGAGAAGAACGGAAAGGCCATCAAGTCCTGGCTGTCGCGCGGCGCCATGTCGCCCGGCAGCGCGCGGAACAGGTCGAGCTGTTCGCGCTGCGGCAAGGCGTGCCCTGGTGGGCGGAACATGGCGATGGCCACCGACGATGCGCCGATCAGCGCGCACGGCTGTCAGCCGAGTGGTGCTCGGCATATTCGGGGTCGGAAGTGGTCTCGAAGCTGCGCGTTTCCGCCCAGGCATCAAGGTCGGCCACGGCGTACATCACACGGCGGCCGAACTTGCGGAACTTCGGGCCGCCGCCGATCACGCGCTGTTTCTCCAGCGTGCGCGGTGACAGGCGCAGGTAATCGGCAGCTTCATCGTTGGTGAGATAGCGTTGGGGGTGTGCGGGTGTGGCAGCGGGAACGGCGGCAGGCCGCAAGGGAGCGGGTCGCATGGGATGTACCTCCATCGGTAGGTAAAGCCCGGCCACACAGCGCGACCGGATGGAGGCAGTCTCAAGAAACTTGGGGTTCTTGCTCAGGGACGTTCTGCAGGGGATGCGAAACGTCCCCCCTCATGCGGCGGAACGGGGGGAAGTTGCGCCAGACGGCGATAGCCACCGCGCATCAGCCCATTGGCCCGGCGCACCAGCCGCCGCACGCGGGCGCGCAAAGCGCTGTCGGCGTGCCAGTCGGCGGCAACGGCATCCACACCAAACAGCCCTTCGGCCACCTCCCGCAAGGACGCACCCGCCAGGGTCGCGTCCAGCGCCTGAAGCGTGTGCAGTTCCAACAATGCGGACAGCGGCGGACGTGGCCGGACGGTCGCCGCAGGTACGGCACCTGCGGCTACGGCGATCTTGTTCAATTCGCTCACCAGGGCTGCATAGCGTTCGCAAGGTGCGACGCAGGCCCGGATGGCATAGGCGTAAGCCATGCCGTCGGCCAAGCCTGGCGCGAGCACGAAACGCAGGCAGCAGCCGGGCCAGCGTGCCACCAGCACCAGGCGCTTGCCGTCATGGATCAGGTGTTTGTGGCCCGGCAGCTTCCAGAACGCAAAGCACAAGGCATCGGGCGGCGGATCGGCATCCGGGTAGAGCTGCACCACGGCATCGTGATCGGGGAACCAGGCCGGGTGTGCATCCCGCGCATCCAGGGCGGGATCTTCCAGCAGGCGCAGCCCCCAATGCCCGGCGGCATCCGGTTGGCGACGACGGCGCAGCCAGTCGCGCTGGTAGTCTGGATGACGGCGCAGGTACTCCCAGGCCAGCGCCGGGCCATCCAAGTGCAGAACGTAGAGATAGGCCGCCGTGGCATACCACGGCTCGGCACTGCGATCAGCCATACGGCAACCTCCCTGTGCTGGGGATGCGTCGCCACGGCGAAACGGCGTGCTACGAGGCCATCGTCAAAACGTCATGGGTGAAGCGTAAACTGGCAGTGTCAAGACCGATGAACTCCGATACGTTGCTGAAATCGTCCGAGTGCGACGGCGGCAACGCACTCCAATGGCATGCCGCGTCGGTCAGCTTGCCGCAGCCCGCGCCAGGCATCATGACCGTTTCGATCTGGCACGCACCGCTTCGGTGCAACACTGCCAATTCAGACCGAACGGGTCACAGACCAGACCGAAATAGACACAGTGCGCCACCGCTTCGCGGTGGCCCTCAATCGGTGATCGAGCCGTTGTCTTCGGCCAGCCGCAGGTATTCCGACAGCCGCCGCACCGGCTGGAAATAGCGATCCCGCATCACGGACTGCTGCCGCGGCCCGACGATGGCGGCCAGGTCGGACAGCTTCACCGTTCCCAGTGCAGGCATGCCAATCCCCAAGCCGATCAGGCCGTGGGCAGTATCGCCATCGGCTGGGTCGAGCGAAGCCAGCAGCCAGGTGGCATGCGCATCCGGGGTGAACAGGCGCACCACGGGCTGCGGGTCGGTGTCCTGCCCGGCAGCGCGGGCCTGGCCGTTGGCCAGCAGGCGCGTGCGCTCGTCGGCGGTGATGAGCGGG
The DNA here is from genome assembly GCF_000690905.1 of Pseudomonas sp. Ant30-3. Classification (GTDB taxonomy): domain Bacteria; phylum Pseudomonadota; class Gammaproteobacteria; order Pseudomonadales; family Pseudomonadaceae; genus Aquipseudomonas. Next base: position 1,823 of record NZ_JMCL01000194.1, on the reverse strand, counting down.
GTCATGGCTGCACTCCCACGCATGCACGAAACATCAGGGACGCTTTACCGCATTCCCTCGAAAGCGCAGATGCGCAAGCCCACGCATCCGCAAAAGCGTAGAAGCACGAAGGCACATGCACGGAAGTCAGGAAAGACACGGATCAGGCTCTCCGCTTTTGCTGAAAGCCGCCAATGCGGATTTCAGTAAAGGCACAAACGGAAAAATGAACACTATAGATTGTAGCCCTATAGGGCGCAACAGGTTGTCATTCTGGATTTTGGGGAAAGTTCAGAATGACAGCATTCAAGCCATCGTTGCCCGATGCACTACGGCGGATCAGAAAGGCGCGTGGCCTGAGCCAGGAGGCGTTCTCGGATGTGTCCAGCCGAACTTACCTCAGCTCTTTGGAGCGAGGGCTGAAAAGCCCAACATTGAATAAAATTGAAGATGTTTGTGCCGTGCTGGATGTTCACCCACTCACGCTGCTGGTCCTTGCGTATGCAGGCAGTGATCCCAAAAACGCCCACGAACTGATGGATCACATTGCTCGGGAAGTTTCATCATTTTCCGAGCATCTGAATAAATAAAAGGAGGTGAGTCGTGTTCAAAATTACCGGACTGGATAAGCTTCAGAAAAACCTGAAAGATGCGCAGCGCGCCTTGAGTGAGTTAGACGGCGAACTGGGGGTCGTAAACTTTGATCCAAATGATCCCGCCAGCATTGAGGGCGCAATTCAATCGGTCAATCGAATGATCGACGACCGCTTAGGAGAATATTCTTCGAACCCTATCGTTGGCCCTCTCGCAGAACAAATGAAGGAAAAGTATCGGGAGAGTATTCTTGAAAAAGCGGCAGAAGCTAGATTGAAGTCGGATGGGGATGATTGATGGCTAAAGACTTATTCTCGGAAATAAACAATGCAGTTCTAGATTTGCAGTCCTCACAGCTTCAAACTTACGAAAGACCTCTCAAAAAATTGGCTCAACTGCTACGACATCCCGACCTTGAGCCATACAACGCCGAGCTCACGGAAGGTCTCGACGTTGAGGCGTTCATCGCTGAAAGTGAAAAGTCTGGGGGCAGCATGATTGGAAGCGCCCAGCTTGCTTGGCCAGACGACCCCAAGCAGGCGCTGGGGTTGACGTTGCTTTTAATCGAGAAGCTGGCGGCAGATCCCGGCTACGCTACCAATTTCGGACACCATTTTTTCTATTCCGGAAAAAAGGTCATTGCTGGAATTCACGCACTTACTGGCCAGCTAATCATTCCCTTTGTGCGGGATTACAAGAGTTATATCCAGACCAAGGGGAGCACGGATACCATGTTAAAAGCTCAATTTTCGCGCAAAGTCTTTATCGTTCATGGTCACGACGATGGTGCTCGTGAAACAGTGGCACGATTTCTTGAGCGAATCGGGCTTGAAGCCGTCATCTTGCACGAACAGGCTAACCAAGGACGAACAATTATCGAAAAAGTGGTTGCTCACAGTGATGTTGGTTTCGCAGTAGTTCTGCTTACTCCAGACGATGAGGGCTGCGTAAAAGGAGGAACACCTGAGCCCAGAGCCCGTCAGAATGTGCTTTTGGAGTTGGGGTACTTCATTGGTCGCCTAGGCAGAGACAAGGTATGTGCTCTCAAACGCGGGGCGGTGGAAATTCCAAGCGATTTCGCCGGTGTTGTTTGGGAGACGATGGATAGCGGCGGGGGCTGGAAACAGGCACTCGCGCGTGAGCTTGAAGCTGCCGGTCATAGCATCGACTGGAATAAGGTCATGCGTGCATAGAGTTGTGCCCCGCCGTAATGGGCGGGGCGCGGTGAGCGACTATCAGGCGGCCTTGGG
>NZ_JMCL01000193.1 GCF_000690905.1 Pseudomonas sp. Ant30-3 | reverse complement strand
CATTTCTAAACTCTAACGTGTCAAAGCAGTTTATGGTGGAGCCAAGCGGGATCGAACCGCTGACCTCCTGCGTGCAAGGCAGGCGCTCTCCCAGCTGAGCTATGGCCCCATAACAAAATTGGTGGGTCTGGGCAGATTCGAACTGCCGACCTCACCCTTATCAGGGGTGCGCTCTAACCAACTGAGCTACAGACCCAATTTCGAGCTTGTAACTGTTAGCCATGAGCTATCAGCTTGGAGCTTAAAGCTGCTTCTATCGTCTTCTTCAATGAATCAAGCAATTCGTGTGGGAGCTCATGGAGCAGCTGATGTCGTCGATTAAGGAGGTGATCCAGCCGCAGGTTCCCCTACGGCTACCTTGTTACGACTTCACCCCAGTCATGAATCACACCGTGGTAACCGTCCTCCCGAAGGTTAGACTAGCTACTTCTGGTGCAACCCACTCCCATGGTGTGACGGGCGGTGTGTACAAGGCCCGG
>NZ_JMCL01000192.1 GCF_000690905.1 Pseudomonas sp. Ant30-3 | reverse complement strand
GAGGGGGCTTGCCCCCGTTGGGCTGCGAAGCAGCCCCAGCCCGAGACATGTGGTGAGCCTGAAGAAATCAGATTGTATGGTTAGGGGCTGCTGCGCAGCCCAACGGGGGCAAGCCCCCTCGCCACAAAAGCTTCATCGCCACGCGGCTGTATGTTCAGACACCACCCTCCTCCAGCAACCGGTACCCAACCCCCGCTTCGGTCACGATGAACCTTGGTCGGGTCGGGTCGTCGGCGAGCTTCTGGCGTAAATGCCCGACGACGATCCGCAGGTAATGGCTGTCCTCGGTGTGCGTCGGCCCCCAGATGTCCTTGAGCAATTGCTGCTGCGTGATCACCCTTCCCGGATGCCGCGCGAGTTGCGCAAGCACCGCGTATTCCTTGCGGGTCAGCGCGACTTCGGCGCCGTCGAGCAATACCCGGCGATAGGCCAGGTCGACGGTCAACGGGCCGAATGTCAGTGCCGCCTGCTGAACTTCGCCGGTCGGTGCCTGGCGCAACAACGCGCGCACCCGCGCCAGGAACTCCTGAATGCCGAACGGCTTGGTCACGTAGTCATTGGCGCCGCCGTCCAGCGCTTCGACTTTCTGCCCTTCGCTGGCGCGCACCGACAGCACCAGCACCGGCACCGTCGACCATTCACGAAATTCACGCAGCACTTGCTGACCGTCCATGTCCGGCAGGCCTAGGTCGAGCACCAGCAGGTCCGGTTTGTTCAGCGCGGCTTGCGCCAACCCCTCAGCGCCGGTGCCGGCCTCGAGCACTTTGTAGCCTTGGGACGCGAGGCTGATGCGCAGGAATTTACGGATTTGCGGTTCGTCGTCGATGACCAGAATGGTCGCGGTCTGGCTCATAATTGGCGGTCGCGGCAGGAAGATGGGCGAAGAGTATCAGGCTTCGATTTCAACGCTCACTCTCCAGGGCCGGTTGTTCCTGCAAAGGCAGGTGCAAGGTGATGCAAGTCCCGCGGCCTTCAATGCCGTCGGCAACGCTGATCCGGCCGCCATGGGCGCCGACCATGCCCTGACAGATCGCCAACCCCAGCCCGGTGCCCTGCCCGCCTCGATCACCGCGCGCAGCGGTGTAAAACATGTCGAAAATCTTCGCGCGCTCCTCTTCGGGAATGCCCGGCCCTTCATCGCTGACCGAAAAATAGATTTCGTCATCACCCGAGCCGGCGCGCAGTTGCAGGCGGCCGTGGACCGGTGAAAAGCGCGCGGCGTTTTCCAGCACGTTGACCAGCGCCTGTTCGATCAAGGCGGCGTGGACATACAGCAGCGGCATATCGGCCGGCAGTTCGGTGCTGACCTGCAACGGCGACAGGACGGCGCGCAGGCGATTGAGCGAGCTGCCGATGATGTCTGCCGGGGCCACCCAGTCCCGCGCCAGTTTCAATGCGCCATGGCCGAGACGGGTCATGTCCAGCAGGTTTTGAATGTAGCGGTCGAGGCGTTCGGCTTCATCGCGGGTGCCTTCGAGCAGCTCGCGGCGATCCTCCAAGGGGATCGCCTCGCCTAGCGCCAGCAGGCTGTCGATGCTGCCGCGCATGGACGTCAGCGGTGTGCGCAAATCATGCGAGACCGAGGCCAGCAGCGCGCTGCGCAGTTGCTCGGTTTCGCCATGCAGGCGCGCTGCTTCGAGGTCGTCGGCGAGTTGCGCGCGGGCCAGTGCCTGGGCCAGCGGTTGACTCAGCGCCGTCAGCAAACGCCGGCGTTGGCCGCTCAAGGTCTGGCCTTCTTTGGCGCACACGCCGAGGATCGCCAGCGGCCCGTCTTCAACTGAAAGCGGCCACCACCACCAACGTCCGGCCGGCAGCGTGCCGGTGCCGGCACCGGCCGGTTGGTCGTGCTGCCAGGCCCAATCGGCGGCGGCGCGTTCGGTTTCGCTGAATTCCAACGGACCGCCGGTTTCGACTTTCCAGCCAGCCGCTCCATCGCGATTGAGCAGGCACACGCTTAAATCAGTCCAGCCATCGAGGTGCTGCGCGGCGGCGCTGACCACGGCCTGACGGTCGGTGGCGGCGGTGAGTTTGCGCGACAGATCGAGCAGTTCGCTGGTCTCTTCCTGAGTGTCCCGTAGCGCTTGCAACTGCCGACGCTGACGCGCGGCAAGGTTGCCGGTGAGCGCGGCCATCAGCAGGAAAAACAGCAAGGTCAGCACGTCTTCTTCGCGCTGAATGCTGAAGGAAAAATTCGGCGGGATGAATAGAAAATCGTAGGTCAGGAATGACATCGCCGCGCACGCGAGCGCCGGGCCGAGGCTGCTGCGCACCGCCACCAGCAGCACGGCGGCGAGGAACACCAGCGAGATATTCGGCAGCGGCAGGACGCTGGCCACGGCCCAGGCGAGCGCGGTGGCCAACAGCGTCGCAACCAGCGCGAGCGCGTAGTCGAACCACACCAGCGAAAGTGCCGAGCGTTGCCGCGGTGGATGCTGCGGGTGGTCGCTGTCGAGGACGTTGATTTCCAGTCCGCGCGCATCGCGCAACAAACGTGACGCGAGGCCGCCGCCGAACAGGCGTCGACGCAGGCGCTGCCGGGACTGGCCGACCAGCACCAGGCTGGCGCGGCGTTCGGCAGCGTGCTGAATGAGGGTTTTCGCCACCTCGCCAGCGCGCAGCAACACCACTTCGCCGCCCAGACGTTCGGCCAGTTGCTGGGCGCTCTGCAGGCGCAAGCGCGCTTGCTCATCGCGCGCGCTGCCGTTGTCGACGTGCACCAGGCTCCAGGGCAAATGCCGCCGCTGGGCGACGCGGCTGGCGTGACGCACCAGGCGCTCGGCGTGTTCATCGCCATCGACGCCGACCAGCAAGCGACCGCGCACGGCGGGCGCTGCCTGGCCGAGTTGGCGATAACCCTGGGCAAGGTCATTGTCGACTTGCGCGGCGGCAGTTTGCATCGCCAACTCACGCAGCGCGGTGAGGTTGGTCTGGGTGAAAAACGCATCGATGGCCGCCCTCGCCTGCTCCGGCACGTAGACCTTGCCGTCGCGCAGGCGCTCGAGCAGTTCGCGGGGTGGCAGGTCGATGAGCAGCAACTCGTAGGCTTCTTGCAGAACCCAGTCGGGCAGGGTTTCGCGGACCTGTACGCCAGTGATTCCGCGGACCTGGTCGTTGAGGCTTTCGAGGTGCTGGACGTTGACGGTGGTGAACACGTCGATGCCGGCGGCGAGCAGCTCCTGAATGTCTTGCCAGCGTTTCGCGTGACGGCTGCCGGGGGCGTTGCTGTGGGCGAGTTCGTCGACCAAGACCAGCTTCGGTTTGGCCGCGAGCAGGCCGTCGAGGTCCATTTCTTCGAGCATCACGCCACGGTATTCCGAGCGCACCAGCGGTTGCTGGGGCAAGCCGCCGAGCAGGGCCTCGGTTTCGGCACGGCCGTGGGTTTCGACGACGCCGGCGAGGACTTTGACGCCCTGGCGCAGTTGCGTGTGCGCGGCTTGCAGCATGGCGTAGGTCTTGCCGACACCGGGTGCAGCGCCGAGGAAAACCTTGAGACGGCCACGGCCATTGCGGGGCAGGTCTGCGAGAAGCGCGTCGGCGCGGCCGGAGTTGCTCATGCTTGAAGCTCACTTTATTCAGAGGTTGAAAGGGTGATTGCTCTATCGCCTTCGCGAGCGGGCTCGCTCCTACAGGGGAATGCATTCTCCTTGGGTTGGTGGTGACTTTTGGGCCGCCTTCGCGAGCAAGCCCGCTCCCACAAGGGATAGCATTTTTCTGTGGGGTGGGTGGTGGCTTTTGGGCCGCCATCGCGAGCGGGCTCACTCCTACAGGGGAATGCATTCTTCTGTGGGAGCGGGCTTGCTCGCGAACGGTGGCGCCGCTGATTTACAGGTTTTCCAGCGCGGTGTTCAGCGCCAACACGTTTACCACCGGCGGCCCTACCAGCGGCTGTTCGATGTGTTCATCCAGCAGTTGCTGCACCTTCGCCACCGGCAGGTGACGCGCTGCCGCGACACGCGCCAGTTGATAGGCAATTGCGGCTGGAGGCAAGTGCGGATCGAGGCCGCTGCCGGAGGTGGTCAGCAGCGCCAGCGGCACCGGACCTTGGCCAGGCACCAGCAGTTTGTTGGCATCGTCAATCACCCGAGTGGCCAGGGCCGGGTTGCTCGGTGCCAGGTTGCTGGCACCGCTTGAGACGGTGGCGAAGGCGCCGGCGGATGGGCGCGGGTGGAACCAGGTGTCGCCGGTGAAATCCTGGGCGATCAGGGACGAGCCGCGGACCTTTCCGTCGGCATCGTGGATCAGGCTGCCGTTGGCCTGGTCGGGGAATGCGACCTGGGCGATGCCGGTGACTAGCAAGGGGTAAGCGATGCCGGTGATGAGGGTCATCAGCACCAGAAGGCTAAGGGCTGGGCGTATCATTTTGGTCATTTCAGATTCCTCGAATTCTTAGGGAAAACACCAAACTTCTGTGCCACCACACACCTGTGGTGAGGGGATTTATCCCCGTTAGGCTGCGCAGCAGCCCCTGGATCTGCAAATTCATTTCTTCTGGCACACTGCATTTATTGGGCTGGGGGCTGCTGCGCAGCCCAACGGGGATAAATCCCCTCACCACAAAAGCCGCTTGCCACAGAAGCTCTGCTGCAGCTGCCTATCGTCAAACCACATGCAGCGCCCTCTGGATCGAATTCTGCGGAAAAACACCAAGTTTCTGTGCCACCACACACTGTGGTGAGGGGATTTATCCCCGTTGGGCTGCGCAGCAGCCCCTGGATCTGCAAACTCATTTCTTCTGGCACACTGCATTTATTGGGCTGGGGGCTGCTGCGCAGCCCAACGGGGGTAAACCCCCTCGCCACAGAGATCTCTCACTACACACATCTCCTTACTACAGAGATCTCCTCACCACAGAGATCGCTTACAACCGAGGCGTCCACCTCACTTATGGGGCACTTCACTGTTGGGGCATCACACACCTGTGGTGAGGGGGTTTACCCCCGTTGGGCTGCGCAGCAGCCCCTGGATCTGCAAATTCATTTCTTCTGGCACACCGCATTTGGGCTTGGGGCTGCTGCGCAGCCCAACGGGGGTAAACCCCCTCGCCACAGAGATCTCCTCGCCACAGAGATCTCCTCACCACAGAGATCCCCTCACTACAGAGATCCCCTCACTACAGAGATCTCCTCACTACAGAGATCTCCTCACCACAGAGATATCCTCACTACAGAGATCCGCCCACAACCGACGCGGTGCCACAGCGACTAATCATCAAACCAGGTGCAGCGCAGTCAGGAGCATGTCGATCGCTTTGATCCCCACAAACGGCACCACCAACCCGCCCAGTCCATAGATCAGCAAATTGCGCCGCAACAACGCTGCCGCACTCGCCGCTTGCACCCGCACGCCGCGCAGCGCCAGGGGGATCAGCACGACGATGATCAGCGCGTTGAACACAATCGCCGAGAGGATTGCGCTCTGCGGACTGCTCAACTGCATGACGTTGAGCACGCCCAGCTGTGGATAAATCGAGGCAAACAGCGCCGGCAGGATCGCGAAGTATTTGGCCACGTCGTTGGCAATCGAAAACGTCGTCAGCGCGCCACGGGTCACCAGCAATTCCTTGCCGATCTGCACCACGTCCAGCAGCTTGGTCGGGTCGCTGTCGAGGTCGACCATGTTGGCCGCTTCACGCGCCGCTTGCGTGCCGTCGTTCATCGCCATGCCGACGTCCGCCTGAGCCAGGGCCGGGGCGTCGTTGGCGCCGTCGCCGCACATCGCGACCAGGCGACCGTCGTTCTGCTCATGGCGGATGCGCGCGAGTTTCTTCTCCGGCGTGGCCTCGGCCAGCACGTCGTCGACGCCCGCCTCCGCCGCAATCGCCGCCGCCGTCAGCGGGTTATCGCCGGTGACCATCACCGTGCGGATCCCCAACTTGCGCAGTTCGGCAAAGCGCTCGCGGATGCCGGGTTTGACCACGTCTTTCAGATGGATCACGCCAAGCAATTTGCCGTCAGCGCAGACCAGCAACGGCGTGCCGCCGCTCTGCGCGATCCGCTCGATTTCCCGTGTCAGTGCCGGGGCCAGATCGGCGCGTTTAAGGCCGACGAAATCCAGCAGCGAATCCACCGCGCCTTTGCGGAACACGCGGCCCTGATAATCCACGCCGGACAAGCGCGTCTCAGCACTGAACGGCACGCCGGTCAGCAACTCGGCGGCAGGCTCGGGTTGCGGATGCAGACTGCGCAAAAACTCGACGATGGATTTGCCTTCCGCCGTGTCATCGGCCAGTGATGCAAACAGCGCACCTTCGGCCAGTTGCATGGCGCTGACGCCGGGCGCGGCATACACCGCCGTGCAACGCCGGTTGCCGAACGTGATGGTGCCGGTTTTGTCCAGCAACAGCACGTGCACATCCCCCGCCGCTTCGACCGCGCGACCGGATTTGGCGATCACATTGAGGCGCACCAGCCGGTCCATCCCGGCAATCCCGATGGCCGACAACAACCCGCCAATCGTCGTCGGAATCAGCGTGACCAATAACGCCACCAGGAACACCAGCGGCAGGCTGCCGTTGGCAAAGTGCGCGAACGGTTGCAGGGTGACGACCACCAGCAGAAAGATCAGGGTCAGGCCGATCAGCAGAATGTCCAGCGCCACTTCGTTCGGGGTTTTCTGCCGTTTGGCGCCTTCGACCAGGGCGATCATGCGATCGAGTGTCGACTCGCCGGGGTTGCTGGTGATCCGCACCAACAGCCAATCGGAGACCAATCGAGTGTTGCCGGTGACCGCCGAGCGATCGCCACCGGACTCACGAATCACCGGAGCCGATTCACCGGTAATCGCCGCTTCGTTGACCGCCGCGATGCCCTCGATCACCTCGCCGTCACCCGGGATCATTTCCCCCGCCGCGACGCGCACCACATCACCTTTGCGCAGGCTGGCGGCGGGCACGATCTGGAAGCTGCCGTCGGCGGCTTTGCGACGTGCGCTGAGGCCTTCGCTGCCGGCCTTGAGGCTGTCGGCGCGGGCCTTGCCGCGACCTTCAGCCAGCGCCTCGGCAAAGTTAGCGAAAAGCACGGTGAACCACAGCCACAGGGCGATTTGTGCGGCGACAAACGTTGGCACCGCCGGGTCGGGAATGAAGCACAACACAGTGGTGAAAATGGCGGTCAGTTCAACCACCAGCATCACCGGCGAACGCTTCAACTGGCGCGGGTCAAGCTTGACGAAGGCTTGCAGCAACGCCGGTCGCCACAGTGCGGACATTGCGGTTTTCGGTTGTTCCGGTGCCTTCGAGGCAACCGGTTTGATGGCGGGCATGTTCATTGTTCTGCTCCTAAAAAGAGATCTGAAAACCAGTACCCAACAGCCATGCGCAATCCGATCCGTAGCAGCTGGCGCAGCCTGCGTCCGGCTGCGCAGCAGTCGTAAAAAACCTGAGCACCTGGTTCTCCTGACGCAGCGCGTGGGGAAGGTGAACGACTGCTTCGCAGCCGGACGCCGGCTGCGCCAGCTGCTACAAAGAGCGGGTTTTGGCTGACTGATGGGCATCAGGCTCAGAAGCCCAGGCTCAAGTGTTCAGCAATCGGACCGAGCGCCAGCGCCGGCAGGAAGGTCAAACCGCCCACCAGCAAAATGGTCACGGTCAGCAACGTCACGAACAACGGGCCATGGGTCGGGAAACTGTTCGGGCTGATCGGTGCGGCTTTCTTCATCGCCAGGCTGCCGGCCAGCGCCAGCACCGGCAGGATGTAGCCGAAGCGGCCGAGCAACATGCCGAACCCGAGCATCAGGTTGTGAAACGCGGTGTTGGCACCAAAGCCGCCGAACGCCGAGCCGTTGTTCGCGCTGGCCGAGGTGTAGGCGTAGAGCAACTGGCTGAAACCATGGGCGCCGGGGTTGCTCACCGAGGCCACCGGGCCCGGCAGGCTGGCGGCGATTGCGCCGAACACCAGGACGCCGATGGGCATCACCAGCAGCGTCACCACGAGCAATTGCACTTCCTTGGCCTGGAGTTTTTTGCCGAGGTATTCCGGGGTTCGGCCGATCATCAGGCCCGCAAGGAACACCGCAATCAACACGTTGAGCAACATGCCGTAGAGGCCGGCCCCGACGCCGCCGAAGATCACTTCGCCGACCATCATGTTGACCATCGCCACCATACCGCTCAGCGGATTAAGGCTGTCGTGCATGGCATTGACCGAACCGTTCGATGCGGCCGTGGTGGTCACCGACCAGAGCACGGTGGCGGTGGTGCCGAAGCGCGCTTCCTTGCCTTCGAGCGGCGCAGTCTGTTCGACGGCGGCGTTGCTCAGGGTCGGGTTCGGTTGATATTCGGCCCACAGCGAGGTTGCCCCACCGATCAGGAACAGCGCGAGCATGCAGGCGATGATCGCGCGGCTCTGACGCAGGTCTTTCACGTAATGGCCGAAGGTGAACACCAGCGCGGCCGGGATCAGGATGATCGAAGCCAGCTCGAACAGGTTGCTCCAGGCGGTCGGGTTCTCGAACGGGTGCGCCGAGTTGACGCCGAAGAAACCGCCACCGTTGGTGCCCAGTTGCTTGATCGCAATCTGGCTGGCCGCCGGGCCGAGCGGAATCACCTGATCGACGCCTTGCATCGTCACTGCATTCACGTACTGCGCGAAGGTTTGCGGCACGCCTTGCCAGACGAGGTAGAGCGCCAGCAGCAGGCACAGGGGCAACAATCCGTAGAGCGTGGCACGGGTCATGTCGACCCAGAAGTTGCCGACGGTGCGGCTGGATTTGCGCCCGATGCCGCGACACAGCGCGACCAGCACGGCCAGGCCGGTGGCGGCGCTGACGAAGTTTTGCACGGTCAGGCCGACCATCTGGCTGAGGTAGCTGAGCGTGGCTTCGCCGCTGTACGACTGCCAGTTGGTGTTGGTCATGAAACTGACGGCGGTGTTGAACGCCTGCGTCCACTCCTGGCCCGGCAGGTTCTGCGGGTTGAGCGGCAGGTAATTCTGGAACAGCAGGATCGCGAACAACAACACAAAACCTGCAAGGTTGAAGGCGAGCAAGGCCAGGGCGTATTTCTGCCAGCTCTGCTCGGTCTGCGGATCGACGCCGGCGACGCGATAACAACCGCGCTCGAGCGGGCCGAGAACCGGCGACAGCCAGGTGCGCTGGCCTTCCATTACTTTGTAGTAGAAGCGCCCAAGAAACGGTGCCGGTATCAGCACCAACGCGAAGAAGGCCAGAATCAGCCAATAATCATAACTGTGCATTAGCCGCCCCTAGTTCCGGTCCGCGCGCAACAGCGCCACCAACAGATAAATGAACAGCCCCGCTGCCAGCAGCAGCGACACCCCGTCCAGAATGCTCATGGGTCAATCTCCGTGTTACGGCGTGTTGCCGCGTGTGGAGGTATTGTCGGGAGAGAGGGTGTAAAGGCGCGAGATCGAGGGGGTGGGTGGGGTATAAAGAATGTGTAAAGAGTGTTGGGGGGGGGTTGGGTCGGACGCGTTCTGAATGTTGGGCGTTGATCGC
>NZ_JMCL01000191.1 GCF_000690905.1 Pseudomonas sp. Ant30-3 | reverse complement strand
TGCATCAATGTACTCCGCGCAGAACAGGAGGTACTTGCGGTGCACTGCCGTAGCGCCACGGGGACCGACCGTTTCGATCATGAAGCCTGGCGATTTGATGAAGTCAATGGGTTGCCCTATCTGCAAGGGGCGCAGGCTTCGCTGTTCTGTGAGCTGATTGAACACCATGCAGTCGGCACCCACTCGGTAATGCTGGCCAGTGTCGAGCGTGTGCTCACATCTGCATATGCCGATCCACTCGTCTATCTGGATGGCCGCTTCCGGGCCATAGATCCAACCCGTTGAAGATATGCAGCGAAGAATTTCACAACTGCCTCGGCATATCTCTAGACAGCCTGCCGGGTTATGTGGCTGAGACTCTTCGAGCATTAGCCAATGCCCATTCCCCGCTGCCGTCCGATTTCCCACGCCACGCCGCCACCGCGCACCGTCGCGGCAAGTCGCTGCCC
>NZ_JMCL01000190.1 GCF_000690905.1 Pseudomonas sp. Ant30-3 | reverse complement strand
CGAGGGAGCTTGCTCCCGTTGAAGTGCGCAACAGTTTCCATTGTCGGGGACCGCTCGCGGTCCAGCGGGAGCAAGCTCCCTCGCCACAAGATCGTGTCAGGCGGGAGCTTGCAACGCCGGGCCATAACCTTCGATAAATTCCGTCGGCATGCGCTTGGGCTTGCCTGACGACAATTCGATGCAGACAAAAGTAGTTTGCGCGCGCAGCAGCGTGGCGTTGTCACGCGGACGTTTGAGCTGGAAATGACGGGTCATCTTCAGGCGCTGGTCCCAGTCGACAATCCAGGTCGCCAGCTGCAGTTCGTCGCCTTCGTAGGCTGCCGCCAGATAATCGATCTCGTGACGCACCACGGCCATTGCCCGATCCAGCCGCCGATACTCGACCAGATCCAGCCCGAGCCGCTGCGAATGACGCCAGGCGCAGCGCTCGAGCCAGGTGACGTACACCGCGTTATTGGCGTGGCCCAGACCGTCGATGTCTTCGGCAGCCACTTCCAGATCAATGATAAAAGGCGTTGCCCGATCCCAGCCCATGCCCCACTCCCGGTCAGATTATTGCGACCGAGGCAGTGTAACGGATGCTCAGGCCGATTGGCGCGATTGCAGACTGCGTCCCGACAGCAGTGATAACACGCCATCAATCACCCGAGGGTCTGCGAGCACGCGCTGATGTCCGCCCTCTTCCAGGCGCAATAAACGGCTGTCGAACCAGGCCTCATGAATCAGTTGCGACTCTTTGACCCCGACAAGCTTGTCGTCTTCGGCGTGAACGATCAGCCCGGGCATATCGAGTTGATAGTGCGCGACATCCAGCGTGGCGGCGCGCATGCCGACATCGTTTTCGACCTGGCGGATGAACGCCGAACGCGCGTTCGGGGGCAACCGCACGTAGCGTGCAAAACCGCGCAACACGCCGAGAATTCGCGCCGGGGCGGCGATGGTCACCAGGGTTTCGGTGCGCAAGCCCAGTTGCACGGCGAGCATGGCACTGGCGCCGCCCATGGAGTGGCCGATGACGGCTTGCAACGGCGGCAATTCAGCGGCGGCTTCGAGCATCGCACGAGCGAACAGCACGACATTGGCTTCGCGACCGGGTGAGCGACCGTGCGCCGGACCGTCCAGCGCGACCACGGTATAACCGGCGTCGACCAGAGCGGTAATGAGGCTGGCAAACTGCGTCGGCCGCCCTTCCCAACCATGCATTAGCAATACCGCCGGGCCCTGCCCCCAACGCAAGGCGGAGAGCCCGAAACGCAGGGTAATGCGTTCGGATTTGGCCAGCAGCGGCAACTCCCAGTCACGAGGCGGCAGGTCTCGCGGTGTCATGAATGCCAGTCGCATTTTGCTCGCGACCAATTGCGGTGCAAACCAGCCCAAGGTGCCATTAACGCCACGAACCCACTTTAACGTGCCCATCGCTCCCACTCCTCAGGCCAATGCCTTCAGGTCATAGCACCGCCGATTTGGCGGCGCGCAGCAATCGATCGGATAAATCACCCGGCCCCAGCGCGCGGGCCAGCGCCAAACCACCCACCATCAACGCTATGTCAGCCAAAGCTTTTTCGCTGTCTTCCGGGCTGGCCGCCAACTGCGCGACCATCAATTCAACGTGTTCATTCAAAGCCACTCGGAACGCCTCCGGCAGACGGCCCAGCTCACCCACGGATGCGGGAATCGGGCAGGCAGAGTCGGAAGAATCGCGGTGCTTGCGTGACAGGTAAAACGCAGCGACCAAAGCGCGACGCTCTTCGCCGGTCAGTTCGGCGTCCATGTCGGCAATCAAGCCACGTCGGTGGCCGAGCAGTTGCTTGAACGCTTCCAGCATCATCGCGTCCTTGCTTTCGAAGTGCGCGTAAAAACCGCCGACAGTCAGGCCGGCTGCACCCATCACTTCGCCTACGCTCGGCTCAGCCGGACCGCGCTGAATCAACGCTGCACTGGCAGCTTTGAGAATGCGTTCGCGGGTTTGAGCTTTTTTATCGTTCATCGTTGCCTCCGAATATTACGATTAGAATATTATTCGCATAATAATTTTTCGCAAGTCATGGCTGTGACCGCCGATCTGAAGAACAGTGTGAAAGATCGAGGGGGATTTGGCCAAACGCCAGACAAACAAAAGGGCCATTCAATAATTGAATGACCCTTATAAAATCCCGCAGAGCGGGTAATCGTGGCGTCCCCTAGGGGACTCGAACCCCTGTTACCGCCGTGAAAGGGCGGTGTCCTAGGCCACTAGACGAAGGGGACGCAAAACCTTCTATACAACTGATCAGTGCTGAGAGCTGATCGATTCAAGGTCGGTGTGGCCAGACCTTGAACTGTAAATTGGTGGAGCTTAGCGGGATCGAACCGCTGACCTCCTGCATGCCATGCAGGCGCTCTCCCAGCTGAGCTAAAGCCCCGGATTTTTCGCCTCGCGGCGGAGCGACATTTTGCAACATCGCTTCTGTAAAACTGGCGTCCCCTAGGGGACTCGAACCCCTGTTACCGCCGTGAAAGGGCGGTGTCCTAGGCCACTAGACGAAGGGGACGCAAACCCTTCTATACACCAGATCAACGCTGAGTGTTGATCGCTTCAAAGCCGGTGTGGCCAGACCTTGAAGTGTAAATTGGTGGAGCTTAGCGGGATCGAACCGCTGACCTCCTGCATGCCATGCAGGCGCTCTCCCAGCTGAGCTAAAGCCCCTCATCGCTGAGGACGGGGCGAATCTTAATGGCGCTTTGGAAGTGTGTCAAACTTATTTTTAACAATTTCCAAAGTTTTTTGCCGACATAACAATCACTTACCGCCCGCCCCCGTAATGTCGGGGTGACACGTTCCCTGTAGCAGCTGCGGAAGGCTCGGGGTGCGCTCGACTTACAGGCACTCTGCCCTTTCAGACAGATTGTGGCGCGCGGGCAAGGGGTTGCTGCGCAACCCGACGCAGCCTGCGGCAGCTGCTACATGGGAACGGTTTAATCAGGTGGCATTAAGTGGAGTCAGGCAATGTTCGCCAGCAATTTTTCCCACTCCTTGTTTTCCTTCTTCGACACGCCACCAAGCAAGTCGATGGCCTTGCGCAGACGGAAACGCGTCAGGTCCGGACCGAGAATCTCCATCGCATCCAGCACTGAAACCGAACTGGCCTGGCCGGTGATGGAGGCAAACATCAGCGGCATGGCGTCACGCAGCTTCAGCTCCAGGGATTCCACCACCGCCTGAATCGTCGCAGTGATGCTGTCCTTCTCCCACTGACGCAGGCTTTCCAGCTTCCACAGAATCAACTGCATCAACTGACGAACCTGATCACCCGAAAGCTTTTTCGATTCAAACAGCTTGGCATCCGGATTCACGCCACCGGCAAAGAAGAAACCCGCCAATGGTGCAACCTGGCTGAAGGTTTCGACGCGGCCTTGCACGTGCGGGGCGATCTTCATCATGTAGTCGGGGTTCAGCGCCCAGGTCTGCAGACGCGAGGCAAACTCTTCGACCGGCAGATCACGCAACCACTGGCCGTTGAGCCACGACAGTTTCTCGATGTCGAAAATCGGCCCGCCGAGAGAAACGCGCTTGAGGTCGAAGTTGTCGACCATTTCCTGCAGAGAGAACTTCTCGCGCTCGTCGGGCATCGACCAGCCCATGCGCCCCAGATAGTTGAGCATCGCTTCCGGCATGAAACCCATGCGCTCGTAGAACGTGACTGATGTCGGATTTTTGCGTTTGGACAATTTGCTCTTGTCCGGGTTACGCAACAGTGGCATGTAGCACAGCTCTGGTTGTTCCCAGCCGAAGTACTCGTACAGCAGAATCAGTTTCGGCGCCGAAGGCAGCCATTCTTCGCCGCGCAACACGTGGGTAATGCCCATCAAATGGTCATCGACCACGTTGGCAAGGAAGTACGTCGGCAGGCCGTCGGTCTTCATCAGCACTTGCATGTCCATGCGATCCCACGGGATCTCGACGTCGCCGCGCAGCATGTCCGGCACCACGCAGACGCCTTCGCTCGGCACCTTCATGCGAATCACGTGTGGCTCGCCAGCGGCCAGACGACGGGCGACTTCTTCCGCAGACAGGAGCAGCGCACGACCGTCATAACGCGGCGTTTCGCCGCGAGCCTGTTGCTCGGCGCGCATCTGGTCCAGCTCTTCGGCGGTGCAGAAGCACGGGAAGGCATGGCCCATTTCGACCAGTTGCTGGCAGTACTTCTGATAAATATCGCCGCGCTCGCTTTGGCGATAAGGACCGTGCGGGCCGCCCACGTCCGGACCTTCGCTCCAGTCGATGCCCAACCAGCGCAGCGCGTCGAAAATCTGCTGCTCGGACTCGCGGGTCGAACGCAATTGGTCAGTGTCTTCGATCCGCAGGATGAACTCGCCGCCGTGCTGCTTGGCAAAGCAATAGTTGAACAAAGCGATGTAAGCGGTACCTACGTGGGGGTCCCCGGTAGGCGATGGCGCGATGCGCGTGCGGACGGTGGTCATGGCAAGTCTCGAAATGAAGATAAAACAAAGCGCGAATGGTAACAGGCGTAGCCCGCCCGGCTCCAGTGAGCAGGGCAGATATGCCGGCTTTGGCTTGTTGATGTGGTTATGCGGCGGTCGTCAATGGGGACTGCAGCGTCTGGAATAACGCTATCGCGAGCAGGCTCGCTCCTACAGTAGAGCAAGTTGTTCCCGCTAGAATCGGTTCTTTGTAGGAGCGGGCTTGCACGCAAATATCAGACCTCGATCAACCGCTCGCGCAACTTGCCAATCTCGTCACGCATTTGCGCCGCGGCTTCGAATTCCAGATCCCGCGCCAACTGATACATCTTCTCTTCGAGACCTTTGATGCGCTTGGCGATTTCCCCCGGCGAGCGCAATTCGGCTTCGTACTTGGCACTTTCCTCGGCGGCCTTGGCCATGCCTTTGCGCTTCTTGCTGCGCGAGCCCGGCACCGTGGCGCCTTCCATGATGTCGGCAACGTCCTTGAACACGCCTTTGGGCGTAATGCCGTTGGCCAGGTTGAAGGCGATCTGCTTGTCGCGACGCCGCTCGGTTTCGCCGATCGCCCGTTCCATAGAACCGGTCATGCGATCTGCGTAAAGAATCGCCCGGCCATTGAGGTTTCGCGCGGCGCGTCCGATGGTCTGGATCAGCGAGCGCTCGGAACGCAGGAAGCCCTCCTTGTCCGCGTCCAGAATCGCCACCAGCGAAACTTCCGGCATGTCGAGACCTTCGCGCAGCAGGTTGATCCCCACCAGCACGTCGAACGTGCCGAGACGCAGATCGCGGATGATTTCGACCCGCTCCACCGTGTCGATGTCCGAGTGCAGATAGCGCACGCGCACGCCGTGATCGGCCAGATAATCGGTCAAGTCTTCGGACATGCGCTTGGTCAGAGTGGTGACCAGGACGCGCTCTTCCAGCGCGACACGTTTGCCAATCTCCGAGAGCAGATCGTCGACCTGGGTCAGCGCCGGGCGGATCTCGATCTGCGGGTCGACCAGGCCAGTCGGGCGCACCAGTTGTTCGACCACGCGGCCAGCGTGTTCAGCCTCGTAGTTGCCCGGCGTGGCCGACACAAAAATTGTCTGCGGGCTGATCCCTTCGAATTCGTCAAAACGCATTGGCCGGTTGTCCAGCGCCGAGGGCAGCCGGAAGCCGTATTCCACCAGCGTTTCCTTGCGCGAACGGTCGCCTTTGTACATGGCGCCGACTTGCGGCACGCTGACGTGCGATTCGTCGATCACCAGCAGCGCGTCGGCCGGCAGGTAATCAAACAGCGTCGGCGGCGCTTGCCCGGAGGCACGACCCGAGAGGTAGCGCGAGTAGTTTTCGATGCCGTTGCAGTAGCCCAGTTCGAGAATCATCTCCAGGTCGAAACGGGTGCGCTGTTCCAGACGCTGGGCTTCGACCAGTTTGTTGTTGGAGCGAAGGTATTCGAGACGTTCCTGCAACTCGACCTTGATCCCTTCGATGGCGCCGAGCAAGGTTTCGCGCGGAGTCACGTAGTGGCTTTTCGGGTAGAACGTGAAACGTGGCAGTTTGCGAATGACCTCACCGGTCAACGGATCGAACGCTGACAGGCTTTCCACTTCGTCATCGAACAGCTCGATGCGGATGGCTTCGAAATCGGATTCCGCCGGGTGGATATCAATCACATCGCCACGCACCCGAAAGGTTGCGCGAGCGAAATCAATGTCGTTGCGGGTGTATTGCAGGTCGGCCAGACGGCGCAGCAAGGCGCGCTGATCGAGCTTGTCGCCGCGATCGACGTGCAGCACCATTTTCAGATACGTCTCGGGGCTGCCCAGACCGTAGATGCACGACACCGTGGTGACGATGATCGCGTCTTTGCGCTCCAGCAACGCCTTGGTGGCCGACAAACGCATCTGCTCAATGTGGTCGTTGATCGAGGCGTCTTTCTCGATAAAGGTGTCCGAGGACGGCACGTACGCTTCCGGCTGGTAATAGTCGTAGTAGGAAACGAAATACTCGACGGCGTTATTCGGAAAGAACGCCTTGAATTCACCGTACAGTTGCGCGGCCAGGGTTTTGTTGGGTGCCAATACCAGGGTCGGACGCTGAACCTGAGCGATGACGTTGGCGATGCTGAAAGTCTTCCCCGAACCGGTCACACCGAGCAACGTCTGGTGCGCCAGCCCGGCCTCGATGCCTTCGACCATCAGGCGAATGGCTTCCGGCTGATCGCCGGCGGGCTCGAAGCGGGTGACTAGCTGGAATTCAGACATGAAATACCTCTGGGTTCACTCCCGCTCGGCAAAACCGGACAGGAACGAGAAAGACCGCAAACGACCGACGTCGCCCGAGGAAAAAACTGGATTGATCTCAATGTGGAGCCGATTGCCTGCGCTTTCAAGGCAAACGTCCTACATCCCTTGAAGTCTTTGACGCGCCGAATCGACTAACGGTCGAAAAATAATCGAGAAAACTTTCAGTAAAAGCGGAAACGTCTGTCGCCATCGATCGGGGATGGCCTCTATACTAGCTCCCCGTTTGTGCACCGCTCTAGTGCATTCGGCTGGAGCGCGACACGTCCCTCCACCCCCCATTCAGAGCCGCCGCAAAAATGAGCCTGTTCTCCGCTGTCGAAATGGCACCACGCGATCCAATCCTGGGCCTCAACGAAGCATTCAACGCCGATACCCGTACCAGCAAAGTCAATCTGGGGGTCGGTGTTTACTGCAACGAGGAGGGGCGAATTCCACTCCTGCGCGCCGTTGTCGAAGCCGAGACGATTCGCGTCGCTCAACACGCCTCCCGTGGCTATTTGCCGATTGATGGCATTGCCGCCTACGACCAGGCTGTGCAGAAACTGTTGTTCGGCAATGAGTCTCCGTTGATCGCTGCGGGCCGGGTCATCACCACCCAGGCCGTCGGTGGCACCGGTGCGCTGAAAATCGGTGCCGACTTCCTCAAGCAGCTGCTGCCGAACGCTGTCGTGGCCATCAGCGACCCCAGCTGGGAAAACCATCGCGCGCTGTTTGAAACCGCCGGTTTCCCGGTGCAGAACTATCGTTACTACGACGCAGCCACCCATGATGTAAACCGGTCCGGGCTGCTTGAAGACTTGAACGCCCTGCCCTCCGGTTCGATTGTCGTGCTGCACGCCTGCTGCCACAATCCGACCGGCGTGGACCTGAGCCCGGCGGACTGGAAAGACGTGCTGGAAGTCGTGAAAGCCAAGGGTCACGTGCCGTTCCTCGACATGGCCTATCAGGGCTTTGGCGATGGCATCGACGAAGACGCCGCTGCCGTGCGTCTGTTTGCCGAATCCGGCCTGACGTTCTTTGTTTCCAGTTCGTTCTCGAAATCCTTCTCGCTGTATGGCGAACGCGTCGGTGCCTTGTCGATCGTCAGCGAATCGAAAGAAGAAAGCGCGCGCGTGCTGTCGCAAGTCAAACGCGTGATCCGCACCAACTACTCCAACCCGCCGACCCACGGTGCAAGCATCGTCGCCGCCGTGCTGAACAGCCCGGAATTGCGCGTTCAGTGGGAAGAAGAACTGGCCGAAATGCGTTTGCGCATTCGCAGCATGCGCACTCAGATGGTTGACCTGCTGGCAAAAAATGCCCCGCAGCGCGACTTCAGCTTTGTCGGCCGTCAGCGCGGGATGTTCTCCTACTCGGGCCTGACCGTGGAGCAAGTGACCCGTCTGCGCACAGAGTTCGGCATCTACGCCCTCGACACCGGCCGCATCTGCGTGGCCGCGTTGAATCAGAACAACATCAATGCGGTGACCAAGGCTATCGTTGCGGTGATCTGAGTGAGTTGCTGATACGAAAAACGGGAAGCTTGATGGCTTCCCGTTTTTTTGTACAAGATAAATCTCAAATCGACAACCAAGCCCCCTAGACTGCAGACATCTACTTTGTAGGAGCCGGCTTGCTGGCGATGGCGGACAACCTGCCAACATAATGTTGGCGATTGTGACCGCTTCGCCAGCAAGCCGGCTCCTACAGGTTTTGCGTACACCTGAATTCTGATGAGAACCCACATGAAAAACGATGACCTGCGCGCCGAGCGCGACGACCTCGATCACCACGACGACTTCATCCCTCGCACCCCGGCCAAACAACGCAGCGGCAACCTGGTGATGCAAGTGGCCACGGGCGTGTTCCTCGGCGGCCTGGCCTTGTGGCTGGTACAACTGGGCGCGACGCTGCTTTACAACAAACTGATGCTGGCGACCGTTACCTTCGGCGGTTAAGCCAATTCGGTGGCGCGCTGGCTGGCGGCATCGTCGTAGGCGACATACAGCGATTCTGCGATCTGGCTCTTGATAGCCTTGGCGCTTTCCAGGCCAAGCACAAAACCTTCGGCCTTGCCGCCTGCACGATTCAATTCTTCAGCGGTGCCGGCCTGGGTGATTGCATCGAGCAATTTCTCGGCGTGCGGGCCCACGCCTTTTGGCAGACTGATCTGAGCGATGCTCATGCGAACACCTCGCTAGGGCAAGGTGTGAAAAACAGGTGGGTCATGACGCGTACCTTTTCGGCGAATGGCCGGCAGCGCGTGTAACCGCTCCCGGGCGTTCATGGTAGCCCGCTCCTGCGTTTCTGGTAACCGCCAATCGCCGATAAACCGCCGCCCGTCTCGCCAAATCTGTTCAACGAATAACAGATGCTTGACTTCTCTTTTTGAATCAGTAACATACACGCCATTCCGCGATAGCTCAGTTGGTAGAGCAAGTGACTGTTAATCACTGGGTCCCTGGTTCGAGTCCAGGTCGTGGAGCCAGACAGCAATAAACAAAAAGCCCCTGAATCGAAGGATTCAGGGGCTTTTTTGTGTCTGTCGTTTCATCGAGCAATCGCCCGAAATGCTTTGAAGCCTTCGGGCGATTGTCGATCTAACGTCTGATACTGCTGCTACACATGCTCACTGCTTTTCACATGCACCGCACGCGGTTCGCCATGCCCGTGATCCACTTCCACCACCGGGATCTCCTTGCCGTCGCAATCACGCAGTTTGCCTTCGCTGAAATAATCCCCTTCGCGCAACGCCGCCAGATCCTGATAACGCAGTACGCGCTCAGTGCCCGCCGCAAACACCGACTGCTGATCGGAGTTGCCCGCAGTCAGGTGGTTGAACGCCAGATTGAGCACGATGGCCATGATCGCCGATGAACTGATGCCCGAATGGAAAATCGTCGCGAACCAGCTCGGGAATTGATCGTAGAAGTTCGGCGCGGCAATCGGAATCATGCCGAAACCGATGGAGGTCGCAACGATGATCAGGTTGACGTTATTACGGTAATCAACTTTCGACAGCGTGCGGATGCCGCTGGCAGCCACGGTACCGAACAGGACAATGCCGGCGCCGCCGAGCACGGAGGTCGGCACAGCAGCAATCACTCGCCCCATGAAGGGCAGCAAACCGAGAATCACCAGGAACATCCCGCCGGTGGCCACCACGAAACGGCTCTTGATCCCCGTCACCGCCACCAGTCCAACGTTCTGGGCAAAAGCGCTTTGGGTAAATGAGCCGAAGATCGGTGCGATCATGCTCGACAGCATGTCAGCGCGCAGACCGTCGCCCAGGCGTTTGGAGTCGACCTTGGTTTCGATGATTTCACCGACCGCGAGAATGTCTGCCGAGGTCTCTACCAGCGTCACCATCACGACAATGCACATCGATAGAATCGCGGCGAAATGGAACGTCGGCATGCCAAAGTGAAACGGTGTAGGGAAGCCGAACATCGCCCCCTGCGTGACCGAGGAGAAGTCCGCCATGCCGAGGAACACTGCGATCACCGTGCCGATGACCATCGCCAGCAGGATCGACAAACGCGAGATGGTCGCGCTACCGACTTTACTCAGCAACAACACCAGCACCAGCGTCACTGCGGCCAAACCAATGTTGGACATGCTGCCGAAGTCCGGTGCCTGGCTGTTACCGCCCATCGCCCAACGTGCAGCCACCGGCATTAGCGTCAGGCCAATGGTGGTGATTACGATCCCCGTCACCAGCGGCGGGAAGAACTTGGTAATTCGCGAGAACACCGGCGTGATCAACAATCCGATCAACGATGCAGCTATCACCGCGCCCAGAATCGATTGAAACCCACCCTCCCCGCCACTGCTGACAATTGCCACCATGGTCGCGACGCCGGAGAACGATACGCC
>NZ_JMCL01000189.1 GCF_000690905.1 Pseudomonas sp. Ant30-3 | reverse complement strand
TCTGGGTGAAAGCGAAATTCTGCGTGCGGTGGAAGTGACCATCGTGGTGCATGATGACATTATTCCGTGGCGTTATCCGGCGAAACGTGAGCTGCAGTTTGGCGAATGGCAGCGTAACGATATTCTGGCCGGCATTTTTGAACCGGCGACCATTGATATCGATCTGGCCATTCTGCTGACCAAAGCGCGTGAACATAGCGTGGCGCTGGTTGGTCCGGCAGCGGAAGAACTGTTTGATCCGGTGCCGGAACAGGACCTGTTTGAAGCGCTGAACGAAACCCTGACCCTGTGGAACAGCCCGCCGGATTGGGCGGGTGATGAACGCAACGTGGTGCTGACCCTGAGCCGTATTTGGTATAGCGCGGTGACCGGCAAAATTGCGCCGAAAGATGTGGCGGCGGATTGGGCCATGGAACGTCTGCCGGCGCAGTATCAGCCGGTGATTCTGGAAGCGCGTCAGGCGTATCTGGGCCAGGAAGAAGATCGTCTGGCCAGCCGTGCGGATCAGCTGGAAGAATTTGTGCATTACGTGAAAGGCGAAATTACCAAAGTGGTGGGTAAATAATAACTGTCAGACCAAGTTTACTCATATATACTTTAGATTGATTTAAAACTTCATTTTTAATTTAAAAGGATCTAGGTGAAGATCCTTTTTGATAATCTCATGACCAAAATCCCTTAACGTGAGTTTTCGTTCCACTGAGCGTCAGACCCCGTAGAAAAGATCAAAGGATCTTCTTGAGATCCTTTTTTTCTGCGCGTAATCTGCTGCTTGCAAACAAAAAAACCACCGCTACCAGCGGTGGTTTGTTTGCCGGATCAAGAGCTACCAACTCTTTTTCCGAA
>NZ_JMCL01000188.1 GCF_000690905.1 Pseudomonas sp. Ant30-3 | reverse complement strand
CCGGGTGATGGCTCAGGCGGACGCACCGTTCCGCAGTTCTGTCGAGGACGTGGTCAAACTGCGCACCCGCAACGCCAATGGCGACATGGTGCCCATCGGCAGCATGGTGGACGTGCGCAAGACATTCGGCCCCGATCCCGTCATCCGCTTCAACGGCTATCCATCTGCCGACCTGATTGGTGAGTCAGATCCGCGTCTGGTGTCGTCATCGCAGGCATTGCAGCAAGTGCAATCCATTGCAGACAAGGTGCTGCCGCCAGGCATGCAACTGGAGTGGACCGACCTCAGCTACCAGCAGGTCACGCAAAGCAATACCGCGCTGGTGGTGTTCCCGCTGGCGGTACTGTTGGTCTTCCTGGTGCTGGCGGCACTGTACGAAAGCTGGACGTTGCCGCTGGCCGTCATCCTGATCGTGCCCATGAGCCTGTTGTCGGCCATGACGGGCGTGTGGCTCGCGGGTGGTGACAGCAACATTTTCGTGCAGATTGGCTTGATAGTGCTGATTGGTCTGGCCTCCAAGAATGCCATTCTGATCGTGGAGTTCGCCCGTGAACTTGAGCGCAAGGGGCACAGCATCCTCGATGCCGCGCTGGAGGCATCACGCCTTCGTCTGCGCCCGATCATCATGACTTCCATCGCCTTCATCGCTGGCGTGGTGCCGCTGATGGTCGGTTCCGGCGCAGGCGCGGAGATTCGCCAGGTTATGGGAGTGACTGTGTTCGCCGGCATGCTCGGCGTGACCTTGTTCGGTTTATTCCTGACTCCTGTTTTCTACGTCGCGTTACGCAGGCTCGCGACGCGCAAGCCACGTCGCCAGGCAAATGTCGCCATGGAGGCCACCCATGTCTGACTCCACAAGGACTGATTCCGTCATGCTTCAAACGCCATCCCGCATCCGACCATGCCTACGTCGGATGCCACATCTGGTACTGCTCCCTTTGGTGGCGTTGACGCTGGCAGCTTGCGCAGTAGGGCCGAATTACAAGGCACCTGCCGCGCCCCAGGCAGTGACGTATGCCCGCCAAGACCCCGTTGCCGTGTCCCAGCTTGTACCGGAGGCCGATGCGCAATTCTGGCGGGAACTGGATGACCCGGTGCTGCACTCTTTGGTGGAGAATGCTCTTCACGCCAATCACGACATCCGCATAGCACTGTCGCGCTACGAGCAAGCCAGCGCACTGTCGCGCGAACGTCGCCAAGACTACTATCCGACGCTGGGCGCGTCCGGTGAAATCAGTACCCAGCGCGCCAGTGCTGCACAAGCACCGGATGCGTCCCGCTCCGACCGGGATAACGATCTGCATTCGGCTGGCCTATCCGTGATCTGGGAATTGGACTTCTTTGGCCGAGTGCGGCGCAGCGTGGAATCGCAGCGCGCCGAGACCGAGGCCAGCGCAGCCGACCTGGCGGGCGTACAAGTGGCTATGGTGGCCGAGTTGACCGACGCCTATTTCCGCTTGCGCGGCTTGCAAGTGCAATTACAGGTCGCGCGGGACAACGAAATCAACCAAGCCGATACGCTGCGGCTGATCGAGGTCTTGTTCGAGAACGGCCGGGGCACGTCGTTCGATGCCGACCGCGCCCGCACGCAATTGGCGCTGACACGCTCGCGCATTCCGCCGCTTGAAGCTGAGGCTGCTGTGGCCGCCCACCGCATTGCCGTGCTCACTGGCCGCACGCCTGCGGCGATGGCCGAAGTGCTGGATCACCCCGCAGCCTTGCCTGAGCTGCCCGCCCAGATCAACGCCGGTGCACCGGGCGATCTACTGCGTCGCCGTCCCGATGTGGCTGCGGCAGAACGTAGGCTGGCTGCGGCCACTGCGCGTATCGGCGTAGCCATGGCAGACCTGTTCCCTCGCTTTACGTTGGGAGGGCTGATCGGCACGCAGGCGTTGGGCTTTGGTTCGTTGTTCGAGCGTGATAGTGAAACGCGAATGATCTCGCTCGGTGTGGGTGGTTCCTTCCTAGACGTGGGCCGGGTGCGGTCGCGCATCGCGGCGGCCAATTCAGCCACTGCCGAAAACTTGGCGGTATACGAGCGCACGGTGCTGCGCGCCATGGAAGAAACCGAGAACGCGCTGGTACGCCTATCGCGCGCGCAGACCGAGAACGCCATGCTGGTACAGGCGACCGAGGCCAGCCGCCGGGCAGCCAAGACGGCTCGCCTGCAATTTGAGGGCGGCGCCATCCATGTTTTGGATGTGCTGGAGGCCGAACGTTCACGCTTGGAGTCCGAAGACTTGCTGGCACAAAGCGCCACCCGCAGGGCGACGGCGTTGGTGGCGGTCTACAAGACGCTGGCCGGCGGCTGGTCACACGCCTTGCCCGGACCGCAGGGCGAGGCAGTCGCGCAGCGCCACAAAAGCGGCGACAGGCCTGAACTGGATGAACTCGGTGAGATGAGCGGCTACAACGCTGCGACTCTCAAACGGCCTTTGTACTGACAACAGGAGGCGAAATGGAGATTCGACACTTACGCTGCTTTCTCGCTGTCGCCGAAGAACTACATTTCGCCCGCGCGGCGGAGAGGCTGCACATCGAGCAGTCACCGCTGTCGCGCACTATCAAGGA
>NZ_JMCL01000187.1 GCF_000690905.1 Pseudomonas sp. Ant30-3 | reverse complement strand
GCTGCAATGCCTGCGATGACGACACCAGACGCGGATCTGACTCACCAATCAGGTCGGCAGATGGATAGCCGTTGAAGCGGATGACGGGATCGGGGCCGAATGTCTTGCGCACGTCCACCATGCTGCCGATGGGCACCATGTCGCCATTGGCGTTGCGGGTGCGCAGTTTGACCACGTCCTCGACAGAACTGCGGAACGGTGCGTCCGCCTGAGCCATCACCCGGAAGGTGCGGCCAAAGCGCGTGAAGTCGTTGACATACGCCGAACCCAGGTACACTTGCAGCGTATCGAAAAGATCGGTCACGGCCACGCCCTGTGCCTTCGCCTTGGTGCGGTCCACTACGGCGTCAAGCTGCGGCACATTGGCCTGATAGGAACTGATCGGATATTGGAATCCCGGTTCTTGCGAGATGGCCGTCGCCAGCTCGGTGGTCGCCGTCTGCAATGCG
>NZ_JMCL01000186.1 GCF_000690905.1 Pseudomonas sp. Ant30-3 | reverse complement strand
TTGCTCCCGCTGGGCTGCGAAGCGGCCCCAAAAAAGGCCTGCTGCGCAGTCCAGCGGGAGCAAGCTCCCTCGCCACGGTTTTCCATCTGGCAAAAAAAATGGCGATCCGCAGGGATCGCCATTTTTTATGCCCCCGTGAGGGTTAACGCACGGCCAGAATCGGGCTGCCCAAGCGCTCCAGCAGCGTCGCCTGCGCACTGCGCGGGTTCTGGTTGCCGGTTGGCGTGTTGCGGATGTAACGACCGTCCGCCTGCAGGCTCCAGCTATGGGTGTTGTCGGTCAGATAAAGCTCCAGCTCCTTCTTGACCCGCATGATCAGCTTCTTGCCCTCGACCGGGAAGCAAGTCTCGACGCGCTTGTCGAGGTTGCGCTCCATCCAGTCGGCGCTGGAAAGGAACATCTGCTCCTCGCCGCCATTGAGGAAGTAGAACACCCGCGTGTGCTCAAGGAAGCGGCCGATGATCGAGCGCACGTGAATGTTGTGCGATACCCCGGCAATGCCCGGACGCAGGCAGCACATGCCGCGCACCACCAGATCGATGCGCACACCGGACTGGCTGGCCTTGTACAACGCACGAATGACTTTCGGGTCAGTCAATGAGTTGAACTTGGCAATGATGTGCGCCGGTTTGCCGTCGAGTGCGAACTGCGTCTCGCGGGCAATCATGTCGAGCATGCCTTTCTTCAGTGTGAACGGCGCGTGCAGCAGCTTCTTCATCCGCAGGGTTTTACCCATGCCGATCAACTGGCTGAACAGTTTGCCGACGTCTTCGCACAAGGCATCGTCGGACGTCAGCAGGCTGTAGTCGGTGTACAGACGGGCGTTGGCGGCGTGGTAGTTACCCGTCCCCAAGTGCGCGTAACGAACGATTTCGCCCGCCTCGCGACGCAGGATCAGCATCATCTTGGCGTGCGTCTTGAAACCGACCACGCCGTAGATCACTACCGCACCGGCCGCTTGCAGGCGGCTGGCCAGTTGCAGGTTGGACTCTTCGTCGAACCGCGCACGCAACTCGATCACCGCCGTGACTTCCTTGCCGTTGCGCGCGGCATCGACCAGCGCATCGACAATTTCCGAGTTGGCGCCGGAGCGGTACAGGGTCTGACGAACCGCCAATACATGCGGGTCTTTCGCTGCCTGACGCAGCAGGTCGACCACCGGGGTGAACGACTCGAAGGGGTGCAGCAGCAAGATGTCCTGCTTGCTGATCACGCTGAAGATGTTCTCGCTGTTTTGCAGCAGTTTCGGGATCTGCGGCGTGAACGGCAGGTATTGCAATTCGCGCTGGCTGTCGAGGCCGGTGATGCTGAACAGACGGGTCAGGTTGACCGGGCCGTTGACCTGGTAGAGCTCGGACTCGTGCAGGTTGAACTGCTTGAGCAGGTAGTCGGACAGGAGTTTCGGGCACGTATCTGCCACTTCCAGACGGACCGCGTCGCCGTAACGGCGGGAGAACAGTTCACCGCGCAACGCGCGGGCCAGGTCTTCGACGTCCTCGGAATCCAGCGCCAGGTCGGCATTTCGGGTCAGACGGAACTGGTAGCAACCCTTGACCTTCATGCCCTGGAACAGGTCATCAGCGTGTGCGTGGATCATCGACGACAGGAACACGTAGTTGTCGCCGGCCCCGCCGACTTCTTCCGGGACCTTGATGACCCGAGGCAGCAGGCGTGGTGCCGGAATGATCGCCAGACCGGAATCGCGACCGAAGGCGTCGATACCTTCCAGCTCGACGATAAAGTTCAGGCTCTTGTTCACCAGCAACGGGAACGGGTGCGTCGGGTCGAGGCCGATCGGGGTGATGATCGGCGCGATCTCGTCGCGGAAATAACGGCGCACCCAGGTTTTGATCTTGGTGGTCCAGTGACGCCGACGGATGAAGCGGACCTGATGTTTTTCCAGTTCCGGCAACAGAATGTCGTTGAGGATCGCGTATTGACGGTCGACGTGACCGTGCACCAGTTCGCTGATGCGCGCCAACGCCTGATGCGGCTGCAGACCATCGGCGCCGGCCTGTTCGCGGGCGAACGTGATCTGCTTCTTGAGGCCGGCCACGCGAATTTCGAAGAACTCGTCGAGGTTACTGGAGAAGATCAGCAGAAACTTCAGCCGCTCAAGCAACGGGTAGGACTCATCCAGCGCCTGTTCCAGCACGCGGATGTTGAACTGCAATTGCGAGAGCTCGCGATGGATGTACAGGCTGCTGTCATCCAGGCCGGGGGTGGCAATCGCTGGCGCCGCCGTCGTTTCGGCCACGATCGCGGGTGGAGCTGGCTCCAGTTCCGGCGGGGTTTCGACGACTTGCTCGACCACCGGCAGAGCTTCTTTTACGGCAACTTCAGTGAGGCCTTCGGTATTCATGGAATGTTCCTGGGAGGGCTATTGTTGCTCTCGTAACAGTTGAGCAGCACGGGCGGCAAAGTAAGTCAGGATGCCGTCAGCGCCTGCACGTTTAAAAGCGGTCAGGGATTCAAGGATAACCCCTTCGCTCAACCAGCCATTCTGGATTGCCGCCATGTGCATGGCGTATTCGCCGCTGACTTGATAAACAAAAGTCGGGACTTTGAATTCTTCTTTGACGCGGTAAAGGATGTCCAGGTAAGGCATGCCCGGTTTGACCATGACCATGTCCGCGCCTTCTGACAAGTCGGCCGCCACCTCATGCAGGGCTTCGTTGCTGTTGGCCGGGTCCATCTGGTACGAGGCCTTGTTGGCCTTGCCCAGGTTCGACGCCGACCCCACCGCATCGCGGAACGGGCCGTAATAGGCGCTGGCGTATTTGGCCGAGTAGGCCATGATCCGCACATTGACGTGATCGGCCAGTTCAAGGGCTTCGCGGATCGCCTGGATGCGACCGTCCATCATGTCCGAGGGCGCGACGACCTGGGCACCGGCGGCAGCATGGGACAGCGCCTGTCGAACCAGTGCATCGACGGTAATGTCATTCTGCACGTAGCCTTCGTCGTCGAGGATACCGTCCTGGCCGTGGGTGGTGAACGGGTCGAGGGCCACGTCGGTGATCACACCCAGTTCAGGGAAGCGCGCACGCAACGCACGCGTGGCACGTTGGGCAATACCGTCAGGGTTCCAGGCTTCGGCCGCATCCAGCGACTTGAGCTCTGGCGGGGTCACCGGGAACAGTGCCAGCGCCGGAATCCCCAGCTCGACCCACTTTGCCGCTTCTTCAAGCAGCAGGTCGATGGTCAAACGCTCGACACCCGGCATCGAGGCCACCGCCTCGCGACGGTTTTCGCCGTCGAGCACGAACACCGGCAGGATCAGGTCATCGACGGTCAACACGCTTTCACGGACCAGTCGACGCGAGAAAACATCACGACGGTTGCGGCGCAATCGGGTGGCGGGGAACAGACGGTTGGCAGGGGTAAAGCTCACGGCAGACTCCTGAGCCCGCGCTGACGGGCGAGCGTGACAGTTATAAGCGGCCATTATGACGGTGGTATTACAGTTATGTGCACCCCTATGACAGGTAGGCGCTTTCCATTGTCCTTGTAGGAATTCTTCACGTCGAGACGCATTTGGACACTTTCATGAATGTGCCTGAAGGGTTAGGCTGCGCGTTCATTTCGCCAGCACCCAGACAATGCTCCAGCAATTTCTTCAGGAATTCGGGTATTTCGCCCTGTTTCTCGGCACCTTCTTTGAAGGCGAAACCATCCTGGTGCTCGCAGGCTTTCTTGCGTTCCGCGGTTACATGGACATCACGATCGTCGCGATTGTGGCGTTCTGCGGCAGTTATGCCGGTGACCAATTGTGGTATTTCCTGGGACGCAAGCACGGCCGCAAGCTTCTGGCGCGCAAACCTCGCTGGCAATTGATGGGTGACCGGGCACTTGAACATATCCGCCGGCATCCGGACATCTGGGTGCTGAGCTTCCGCTTCGTTTATGGATTACGCACCGTCATGCCAGTGGCGATTGGCTTGTCGGGTTATCCACCAGCACGTTATCTGCTGCTTAACGGCATTGGCGCTGCGATCTGGGCCTGCGCACTGGCCGCTGCCGCCTATCATTTCGGCGCGGTGCTGGAAGGCATGCTCGGCAGCGTGAAGAAATACGAATTGTGGGTACTCGGCGCGCTGCTCGTGCTCGGCGTGGGCCTGTGGCTGCGTCGACGTTTCAAGAATGCCCGTCTGGCGAAGAAAATCTACGCAGACGAGCAGGCGTTGAAAGCCGAACAGGCCAAGTCCGCCGGGCCTACGACGCCCATCGAGTAAGACGGTTTCTGCAGCAGTAGAGACCGATTGCGCTGAGCAAGCTGTAACTGAGCAACGCAACCCAACTGATCGCACTGGCTGGCCACAGCCCGGCCAATGGCGCGAGCCACACCACTGGCAGGTTCGATGCCAGCCGCAACAACTCAAGCTTCCACGCCCACGGGCGATTCTCCAGCGCCACGCCCAGCACGAACAGCCCCAACGCCACCGCGCTCCAGCCAAGCACTAATGCCGGGGTGGGCAGCTGCTGCTCGAAATTCATCAGGTAGCTGCCCAGCGCGATGTACACGCAGAACTGCAGCAGCACATAAATCTGCTGACGTGAATCCAGCGGCACCTCGTATTTGCGGAACAGGCTTAAGTCTGGCTTGCTCATTGGGTATTTGGCGGCGACGTCTGCCGGGCGCCATCCGGTGCGCATGAACCAGATCCGCAGCTTGTCCCACTTGCTCTGCGCCCGTCGCGCGTCGGCCCACAGCTGCGCATAAAACTGCACGTTGGCCCATAGCGGATTCCAGCTCGCCAATGGCGTAGTCACGCCGAAAATCACCGGCTCGTTATCGTCCTCTTCCTGGAACGAGCCAAATAGACGGTCCCAAATAATGAACACCCCGCCGTAGTTGCGATCCATGTAGAGAGCGTTCTGTGCATGGTGGGCCCGATGATTGGATGGCGTAACGAAGAACCACTCGAACCAGCCGAGCTTTGGAATGTGCCGCGTGTGCACCCAGAACTGATACAGCAGGTTCAGCGCCGCAACGCTGACGAACACCACCAACGGCAAGCCGAGCACGGCCATCGGCAGATAGAAAATCCAGCTCAGCAGGAAGCCGGTGCTGGTCTGGCGCAACGCCGTGGAGAGGTTGTAGTCCTCGCTCTGGTGATGCACCGAATGCGCCGCCCAGAGGATGTTGCGTTCATGGCCCATGCGATGCAGCCAGTAATAGCAAAAGTCATAGAGCACGAAAGCGAAAACCCAGACCCAGACGCTGTCGGCCGCGAGTTCAAACAACGCCAGGTGCTTGAGGGCAAACGCGTAGCTGACCAGGCCGACACCCTTGGTCAGCAGGCCGGTGGTGGTCGACAGCACGCCGGTGCTGATGCTGTTGATGGCGTCGGCCAGCCGATAATTGCTGACCCCACGCCAACGGTCGGCCAACAGCTCGGCAGCGATCAGCACGAAGAAAAACGGCACCGCATACAGAATGAAGTCCATGACGCGCCCTGATCAGAATCCAGAGGACAGATCCTAGGTGTAGCCGTGAATTAACCCTATGGCAACGAGTGACAAATTAGTGGACATTTAACGCCATAAACAAGGAGAAAAGACCATGAGCAAAAAAGTCGCAGTGATCCTTTCCGGCTGTGGCGTCTACGACGGCGCCGAGATCCACGAAAGCGTGATCACCCTGCTCCGTCTGGACCAGCGTGGCGCCCAGGTGCAGTGCTTCGCGCCCAATATCGCCCAGTTGCATGTGATCAATCACCTGAACGGCGAAGAGATGCCGGAGTCGCGCAATGTGCTGGTGGAATCGGCGCGGATTGCCCGGGGCAACATCAAGGATCTGCGTGAAGCGAACGTCGAGGATTTCGATGCGCTGATTGTGCCCGGCGGTTTCGGCTCGGCCAAAAACCTGTCGAACTTTGCCATTGAAGGTGCCGGCTGCTCGGTACAACCTGAGGTACTGGCTTTGACGGAAGCGTTTGCCGAAGCCGGCAAACCGGTAGGGTTGATCTGCATTTCGCCGGCGCTGGCGGCGAAAATCTACGGCCCGGGCGTGACCTGCACGATCGGCAATGATGCCGACACGGCGGCAGCGATGAACAAAATGGGGGCTACTCATACCGAGTGCGCGGTGACCGACATCGTCGAGGACAAGGCACGCAAACTGGTGAGCACACCGGCCTACATGCTGGCGCAGACGATCAGCGAGGCGGCGTCCGGCATCAACAAACTGGTTGATCGTGTCCTCGAACTCACCCACGAAAACGACGAGTAACCCAGTTCGAGGAGCTATTGTGGCGAGGGAGCTTGCTCCCGCTCGGCTGCGCAGCAGGCGTAATAGCAGATGCCGCAGTCTTCCTGAAGGATCGTACTTGGGCCGCTTCGCAACCCAGCGGGAGCAAGCTCCCTC
>NZ_JMCL01000185.1 GCF_000690905.1 Pseudomonas sp. Ant30-3 | reverse complement strand
CAAGGGTGGGGCGGGATTGTTGGGGTGTATCCATTGGGGAAATGTTGTTGAGGCCGGCCCCATCGCGAGCAGGCTCACTCCTACAGGTGAGCTTCGGTGTTCACAGTATCTGCGTTCACTGAAGATCACCTGTAGGAGTGAGCCTGCTCGCGATGGTCGCGACTCGGTATCACGCCTTACTGTGCAGTCAGGCTCAAATCCCGCAACGGCTTGCCACGCACCGGCGCATCGCCGGCCACGTAGTAATCGGCGGTGCTGCGCGGTAGCGGTTGGCGGCCACGGATCTTGTCGGCAATTTTCTCGGCGATCATGATCGTCGGTGCGTTCAGGTTACCGGTGGTGATGATCGGCATGATCGAGGCATCGACCACACGCAGGCCTTGCATGCCGTGCACGCGACCTTCGCCATCGACCACGGCCATGGCGTCGGTGCCCATCTTGCACGAGCAGGATGGGTGGAACGCGGTTTCGGCGTGTTCGCGAATGAACGTGTCGAGCTGCTCGTCCGTCTGCACGTCGATGCCTGGGCTGATTTCGCGGCCACGGTAAGGGTCCAGCGCAGGCTGCTGCATGATTTCCCGGGTCAGGCGGATGCCGTCGCGGAATTCCTGCCAGTCCTGCTCGGAGGCCATGTAGTTGAACAGGATGCTCGGGTACTCGCGCGGATCCTTCGATTTGGCCTGAACGCGACCACGACTCGGCGAACGCATGGAGCCCATGTGTGCCTGGAAACCGTGCTCTTTTACGCCGTTGCTGCCGTTGTAGTTAATCGCTACCGGCAGGAAGTGGTACTGGATGTTCGGCCATTCGAAATCAGGACTGCTGCGGATGAAACCGCCGGCTTCGAACTGGTTGCTGGCGCCGATGCCGGTGCCGTTGAACAGCCACTCGGCACCGATCGCCGGCTGGTTGTACCAGAGCAGCGACGGGTACAGCGAGACCGGTTGGGTGCAGGCGTATTGCAGGTACAACTCGAGGTGATCCTGCAGGTTCTCGCCAACGCCCGGCAGGTCGTGGACCACCGGGATGTCGAGCTTGTTCAGCAGGTCGGCGGGGCCGACACCCGAGCGTTGCAGAATCTGCGGCGAAGCAATGGCGCCGGAACACAGCAGCACTTCCTTGCGGGCGCGGGCTTCGACGCGTTCTTCTGCAGCGCCGATCAGGTAACGCACTCCGACCGCACGCTTGCCTTCGAACAGGATCTTGTCAGTCAGGGCGTGGGTGACGATGGTCAGGGTCGAGCGCTTCTTGGCGACATCCAGGTAACCGCGAGCGGTGCTGGCGCGACGGCCGTTCGGCGTGACGGTACGGTCCATCGGACCGAAGCCTTCCTGTTGGTAACCATTGAGGTCTTCTGTGCGCGGGTAGCCGGCTTGCACGCCTGCTTCAACCATTGCGTGGAACAGCGGGTTGTTGCCGGCTTTCGGCGTGGTCACGCTGACCGGGCCATCGCCACCGTGGTAGTCGTTGGCGCCGATGTCGCGCGTTTCGGCCTTACGGAAATACGGCAGACAGTTCAAGTAATCCCAGTCTTCCAGACCTGGCAATTTCGACCAGTTGTCGTAGTCCATCGCGTTGCCGCGGATGTAGCACATGCCGTTGATCAGCGACGAGCCGCCGAGGCCCTTGCCGCGACCGCATTCCATGCGACGGCCGTCCATGTGCGGCTCTGGGTCAGTTTCGTACGCCCAGTTATAGCGTCGACCTTGCAGCGGGAATGCCAGGGCAGCGGGCATTTGCGTGCGGAAGTCGAGACGGTAATCAGGGCCGCCTGCTTCGAGCAGCAGAACGGTGACGCCTTGGTCTTCAGTTAGACGGGTCGCCAGGGTGTTACCGGCCGAGCCGGCACCGATGATGATGTAATCGAATTCTTGGGACATAAAATGCACCCTCTTTGAAGTTGGTCAGGTCGCGGTGACCGAGCTGCCACTTACTTGTGGCGAGGGAGCTTGCTCCCGTTCGGCTGCGCAGCAGTCGCAAAACAAGCGACCGAGTTCTGTCTGAAGAATGCGGTGCCTGGAATGGGGCCGCTTCGCAGCCCAGCGGGAGCAAGCTCC
>NZ_JMCL01000184.1 GCF_000690905.1 Pseudomonas sp. Ant30-3 | reverse complement strand
GGGATTTATCCCCGTGGGGCTGCGAAGCGCCCTAAAAATGGGACTGCTACGCAGTCCAACGGGGATAAATCCCCTCGCCACAAAAGCCCCTCGCCACAGGTTCAGGCATTCGATAGTAGCCGAGGGTTACGCGTTAAGGCCAAACACTGCCTTCAGGTGCTGTTCATAGCGCGCCACATCAGCCTCGATGTTCGGTCGCTTCATCACGTCCACACAAAGGAACGTCGGCAACCCGGTCATGCCGAGGAATTCATTGGCCTTGTGAAAAGGAAAGTACACCGCGTCCACGCCTTTGGCTTCAAAGAAGTCAGTGGGGTCATCGAAGGCTTGCTGCGGCGCGTTCCAGGTCAACGACAACATGTATTGCTTGCCGTGCAACAAGCCGCCGCTGCCGTATTTTTGCGACGCATCGGAACGGGTCCGGCCATCGCTGGCGTAGAGGCTGCCGTGGCCTTCGGTGAAGACTTCATCGAGGTATTTTTTCACGGTCCACGGTGCGCCCATCCACCAGCCGGGCATTTGATAGATGATCACGTCGGCCCAGAGGAATTTGGTGACTTCTTCGGCGAGATCGTAACCCTCGTCGGTGAACGTGGTTTTCACATCGACACCGCCGCGGTCGAGCACGCTGAGTGCGGCTTCGTGCAGGGTGGTGTTGTAGCGGCCGTCGGAATGCGCGAATTGTTTGCCGCCGTTGAGCAAGAGGACTTTTTTCATGGGAGAGCTCGCAAGGTAAGGAAATCGGATGGCGGCAGATTAACGGTCTGCCTCGCGCGGAATAAGCCCTGATTCGACAAAATTCATTTGACCTGCAAGCACGAATCGATAGGCGATTGTTGCCGTCAGCTCTCCTGCTTTGACGCCGGGCCCAGATCGACTCCCGCTATCCGCTGATCAACAAGTGTCCGCCAAGCGCCCCAAGGCCAATGAAAAACACCCGCCTGAACAACACGGCGCTGATCCGCTGGCGCAGCCATTGCCCGAGCCACATGCCGAGCACGGCCGGGATGAGCGCCAGCAGTGACGCGCCCAACTCGCCGCCACCTAGCGAGCCGCGCCACAATAGGCCAGCAGCGAGCGCGAGGGTCGATACCGTGAATGACACACCTTGCGCTTGCACCAGTTCGTCATTGCTCAAACCGAGCGCCTGCAGATACGGCACTGCCGGGATCACGAAGACGCCGGTGGCCGAGGTGATGATGCCGGTAATAATCCCGCAGATCGGCCCGAGCCAGGTTTCGGTCCGACTGCCAACGCGCAAGGTCGGCAGGCACAATCCGCTCAGCGCATAGAGCAATAGTGCGCCACCCAATCCGCGCACGACCCAGTGACTTTCGGCCATATCGATCCACAGCGTGCCAACGCCGGTGCCGATAAAGATTGCCAGCAGCATCGGCCACAGACGTTGCAACAAGCCGCGCAGATGCCCGCCGAATGCCAGCTGCCAGAGGTTGGTCACGGTCGATGGAATGATCAATAAAGCAGCAGCCTGCGACGGCGCCATAGCCAGGCCAAGCAAGCCCATGGCAACAGTCGGCAGGCCGAGGCCAATGACGCCCTTGACTGTGCCGGCAAGCACAAAAGTCGCAATGACCAGCAAAGATAGGGGCCAACCGAGATTGTGATAAAAATCGAAAAGGATATTCATGGGCCTACCCTGAGCCAGGAATGGCTGCGTGAAAATCTGCCATATATTTAGGTTGCCTCTTGTTTGAATGGAGGCTAGAAAACCGAGTGATGCGATTCCCCGGGGGGCGAGGCTTGAAGGCCAAGGCACCCGTCAGACAACACACCTCCGAGGCTGTACCGATGCACTTCGACCTGACCGACCTGCGCCTCTACCTGAACATTCTGGAAAGCGGCAACATCACCGCCGGCGCCGTGCGCAGTCATCTTTCGCTGGCGGCGGCCAGTGCGCGAATCCGCGCGATGGAGGCCTCGTTCGGTGTCGACTTCCTGCTGCGCGGCCGTCGTGGCGTCACACCCACTCCCGCTGGAAGAGCCTTGGCCCATCACGCCCGCATCCTTCTACAACATGCCGAACACCTTCAGCAGGATCTCGCTGAGTACGCGGTCGGCGTGAAAGGTCAGGTGCGCCTGTTATGCAACACCACTGCAATCACCGAATACCTTCCGGAAGTTCTGGCGGACTTCCTGCGCACGCATCCCAACCTCGACATCGACCTGCAGGAAATGCCGAGCCAGCGCATCACTCACGCCTTGCGCCAAGGCGCGGCCGACCTCGGTATCGTCTCTGACGCAGTGGACACCCAGGCACTGGAAACCCTGCCTTTTCGTGACGATCCGCTGGTGCTGATCATGCCTCCGGAACATGCCCTCGCGGGGGACCGTCCTCCCACTTTCAGCGAGACGCTCGCGCACGATTACGTCGGCCTCGTCGCTCATAGCGCCTTGGCGGTGTACCTTGAGGAACAGGCGCTGCACATAGGTTCGCGCCTGCGGATACGCATTCGCGCCGACGGTTTCGACGGCGTAATGCGTATGGTCGCTCGTGGGGCGGGGCTGGCGATCGTGCCACTGGCGGCGGTCGAGCGCAGCGCCAGCACCTTCAAAATCTTCGAACTGCGGGAGCCTTGGGCGCAGCGCAAGCTTTTGCTCTGCGCCCGTGATTTCGCCGCGCTGCCGGGATACGCCAAAGCGCTGCTGCGAGCGTTGACGCAGTAGCCGCAGGAATGCGCGTTTCTGGACAGCTTAATGTCGAGCACAGACAACTGATGGCCTGACCGACGCTATAGGGTGCGAGCTCTGTTCTCAAATCTGCTGCCCGGAGTCCACATGACCGCACCGATTACCGTTCTTCGCGACACTCACCCACTGCCCGTCCTCGATGCCTGCAAGTGGGAAAAACTCGAAGGCGATCCGCACACCGTCAACCTCAACGCCTACACCAGCGAAGACGGCAGCAAGATCATGGGCACCTGGATTTGCACGCCGGGCAAGTGGTATGTGGAATACGTGAAGTGGGAATATTGCCATTTTCAGGAAGGCTACTGCGTGATCACGCCGGAAGGCATGGCGCCTATTCATCTGCGCGCCGGTGATATCTTCGTGGTCGAGCCCGGTATGAAAGGCACGTGGGAAGTGGTGGAAACGGTGCGTAAATATTTCGTATTTGCCTGATAAAAAACCGGGCCCTGTGGCGAGGGGGTTTACCCCCGTTCGGGGGCGAAGCCGCCGTAAAACCTGTCTGCGTGGTGTGGATGAGGCATGGGGAGCGCTTCGCACTCCAGCGGGGGCAAGCCCCCTCGCCACAGGCAAGCCCCCTCGCCAAAGGCAAACCCCCTCGCCGCAGGCAAGCCTCTTCTTCACGGGCAAGCCCCCTCGCCACAATCTCGGTTAAACCCGTTACTGGGGCTTGCGATAACCGTTGATGATCGCCGAGAAATCCTGCCCACCCTCCCCACGCTGACTCATCGCCTGATACAGCTGCTGCGCCACCGCGCCAAGCACTACCGGTTGATGCGCATGACGCGCCGCTTCGGTGGCCAGGCCGAGATCCTTGAGCATCAACTCGGCACCGAAACCGCCGGTGTAACCGCGTGAGGCCGGTGCCGTTTCGACAATGCCCGGCCACGGGTTGTACATCTCCGAACTCCAGCAACGCCCGGTAGAACTGTTGATGATGCCCGCCAGCACTTTGGTGTCGATCCCGAGTGCATCGCCCAACGCCATGGCTTCACTGACGCCGACCATGGAAATACCCAATAACAGGTTGTTGCAGATCTTGGCGATTTGCCCGGTACCGACTTCGCCACAATGAACGATGTTGCGGCCCATCTGCGCCAGCACGGGTTGCAGGGTGGCGAACAGTTCTGGGGTAGCGCCGACCATGAAGGTCAACGTTCCCGCCGCTGCGCCACCGGTGCCGCCGGACACCGGCGCATCGGCCATCGTTACGCCCTGTTTGGCAGCGGCGGCAGCAACGTCGCGTGCCGTCTGCGGATCAATGGTGCTGCAATCCACCGCCGGCACGCCTTGGGCAATCCCCGCCAGCACGCCGTCTTCGCCCAGCCAGACGCTGCGCACATGCACGGCGGCGGGCAGCATGGTGATCACCAGTTCCGCGCCTTGCGCCGCTTCACGCGCCGACGGGCTGATGCTGCCACCGAGTTGTTCCAGTTCGGCCAGCACGGTTTTATTCAGATCGACCAGGCGCAGCGAATGGCCGGCCTTGATCAGGTTGCGCGCCATCGGCGCGCCCATGTTGCCCAAGCCGATAAAAGCGATTTTCATGTCCGGCTCCTTAACGCAAGTTGATGGTGGTGTTCACACCGTCGTTGACGCTGTCGTCATCGAACCAGCGACTGGTGACTGTCTTGGTCTGAGTGTAGAACTGCACCACTTGCTTGCCATACGGACCGAGGTCGCCAAGCTTGGAACCGCGCGAACCGGTGAAGCTGAAGAACGGCACCGGCACCGGGATCGGAATATTGATCCCGACCTGGCCGACATCGATTTCAGTCTGAAACTTACGCGCCGCCGCACCGCTCTGGGTGAACAGGCCAGTGCCATTGCCGAAAGGATTGGCGTTGACCAGCGTGATCGCCTCGTCAAGCGTGTTGACTTCCAGCACGACTAATACCGGGCCGAAAATTTCCTGGGTGTAAATCTGCATGTCGGTGGTCACGCCGGAGAACAGCGTCGGGCCGACAAAGTTGCCCTGCTCGTAGCCTGCAACCGTGATGTCGCGACCATCGAGTTCCAGCTTCGCGCCTTCCTTGATGCCGCTTTCGATCAGGTCGAGAATCCGTGCCTTGGCGCGCTTGGAAATCACCGGGCCGACGTCGGTGCCCGGCTCGCTGCCCGCGTTCACCTTGAGTTTCTGCGCCAGCGCCTTCAAATCCGGCAGCCACTGCTTGGCGGCGCCCACCAGCACCACCACCGAGGTCGCCATGCAGCGTTGCCCGGCGGCACCGAAACCGGCGCCGACCAGCGCATTCAACGCTTGTTCGCGATTGGCATCGGGCAGCACCACGGCATGGTTTTTTGCGCCCATCATCGACTGCACGCGCTTGCCATGTTTGCCGGCCAGGTCGTACACATGCGTGCCAACTGCGGTTGAGCCGACGAAAGAAACAGCCTTGATATCTTTATGCGTGCAGAGCGCATCCACCACGTCCTTGCCGCCGTGAACGACGTTAAGCACGCCGGCCGGAACACCCGCCTCGAGCGCTAGCTCGACCAACAACATGGTCGACAGCGGGTCCTGCTCGGACGGCTTGAGCACGAAAGTGTTGCCGCAAGCGATGGCCATCGGGAACATCCATAGCGGAATCATCGCCGGGAAGTTGAACGGGGTGATGCCGGCGCAAACGCCTATAGGCTGGCGCAGGGTGTAGGTGTCGACACCGCCCGCCACGTTTTCGGCAAACTCGCCCATCTGCAGAGTGCCGATGGAGCACGCATGCTCGACAACTTCCAGGCCACGAAAAATATCGCCCTCAGCGTCGGCAATGGTTTTGCCCTGCTCGTTGCTGAGCACCACGGCAATGCGCTTGGAATGTTCGCGAATCAACGCCTGGAGCTTGAGCATAATGCGCATCCGCGCGCCGATCGGCGTCAGCTTCCAGGTCTGGAAAGCTTGATGCGCGGCGCTGATGGCGGCATCCACTTCCTGCGCGGTCGCGAACGGCACTTTCGCCAGCACTTGCTGAGTCGCCGGGTTGACGATGTCGTGCCACTCGGTGGTCTGTGACTCGACCCACTCACCGTTGATCAACAGTTTTACCTGCTGAACG
Source organism: Pseudomonas sp. Ant30-3 (assembly GCF_000690905.1). Lineage (GTDB taxonomy): Bacteria > Pseudomonadota > Gammaproteobacteria > Pseudomonadales > Pseudomonadaceae > Aquipseudomonas. The sequence goes on along the minus strand of NZ_JMCL01000184.1, from coordinate 1,512 downwards.
GTGGTCTCGTTTGGCGTGAGCGATACGTTCATGTTCTGGTCTCCTGGACGTTGTTTTTATCGAGAGAACTTTCGGGGAGCCTGGGCGAGAAAATCGCCCTGCGATGAGGCGTGCGTCGCGAATTGGTTGTCGGACTGTTTTTGGAGTATAGATGTGCAAACTTCTAATAAGAACGCACATAAAAGCCGGTCCAACATGCAAAAAAACATTACGTCGTTAGGCTCCCTGAACTGGGATGACCTCAAGTTTTTTCTCGAAGTCGCCCGCACCCGCAAGGCCAGCACTGCGGCGAAACGCCTCGCGGTGGATTACACCACCGTGTCACGGCGCATCAGTTCGCTGGAAAGTGCTCTGGGCACATTGCTGTTCGAAAAGTCCCGGACAAGTGGTTTTGTCCTGACAGCCGAAGGCCAGCGATTGCTGGGTTATGCCGAATCGATCGAAAGCACGCTGCACATGGCTTGCGAGCAGGTATCCGGGTCCGGCGTTGCGTTATCCGGGCACGTACGGATGGGCTGCACCGAAGGTTTCGGCAGCTTCTTCATCACCCCGCAGCTCAGCCATTTCGTCGATACCTACCCGGCCATTTCGGTGGACATCCTGCCGCTGCCGCACTTCATCAGCCTGTCCAAACGCGAGGCAGACATCGTCATCGCGCTGGAGCGTCCGGAGCATGGCCCGTACGTCTGCTGCAAATTATGTGACTACCGATTGCAGCTCTACGCGACCCAGGACTATCTCGACAAACACCCGCCCATCCGCCGCCCGGCAGATCTGGCCAAGCATTCATTCATCAGTTACGTCGATGATCTGGCCTTCAGCTCGGAGCTGCTATACCTCGCAAACGTGCTACCCGGTGCCAGCGCCAACCTGCGCAGCACCAGTGTGATCGCGCAATTCGTGGCGGCACAACAGGGACGATCGCTGGCGATTCTGCCGTGCTTTTTGGCGGCTCAGGATTCAAGGTTGCTGCCGGTGTTGCCGGAAGAGGTGAATATCACGCGGCAGTTCTGGATGTACTGCCGGGAGGATCTGCGCAAGTTGAAGCGGATTACCCTGTTGTGGGATTACATCCGCGCGGTGACTGAGCAAAATCAGGGTTTGTTGATGGGCGAAGGGCGGGAGATGCTGTTTGCCGACTGACACTCTTTTAGGGAAGATGGCTTCCTCCGCGCCAGTTTAAAGGCTTGTTATTGTTTATGGACGAAAGATACAAGGACGATGCTCGATGATTTCTTCTGCTCGACTGAGTGACAAACACGTCTGCCCATTACCCGGCCACGGCACTACCCCTATCGCCTCTGCATCTGCTGACACCAACATCAACTTTATGGGCTCAGCCCGGGTTGGCGATACCTGTGGGTGTGGTGCAGTCATCACTACAGGCTTTCCTTCCATTCAGGTAAATGGCCGTCCCATGGCCCATTTAGGGAGCCCAACCAGTCACGGCGGGACAATCATCACTGGCTCAGGAGATGTCGGGGGTGGTTTTGTCATGGGGGACGCTGGTGG
>NZ_JMCL01000183.1 GCF_000690905.1 Pseudomonas sp. Ant30-3 | reverse complement strand
TCGGAATAGATAACCGCTGAAAGCATCTAAGCGGGAAACTAGCCTCAAGATGAGATCTCACTGGGACCTTGAGTCCCCTGAAGGGCCGTCGAAGACTACGACGTTGATAGGTTGGGTGTGTAAGCGCTGTGAGGCGTTGAGCTAACCAATACTAATTGCCCGTGAGGCTTGACCATATAACACCCAAGCAATTTGCTTGCTCTAATGAGCACCAGATTGCGGTGACTGTGAAGACGAGATGAACCGAAAGTTCGATGCTCACAAACACCGAAAGCTATCACATACCCAATTTGCTGAAGCGCGGCCAGCTGGCCACGACTCAGTACCCGAATTTCTTGACGACCATAGAGCATTGGAACCACCTGATCCCATCCCGAACTCAGCAGTGAAACGATGCATCGCCGATGGTAGTGTGGGGTTTCCCCATGTGAGAGTAGGTCATCGTCAAGATTAAATTCCGAAACCCCTATCTGCGTAAGCAGGTAGGGGTTTTGTTTTGGCCGAAACAAAATTCAATCCCACAAATTTGCACAGTTATTTTTGAGTCATGACACTAGAATAGGTCGCAACATTTTCGGAGTCAGAGCCTTTATGCCAGTTAAGGTTGACGCCTCAGGGCTGTCAGAATTACCGCTGGATGCGTTGGTAGCGTGCCATGAGTGCGACTTGCTGATGCGCAAGCCGCAGCTCTCCCGTGGCGAGAAGGCCGAGTGTCCGCGGTGCGGCTTCGAGCTTTATGCGCAAAGACACAACGTCGTGCAACGCAGCCTCGCTCTGGTCATCGCCGCTCTGTTGTTATACATCCCGGCGAACTTTTTACCGATCATGGAGCTCAATTTGCTCGGACAGTCGTCGCAAGACACGGTATGGACCGGTGTGGTCGGCCTGTTCGATAGCGGCATGCACGGCGTCTCTTTGGTCGTGTTTCTATGCAGCATGGCGATCCCATTGATCAAACTGCTCTGTCAGCTGGCCGTATTGCTGACAATCCGTTTCGATGTTGGCCGCAGTTACGGCCTGCTCCTTTACCGTATGTACCACCATCTACGGGATTGGGGGATGCTTGAGGTATACCTCATGGGTGTCCTGGTTGCGATTGTCAAACTTGCGGACATGGCCGCGATCACCGTAGGACTCGGGCTCGCGTGTTTTATCAGTTTGTTGTTGGTTCAGGTCTGGCTGGAGGTTGCGATGTCACCTCATCAGATCTGGCAGGCTTTGTCAGGAGAGGATGCCCATGCGGGCGATTGATGCAGGCATTCTGATTTGCACTGAATGTCATGAATTGAACAAGCAGGAAGCAGACACCGAAGAGCAAAACTGCACTCGCTGTGGCGCGGTGGTTCATGCCCGACGCCCGAATTGCCTTGCTCGTACTTGGGCGCTGCTGATCACCGCGGCAATTCTTTATATCCCTGCCAACATGCTACCGATCATGACGGTCACTTCGTTAGGCAAGGGGGATCCCAGCACCATCATGTCTGGCGTGATCGAATTGGCTCAACACGGCATGATCCCTATTGCAGCAGTGGTATTCATCGCCAGCATTCTGGTTCCCACATTCAAATTGGTGGGCCTCGCATTGCTGCTGTTCTCCGTGCAACGCCATCAACCGCTCTCGGCGCGCCAGCGTGTCTGGATGTACCGCTTCATCGAGTTCATCGGCCGATGGTCGATGCTCGACATCTTTGTGATCGCCATTCTGGTGGCGGTTGTGAATTTCGGTCGCCTTGCCAGCGTCGAAGCCAATCTTGGCGCCATCGCCTTCGCCAGTGTGGTGATACTGACGATGCTTGCCGCAGTAACTTTCGATCCCCGACTGATTTGGGATAACACGGAGTCGGACGACGACCATGACTGATTTGCCTACAGCGAAAACCCGACCGGCCTCCAACTGGTCTGCCATCTGGGTGTTGCCACTGATCGCCCTGGTCATCGGCGGCTGGCTTGGCTGGCGTGCCTATAATGAAACCGGCATCGAGATTCAAGTTCGTTTCGAGAGCGGTGAAGGCATTCAAGCCAACAAAACCGAAGTCGTCTATAAGGGCATGTCAGTTGGCAAGGTAAAAACACTCAAGCTTGATGACGAAGGCACCTCCAAAGGTGTGATCGCCACCGTCGAGATGAACAAGGACGTAGAGCAATACCTCAAGACCAGCACGCGCTTCTGGCTGGTTAAACCGAGCGTGACGCTGGCGGGTATCACCGGTCTGGAAACGCTGGTGTCAGGCAATTACGTCGCGATCAGCCCCGGCGAAGGTGAGCCGATCCGCAAGTTCAAGGCGCTCGCCGAAGAGCCGCCGCTGTCCGATGCGCAACCTGGCCTGCACCTGACCATCAAAGCTGATCGCCTCGGATCGCTGAATCGCGGCAGCCCGGTGTTTTACAAGCAGATCAAAGTAGGCCAGGTCAAAAGCTACTTGCTGTCTGAAGACCAGAGCACTGTTGAACTCAAGGTGTTTATCGAACCGACCTACGCCAAGCTGGTGCGCAAACACACGCGTTTCTGGAACGCCAGCGGCATTAGCATCGACGCCAATCTGTCGGGTGTGAAAGTACGCAGTGAGTCGCTGGCCAGCATCGTAGCCGGTGGCATCGCTTTCGCTACCCCGGAAAACCGCAAGGACAGTCCGGCCACCGATCCGAGCCTGCCATTTCGGCTGTATGAAGACTTTGATGCAGCCGCCGCCGGTATTCGCGTGAAGGTCAAACTCAGCGATTTCGAAGGCCTACAGGCAAATCGCACGCCGGTCATGTACAAAGGGATTCAGGTCGGCAATTTGAAAGCGCTGAAGGTCGATCCGGATCTTTCCACCGCCACGGCCGAATTGACACTCGATCCGCTGGCCGAAGACTATCTGGTTGACGGTACGCAGTTCTGGGTGGTGAAACCGTCGATTTCTCTGGCCGGCATCACGGGGCTGGAGGCGTTGGTCAAAGGTAATTACATCGCCATTCGTCCGGGTGACAAAGGCGCCGCTCCGCAACGCGAATTTGTTGCCAGGCCGAAAGCGCCGCCGCTCGACCTGCGTTCGCCGGGTCTGCACTTGGTCTTGTTTACCGAAAACCTGGGCTCGCTGGAAGTCGGCAGCCCGATTCTCTACAAGCAGGTCAAAGTGGGTTCGGTGCAGAGCTACCAGTTCTCCCGCACCAAAAAGCAGCTGGTCATCGGCGTACACATCGAAAAAGAATACGAGGGGCTGGTCAACGCTTCGACACGGTTCTGGAATGCTAGCGGCATTACGCTGACAGGGGGATTGACCGGTGGCATTCAGGTCAAAAGCGAGTCTTTACAAAGCCTGATGGCCGGCGGGATCGCTTTTGAAACACCAGTGGCCAATGCGCCGCTGCAGAAGCGCATTCCACGCTTCCGTCTGCACGCGAACCATGACGAAGCCAATCAAAAAGGCACCGTCGTGACGATCAAGGTCGATCGCGCTGATGGACTGCGCAGCGGTACTCCGGTGAGATTCAAAGGGCTGGATGTCGGCAAGATTGAAGACGTCGATCTCAGCGATGACCTGCAGTCGGTTCTGCTGACCGCACGGATCACCGAAGTGCCTGAGCGAATCGCCCGGGTCGGCAGTCAGTTCTGGGTGGTGAAGCCTGAACTGGGCCTGATCAAGACGTCCAATCTTGAAACCCTGGTGACCGGGCAGTACATCGAGGTGCAACCAGCGGCTAAAAATCTCGGTCGACAAAAGAACTTCGTGGCCCTGCCCAATCCGCCGGAGGCAGTCAACAAAGAGGCAGGCCTGAGCCTGGTCTTAAGTGCAGCGCGCCGCGGTTCTTTGAAAACCGGTGTCCCTGTGACCTATCGTGAAGTGACCGTGGGCAAGGTCACGGGTTATGAACTGGGCCAGACCGCTGACCGGGTACTTGTGCATATTCTGATTGAACCGAAGTACGCGCCGTTGGTGCGCAGCGGCTCGCGCTTCTGGAACACCAGCGGTTTCGGCCTCGATTATGGTTTGTTCAAGGGCGCGACTGTGCGGACTGAATCGCTGGAGACGTTGATTCAGGGCGGCATCGCATTTGCCACACCGGACGGTGAGCGCATGGGTAACCCGGCGCGACCGCAGCAGACATTCCCGCTGTTCGATCAGTTCGAGGATGAATGGCTGACGTGGGCGCCGAAGATCTCGATCGGCAAGTAATCCGGCGGCGTCTGGATTGACGTCATCGCTAGCAGGCTAGCTCCCACAGGGGGAACGCATTCCAAATGCAGGAGTGAGCCTGCTCGCGATAGGGCCACTCAATTCGGCACAATTCCCAAGCTATAAAGAAAGGCCGCGATCCATTGGATCGCGGCCTTTTTATTACCTTCGATTTCAAAACCCAATCAGACAGCATCCAGCTCCGCTTCAGTACTAACGACAGCCTTCACCTCATCGTGACGACGAATATACTTCCAGTCCGCCTCATCAATGTAGATCCCGTTCGGCCCACTGCCGCCCTCGAGGTCGATCGCCACACTGGCGCAAACCTGCGGCTTCACACTCGCCAGAATCGGCACGAAACCCAGTTGCAGACTGGTTTCCAAAAGCGCTGCCTGGTTCTTCTCATCGATATCCGCCGCCTCGTCGAGGTAGTACGGCAAACGCACCCGACCGGCCTGGTCGCGGTCCATCAAGTGCAGCAACAAATACATGTTGGTCAGCGCCTTGATGGTCATCGTCGTGCCGTTGGAGGCGGCGCCGTCGATGTCGGTATGAATGACCGGCGAGCCATTGACCTTGGTGATCTCGAACGCCAGCTCGAAGAGATCCTTGAGACCGAGCTGATTGTGGTTCGCCGCAACAAGGCGTGCCAGATATTCCTTGGCCTCTTCGTTCTTGTTGTCCTGATCCGCGCTTTGGTTGAGGTCGAACACGGACAGGGTTTCACCTTCTTCGTATTGCCCGGCGCTGTGGATGATCTGGTCGATGTGCTTGAGGGCTTCCTTGTTCGGCGCGAGGACGATGCGGAAGCTCTGCAGGTTGGAGACCTGACGCTTGTTGATCTCGCGGTTGAACAGCGCCAGCTGGTGCTCGAGGCTGTCGTAGTCGCTGCGGATGTTACGCAGTGTTCGCGCGATATCGGTGACCGCTGCGCGACGTGCCTTGCCGAGTGTCAGGGCTTCATCGGTGCGGTGCGCATAAGCGTTGATCAGCAATTGCAAGCGACGCTCCATGTCATCTTCGCTGTCGAACTTGGCCACGCCTTTGAGGCGGATCTGCGCATACAGCGCGTCGATCTGACCGTCGGTGCGCAGCAAACCCTGCCAACTGTCCTGATAGTCATTGAGCAGCGGCAGCAGGTTGTCCATGGAATCGTCAACCGGATCCATGAACGGCGTGCCGAATGGCATGTCCGCCGGCAACAGCTGACGGCGGCGCAGGGCGTCGTCGAGGGTGCGCTGCTTGGCTTCCATGTCGCCGATCTGGCGACCGACCAGTTGCAGCTTGGCCGACAGCTGCTGGACGCGTTCGGTAAAGGCGTCGCTGGAACGCTTCAACTCGTCCTGCGCGGCTTCCATCTGCGCGAGTTGTTCGAGCTTGTCGTCTTCCTCGGCGCTCAGGGTTTGCGCGCGACGGAAATCTTCCAGGGCTTTCTGCGCGTCGAGCACTTGCTGGTACAGCGCTTCGGTCTGGGTCTTGCTCGCGGCGCGGTCTGCGGCCACGGCCTGCTGGGTTTTCAACTGTTTGAGTTCTTTGTCCAGACGCTCTTTCTGATCGCGCAACGCTGCGCGGTCAGCCAGCGCTTGCAACGCCGGTGGCTCGATGTGCGTGATGTCGATGGACAGACCAGGCACTTCGAAGCGCTCGCCTTTGAAACCGTCGAGGATCAATTCCATGGATTTTACCCACTGACCGTCCTCGTCCAGCGTGATCCCGTGTTCGCCCAGCGGCAGGCTGAACAACGCGCTGTTGAACAGGCGCATCAGGCGTTCGACGTCCTGTTGCGAGAACTCCTCACGCAAACGCGCGTAGCTGTTGTTGTCGGCGTGATCGAGTTGTTGTTTGACCGACTTCAGGCGTTTTTCCAGATCGCGCAGACGTTCTTCGAGGTCTTCGGCACTGAACTGCCGGGACTGCGCCAGCGCGCCGGCCAACTCATCGTGTGCGTCTTTGGCCGCGAGCAGTTGCTGTTCGAGGACTTTGACGTCGGCCACCAGCGCGAAGCGGTGCTTGAGCACCGACAACTCGCCGAGCCAGCGCTGGATCCCACTGATTTCCCGTTCCAGGCGCATCAGCTCTTGAGTACCGCCGCGCTGATCGTTTTGTAGCGCGTCCTGTTCGTTGCGGTAATGCTCGGCCTGAATCGTCAGCTCTTCCTTGCGCGCACTGGCGTAGTCCGACCAGGTGCCGAGCAAGGAATCGAGCAGTGGCGAGATGCGATGCAATTTGCCGCGCAGAATATTTCGCTGTGCCACGCCTGAGGCAAGGGCTTCAACCAGTGGACCCGCGGTGACCAGCGAGTTGTAGTCCTGCTCCATGCGTCGTACGTCGCGGAAAGCTTCTTCACACGCCGCAATGTAATCAACGCTGCCGGAACGCAGGCTGTGCTCGAACGCATCGAGGAACAATTGCTTGAGCTTGGCCGCGGTGATTTCGCGCATGTGCAGCAGGTTGATGAACAAGGCGCGGAAGGTTTTCAGGCTCTGTTCGCTGGTGGAACGCAGTGGGATCAGGGTCAGGTCGAGCGGAATGGAAGTGTGACCACCGACCAGCAAGCGACGCAATTCGTCCGGCTTGAGTTCGTAGGCTTTCAGGCCTTCGCGCTCAAGGTTGGTGAACAGCTCTTTCTGGCGCAGGCAGGTGTCGTTCTGCTGATAATGCGCGAGATCCAGTTTGCCGGCGTAGGCAAAGAACTGGTGACCGAAACCACCGCCCGGTCCGCGGCCGACCACACCGATCACATGCGGACCGTGGGGCAGCGACACCTCGACGAGGATGTAACTGGTGTCCGAGGCGAAGTAGAAGCGCCGGGATTGTTCGAGGCTGTACTTGCCGAAACTCATGTCCGACATGCGCGCCAGAATCGGAAACTGCAAGGCGTTGATCGAGGCGGATTTACCGAGGTTGTTCGCGCCGTAGACCGACAAAGGTTCTTCCAGCGGAAACAGGCCCAGGCTGTAACCGGCGGTGTTCAAAAGGGCGAAGCGGCGAATGCCGTAGCGTTCCTTGCTCATGCGTCGGTCTCCTGTTCTTCGGCGATGGCACGGGCCATGGCGTCTTCTTCGCTTTCTTCTTCAAAGTCCGCAAGGTCCAACGGGTCATCGGTTTCCAGCAATTTTTCATCACTGTCGTCATCGATCAGCACTGGAGCCGGCAACGGCAGGACGCTGTGCAGACTGGCTGCCAGATCGCGGTCCTGTTGAACCGACAGGCAGACATCGAGGAAACGGTGCATCGGCGGAAGGAACCGGTAAATGCCCGTTTCTTCGCTGGCAAAACCGAGCTGGGTCATGCGGCGCATGATTTTTTCTTCGAGTTCTTCGACTGTCTGCACTTCGGCCTGGATAAACAGGTCGCGGTATTTTTCCAGCAACGATGGCAGCTCATCACGGCCAAGGCTGCCACCGTCGAGCACGGCAATCGGGTCACGGCCCTGATCCGCCAGATGCTCGACGAGGATGAACGTGAACAGCGCCAGGCGCTGCGCCGTCTTGTTGACGGCTGCGGCGGCGAGGTCCGGCACGAAGTAGTAGAAACCGCGGGTGTCGCAGACCAGTTCAAAGCCCAACGCCTTGAACAGCGTGCGGTACTGGTCCTGGAAGTTCGATAGCTGCGCGTACAGTTCCGGATCGCGGCGGCTGACGTGGTAACCCTTGAACAGCTCGCGGAAGATCGGCGCCAGCTGGGACAGTTCGGATAGATCAAGTTGCATTAGAAGTACCTGCAGGGAGGGCGCTCGCAGAATCCTCGGCGGCATCGCGGGCCGGGAGCAGGGCGAAGGAGCGCAGGCTGACCTGATGCTCATGAGTGTGGTAATCGCGACGTTCGAGACGCTCACGTTTGAAGCGTTTTTCCCGCGACAGGCGCGAGAACCAGTAGAGCAATTCGTCAGTGGCGCCGTCCGGTTCCTGTTCCAGCAGCCAGGTCATCAGGTCCGGCATCGGCAGGGCGTCTTCGCAGCGATCGAGCATCTCGCGAACGGTGCGAGGCGCGCGTGGGGCCTCGCCTTTGCGCGATGTATGAGCCTTTGGGAAACGCGCCGGTTTCGGCTCGAAACGTGCCAAGGCGTAAACGTAGGCTTCGACCTGACTGGCGCTGCCGAGGAAGGTACTTTGCGGCCGGGTGAACATCGGCATCGCCGCTTGCGGCACCGCATCCAGACCTTTACGACGGATCGCCGCCAAGGCCAGCGCGGCGCCACGGGTCACCGCGTTATGGCGGCGCGCTTCTTCGCGCAATGGCAGCAGCAGCTCGCGGGCATGACGCAAGGTCAGCTGGGCGCTGGTCTGCATTTCCAGAATGCGCGCGTGGGTGCGCAGCAGCATGTCGTCGTCGACCAGATGACCGAGGCGCTGCTGTTCAGTGAGCATTTTCAGCAGAACGTTTTCGACTTTGCGCACGCCTTGTTCGAAGGCGCCGTCGGCGTTCACCAACTGAATCATCGGTTCGACGTATTCATCCCAGGTCGCCAGCACCTCGGCGTAACGCTGACGCAGCGGGATCTGCCGATCGCTGGTCTTCGCACGTTCGGCGACGGCCACCAGAGCCTGCTCGTCGTTGGCGAGTTTCTTCAGCACATCGCGCACGCGCATGTCGAGCAAGCGCAGCTGACGCGCCAGATCGTTGCCGTCGCGGATGTCGAAGGCGTCCTGGATGTAACCGGCCAGGCGCTCGAGGTGGCGCAGATAGGCTTCGATTTCCAGGCATAGGCCCAGACGGTGTTCACGGCGCAGGTAGGCGAGAAAATCGTGGATCTGTGCATTGAGCTCGAAGCGGTTCGGGCTTTTCGCCACGGGCACCAGAATGTCGAGACGGATCCACACGTCCAGCAGGCTGGTGATGTCCTGCGGCGTACTGTCGAGTTGCTGGGCGGACAGTTGCGTGCGCAGTTCGTTGAGGCTCAGGGTGCCTTGGTCGAAGTGCTCGCACAGTGGCTCCAGAAGTGCCCAGTGTTCAGCGAGGGCGCGCAAGACGCGCTTGGGTTCGATCATCGGAATGGCCGGCTGGTTGGCGAAGAAAAGCCGCGATTGTACTGCATCGGGGCCGATTCGATTCACCCTCGAGACGGGCAGTCGCCATTTTTCACAGGTGGAGAGACTTTCGGTGAAGTCTATCGATCAACAGCGCGGGCGATCTTCAGCGAAGGGCGGTAGAATCGGCGCACTTCAGTTATCCACAAGTGGCCGACCTTTGTTAATCGAGTCCCGTCGCCGCGCTTATTTGACCGCCATGCAGGTGGTCAACTGGCTGCCGCGCACCGAATTGCCCTTTGCCGCGCCGTCGCGTCCCGAGCTGCTCGAGATGCCCGAACCGACGCTCGTCGTGCCCGTGGCCCCCGCGCCGGTTGCCGATACGCCCGTGGAGCCCGTGGTCAAGCCGGCCGAACGGGTGAAAATCGAGGTGCCGCGCCCGTCGCTGGCGAGCACGCGCACCAACGCCAAAACCGAGGAAGAAGAGGCGCCCGTCGTCGTCAAGGCGCCGGTCGTACCGCCGCCGCGTTTCGCTTTGCAATTGCTGCGCGCCGGGCGATGCCTGCTGCTGGTGGAGTTACCCACAGGCGAAACGTTCCAGACCCGTGATCCGGCCTATCTGCTGCTCAAAGACATGCTGCGCGCCGCCGGCCTGCCGGACGCCCCGCAAATCATCGGCGAACCGGTGCGCTGGCCGTTGCTTGCTCGCGGCACCATGGATCAAGGCCCGGACGCTGCGCGGGATTTTGTGCAGGGTTTTCTGTCGGCGCGACTGGAAGATGCACCGTGTGTCTGCGTGTGGCTGATCGGTTTGCCGGCGGTGCGGTTTGCCGGTGAAGCGAATGCAGAATCCTTCAACCGTGAACTCCAGGTCGAAGGCCTGGGCTCGGTCTGGGCCCTGCCGGGTCTGGAATTATTAATGGAAGAGCCACAGCGTAAGGCTGATGTCTGGCAAGCCATGCGTCGGCTGATGGCGCGCTGGAAAGAATCAAATGAGTGACGCTGTATCGTTTCGCCCGATGACCGAGGCGGATCTCGACGCTGTGCTGAAAATCGAATACGCGGCGTACAGCCATCCGTGGACCCGAGGGATTTTCCTCGATGGTCTGGGCAAGTATCAGATCTGGCTAATGTTCGAAGGCCAGCAGCAGGTCGGTCATGGCGTGGTGCAGATCATTCTCGATGAAGCGCACCTGCTGAACATCACAGTCAAACCGGAGAATCAGGGGCGCGGGTTGGGTTTGACGCTGCTGGAGCACTTGATGTCGATCGCCTACAAGGCAGAGGCGCGGGAGTGTTTTCTGGAAGTGCGCGACAGCAACCGCGGTGCGTTTCGCTTGTATGAGCGGTACGGGTTCAACGAGATCGGCCGGCGGCGGGATTATTATCCAGCGGTAGGTGGGCGTGAAGACGCGGTGGTCATGGCCTGCACTTTGGTGGATTGATCGCCCGTAGGAGCTGCCCGTACCTTCGGCAGCTCGTGCGTGGAGCATCAGATCAACGATTTCCGTCCTGCGGATCCCGCCGCGCCAGCTCTTCTTCATCCAGCCCGTTGCCACCGCCGATCTCATCTTCATCGACAATGCTTAAATCCCAATCGGCCGCCTCACTCTCTCCAGCTTCTCGCGCATCCCGCGCACCGTCCTCACGAATCAACGTTTCCGGGCTCATGTCGTCGTCAGTTGGTTCGTGGTCTGCGGTCGAGGCGCCTGTCATGCCAGCCTCGCGAACGCGCTCTTCAGGCATCAGCTGCTCGCGCTCATTCTCCGGCAGTTCGTCGCCAATTTTTGCGCTGGGTTGATCTTCGTCGAAATCCAGCTCATGCATCGAGCCCATGCGGTCTTCGTTGTCATCGATAGGCTCGGGTTGAGTCGCATCAAAAGGACGTCGTGAATCAGTCATGGCAATTCCTCATACTGTGGGCCTTACTAGGTGGACCCGCTGAGCGCGCGAGAATTCCACCGGCATTGAGCGCGGGTTCGCCGTAATATTGATCAGCGCAAAGACAGCGATCTGCATCTTGCGCGTGACCCCGACCAAGGGTCGTTTGTCAGAACAGCGCACTATTCACGAGGCGTCATTGCATGAACGAATTACAAGATCTGATTGATAACAACGCGCGTTGGGCCGATGCGATCAAACAGGAAGATCCTGACTTCTTCGCCAAGCTGGCCCGTCAGCAAACTCCGGAGTTCCTGTGGATCGGCTGTTCCGATGCCCGCGTGCCGGCCAACGAGATCGTCGGCATGCTGCCGGGCGACCTGTTCGTCCATCGCAACGTGGCCAACGTGGTGCTGCACACCGACCTCAACTGCCTGTCGGTGATTCAGTACGCGGTCGATGTGCTCAAGGTCAAACACATCCTCGTTACCGGCCACTATGGTTGCGGCGGCGTGCGTGCCTCGATGCAGGACCGCCAGTTGGGTCTGATCGACGGCTGGCTGCGCTCCATTCGCGATCTGTATTACGAGAAGCGCGAAGAGCTGGCGAAGCTGCCGACCGAAGAGGAACGTGTCGATCGTCTTTGCGAACTCAACGTGATCCAGCAAGTGGCCAACGTCGGGCACACCAGCATCGTGCAGAACGCCTGGCACCGCGGGCAGAAACTGTCGATCCACGGTTGCATCTACGGCATCAAGGATGGTCGCTGGAAAAGCCTGAATGCGACCATCAGTGGCTTCGAGCAGTTGCCGGCGCAGTACCGTTTGCGTCCGGTCGACGCGCAGTAAAGATCTTCAGCGCAGGTTCAGTCGGCGCCAATGCTCGAAGAACTTCATGCCCTCGGCATTGGGCGCTTCTTCGTAGCCGACGATCCAGCCTCGACAGTTGTAGCAGCCGCAGTGGCAGGCAAACTGCCGCTGCAGCTGGTCTTCCGTCGCCGCGAAATCCATGTTCAAGCGTTCGCCTTTCTTGATGTCCTTGAGCGCCCATATCCACAACTCGCTCATGTCGATAAAGACATTGGGGTCGCAGGAATGGTCGAGCAGACCGCAGAAGTGCGGATCATGTATATGAATCCCAGGCGCCAGCTGTCGGGTGTGGCGGCTGCGATAAGGCAAAAGGTGCCCGGAAATCCGGCACATACGGGTGATGCGTTGAAATTCGCGCAGGGCTGTGACCGCCGTGTCTGAACCTTCCTTGTCGCAGATGATTTCAAAGTCTTGCCGGGAGGGGAATCCAAGGCGAAGGGGCAGTTCCACAAATGGATAAATGCCGTTCGATGGAGAGGTGGTTGATCGCTGCGGGTGGTTAACGCTCATAACAATCCCTGTTGACTGGGTGCTGCGACCTCCGTCAGCTGACTTCCTGTCAGCCCTGCAGCACGTGGGTTAACTGCAAGATTCGCGCAAAAGGTACGGTGGGTCTACTGACAGAACTGACAGTTGAGACCGAGCTATTTGCGCGAGCGTTCGGATCGTGCGTCCGGCTGGTTCTATAGGCGGGGCAGGGATTCGGCGGGGGCGGGTAGTGGAGCTTGCAGCTGCCCGAGCTCAGACTGGACTGACGAGGTTGCGCACTTGGCGGCCGCTTGTTCGGCCGGCAAATTGCGGATCGAGGTGTAGAACAGCTCGCAGGTTTTCTCTTTTCGCGTCACTTGCCAGGTTTGCGTACAGCTTTTCAGCTGAGTCTGAGGATCGCTCCCGGGTTTGCTGCCCATTGCGGCTTGCCAGCACGCAGCACTCAAATCCTGTCCCATGACTTTAAGGCCGGCAGCATCCGCTTTGGCTTGCGCATCAACACCGGTGTAGCTGTCCGGATCAGCGGCGTACCAGATATAACTCGGGTGATTGGAGCCCAGCACCGGCACTTTCACCCCATCGCGCGGACTGATCGTCGCCAGGCCAAGAACGTCGACGGTTGGACCGTATTGTTGTTTGATCCAATTGCGCACTGGGGCACCGAAAGCAACCATCGGCAACGCGGCCCCGCTGGCGCTACGGCTCATGACGTCGACCATGGTGGTTTGGTAATCCTTGAAATAGTCATACACGCCTTCCAGATCCTTGCCCGCGTTAGACGGTGCGGCAATCGGGGCGATGTCGATGATGGTCTGGTAGCCCGGCGTCTGTTCTGCGGCGATGCCGTTGTCGGTGAGCAATGTGGCCCAACGATCGGTGGTCGCCGATCGCAAGTAGTCCTGCGCCTGGGTCAGCGAATAATCGGGTGGGAAGTGCAGCAGTTCGACGCTCTTGCGATTGTCCAGCGCCATGCCCAGCGGCAGGAACAGATACCAGTTGTAGGCCCACTTGCCGTCGGCATTCAGCTTGCTGGCGCCTTTGTAGGCCAGGTCGCCGGCATCAAGCAGTGCGGCCAGCGGCTTTTCGTAACCATCAGGTACGCCGCTGATTTCAACGTAGAGCTGGTCGTTGTCGGTTTTGACCCGCACCTTCGCGGCGCTGTAACCATCGCGCTGCACGCTTTGCGTCAGGTAATGCGCGACGGTCTGCTCCAGCGTCCAGTTGCGAAAGCAGATCACGCTGCAATTGTTGGGATAGGCAAATAGACGGGTGACGCGTTCAGTGCTGCCCAGCTTCAGGTCGACATCAGCGTGGGCGGCGGCGCTCAAGGTGAGCGCAGCCAGGGTGATTCCTGCGAGTTTGAACATGCTCAGATCCTTTGCAGCGTGTGAGCCCGGAAGCGGGGCGAGCACATACTGAAACAGACTGCGCTGAACAAAAAGCAGGGCCGATAAAAATATCGGCCCTTTTTGCGTTTAAGGCCGCACCGGCGGCGTGTACGTCAATGTCGTCCCCAGCGCCCATAGCAGAAACAGCACCAGCGGCGTGTGCACCAGCAGTTGCACGAAAGAGAACCCGATCAGGTCCCGGGCCTTCAAGCCGAGCACGCCCAGCAATGGCAACATGTAAAACGGGTTGATCAGGTTCGGCAGCGCTTCGGCAGCGTTGTAGATCTGCACTGCCCAACCCAAGTGGTAGTTCAGGTCATTGGCCACTTGCATCACGTAAGGCGCTTCGATGATCCATTTACCACCCCCCGAGGGGATGAAGAAACCGAGGATCGCCGAATACACACCCATCAGCAGCGCATAGGTGTCGTGGGAGGCGATGCTGACGAAGAAAGTCGAGATATGGTGCGCCAGCGTTTGCGCATCGCTGCCTTTGACCGTGGTCATCAGTGCGGCAATCGAACCGTATAACGGGAATTGAATCAGCACACCAGTGGTGGTCGGCACGGCGCGTGACACTGCATCGAGGAAGCTGCGCGGGCGCCAGTGCAGCAGCGCACCGAGCATGATGAACAGGAAGTTGTAAGTGTTAAGGCCAGAGATCGCACTGATCGCCGGTTTGGTCGAGAACTCGTGGAACAGCCATCCGGCGGCCAGCAGTACCAGCAGAATAATCAGCAGCGGACTGTGTTCCAGCCATTCACCGGGCCGGGTGCGCGGCTGCAGCGGCGGCAGATTGAAGCTTGGATCGATACCACAGGCTTCGGCATCACGCGCAGAGTTCGGGCCGGGCGCGGTGGCATAGGCGATGATCAGCGAGATCACGATCAGTGCCAGCAACATCACCCCTGACTGCCAGAGAAAAATCGTCTGGGTAAACGGGATCACCCCGGTGATCGCCAGAATCGACGGCGGCAGGCTGCCAGGGTTGGCCTGCAATTGGGCTGCCGAAGATGACAAACCCAAAGCCCACACCGCACCGAGACCCAGATAGGCCGCAGCGCCAGCGGCACGGTAGTCCATTTTCAGATCCGTGCGGCGGGCGAGGGCGCGCACCAGTAAGCCGCCGAACACCAGCGACAAGCCCCAGTTCAACAACGAGGCGACCATCGAAATCAACGCCACCCACGCCACTGCGGATCGACCGTTCTTGGGGATGCGCGCGAGGCGATCGATCAGCTTCACCGCAGGCGGGGAGCTGGCCACCACATAACCGCCAATCACCACGAAGGCCATTTGCATGGTGAAAGGAATCAGGCTCCAGAAACCGTCGCCGAAGGCCATCGCGGCATCCGTCGGTTTGGCGCCCATGAACAGCGTGGCAACCGCGACGATGATCACCGCCAGCGCGGCAAACACCCAGGAGTCGGGGAACCAGCGTTCGGCAAAACTTGAGCAACGCAGGGCAAAACGGGCGGAGCGGCTATCTTCGATATCAGCGGCCACGGGAGTACCTCGAATTTTTATGTTTGTTGTGGTCCTCAGGGCCGCAGAGGGCCGTTTGGACAGGTGCCAACAGTAAATCAATCAGTCACGTTTTGTGACGAACTTTCAGCCTTCCATGACTATGGTCTAACGGCTTGTCCGTGGGCGCGTTTGCGTAGACCATGTGCGCCTTGGTTTTTAGCCTGTGCCAGAGTTATTTTTGATGACAGCCCAAATCGATTCGCGCCCGGCGCCGTTCAGTCGCTCGGACTACAAAACGCTAGGGCTCGCGGCCCTTGGCGGCGCGCTGGAAATCTACGATTTCATCATTTTCGTATTTTTTGCCCTGACCCTGAGTCAGCTGTTCTTCCCGCCGGAAATGCCGGAATGGCTGCGCCTGCTGCAAAGCTTCGGGATTTTCGTGACGGGTTATCTGGCGCGGCCACTGGGCGGGATTCTGATGGCGCATTTCGCCGATCGGCTCGGTCGCAAGAAAGTCTTCAGCCTAAGCATTTTGATGATGGCGCTGCCGTGCCTGCTGATCGGCATCATGCCAACCTACGCGCAAATAGGCTATTTCGCCCCGCTGTTACTGCTGGCGCTGCGAATTTTTCAGGGCGCGGCCGTGGGCGGCGAAGTGCCAAGTGCCTGGGTATTCGTTGCCGAGCACGCGCCGGTCGGGCATCGCGGCTACGCGCTCGGCTTTCTGCAGGCTGGATTGACGTTCGGCTACCTGATCGGCGCCCTGACCGCGACCTTCCTCGCGCAAGCCTTTACCCCGCAGGAAATTCTCGATTACGCCTGGCGTTACCCGTTTTTGCTCGGCGGCGCGTTCGGCATCCTTGGCGTCTGGTTGCGCCGCTGGCTCAGCGAAACCCCAGTGTTCATGGCGTTGCAGGCCCAGCGCGAGGCCACCGTCGAACTGCCATTGCGCACCGTCCTGCGTGAGCATCGCCTGGCCATGCTGCCAGCGATGCTCCTGACCTGCGTGCTGACCTCTGCGGTCGTGGTGTTTGTGGTCATTACGCCGACCATGATGCAGAAAACCTTCGGCATGACTGCCAGTCATACCTTTGCGTTAAGCGCATTGGGGATCGTTTTTCTCAACATTGGCTGCGTGCTGGCCGGGTTGCTGGTCGACCGCATCGGCGCCTGGCGGACAGTGATGCTGTACAGCCTGTTGCTGCCGCTGGGCATTGGCGTGCTTTATACCTGCCTGATCACCGGCGGTGACTGGATTGGCCTGGCCTATGCAATTGCCGGCCTGGGTTGTGGCGTGGTCGGCGCAGTGCCTTCGGTGATGATCAGCCTGTTTCCGGCGCGGATTCGCGTGTCGGGGATTTCATTCACCTACAACATTGCCTACGCCGCCTGGGCGAGTATCACGCCTCTGCTGCTGATCGGTCTGATGCCCTGGAGTCCGTGGATTTGCGTGATCTTCTCGGCGGTGATGGGAGCAGTGGGCGTGAGCAGTGCTGCTTATTTCGGTGCGCGGATGCCCCGGTCATCAAACTGCCGCGCTGCCGGGGCCGCCTGATCACAGTATTTTGTCGAACAATCCGGCAGCGCGCTTCAGAAAAGATCTACCGAGCCGATGGCATAGCTATAAGCGGCTAACATTCCTGCCATCGGTACTTCCCCATGTTCAACAAACGCTTGAAGCAGGAGCTGTCGGCTCTTCGCGAAGAACTCTCCAGCCTGCAACAAGTGAAGGAAAGTCTGGACAGTGAAATGCTGGTCCTGACCCTGAGTCCTGATGGACGTGTTCACTCGGTCAATCAGAACTTCATGGACGAGATGCTCTACAAGGGCGGCGATTTGATTGGGCGTCCTCTTGAAGACATCGTACCCGCGCACGTAAAGTCCAATGACGCCTACCAACGTTTCAAGACTGCGCTCACCCGAGGAGAGCATTTTGCCGGCGCCGTGCGGTTGTTGCGTGGCAATGGCAAGGAAGCGTGGCTGCGCTCGATCCTGCAACCGGTGCGCTCACAGGATGGTCGCATCAAACACTTCTCGATTTATTCCAGCGACCTCACCCGTACCATTGAAGCGTCGCGCGAGCATGAAAACCTGATTGGTGCGCTGGTGCGGTCTACCGCCGTGATCGAGTTCGACCTCGACGGCAACGTGCTGTCGGCCAACGAACGGTTTCTCAATGGCATGGGTTACAACCTGGCGCAGATCAAAGGCAAACATCACCGCATGTTCTGCGAACCACAGGAATACAACAGCGCCGAATATCAGGCGTTTTGGCGTCGCCTGAATGCTGGAGAATTCGTGGCCGACCGCTTCAAGCGTGTCGACAGCCACGGTCGGGTGGTTTGGCTGGAGGCGTCCTATAACCCGGTGGTCGACGCCAACAACACGCTCTACAAAGTGGTCAAGTTCGCCACGGTGATCACCGATCAGGTCAATCAGGAACAGGCCGTCGCTGAGGCGGCAACCATTGCCTACAGCACCTCGCAACTCACTGACAGCACCGCCCAGCGCGGCACTGCCGTGGTGACTCAGGCGGTGGATGTCATGCGTGATCTGGCGCGGCACATGCAAACGGCCGGGGAAGGCATCGAGGCACTGAACGCGCAGTCACTGGTAATTGGCAGCATCGTCAAAACCATCAGCGGCATTGCCGAGCAAACCAACCTGCTGGCGCTTAACGCAGCCATCGAGGCGGCGCGCGCCGGTGAGCAGGGTCGAGGGTTCGCCGTGGTAGCGGACGAGGTTCGTCAACTGGCCTCGCGCACCAGCCAGGCGACCGACGAGATCGTCATAGTGGTGCGGCAAAATCAGGACATGGCGCGCAACGCCGTGGCCCTGATGACCGACGGTCAGCGCCAGGCAGAACAAGGCCTGGCGCTGGCGGCGGAAGCGGGCACGGTGATCGTCGAGATTCAGGACGGCGCGCAGAAAGTAGTGAACGCGGTCGGCCAGTTTGCCAATCAGTTGTCGACATAAGCCCGGCGTAACTGCATTTCAGGGTTATATCCAAACGTCATTTTGCGCGGTGCGTTCGCCACCCTTGTCGCCGGTGTTGAGTACGCCTCTGGGTTCGATCAGCAGGAGTTTCACCTCCTGTTCGGCAGAGGGTTTGTGCTCGACACCTTTGGGCACTACGTACATTTCCCCTGCATTCACCAGGACTTGGCCATCACGGAAGTCGATGCGTAACTGGCCTTCGAGAACGATGAAGGTTTCATCGGTGTCGTGATGGTCGTGCCAGATGAAGTCGCCTAACAGCTTCACCACTTTGAACTGGTAGTCGTTCATTTCGGCAATAACGCGCGGCGTCCAGTGTGGGCCGATCCGGGATATTTTCTCGGCGAAGTTGAGGCTTTCGTAGGCTTTCATGAAACAGGTCTCCTGGTTGATCGTGAAACTACGATAACCAGCAGCCCTTCTTGCATCTTGTACGATTGTGCGTCGCTCAGCGGCGGTGCATCTTAATCCAGCGCGCCGGCGTCAGTCCGTAGGCCTTGCTGAATTGACGGGTCATATGGCTCTGGTCAGTGAAACCGGCGATCAGGGCCGCACTCACCAGTGACTGGCCCTGCATCAACAGCGAGCGAACCAGATCGAGACGGCGCATGGTCAGGTAACGGTAGGGGCTGGTGCCGAACAACAGACGAAAATCCCGCGACAGACTCCAGCGATCGCGACCACTGTGGTTGGCCAGTTCTTCCAGTGTGACGGTGCGGTCCAGTGCGCTGTGCATGTACTCCCGCGCGCGCTCCGCCGCCACGTAGTCGAAGCTTGGCCGCCTGGCCTTGACGCCGGATTCATGGTTCAACGCATGCGCCAGATCGAACAGCGCATCCTGCTCTTCCAGTGGATCGAGCGGGAATTCGAGACTGCGCAACAGCGTGTTGGTGGCCGCAAACAAACGTGGATCGGCCGACAGTCCGTTCTTGATGAACGGTAGCGGCTGACCGCCAAGCATCTGCTGAATCAGCGCCGGCTCAATGTACATCATCCGGTACTGAAACCCGGTCTCGGTACCCGCCTCGCCATCGTGCACTTCGTCCGGGTGCAGCACCATCGTCGCGCCGGGCAAGCTGTGCCGCCAGCCCCCGCGATACTGAAAACTCTGCACACCGGCCAGGGTATGACCGATGGCATACGTGTCGTGACGGTGCAGGTCATAACCATGCCCGGCGAAATACGCCTCGAAACGCTGCAGCCCGCTGACGTCGGGGGCGCGGTGGAACCAGTCGTGGCGGGGCGGGGGTTTGGTCATGGTCTCAGCCGTTTCGTCAATCGGGCCATCAGGCTTGCTTCATGGGCTTTATGAGGCTTTCTGCTGGTATTCCAAATAACTGGTGTAGTTTCCAGATCATAGGAAGCGTCAAGGCTCGTTTGCCATTGAGCACCTCATAAACACGGTTTGTTCGGCCAATGGCTGGAGCCAGATCAGCTGCGGATAAACCTGCTTGCTCCATACGAAATTTGATCGCATCAATCGGGTTCGGTAAATCGACCGGAAACTGCTTCGCTTCATAAGCCTCAATCAGCGTGATCATAATGTCAAAAAAGTCGCCCTCAGAAGTACCCGGCTCCGGCTCGTCGTCGAACAATGCAGAGACGCCTCGCAGGGCCGCGCGGTAATCCTCGTCTGTGTGAATCGGACGAATGTTCATGGTTACTCCATCTCGACGCGTTCAGCGTCAATTGCGTCGTACTGCTTGTGAGTGCCGACAAATTTTATGTACACAGCGCCGAAGCGATAAGCGACAGCGACAACCAATCGAAAGTCGTTGCCCTTGATGTTGAATACAACTCTGCGACTTTTGAGAATGCTGGCGGCAGCAAAATGCGCTTTTATGTCTGAAGGTGCCTTCCATCCTGCATTTCTGACTTCGTCAATCCAAGCGAGAAGAGATTGTTCGGATTCCGGGTATTTCGTCCAAAAGCTCTTCAGGTGACTGATTGCGATTATTATCATGCCATGATCCTAGTCCCGTCTTGGGACTGATGCAAGACTGGGCAGGCCCCGAGGAGCGTGCGGAATAAGAAAGCTGTTCTGTGGTCGTTCCCTGCTGAGACTGAGGGCAGCCTTGTGGGGCATGCCGGCAGGAATTTCATCCTGAAACTCTACGTTGTCCGAACTCATTTGGGGGTAGGAAAAGGCAGCGCAAGCCTACCGATCAGCGTTGTTGACTCGTAAAAAAGGCTTACCTCTTGGCAAGCCCTTTATCATCGCGGCGTAGGATCTAATCCCCCAACGCCTCACCCTCCCGCCGCGGATCCGCACCACCCGCGAGCGATGTTTTGCCCTGCGCATCGTTGACCCGGACAATCGCCTGCGTGCCGCTGGTCATGTCGATTTCGCTGATGGGGTGACCCTTGGCTTTCAAGGCTTCAATTAGCTCAGCGCTGAACTGTCCCTGTTCCAGTTCGGTCGGGCCGTTACGGCTGCCGAAGTTGGGCAGGTTGATGGCGATTTGTGGGTCAAGGTTCCAGTCGAGCAGGCCGATGGCGGACTTGGTCACGTACTCGATGATTTGCGAACCACCCGGCGAGCCGAGGGTGGCAAGGAATTCGCCGCTCTGGCGGTCGAAGATCAGGGTTGGCGCCATGGATGAGCGCGGGCGTTTACCGGGTTCAACGCGGTTGGCTATTTTTTGTCCGTTCTCTTCGGGGATGAACGAAAAGTCGGTCATCTGATTGTTGAGCAAAAAGCCCTGAACCATCAGGTGCGAGCCGAAAGCCGATTCGACCGTGGTAGTCATCGACACTGCGCCGCCGGCGTCATCGACCGCCACCACTTGCGAGGTTGAAATACGCATCGGCGACCGGTCCGGTGCGTAGGCGACCCGAATGCCCGCCGGTGTGCCAGGTTTGGCCATGCCCATGCTGCGATCGCCGATCAGGGCGGCGCGGCTGGCCAGATAACCCGGGTCCACCAGACCTTTGACCGGGACCGGTACGAAGTCCGCATCCGCGAGGTATTGCGCGCGGTCGGCGTAGGCGAGACGCTCGGCTTCGGATATGAGGTGCACGGCTTGCGCAGTCGGCTCGATACCCGCCGGCCTGGCGTTTTTGACCGGCGCGAATGCCGCCAGGTTGAAGCGCGGGTCACGCTGTTGCAGTGCCTGCAAGGTGCCGAAAATTTGTGCGAGGGCAACTCCGCCGGACGACGGCGGGGGCATGCCGCAGACCTGCCAGCGCTTGTAGTCTGTACAGAGTGGCGGGGGGTGC
>NZ_JMCL01000182.1 GCF_000690905.1 Pseudomonas sp. Ant30-3 | reverse complement strand
CTGATCACGCGCAACCTTCGGTTTCACCAATATGGCTTTGCCAGCCTCATTGACGCCGTGAACGGCGAACACCGTCTTGGCTAAATCGATTCCCACCGTGATAACTGACATTGGCTTCCCCTCCAGTAATTGATGCAGTTATGAAACTTCATCATGGCACCTTGATGCCGCCTCGCGACTTTCGCCGCGGACTTGGACGGGGAAGTCCCTTTCATTCGCTAAGCTTCGCGAGTTCTCGTAACCAATTCACTGTTTTTCAATGTGTGAAAGAAAATGGCGAAAGCTGCTTGACAAGCGAACCGGGGACTTCCATTCTACCTACCAATTAGTCGGTATATGAAAATAAAAGCCATGAAACTTAATTCAGATCTTTCGCAGCGTGTTGTCGTCGAGCCTTCAAGCTTACAGTGGGTCGATTCGCCAGCGACTGGGATTCAACGCCAGTTACTGGAGCGTGATGGCGACGAAGTGGCGAGGGCCACCTCGTTCGTGCGATATGCGCCAGGATCGAGGTTCAAGCGCCATGTTCATCACCTGGGCGAAGAAATCCTCGTTCTTGATGGTATGTTCACCGATGAGTCCGGAACCTTCGGGCCTGGGACTTACATCAAGAATCCACCAGGTTCTTCGCATGCACCAAGCTCCGCGACGGGTTGCACGTTGTTCGTCAAGCTGCGCCATCTTGATCTAGCCGACAGCCAACGCACCGTGGTCGACACTCGTAACGGACCCTGGTTTCCAGGCCTCGTGCCGGGTCTGTCGGTGATGCCACTTTCTGAGTTCGACACCCAACATACGGCTTTGGTGCGCTGGGCTCCGGGGACACGATTCAATTCGCATCGTCACTACGGCGGTGAAGAAATCTATGTGTTGGAAGGCGTCTTTGAGGATGAGTTCGGAAGCTACCCTGCCGGCACATGGATGCGCAGTCCGCATTTGAGTGCTCACCGCCCCTTCAGCAATGAAGGCTGCACTATCCTGGTCAAGACAGGCCATCTGCCAGTCGCTGAATCAAATGAGGCACTTGCATGAAGCATTTCTCCGAAATCTCGCCGACCGCCGAGCGCGTGGTCGATGCCGCTGAAGGCTTGGTACAGCGGCATGGCTACAACGGCTTCTCATACGACGACGTGGCCCAGTTGGTAGGCATCAAAAAACCAAGCATCCACCACCACTTCCCCAAGAAGGGAGAACTCGTGGCCGTGGTCGCACAGCGCTACACGCACCGGTTTCGTGAGGAGTTGCTGAGCATCGAAGGGCAGCATGCGAAAGCGCCTGATAGGCTAACTGCGTATGCGGCACTTTTCGAACGCACCTTCGCCAAGGACCGGCGCCTTTGTGTCTGCGGCATGTTGGGTGCCGAGTCGGACTCGCTGCCGGACGCCGTTGTGAGCGAGGTCAAGCGATTCTTTAAAGTCAATCTCGACTGGTTGACTCTTGTCGTTGCCGACGGTCAGCGTGCCGCGCTGATCACCTCAAATTCCGCCGCAGAGGCTCTCGCAGAGGCGTTCTTGTGCGCGTTGGAGGGCTCGATGGTGGTGGGCCGTGGCATGCGATCGCCACGCGGACCGGCCGATGTTGGAAACACTTTTCTTTCTACCGTGTTGACCTAAGGTCGGCACTTTTTGCAACATGATCCTACCATTTAGTTGGTAGTTTAAGAGGTTATTATGAACACTGAATTTAATGGCAAGAAGCTGTTGGTCATCGGCGGCACTAGTGGGATGGGATTGCAAACTGCCCGCATGGTTCTCGAGCAAGGCGGAAGCGTCGTCATCGTCGGTCACCGCGAAGACAAAGCCGAAGAGGCCCGCAAGGAGCTGTCGTCGTTGGGCGCTGTGACAGCCCTGACTGCCGATCTCTCGCGAGTCGAAGATGTGAAGCGACTCCTGCATACCATCGATGAGAACCACAAGGACATCAATCTTCTGGTCAACGCTGCTGGGGTGTTCTTCCCGAAGGCGTTTCTTGAGCACACGGAAAGTGATTACGAGCAATATTTGTCGTTGAATAAAGCGTTCTTCTTCATCACACAAAAGGTCGTGGCCAACCTCGTGGCCAGCGAGCGTCCCGGCGCCATCGTGAACATCGGCTCGATGTGGGGCAAACAGGCGATCGCGGCTACGCCGTCGTCCGCGTATTCGATGGCAAAAGCAGGTTTGCATTCGCTGACCCAGCACCTTGCGATGGAGTTGGCATCCAAACAAATCAGGGTCAATGCCGTTTCTCCGGTGGTTGTCGAAACGCCGATTTACGAGGGCTTCATACCCAAGGTCGAGGTTCATGGCGCCTTACAGGGATTCAACAGCTTCCACCCAATCGGAAGGGCGGCCGCGGAAACTGAGTGCAACACCTGACCTTTCCGGTAAGGTGCTGCCCCCATGTCATATGAAGAACTCAGCATAGAAGAACGCGCCACGATTCAGGTAAGCCGCTTGCATGGCATGGGCCGGCGAGAGATTGCCCGGTTGCTTGGCCGAAGCCCCTCCACGAAGTCGTGAACTGCGGCGCAACACGGGCGCCAACGGCATCTATCACGCACCTACGGCCCAGGGCCACATGCGTCAACGTCGAGAGGTCTGTCGCCCGCAAAAGAAGCTGGTGCTGGGCAGCGAACTGCTTGAGTTGGTGGTGGTGTTGCTGCGAAAAAACTTCTCTCCCGAGCAGATTGCCGGCAAGCTGCGCAGCATGGATATTCCCAGTTTTGAAGACGTTTACGTTTGTCGCGAGACGATCTATAGCGCGGTCTATGCCCTGCCTGTGGGTGAGCTGCGCAAGGAGCTGATCCGGTGCCTGCGCCAGGGCAAGAGTACGCGCCGGCCACGTGCAGGAGGCGTTGATCGGCGCAACCAGATCCCGGAGATGGTGAGCATTCATGTGCGTCCGCCGGAGATTGAAGACCGCCTGATGCCGGGGCATTGGGAGGGTGACCTGATCAAAGGCAAGGCCAACGCCTCTGCCGTGGGCACGCTGAACGAACGCACCAGCGGCTACCTGATGCTGATCAAGCTGAACGATGCCACGGCGACTTCGGCCGTAGAGGGCTTCAGTGCGGCCCTCAACCGGATGCCGCTGGCGGTGCGCAAGAGCATGACCTATGACCAAGGCCGGGAGATGACCCGGCATGCCGAGATCACCCAGAAGACGGGGGTGGCCATCTACTTCTGTGACCCGCACAGCCCCTGGCAGCGCGGCAGCAACGAGAACATCAATGGCTTGATCCGCCAGTACCTGCCCAAGGGCACAGACTTGTCTGTATACAGCCAGGAACAGCTGGATGCCATTGCCTACGAGCTGAACATTCGGCCACGCAAACGCTTTAACTGGAAATGTCCGATTGAAGTGATGACCGAGGTGATGGAAAAAGCAATGGCGATGCAGCATGATGCACCCGCTTCAATTCAATAACCGTGTTGCACTTAGCTCCTGCAACCGCCATGGATTTGTTTTTCTGGGCCATCGGATCATCCGCAAGCGTAGCCGCTACGGCGACATGCGTGTGGTAACGACGATTCCACGAGACAAAGCCAGAAGCTTCGCAGCCTCACTGACGGCACTGCTCTCAGGTAACCACAGTGAAAGTAAGATCGACATGGTTGAATCGATCAACCGAAAGCTGGAAGGCTGGGCCGCGTTTTATCAATTCGTTGATTTCAAAGCCAAAGCATTCAGCTATATCGATCGTATCGTGTTTTGGAAACTGGCCCATTGGCTGGCTCACAAATACCGCTCCCGTATCAAACCCCTGATGCGCCAATGGTGCAAAGCACCTAAGCCCAGCCAAAGTAAGACCTGGGTTTTATTTGGCAAGACTAATAACGGCAAACTCAGCGGTGAAATACTGTATCGGTTAGTTGGGCAAGGCAAGAAGCAGTTCCGGTGGCGCCTGCCCGAAGGTAATCCCTACCTGAGGTCGGAACTCAGGAACACATGGACCTCGCGTTTCACTGAAGTGGCTATGGCGTTCGCCAGCGTTTAAACGGAGAGCCGGATGCATTGAAAGGTGCACGTCCGGTTCGGTGAGGAGAGGCAGGGAAATAGTCCGACTACGCCCTGCCTCTTACTCAACTCCGCACCTACGAAGGGTGGCTGTACTTGGCAGTAGTGCTGGATCTGTTTTCTCGCCAAGTGATCGGTTGGTCAATGAAGCCCAGGATGAGCAGCGACCTGGCTATCGACGCCATGCTGATGGCGGTGTGGCGGCGTAAACCGAAGCAAGAAGTGATGATTCACTCAGATCAAGGTAGTCAGTTCAGCAGCTCAGACTGGCAAAGCTTCCTGAAGGCTAACAATGTGGTCAGCAGCATGAGCCGGCGAGGAAACTGCCACGACAATGCCGTTGCAGAGAGCTTTTTCCAGCTGTTAAAGCGGGAGCGAATCCGACGAAAGATCTACGGAACACGCGAAGAAGCCCGGAGTGATATTTTCGATTACATTCGAGATGTTTTATAACCCTAAACGCCGGCACGGCAGTGCTATGCAGTTATCGCCAGTAGAGTATGAGAAACGCTATTTCCTGAGCTTGGAGAGTGTCTAGGGAAACTCTGAAAAAGACTTCCTGATTTTGGCAAAATAGCCGGACACCACCCGCCGAGTTTTCCGATGAAGCAGATCTCCTTCGCCGATGCTGAGTATGCCGGCAAGCGTAAACAAACCCGACGTGAGCGTTTTCTGATCGAGATGGATCGGGTGGTGCCGTGGAAGGGCTTGATTGCCTTGATCGAACCGCATTACCCGAAGGGTGAAGGCGACCGGCCGTCATACCCGTTGATGGCCATCTTGCGTGTGCACCTGATGCAGAACTGGTTCGGCTACAGCGATCCGGCGATGGAAGAGTCGCTCTAAGACCACAATTTTGCGCCAGTTTGCTGGGCTGGGACTGGAGCGCATCCCGGATGAAACCACCATCCTCAATGATTATCCATGCGCCCAGTTCGACCAAGAATAAGGAAGGTAAGCGCGATCCTGAGATGCACCAAACCAAGAAAGGTAACCAGTACTTTTTTGGCATGAAGGCGCACATTGGTGTGGATGCCGATTCGGGCCTGGTGCACAGCGTGGTGGGTACCGCCGCCAATGTGGCCGACGTGACTCAGGTCGACCCATTACTGCATGGTGAGGAAACCCATGTTGCCGGAGATGCTGGCTACACCGGTGTCCACAAGCGCCCCGAACATGAAAGTCGAAAAGTGATCTGGTCGATTTCCGCCCGGCCCAGTTCGCACAAAAAGCACGGCAAAAAAAGCCTGACTGGCCGAATGAAGCGCAAGATCGAATACGCCAAGTCGCAGGTGCGCGCTAAGGTCGAGCATCCGTTCCGTGTGATCAAGCGCCAGTTTGGATACACCAAGGTGCGGTTTCGCGGCTTGGTGAAAAACACAGCCCAGCAGGTCACGCTGTTTGCGCTGTCGAACCTGTGGATGGTGCGCAAACAGTTAATGATCACGGGAGAGATGCGTCCGTGATGCAGGGAATCAACCCTGCGAAGCGCCTCACAAGGGCGAAACCCTGTATTTGAAGGTGAAAAATGACCTGATTTTCGATTGAGACGCTGTTTTTTAAAAATCATTGAGAAAATCAGCTCGGAAAACGGGACTACTTCAGACCTTCCTTAACGGGCTGCAGTGTCCGGTTTGATAGGGATAAGTCCAGTCTTGCAAGAAGCGGATACAGGAGTGCAAAAAATGGCTATCTCTAGAAAGGCCTACCCCTTAGGCTTTATGCAGCAGAAATAATAATAATGGAGTCATGACCATGACAATGCACCTGGGACTCGACTATATAGATAGTCTCGTTGAAGAAGACCAGAATGAGGGCATCTACCGCTGCAAACGCGAGATGTTCACCGACCCTCGGCTGTTCGATTTAGAGATGAAACACATCTTTGAGGGTAACTGGATTTATCTCGCCCACGAGAGCCAGATTCCCGAGAAGAACGACTATTACACCACGCAGATGGGCCGGCAGCCGATATTCATCACACGCAACAAAGATGGTGAGCTCAATGCCTTCATCAATGCCTGCAGTCACCGCGGCGCCACGCTCTGTCGCTTTAGGAGTGGAAACAAGGCCACCCACACCTGCTCGTTCCACGGCTGGACCTTCAGCAATTCGGGCAAGCTGC
The DNA here is from genome assembly GCF_000690905.1 of Pseudomonas sp. Ant30-3. Taxonomy (GTDB): domain Bacteria; phylum Pseudomonadota; class Gammaproteobacteria; order Pseudomonadales; family Pseudomonadaceae; genus Aquipseudomonas. The sequence goes on along the minus strand of NZ_JMCL01000182.1, from coordinate 43 downwards.
TCAAGGTCAAAGACCCCAAGGGCGCCGGCTATCCGGACAGCTT
>NZ_JMCL01000181.1 GCF_000690905.1 Pseudomonas sp. Ant30-3 | reverse complement strand
CCCGGCAGAAAATGGCTCGATTGGGCGCTGATGCTGCCGTTCGCCATTCCCGCCTATGTGCTGGCGTTCGTTTTCGTCGGCCTGCTGGACTTCGCCGGCCCCGTGCAAACCCTCATGCGCGAAGGGTTCGGCACCGGCCTCAGATTGCCTCGTGTGCGCTCCACCGGCGGTGTGATTATTGTTCTGGTGCTGGTCTTTTATCCCTATGTTTATCTGCTGGCCCGCAGCGCATTTCTCGCTCAGGGCAAAGGTCTGATGGAAGCCGCGCGGGTCCTCGGCCAGTCCCCATGGCAAGCGTTCTGGCGGGTGGCACTGCCCATGGCCCGTCCGGCGATTGGTGCCGGTGTGGCGCTGGCGCTGATGGAGACGTTGGCGGACTTCGGCGCGGTTTCGGTATTCAATTTCGACACCTTCACAACCGCCATCTACAAAACCTGGTACGGATTCTTCAGCCTCTCTACCGCCGCGCAACTGGCCAGTCTCTTGTTGCTGGTGGTGATGCTCGTGCTTTATGGGGAACGTCGCGCGCGTGGCGCGAATCGGGCGAGCAATGAACGGCCACGGGTGAAAGCGTTGTATCACCTGCGAGGCATCAAGGCGCTGGCGGCGACGGGCTGGTGCGCTCTGGTGTTTGCCTGTGCGTTCGTGATTCCAGTGCTGCAACTGGTTGTATGGTTCTGGCAGCGCGGGCGTTTTGATCTGGATGAGCGTTACACCGGCCTGATCGTCCACACGTTGTACCTGGGTGGCATGGCGGCGCTGATCACCATCAGCGTCGCGTTGATATTGGCATTTGCCCGCCGGCTGGCGCCCACGCGAGCGATCCGCTCCGGTGTCAGCCTGGCCAACCTCGGTTACGCCCTGCCGGGCTCGGTGCTGGCGGTGTCAATCATGCTGGCGTTCAGTTACCTGGATCGTGAGCTGGTCATTCCACTGTCTGGCTGGTTAGGCGGGGCTGGCAAACCGTTGCTCCTGGGCAGTCTCTCGGCTTTGTTACTGGCCTATCTTGTGCGGTTCATCGCCGTGGCTTACGGGCCGCTGGAAAACAGCCTGGCGCGAATACGGCCTTCTTTGCCCGAAGCAGCCCGCAGCCTGGGCGTCAGTGGGCCACGACTGTTTTTCAAAGTGTATCTGCCGTTATTGCTACCCGGGACCCTCAGCGCTGCGTTGCTGGTGTTCGTCGACGTGCTCAAGGAAATGCCGGCGACCCTGCTCATGCGCCCGTTTGGCTGGGACACGCTGGCCGTGCGCATCTTTGAAATGACCAGCGAAGGCGAATGGGCGAGGGCATCGCTACCGGCACTGACTCTGGTCCTGGTTGGCTTATTACCGGTCATCGGATTGATCAGACGTTCCGCGCATCGAAACAGCTAGGTGCCAGTCCTACACCTTGAGGCTACAATGCGCGGCATTCGGTGCGGTCCGTCCTACAGACCCGGTAGCTGAAATCTGCTAGGAACCCTCTATTGCGGGGGTTCTGGCAGGTATGCACCGGTCCGCACCCTCGCCACGCCCGGAAGGAGAAACCCATGGGACAGCGTACGCCTCTGTACGACCTGCATCTCGCCCTCGGCGCGAAGATGGTCGATTTTGGCGGTTGGGATATGCCTCTGCATTACGGTTCACAGGTCGAGGAACACCATCAGGTGCGCCGCGATTGTGGGGTCTTCGATGTATCCCACATGACCGTGATCGATGTCGCCGGGCCTCAGGCCAAGGCGTGGCTCCAGCATTTGCTGGCCAATGACGTCGAGCGCCTGCACAGTCCCGGCCGAGCGTTGTACAGCACCATGCTCAACGAGCGTGGCGGTATTGTCGACGACATGATCGTCTACCGTCTCGAGGATGGTTATCGGCTGGTGGTCAATGCCTCCACCCGCAATCAGGACATGGCGTGGTTGCAAGCGCATCTGGGTGGCTTTGATGTCCATCTCAGCGAGCGTGCCGAACTGGCGATGCTGGCCATTCAAGGCCCCCATGCGCGGCACAAGATCGCCGAACTGGTGACCCGGTCGCGTGGCAATCTGATCCAGATGCTCAAGCCCTTCGAAGGGCAGCCCGACGGCGACTGGTTTATCGCGCGCACCGGGTACACCGGCGAAGACGGGCTCGAAATCATTCTGCCGGCCAACCAGGCCCCGGGGTTCTTCAACGATCTGGTGGGCGCAGGCATCTCGCCGATCGGCCTCGGCGCGCGCGATACGCTGCGAGTCGAAGCCGGTATGAACCTTTACGGTCAGGACATCCATCAAGATGTTTCGCCGCTGGCGTCCAACATGGCCTGGAGCATCGCCTGGGAACCTGCCAACCGCGAGTTCATCGGTCGGGCGGCCCTGGAAGCCGAACGGACCGACGGTATTCAACACAAACTGGTCGGTCTGGTCCTTGAGGAACGCGGGGTTTTACGCGCTCATCAGGTGGTCCGGATCGCCAATGTTGGCGAAGGGGAGATCACCAGTGGTAGTTTCTCTCCTACGCTTAGCAAGTCGATCGCACTGGCGCGCGTGCCGATGGCAACTGCCGACCGCGCCGAAGTGGAAATCCGTGGCAAGTGGTACCCGGTACGAGTGGTCAAGCCGACCTTCGTTCGCCATGGCAAAACCTTGATCTAACCTTTTCCGGCGGGCCTGACCGCTGACAATTCTCTTGAGGACACAGAACATGAGCGATATCCCTGCCGACCTGCGTTTTGCCGAAAGTCACGAGTGGGCGCGCCTAGAAGCCGACGGCACCGTCACCGTGGGCATCAGCGATCACGCTCAGGAAGCCCTGGGTGACGTGGTGTTTGTCGAGCTGACTGAAGTTGGAAAAGTCTTCGCAGCGGGCGATCAATCCGGTGTGGTCGAGTCGGTCAAGGCTGCCTCCGATATCTATTCGCCAGTTAGCGGCGAAGTGATTGCGATCAATGAAGACTTGAGCAGTGAACCAGAAAAACTCAACTCGGAGCCGTACGGCGCTTGGATCTTCAAGCTGAAACCAAGCAACACCGCAGAGCTGGACAAGCTGCTTGATGCTGCTGGCTATAAGGCCGCCATCGGCGAGTAAGCCCCGAGCGTCATCCCAAAGCCCCGACCAGTCGGGGCTTTTTTTTCGCCTCGCAGATCAGGATCAAGATCAAAAGATCGCAGCCTCGTTGCACTCGACAGCTCCTACGGGGGATTGGATTTCGATGGTCCGCATCGCAATAGCTGGACGCCCGTTAAGCCCAATGTAGGAGCTGTCGAGTGCAACGAGGCTGCGATCTTCTGCTGCTCAAGGGCACCATGACATCGGCTGCTATGCTGGTTTGACCGTGTTGCATCGACGCTGAGCGCCAGCCAAGAGAGAGCCCGTCATGTCCCCAATGCCGTCCTTGAGTCAGTTACGCGACCCCAACGCCTTTCTCCGTCGTCACTTGGGGCCCGATGACGCCGAGCAGCAGGCGATGCTCGACAGTCTGGGGCTTGGCAGTCGGGTCGAGCTGATCGAGCAGACAGTGCCGCCGGGCATTCGCCTCAACCGAGCACTTGACCTGCCGCCAGCGCTCGATGAGCAGGCCGCCCTGAACAAGCTTCGCGACTACGCCGAGCAGAATCAGGTATGGACCAGCCTCATCGGCATGGGCTACCACGGCACCCTCACGCCGACCGTCATCCTGCGCAATGTTCTCGAAAACCCTGGTTGGTACACCGCGTACACGCCTTATCAGCCCGAGATTGCCCAAGGCCGGCTCGAGGCCTTGCTGAACTTCCAGCAAATGACCATCGACCTCACCGGCCTCGAACTGGCCAACGCCTCGCTGCTGGACGAAGCCACCGCTGCGGCGGAAGCCATGGCGCTGGCCCGGCGCGTCGCGAGGTCGAAAAGCAATCTGTTCTTCGTCGATGAAAACTGTCATCCGCAGACGATCTCCGTGGTGCAGACCCGGGCAGAAGGTTTCGGCTTTGAGCTGATCATCGACGCTGTGGATAACTTGCAGCAGCATGCGGTGTTCGGCGCGCTGCTGCAGTATCCGGACACCCATGGCGAGATCCGTGATCTGCGTCCTTTTATCGATCATCTACACGCACAGCAAGCCCTGGCTTGCGTCGCCACCGATCTGCTGAGCTTGTTGCTGCTGATCCCGCCGGGAGAATTGGGCGCCGACGTGGTGTTCGGCTCGTCCCAGCGCTTTGGTGTGCCGATGGGTTACGGCGGGCCGCATGCGGCTTTTTTTGCCAGTCGCGAGGAATACAAACGGGCGATTCCGGGGCGAATCATTGGCGTCTCGAAGGATACGCGCGGCAACACTGCGTTGCGCATGGCCCT
>NZ_JMCL01000180.1 GCF_000690905.1 Pseudomonas sp. Ant30-3 | reverse complement strand
CCGGGCACGTTGCATTTCAACAGCTTGCCGGCCGCTGATGACCCGGCGCAACTGAGTGGCGGTGCGGCGATCGGCTTGCTGGGAATCGAGCTGCACTCCCGCCGCCGCAATCGCCTCAACGGGCGCATTGATGCGCTGTCCGCAAGCGGCTTCGACGTGTCGGTCGAACAGTCTTTCGGCAACTGCCCGCAGTACATTCAGTTGCGCCAGTTTCATTCCGTACCTCTGGCGGATCCTTCGACGCGCCTTGCGACACGTCTCGACAGTCTGGATGAAGCGGCAGTGGCGACGATCAATGCTGCTGACACATTCTTCGTTGCCAGTTACGTAGACGTCGCGGGCGAACGGTCCGTCGACGTCTCCCATCGCGGCGGGCAGGCTGGCTTTGTCCGGGTGGAGGGCAATCGGCTGACCATTCCGGATTTCGCCGGCAATCTGCATTTCAATACTTTAGGCAACCTGCTGCTAAACCCACGCGCGGGACTTTTATTCGTCGATTTCGAAACGGGCGATCTCCTGCATCTCTACGGACGAACCGAGCTCATCCTCGATGGGCCGGAGGTTGATGCGTTTCTAGGAGCAGAACGGTTCTGGATGTTCCACGTGGAACGCGTCGTTCGGCGGCCTGCCGCATTATCTTTGCGTTGGCGTTTCGACGGCGTGTCGCCCAACAGTTTGATGACCGGCACTTGGGATCAGACAAACGCTCGGCTTCAAGCTCAAGCCCTGGGTGACCGTTGGCGCCTGCTGCGTGTGGCTCGGATTGAGCAGGAAAGCCACAGCATCCGATCGATCTATCTGGAGCCAATCGACGGTGTCGGTCTGCCGATCTTCCAGGCCGGGCAGCATCTTCCATTGCGGTTCAACATCTCCGGCGCAGTGCACATTCGAACCTACACCTTGTCGAGCGCACCGTCGGATGATTTTTTCCGCATCAGCGTCAAACGCGAAGGCGTGGTCTCCACGCATTTGCACGATCAGCTCAAGGTGGGCGATTTTCTAGAGGCTCGTGCACCGCAAGGGCATTTCACCGTTTCAGCGCTTGAGCGTCGGCCCTTGGTGTTGCTTGCGGCCGGGGTAGGCATTACGCCGCTGTTGTCGATGCTGCGCGAAGTGGTTTATCAAGGTTTGCGCACGAGGCACATTCGTCCGACGTGGATATTGCAGAGTTCACGCACTTTGGCTGATCAACCGTTTCGCGCGGAGGTCGATCGTTTGCTCGAAAGCGCTGGTGGCGCAGTGCGTATGGTGCGCTTGCTTAGTCAGCCGGAAACTGACGCGCTGGAGGGCGAAGACTTCGATACGGTAGGGCGCATCGACACCGCCATATTGAAGAGCGTGCTGGAAGTCGGGGACTACGATCAGGTGGATTTTGTCCTGTGCGGGCCGGGAGGTTTTACCCAAGGTCTGTACGACAGTTTGCGAACGATGGACATTCGGGATTCGAGAATTCACGCCGAAACATTCGGGCCATCGACGTTGCGTCGGCGACTGGACCCCGATGCGGTGGTGATCGAACAGCCACCGGCAGCAACCACCTCCGTGCCGGTGGTCTTTCAGCGATCAGCGAAAGAGGCGCGTTGGCAGCCCGACGGAGGTAGCTTGCTGGAGCTGGCGGAGAGCCGGGGTTTGCAACCGGAGTTCAGCTGTCGCGGCGGCTCCTGCGGGACCTGCAAAACGCGCCTGATCAGCGGGCTGGTCAACTATCCGCTGCCACCAGCCGAGGTTCCGGATGAGGGACATGTGCTGATTTGCTGTGCGATTCCGGCGCAAGGCTCGCAGCCTCTGGTGTTGGACCTGTAGCATCTGGCAGACGCTGCTCCTGGCAGTCCCAAAGGATGCTTTATGGTATTTCTTGCTCGTCTGTTGATCCTGTTTGTGGTGTTGGTGCAGCTCGGGGGTTGCGAGCCCGTTGAGCGGTCGCCGCTCGATCAGCAGCTCTACGTCTGGCAACGGCAATGGACGCCGGCTCACGAAACGGCACTGAGTGATAGCCGAGCCGAGTTTTCCACCTTGCGGGTTTTAGCTCTGCAGGCGTTTCCCCGGGAAGGCTGGGTGCGGGCGCGGATCCATCCGGCAGTGCTCAAAGCGGACGGTCGACCACTGATTGCGGTGGTCCGTCTCGATGGCCAATTGCAGGCACTCAACCAGGAGGAGATCACCGCGCAGATCCGCCAGTTGCTTAGTGATTGGGCAGAGCACGGCTTGACCATCTCTGGTGTGGAAATCGATCACGACGCAGGGACCGCTCGGCTGACGGAGTATCGCAAACTGCTGGTGAAGGTGCGCAGCGTCTTGCCGGCCTCGCTACCTCTGAGCATCACTGCCTTACCCTCTTGGCTCGACAGCGATGAATTGCCAGCACTGTTGGCTTCGGTCGACAGTAGCGTGCTGCAAGTGCACGCGGTGAGCGATCCGCAAAGGGGTTTGTTCGATCCGGTTTTGGCACGGCAATGGGCGATTCGGTGGAGCAGCATAACCGCCAAACCCTTTTATCTCGCCCTACCAGCCTACGGTGTCGCGCTGTTGCCCGGCGACGGTGTGCCGCTGGTGGAAAGCGAAGTTGCACTGGAGCAAGGGGGAGAGCGGCGGGAGCTGTTGGCTGATCCGCAGCAGTTGAGTCGACTCGCCGCAGACTTGCGTAACG
>NZ_JMCL01000179.1 GCF_000690905.1 Pseudomonas sp. Ant30-3 | reverse complement strand
TCAAGATCAAGATCAAGATCAAGATCAAGATCAAGATCAAGATCAAGATCAAGATCAAGATCAAGATCAAGATCAAGATCAAGATCAAGATCAAGATCAAGATCAAGATCAAGATCAAGATCAAGATCAAGATCAAGATCAAGATCAAGATCAAGATCAAGATCAAGATCAAGATCAAGATCAAGATCAAGATCAAGATCAAGATCAAGATCAAGATCAAGATCTGAAGCAAAGCAAAGCAAAGCAAAGCAAAGCAAAACAAAACAAAACAAAACCCCGGATTACCGCCCCGTTGATGATCATTCCCACGCTCCGCGTGGGAATGCCGCCAGGGACGCTCCTCGGTCCGAAGTCGACGCGAAACTGCCGCCGTGCGCTACTGGGACGCGGAGCGTCACGGGATGCATTCCCACGCGGAGCGTGGGAACGAGCTGCGGGCGACGTGCGACGAGCCGCGCAACCTGCGCAGCCAGGCCGGCCGGTAGGCCGCCTCGGCGGCTGTGGCGGTTAGCGCCCCGTCGGGAGGCTGAGTGGAGGTTCTGCGCAGTGGGCAACCCGGCATGGATGCCGGGTTAGGCGCGCACGGCCAAGGATGGCCGATCGCGGCGGGCCCACGGAGCAGGACCGGAGCGAAGGCATGGCGAGCATTAGCGAGCCACCGGACGTCAGGGGCAAGAGCACTTGGTTACTTGGTGCTTTTCCAAGTAACTCGCCGTAAGGGCGAAACCGATAGCAGCCCTGACCGCAATAACGGATATGTACACCAGCAAAATCTAACCGCCCAAGACATAGCCATCGCTGGCAAGCCAGCTCCTACAGGGGATCGAGTAAATTCTCGAGAATCCAGCTAAACGCCACTCCGCCTCCGCGTGCAAGCTTCACTCATACGGCGACTGAAGACATCAGCGAAACCAAGCGGGCCATACCGACGAAGACTCAGGCAACCCCCGCCTCACTGCACCGGCAAAAAATTCAAAAACAACAAACTCTGCGCATAATTCAAGCCAATCCGCCGATAACGCTCATCCAGCATCTGCGTGAGCAAATCCAGGCGCGCCACGATCTTGCCGAACTCCACCGCAAAACTCAGGTTGCTGCCCTCCTCCGAAATCTCATTGGAAAACAACAACGGTTCACCCTGCTTGTTCTGCCGCTGGCTGAGAATCCACGTGGCTTTCTCAATGTTGCGCGCAGCGTTGTTGACGAACGTCGGATTGATCGCATCAGTCATATAGAACTCGACACGATTGCCATGGGCCGTCACCAACATGCTGCCAATCGCATAGATGAACGCCCCGACCCGGTCGCCGAGAAACTCCGGGCTCATGGCGAAACTCAGCGCTGCCAGGTCCTTTTTGCCGCCCAACGTCGGCAGCGGCTGCTGCTGTTCGATGGCCATGCGCACCTGCTTTTCCGCCGTGCGCGCGTCGAGAAAACCGGATTTTTTCAACTCCTGCGGATTGCGCAGGTACAGCTTGCTCATCAGCAAATACAGGCTGTCCAGGTTATCGCGCATCGCCAGGGTCGCCATGCGGTCAACGCTGGTTTGCAGGAACTCCTGGGGTTTACCTTCGCGGAACTGAGTGATGATGCCCTGGCCGTCGCGGTGGCTGCAGCCGGCCGTTAACAACGTCGACAGGACGACGAACAGCAAGCTGAGGCGGCGTAGATGCGCAGAAATGAGGGGTGAAACTCGAACCATGGATTATGAACTTGGCATGGGCCGGCGGCGGGGATCGCCGCGGGCTGGCCAAGGATAGAGCCGTGAAAGATGAAAAAGTGCAGTACCGACGGTCCATAACGCGACTCGCCTGTGACCTGCCGCTAATTAGTCATACTTTATAATTGAAAACCAAGCTCAATAGGCTATATATCTAAGCCGTGATCAAAAGCACAGATCATTGGTATGACTAATAAATCACAAAAACAAAAAGGATGGTCAGCATGCTTATATTTCGTCCCTCGCTTTACGGCTTAGGATTGTCCCTGATGATTGCCACTCTCTCGACCCAGGCCAACGGCCTGACCAGCGAACATAAAGCTTTCGGCAAAACCGATGACGGCACGCCGGTCGAGCAATACATCCTGCGTAACAGCCACGGGATGGAGGCCACCGTCATCACCTACGGCGGCATTTTGCAGTCGCTGAAAGTGCCGGACAAACACGGCAAAATCGAAGACGTGGTGCTTGGATTCGATGATGTGCACGGCTATCAGGCCGGCACCGCGTTCTTCGGCGCTACCATCGGCCGCTTTGGCAATCGCCTGGCCAATGGCGCGTTTGAACTGGACGGCAAGCGTTATCAGGTGCCTCTCAACGACGGCACCAATTCATTGCACGGTGGCGCTCAGGGGTTTGACAAACATGTCTGGAAGGCGGAGCCCGCCAAGGATAAGGATTCAGTTGGCGTGACCCTGACGTACCTGTCGGCGGACGGGCAAATGGGCTTCCCTGGCAATCTGAAAACCGAGGTCACGTACAGCCTGACCGAGAACAACGAGCTGCGCATCGATTACAAGGCATCTACCGACAAACCGACGGTGCTGAACCTGACCAATCACAGTTACTTCAACCTGGCAGGCGCGGGCAACGGCGATGTTCTGCAGCAGGTCGCGACCTTGCACGCCAGCCGTTACACGCCCGTCACCGGCAAACTGATTCCTACCGGTGAACTGGCACCGGTAGCCGGCACGCCGATGGATTTCACTAAACCCACGGCGATCGGCACACACATCAAGGCCGATCACCCGCAGCTGAAATTTGCCGAACCGAAACAGGGTGGTTTCGACTTCAACTGGGTGCTGGACGCCAAGGGTGACATTGGCAAACTCGCCGCAGATGTCAGCGACCCGCAATCCGGTCGGCGCTTGCAGCTGTACACCACCGAGCCCGGCGTGCAGTTCTACACCAGCAACTTCCTCGACGGTTCGGTCAAGGGCAAGGCGGGCAAAACCTACGCCCACTGGAGCGCCTTCACTCTGGAAACCCAACACTATCCCGACTCGCCGAATCAGCCGGACTTCCCGTCTACACGCCTGGACCCGGGCAAAACCTACACACAATCCACCGTGTTGAAATTCTCGACCCTCTAAACGCGCACACCTCTCTAAACGCGCACACCTGTAGCAGCTGCCGAGCCCGCGAGGCTGCGTCCGGCTGCGAAGCAGTCGCCAAAGCCACAACGCGGTGTGGCAGTGAAACCTCGCGTGCAGAAGTTACGACTGCTGCGCAGCCGGACGCAGCCTCGCGGGCTCTGCAGCTGCTACGGGCTGCGCAACTATCTTGATCGGGGGTGCGCCGGTCGGGGGCGCTGGCGCTTCTGCAAGGGAACCACCGGGCGATTTTGCTGCCCATCTTAGTATCAATCGGTTTCCTGCTAGGAGGTTTTGATGCGAACCCTCGAACTGGCCGGCGTCCATGTGCCGGTCATCGGCCAAGGCACCTGGCGCATGGGCGAAGACGACTCACGGCGCAAAGACGAAATCGCGGCGCTGCGCCAAGGCATCGAGCTGGGCATGACGCTGATCGACAGCGCTGAAATGTACGCAGAGGGCGGCGCCGAGGAAGTGGTCGGCGAAGCCATCAGTGGTCAACGCGACAAGGTCTTTCTGGTCAGCAAGGTTTATCCGCACAACGCCAGCCGCAATGGCATACCGCAGGCCTGCGAGCGCAGCTTGCGACGGCTCGGCACCGAATACATCGATTTGTACCTGCTGCACTGGCGCGGCCAGTATCCCCTTGAAGAAACGGTCGAGGCGTTCGAACGCTTGCGCGATGAAGGCAAGATCGGCCGCTGGGGCGTGTCCAATTTTGACGTCGATGACCTGCAGGAACTGGCCAATCCGGCCTGCGCGACCAATCAGGTTCTCTACAAACTCGAAGAACGTGGCATCGAATTCGACCTGCTGCCGTGGCAGCAGAATCAGCAAATGCCGCTCATGGCGTATTGTCCCATCGGCCAGGGCGGCCAGATGCTCGCTCACGCGACACTGAAAAATATCGCCACCCGACACGACGCAACCCCCGCGCAAGTAGCGCTGGCGTGGATTCTGCGGCAGGAAGGCGTCATCGCCATTCCTAAAGCCGTTCGGCCGGAACATGTGCGTCTAAATGCACAAGCGGCACAATTACAACTTCAACCCGGGGACCTGGAGGCGCTGGACCAGGCATTTCGTGCGCCGCAAACCAAACAGCGCCTGGCCATGGTCTGAGCCAATGCCGTTTTGTCAGAGGGCTTCTGCATGAGAAGCACCGATCTACAGGATTCTTTCAATCTGCAGCGCTTTATCCATGCGCAGGACCCGGTGTTCGGAAAAGTCGAGGAAGAACTCAAAGCCGGAGAAAAACGCCGGCACTGGATGTGGTTCATCTTTCCGCAACTGGCCGGGCTTGGCGGCAGCGAGATGTCGCGCTATTTTGCCATCCAGTCGGCCGACGAAGCAGTGGCCTACCTCGAACACCCACTGCTCGGAAAGCGTCTGCGCGCCTGCACGCAGTTGGTATTGAACGTCAAACAACGGTCCGCCGCTGATATTTTCGGTCATCCCGACGACCTGAAATTTCGCTCTTCGATGACGCTGTTCGCGCAAGTCGCCGCCGATCCTGCGCTGTTCAAGCAAGCGCTCAAACAGTATTTCCACAGCATCCCTGACGACTGGACGTTGTCACTGCTGGACTTAAAAAAGGCCCAGTTGCCCCCCAATCAGGGTTGAGAAGTCGTCGTCCACGAACGGCAGAATCGCGTCCGCTACCGGCTGTAATTGCCGCGTCACGTAATGATCGTAATCGATCGGCGCCGTGCGGATTTCCAGCGGCTCAGGCCCGGCCACGGTGATCACGTAACTGATCCAGCCGCCGTTCTGATATTGCCGAGGTCGGCCCTGCCGTTCATTGAACTCGTCGGCAAGACGCGCAGCGCGCACGTGGGGCGGCACATTGCGTTGGTAATCGTCGAGGGCGCGGCGCAGGCGCTTGCGGTAAATCAAACGATCATCGAACTCCCCCGCCAGGGTCTTGCGCACGTAATCGCGCACGTACTCCTGATACGACTTGCGCTGGAAGATGCGTAAATACAGTTCCTGTTGAAATTGCCGGGCGAGCGGCGACCAGTCTGTGCGCACCGTCTCCAGACCTTTGTAGACCATTTCATCGCTGCCGTCGGCGCGGGTGACCAGCCCGGCGTAGCGCTTTTTGCTGCCCTCCTCGGCGCCACGAATGGTCGGCATCAGAAAGCGTTTGTAGTGGGTCTCGAATTGCAGCTCCAGCGCACTGTCCAGCCCGTATTCCTGCTGCACATGTTCACGCCACCACTGGTTGACGTGGTCCACCAGCGCGCGGCCGATCTGCGCGGCCTCTTCCTGCCCGTGGGCACGACGCAGCCAGACGAACGTCGAGTCGGTATCGCCGTAGATCACCGTGTGGCCCTGGGCTTCGATCAATTGGCGGGTGCGCAGCATGATTTCGTGGCCGCGCAGGGTGATCGACGACGCCAGCCGCGTGTCGAAAAACCGGCAACCGCTGGAGCCGAGCACGCCGTAGAAGGCATTCATGATGATCTTCAATGCCTGGGACAGCGGTGCGTTGTGCTCGCGCTTGGCGGTTTCGCGACCTTCGGCAACCCGCGCAACGATGGCGGGCAAACAATGTCGGCTGCGGGAGAAGCGTGCGCCACGAAAGCCTGCAACCGACTCCTCATCAGCGGGATGCTTGAGGCCTTCGATCAGGCCCACCGGGTCGATCAGAAAGGTGCGGATGATCGACGGGTAAAGGCTCTTGTAATCGAGCACCAAGACCGATTCGTAGAGGCCCGGCTGCGAGTCCATGACAAAACCGCCCGGGCTTGCCTCAGCGGGTTTGCTGCCAAGATTGGGCGCTACGAACCCCTGCCGGTGCATCAGCGGCATGTACAAATGCGTGAACGCTGCCACCGATCCGCCGCTGCGGTCCGCCGGCAAACCGGTGACACTGGCGCGTTCCAGCAGAAAGGTCAGCAACTCGGTCCTGGCGAAAATCTGCGTGACCAGCTCGCAGTCCTTGAGGTTGTACTTGGCCAGCGCCGGTTTGTCCTCGGCGAACATGCGGTTGATTTCGTCCATGCGCTGATACGGATTGTTGATCGCCTTGCCTTCACCCAGCAGCGTTTGCGCAACGTTTTCCAGGCTGAAGGACGCAAAGCTCCAGGTCGCCGAGCGCAGGGCTTCGATGCCGTCGATGATCAGCCGACCCGCCGCCGAGGCAAAGTAATGATTGCCGCTGCCGTGTTCGCGCCACTGCATTTCCTCACCGCCGCGCCCCAGTTTCAGCGGCACACCCAGGCGTCGCGCGTGCTCGTGAAGCACGCGCAGATCGAATTGCACGACATTCCAGCCGATGATCGCGTCGGGATCAAAGCGGGCGAACCATTCGTTGAGCTTTTTCAGCAAGACGGTGCGGGAGTCGCAGTATTCGAGCTGAAAGTCCACCGCGCTGTGGTCACCGTTGGGCGGCCCGAGCATATACACCTGACGCTCGCCGCAGCCTTCCAGGCCAATGCAATACAACTCGCCGCGCGCGGTGGTTTCGATGTCCAGAGACACCAGTTTCAGCGCCGGGCGGTAATCTGGATCGGGCTTCATCTGCGCGTCGCGCAGCAGGCCATCGGCATCGGGCGTGCCGCCGAAGATCACCGGCGCAGTGATGAACCGCTCCATCATGTAGCGTTCCGGCGGGCGCACGTCGGCTTCGAAGACTTCGACGCCGGCCTTGCGCAACGCCGTTTCCAGGCGCATCAACTGGCCGTGCTGCTGGCAATAAAGACCGAGCACCGGGCGATGCTCGAAATCCTGCAAAGCCAACGGGCGCAGTTCGACGTTTTTTTCATCTCGTACCAGCAATTCGGCCTGTTCGCGCTGAACCGCCGGAATAAACGCCACCGACGGCTGATGCGGCAGACGAACCCGTTGGGCACCGTTGTCGGTCGCCAGCCAGAATTCGACTTCGGTGCCGGCCGGGGTATCGCGCCAATGCCGCGTCAGGACGAAGCCCCGCTGTAAATCCACCACTGCAACCTCGAGTTTGAATCAGGCGGTGATTGTACCTGTCATCGCGGTTGAGACTGCGTATTGCGACATGAATGCGATTGATGAGGGCATGGGCGTGGTGGTGACGCGGTGTTCAGTCGGAAAGATTTTCATTGGTCGCCGTCATCGCCAGCAGGCTGGCTCCTGCAATTGGCGTTGAAAAAACGGTAAATGACGTTTTTTGCGCATTATCTGCCGCTTTGCGCCTTGCTCTGCGGGCCAGCGTCTACGATTCTTCAGGAACAACGACAACACCAGAGTAACCACCATGAAAACCGTCGCCCAACTGCTCAAGTTGAAAGATCAAAAAAATCAGGAAGTGCACCAGATCAAACCCGATCACATGGTGCTCGAAGCGCTGATGAAGATGGCCGAGAAAAATGTCGGCGCTTTGCTGGTGGTTGAAAATGAAGAGGTGTTGGGAATCATCAGCGAGCGCGATTACGCCCGCAAACTGGTGCTGCATGGCCGCTCTTCAGTGGGTACGCCGGTGCGCGACATCATGGTCTCGCCGGTGATCACGGTGGACACCCACCAAACCGTCGACACCTGCCTGAGCATCATGTCCGACAAACGCCTGCGGCATTTGCCGGTGGTGGAGAATGGGAAGCTGATTGGTTTGCTGTCGATTGGCGATTTGGTGAAGGAAGCGATTGCCGAGCAGGCGGAGTTGATTCAGCAGCTGGAGCAGTATATTCGGGGTGAATAGCGGGAGGACGGCTTGATTGCGTAGGCGGTTGATTGGTTGATTGGTTGATTGGTTGATTGGTTGATTGGTCGATTGGTCGATTGGTCGATTGGTCGATTGGTCGATTGGTCGATTGGTCGATTGGTCGATTGGTCGATTACGATGTTGACTGACCTGCCGCTTACATGAGCAAGCGCTCCTGCACTTGATATGCGATCACCTGAGCGAGGCTTGCTCGCGAAGGCTTTATGACAGGCGACGTAGGTTTTGAGGGTGTACATATCCGGTTTTAGGGTGATGGCTGCTATGGGTTCCGCTCTTACAGCGGGTCACTTGGAAGAGCGCCAAGTAACCAAACGCTCTTGCCCCTGACGTCCGGTGGCTCGCTTCGGCTCGCCATGCCTTCGCTCCGGTCCTGCTTCGTGGGCCCGCTGCCATCGGCCATCCATGGCCGGGGGCAGCTAACCCGGCATCCTTGCCGGGTTGCCCACTGCGCAGAACCTCCACTCAGCCTCCCGACGGTGCGCTTACCGCCACAGCCTGCCGAGGCGGCCTGATAGCCGACCTGGCTGCGCAGGTTACGCCAGCAAATCCCTGTAGCAGCTGGCGAAGCCTGCGTCCGGCTGCCCAGCAGTCGTCGTCTCGTTTCGTCTCGTCGTCGTCGTCGTCGTCGTCGTCGTCGTCGATGCCGAGCATGCGGTTATCTATTAAACCGCGCCCCGTGATTTTACGACTGCTTCGTCCGATCGCGGCCCGAGCCGAACGCAGGCTTCGCCAGCTGCTACAAGCGTTTTGTGCTGCTGCGTAGATGTGGCGCAACTCCCACGAGCCAGGTCGGCTATCAGGCCGCCTCGGCGGCTGTGGCGGTTAGCGCACCGTCGGGAGGCTGAGCGCAGGTTCTGCGCAGTGGGCAACCCGGCAAGGATGCCGGGTTAGGCGCGCACGGCCAAGGATGGCCGATCGCGCCGGGCCCACGGAGCAGGACCGGAGCGAAGGCATGGCGAGCACTAGCGAGCCACCGGACGTCAGGGGCAAGAGCACTTGGTTACTTGGTGCTTCTCCAAGTGACTCGCTGTAAAAGCGAAACAAATTGAAGCCATTACCGCAGAAATGGATATGTACCCGGCATTAAGTACCCAGACATAGCCATAGTTGGCTGAATTAAACCGGCCAATGCCGCGCAAACACCGGTGCCAGGGTCGGGTGCCGGTCGATTCGCTCCAGCCAGGCGAAAAACCCCGGCCGCGCATTGCGCAGATGCTCACGACTCCCCGCCCACCGGCTGACCACCGCCGCCAACACGTCCAGCGCGCCCGGCGTCTCATCGCCCAAATATAATTCGCCCGAAAACTGATCGGCAAACACCTCCCAACTCCAGTGCAATCGAGTGCGCGCGCCAGCCATCAAATTATCCATGGACGCCTGATCCGCCTCAGCCAGCCAGCGCTCCGGGTAATCGATGACGCCGATCGCGGCGTAGCAATTGCTGACGATAAAGGCCAGGCCACGAATCGCCTGATCGCGCTCGGTAGTCTCTTTGGGCAGCAAATGTGATTTTGGGAACGCTAGGCCAAGGTGGATCAGGATCGCCGCGCTCTCGGTGAGAATGCTGCCGTCAAGCAATTGCAGCGTCGGAATCTGCTTGAGCGGATTGAGCTTTTCCAGCGCAGTCGCCGATTCTGGAGATGATTCGACGTCGATGAAGCGATAAGGAATCTCACACAGCTCAAGTGCGGCTTCAATCGCGGCGGCGCCGGAATTCTGGTGCCCATAAAGTTGGTACATAAACACCTCCAATGACGATCCTGACGTTGTAGCAGCTGACTGTGGGCCTGCCGAAAAATTTCTTTTTTTCGCACTGCATCCAAATCGCGATCCGACGGGTAGTACCAGTAGCAGCCCCTGATGCTGCCGAGCGGGTTACCCACTTTCGGAGAAAACATCATGAACGCCAGACAACTGATTTGCCTCGCCGGTCTGTTTGCCGCCATCCCGGCAGCCTACGCCCAGACCAGCCTGCCCGACACCATCAAAGTGCCCGATGGCCACAAAGTCTCGATGGAAACCACCGGCGTCGGCGAAATCACTTACGAATGCCGTGACAAGGCGAACGCGGCCGGCCAGACCGAATGGGTATTTGTCGGTCCCAAAGCAGTGCTCAATGATCGCAGCGGCAAACAGGTTGGCACCTACTTCGGCCCGCCCGCCACATGGCAGGCCAAAGACGGTTCGAAAGTGACCGGCACGCAACTGGCCGTGGCGCCGTCGAGCGCCGGCAATCTGCCGTATCAGTTGGTCAAGGCCAATCCTGCCGAAGGCAAAGGCGCGATGACCGGCGTGAGTTACATCCAGCGCGTCGCGCTCAAGGGCGGCGTGGCGCCAAGTGCCGAGTGCACGGCGGCCAACAAGGGCAAGCAAGAAGTGGTGAAGTATCAGGCTGACTATATTTTCTGGTCGCAGTCTTGATGCCATGAGGTGTTGTGTCAGCCGTGCGCGTATCGGCTGACACACACCTTCGCTCCGACATTTACGGAATTGTTTGCTAGATTGCATGGGTATCCATTTCTGACGGCTGAGCTCTGTGTCCTTGCCTGAATCAAACTTTGATTACGAAGACCGTTTGGCAGCTTGCGCACGCGGGGAGCGCCAGGCCTTGCGGGATTTGTATGTGCAAGAGAGCCCACGCTTGTTGGGAGTGGCCAAGCGTCTGGTGCGCGACACGGCGCTGGCCGAAGACATCGTGCACGACGCCTTCCTGAAAATCTGGGCAGGCGCTGCACGTTTTGACCCGTCACGGGGATCGGCGCGCGGCTGGATGTTCACCGTGACCCGGCACCTGGCGCTTAATTTTCTGCGCGACAACAGCCGCGAGGTGTATGGCGAGGTTGCCGAGCATGAGCAGGATCACACGGAAAGCTTTGATGCCCAGGTGCATTCTTCACGCATTCATGGGTGTCTGGAGCAACTGGAGCCGGCGCGACGCAGCTGCATTGTGCATGCCTACGTCGACGGTTATTCCCACGCCGAGATTGCAAACAAACTCGGCACCCCGCTGGGCACCGTCAAAGCCTGGATCAAGCGGAGCCTGACGGCATTGCGGGAGTGCATGGGATGATTACCGGACCGACGAATGAAACACCGGAAGAACTCGACGAACTCGCCAGCGAATACGTATTGGGCACGCTCTCGGCGCAACGGCGTATCGAGGTGCAACAGCGCCTTGCCGACGACAGCCGATTGCGCAGCGCCGTCGACACCTGGGAGCGGCGCTTGCTCGGCCTGACCGAACTGGCCGAGCCGCAGACACCCTCCCCTCACCTCTGGCAGCGTATCGAGCGCAGCGTGCACGGTTTCAACCGTGCACCGGCAGCCGCGACCGTAGCTTCTCCATCCTGGTGGAATCTGCTACCGCTTTGGCGAGGACTCGCCGGTGCGGGTCTGGCCGCGACTTTGTTGCTGGGTGCTCTGATGTTGACGCAGACCACGGTCAAACCGACGTACCTTGTGGTGCTGGTCGCGCCGCAGGACAAGGCGCCGGGCTGGGTGATTCAGGCGAGCGACTCGAGGGAAATCCAGCTGATCCCGCTGGGTGCGTTTGAAGTTCCGGCGGACAAGGCACTGGAGTTCTGGACCAAGGGTACGGACTGGCAAGGACCGGTTTCGCTCGGTCTGGTCAAACCCGGCCAAACGCTTACCGTGCCGCTGGACAAATTGCCGCCGCTGCAAGCGGATCAGCTATTCGAGTTAACGCTGGAAAACCCCACTGGCTCACCGACCGGCAAACCAACCGGCCCGATTCAGGCCATCGGCCGCGCGGTGAAGGTAATCTGATTCAGCGCCCCGCCCGCTTCATGCACCGCTGATAACGCTCATCTACCCGTTTGGCAAACCACGCCGTGGTCAGCTTGCGCGTGATTTTCGGGCTCTGCAGAACGATCCCCGGCAGCACCGCACGCGGCAACGTTCGGCCTTCGGCTTGCTCGGCCAATTTGAAAACCTGTTCATAGAGTTCAGTCTCTTCAAACTCCAGGCTTTTGCCTTTTTCCAGTTGATCGCGGAGGGTCGGATTGCGCATGCCCAACTGTTTGCCCAGGGTTCGCACCGCCAGTTCGGTAGTGCCCGGCATGATTGAATCGTAGCGAACCAGATCGCCGTCCAGCGCCAAGGGTATGCCCGAAGCTCTGCTTACCGCGTTCTGAAAGGCCGCATTGCGACTGGCGTACCAGCCGGCGTTGAAATCGGCGAAACGGTAGAGCGGTTGCTGATAGCTCACTGGGTAGCCAAGCAAATGCGCGATGCCGAAATACATGCCGCCGCGTCGGCTGAACACTTCACGTCGAATCGAGCCGTCCACCGTGTACGGGTAATCGCGCGACTGCGCCTCGGCAAAGTCGATGCTCACCTGCATCGGGCCGCCGGTGTGCACCGGGTTGAAGCCACCGAACAAAGTGCGCCCCATGGGCACCATGCCGATGAAATCGTCAAAAATGGCGCTGAGTTCCTTTTCGCTGCGCGCAGCATTGAGGCGCTCGCTGTAGCTTTTGCCATTGCTCGAACGCACTTGCAACGCGCCGCTCACCAACAGGCTGGGGATGTGCACTTTCGCAGCCCGGCGGTTGATCTCTTCGCGAGCGATCTTGCCCAGCCCCGGCACTGGTGGATCGACCTGAAAGGTCGATTCCTGCTCGGTGACAGCCAATACCGAACACAGGTTTTGCGTTGACGGGTAAATATCCTGCGTGGCAAAAGCGACGTAGATGTCCGTGGCCCAACCTTGACGGTCGGCAGTTTTCGCCGGCAGCAGGCGCATGATTTCCGCCTTGACCTCGGCGGGCTTGCGCGCCGGTGGTTCCTGCACGCGCTGAGTGCCGCAACCGGCCAGAATCAGCAGGGCAGCGACGCTTATGATCAATCGATTGGCTTGCATGGTGCTCCATCAAAACCGTTGAGGCGAGGTCACCATACGATCAATGGCATGGCGCAGGCTATGACTGTCGCCGCCCCTCCCCGTTCCCGCCAGACATTTCCCACAGACCAATCCGACAAATCCATTGCGCGACGTTACTGAGAAAAACTATCATTCGCGCCTGGAGTCGTATTTGCGCAAGGAGTTCTCGGCGCCCGCCATTCTTACCTCACTAGCGGCGTGCCGCAGGTACGAAACATGATTACTCCAGGCCGCATTGGCGTTCCTTTTCGCCCGACACTTCTCGCCCTGCTCTGCTCGTTGTCCGTGACTGTCCACGCTGCGCCCGATACTACCAACAACGGCGACAAGGCGCTGGTGCTGGGCGACGTCAACGTCAATGCGCAAGCCCCGACAGCCTCGGACTTGCCGCCGCCCTTCGCCGGTGGTCAAGTGGCGCGCGGCGGGCAGATGGGTGTGCTGGGTAACCAGGACATCATGGACGTGCCGTTCAGCATGGCCTCCTACACCGAGCAGCTGATTCAGGATCAACAGGCCGAAGACATCGCCGATGTGCTGCTCAACGATGCTTCGGTGCGTCAGGCCAGCGGTTTCTCCAACCAGGCACAGGTCTTCATGATCCGCGGCCTGCCATTGAACGGCGACGATATTTCCTACAACGGGCTGTACGGCGTACTACCGCGACAGATCATTTCCACCGACGCCCTCGAGCGCGTGGAAGTGTTCAAAGGCCCCAACGCTTTCATCAACGGGGTGACGCCGACCGGCTCCGGCATCGGCGGTGGCGTCAACCTGCAACCCAAGCGCGCCGGCGATGAGCCGTTGCGCCGCTTTACCACCGACATCAGCGACGAAGGACGAATCGGCCAACACCTGGATCTCGGCCAGCGCTTCGGTGAAGACAACCGTTTCGGCGCTCGGGTCAACCTCGCACAACGCGAAGGCGATACTGCCATCGACAAAGAAAACCAGCGTTCCAAACTGTTCGCCCTCGGCCTCGACTACCGCGGCGATGCCCTGCGCGTGTCCGGCGATTTCGCCTACCAGAAACAGCGGATCAACGCCGGTCGCAACAGCGTCAACGTCGGCAACGCCACGCACATCCCGGATGCGCCATCGGCCGACACCAACTACGCGCCCAAATGGGGTTTCACTGAAATCGAAGACACCTTCGGCATGCTGCGCGCCGAATATGACCTGAACGACAGCTGGACCGCCTACATTGCCGGCGGCGCCAAGCACACTCGCGAAGTCGGTCGCTACAACTCGACGACGCTAGTGGGTAATGACGGCGGTTCGGTGACGACCGGCTCGTTCATCCCTCACGACGAAGACAACAAAAGCGTGATGGGCGGACTCAACGGCAAATTCAACACCGGCCCTGTCAGCCATAAACTCAATTTCGGCCTTGCCGGGATCTGGACCGAACAACGCAGCGCCTACGATTTCGACCTGACCCGTTATTCGAACAACATCTACCACCCGGTGGACACGCCTTCGCCGGTCGGTAACTTCGCCGGCGGCGACCTCAACGATCCGGGTATCGTCGGCAAAACGTTCAATCGCAGCGTTGCGGTATCCGACACGCTCGGTTTCTTCGATGATCGCCTGCTGGTGACCGTTGGCCTGCGTCGCCAGCAGTTGGTGGTGCAAGGTTATGGTTACGCGCCGGAGGGGTCCGGCAGTCGTACTTCCTCCTACGATGAAGCGATCACCACGCCGGTCTACGGCATCGTGTACAAACCGTGGGAAACCGTGTCGTTCTATGCCAACCGCATCGAAGGTCTGGCGCAGGGGCCGACCTCTCCTACGTCGGCGCTCAGCCGCGTGGTGGTCAATGGCAACGAAGTGTATGCACCGGCGCGTTCCAAGCAGCTTGAAGCCGGGGTCAAGATCGACATGGGCACCTACGGCGCGAGCCTCGGGGTATTCCGTATCGAGCAGCCGAGTGACGGCTACACCGAGATCATTGATGCCACCACCGCGCGTTACGTGCGCGAAGGCGAACAGGTCAACAAAGGCGTCGAGCTCAACGTCTTCGGCGAACCGCTCAGCGGCCTGCGCCTGATCAGCGGCCTGACCCTGATCGACACCGAACTGAAGAACACCGCCGGTGGCCTCAATGACGGCAACGACGCGATCGGCGTGCCGACCTTCCAGTTCAACGCCTCCGTTGACTGGGATGTGCCAGGCCTGCAAGGCGTTGCTTTGAATGGCCGCATGTTGCGTACTGGCGGGCAATACGCCGACGCCGCCAACAACCTGAGCCTGCCCACCTGGAACCGTTTCGACGCCGGCGCTCGTTATGCCTTCAAGGTTCAGGAAAAAGATGTGACGCTGCGCTTCGGCGTGGAAAACCTCGCCAACAAAAAATACTGGGAATCGGCTCAGGGCGGTTACCTGACCCAAGGCGAACCGCGCGTGGCGAAGCTGTCGGGCAGCATCGACTTCTGATCCGCACCACTTACCGAAAAGGCCCCGCAGCTTCTCCGCTGCGAGGCCTTTTTCCGCGAAGAGATGATCGCCTGGTGCGCTGAACATCATTTGCTCTTGCAGGTGTTCGGCTGGCGCTCCGCGTTCGAAGCGGCAGGCCTGGCGCAACGGCTTTTACCTGTTGCGTCCAGACACCTATGTGGCTATTGCCGAGACGTGCTCCGATCCGAAAGTGACCGAACGGTATTTCCGGGCGCACGGGATTCGGCCGTTTTTCACCTGATCCCAAAGCTCTATCAAATCAACGTGTGGCTTAGATCCCCGCCAACGCCAAGTCCATCGCGAAGTAGGTGAAAATCAGATCCGCGCCCGCGCGTTTGATCGCGCCGAGGCTTTCGCGGACCACGCGATCCTCATCAATCGCTCCGGCTTGCGCACCGAACTTGATCATTGCGTACTCGCCACTCACCTGATAAGCCGCCAATGGCAGGCGCGACACTTCGCGGATGTCGCGGATGATGTCGAGGTACGCGCCGGCCGGTTTGACCATCAAGGCGTCGGCGCCTTCCTGCTCGTCCAGCAACGATTCGCGGACGGCTTCGCGGCGGTTCATCGGGTTCATCTGATAGCTTTTGCGGTCGCCCTTGAGCGCACTGCCGCCGGCTTCACGAAACGGGCCGTAGAGCGCCGAGGCGAATTTGGTCGAATAGGCCATGATCGGGATTTGATTGAAACCGGCCTCATCAAGTGCCTTGCGGATCGCCCGAACCTGCCCGTCCATGGCGGCCGACGGGGCTATCACGTCAGCACCGGCCCGGGCGGCGGCGACGGCTTGCTTGCCCAGATTGATCAGGGTCTGGTCGTTGTCGACTTCGTGGTTGTGCAGCACACCGCAGTGCCCATGGTCGGTGTATTCGCAGAAACAGGTGTCGGACATCACAATCATTTCCGGCACCGCATCCTTGGCGATCCGCGACATGCGCGAGACCAGACCGTTGTCGCTCCAGGTGTCGCTGCCGCTACTGTCCAGATGATGGGACACGCCGAAGGTCATCACCGATTTGATCCCGGCCCGCGCATAGCGCTCGATCTCGCCGGCCAGTTTCGACTCCGGGATACGCATCACCCCGGGCATGCTGTTGATCGGCACAAAATCGTCGATTTCTTCCTCGACGAATATCGGCAGCACCAGGTCGCTCACGCTGAATTCGGTTTCCTGGAACAGGTTGCGCAGGCTCGCATTGCGGCGCAGACGGCGGGGACGTGCTTCGGGGAACTGGCTGGACATGGGCATTCCTGCAAAAACGGCGGATTGGACGAAAGTCGTAGGGGGCGAAAGCTTAGGCCTTGTGCGGCGTCGGGCACAAACCCCGAACGGGAAAAAACCCTTACACCATCAGCAATAATCCCCGATCCCTGTAGCAGCTGCCGAGCCTGCGAGGCTGCGTCCGGCCGTGCAACGGTCGTCATCCGCCCAATGGGTTTCAGCTAAACGTCATTGCAGCTGGCGACCGCTGCGCGGCCTGACGCAGCCTCGCAGGCTCGGCAGCTGCTACAGGGTTCTAGCGCGGTCGCTGAAAGCGGTCTGCCCGTCCACCGGACCGATGTCACCCATCTGAAACATGACCCGACGGACCCGAGCAAGATCGAGGATCTTCGGCCAATGGTCGTGATCTTGCACTGCAAACACTCGCAGACTTCAAACCGCAACATCCTGTCGATAACCTTTACCCCAATCCCGACCGGGTCGCGGCTACAGTGCTGCGCACTCGACGGTGACCGAACCAAACGGGCCTCGAGGACTCTGAGCATTGCCCGTTAATAAACGCAATGGCCATAACGACATGGAAAACACCTGATGCTGGAAGCTCAAGGTGTAGAGGTTTGTCAGCCTTAACCGACTGCGCTGAAGAATATCTATCGAATGATGAAGTTTTTGAAATTCGCCAAGCCTTTCAAACATCGCGCCTACATCCTGCTGCCAGCCTTGCTGGCCGTGAGCGCCTTGTTTCTGTCGCTGGAGTCCAGCGAAAGCCGCGCTCAACCGGCAGACGGAACCCAGACACTGGTGTTTCTGCGTCACGCGGAAAAACCCGCCGGTGGCCTCGGCCAGCTGAATTGCCAAGGCCTGAACCGCGCCATTGACCTGGCCACCCTGCTGCCGGAAAAATTCGGCAAGGCGAATTACGTGTTCGCCGCCAACCCGACGCGCAATGTCGAAGAAGGCGAACTGGATAACTCTTACAGCTACATTCGTCCCTTGATGACCATCAGCCCCAGCGCCATCAAGCTCGGCCTGCCGGTGAACATCGAATTCTCGGCCAATGACACCAGTGATCTGGCCGATGAGTTGCTGGAAGACAAGTATCACAACTCGGTGATCTATACCGCCTGGTCGCACGGCTACCTGCCTGAACTGATCAACAAGGTGGCGGGCGAAGCGGTTGGCAAAAAGCAGAACATTACCGAAGACTGGGCCTCCAGCGATTTCGACTCGCTCTACGTGCTTACTCTGACGTGGCACAACGGCAAGGCCAGCCTGCAGAGCCACACCTACCAGCAAGGCCTGGATAACGGTCAGGAAACCTGCCCAAGCTGATCGCGCCCGGTTGACCCGACCGGCGAATACCAGCATCGACCAAGGGGCTGGGCTATCATGCAGCCCATCTCCCTTTGTCCGGATCCTCCCCATGTCGCTCTCAACCACAGCCAACCCTTCGCGGGGCTGGTCGTTCTGGTGGAAACCCGCCTTGTTCGTACTGGTGGCCTGCATCGGCCTCTACTACGTCAAGTGGTCGCCCTACTATTTGAAGGCGTTCGTCGCCGCTGATAATCACAGCATCGGCGCTTCCATACTCAACGACGCCCAGACCGCCCCGCTGGCTGCCGCCCTGATCTACGCGAAAGTGTATTTTCTGGCGATCTGGAAAGCCGCCGTGCTGGCGGTCATCCTCGGTTCCCTGCTGCAAGTACTGATCCCGCGAGACTGGTTGCTGCGCCTGTTCGGCCGCGCCGGGGTGGCCTCGACCGTGCGCGGTGGTTTGTTCGCCCTGCCGGGGATGATGTGCTCATGCTGCGCGGCTCCGGTGGCCGCGAGCATGCGTCGCTCGAACGTTTCAGTGGGCGCGGCGCTGGCGTTCTGGATCGGCAATCCGGTGCTCAATCCAGCCACGTTGGTGTTCATGGGCTTCGTCCTCGGCTGGGGCTTCACGGCATTGCGTCTGGTGGCGGGGATTGTGCTGGTGTTCGGCGTGTCGTTGGTGGCTCAGCGTATTGCCGGCCCGGAAACACTGCCGGAAGCGGCAGTCGAAGCGGTCACTAACGCGACAGTCAAAGACACCCAGCCTTTCCTGACGCGCTGGGCAAAAACCCTGTGGCAGCTGTTCTGGAGCACCATTCCGGTATACATCCTCGCAGTGCTGGTACTGGGCGCCGTGCGCGTCTGGGTGTTCCCGCACATCGACGGAGCCATGGCCAATAGCTTGCTCTGGCTGATTCCTCTGGCGATTGTCGGCACGCTGTTTGTGATCCCGACGGCGGCCGAAATCCCTATCGTGCAAACCATGATGACCCTGGGCATGGGCACTGCACCGGCGGTCGCGTTGCTGATGACCCTACCGAGCATCAGCCTGCCGTCGCTGTTGATGCTGCGCAAGGATTTCGACGCGCGGGTGCTGCTGAGCGTGGCGCTGATGACGATGGGAATCGGCGTGGTCAGCGGGCTGATCGGAGCGGCGCTGCTTTAGGATTTACAGGGGATGGACGGGCCTCGTCGCGGGCCCG
>NZ_JMCL01000178.1 GCF_000690905.1 Pseudomonas sp. Ant30-3 | reverse complement strand
GCATGGATGCGCCATCCACCCGCGTGGCCTCGATCTGAAGTGACGATGCCCGCTTCTCGCAAATACCCCATGGTGCGCCGGACGACAACGGGGTTGGTACCCAAGCATTGAGCCAGGGTTTCAGAAGTGACGGGGCCATCCTGCTCAGCCATGTGCAGCAGTGCATGCAGGACGGAAGACAGGCGGCTGTCGCGTTTCATGTAACTAATGATGTTCTGTTTGAGGTCGAATGTCAAGACAGAACGTGAACGTCGGCTGCTGTCGAGCCTTCATGCTTGACATTCAAGACAGTTGCTGATGCCTTCGGCCCTTGCGGGCCTGCGCGCTGCGCTTGCCCAATGGCAAGTGTATGCAGTGGGCGGGGGTAGGCGGTCTTGCTGTTCCCTTCACCGTATCACGGCGTTCTCGCCGTCAAGGGCTGCGCGTGCTTGCACGCTTGCGGCCTGTGGCCGTCCCTGAACCCTGACTGCTTTCGCTGCGCCGTGCTCTCCACGGTTCCGGGCAATTCCGCCCGAGCAACCGGAGCACGATCATGTCACAACTGTCCTTTCCTTCCTTCGATTCCTCGCTACTGGTGCGCGACGCACACGGACGCTATCTGCCGGCATCAGCCGGCGACATTCTGGAAGCTGCGCGCCAGGTCATCGACCAGAAGATGCAGCGCGGGGCCGAGTTCACTTCGCCAGCGGCGGTCAAGGAGTACCTGCGCACCAAGCTGGCCGGCTTCGAGCATGAAGTGTTCGCGGTGCTGTTCATGGACACGCGCCATCGGCTGATCGAATACCGGGAGATGTTCCACGGCACCATCGACGGTGCTTCGGTGTATCCGCGCGAAGTGGTCAAGGAGGCGCTGCGGTTGAATGCGGCGGCGGTCATCGTTTCGCACAACCATCCGAGCGGGACCCCCGAGCCGAGCGCGGCCGACCGGGCGCTGACCCAGCGGCTCAGGGAGGCGCTGGGGCTGGTGGACGTGCGGGTGCTCGATCACGTCATCGTTGCGGGTAGCTCCACGGCATCATTCGCCGAGCGCGGGCTAATCTAGCCCAAGGGGCTTCGGCCCCTTTTGCGATATTCTTATATGGTCAAAGGAGACATCTCGATTCAATGCGGAGGTAGTAGCCCGCTCGTGGAGCCATACTAGCTCGAATCTTGAGCCATTGCGGGCCGATATGGAGCTTGCGCGGTGGCTCAAGGAAACATTGTTGGCAGAGACTTGATCACGCCAATGTGACAGGGATTTCTGCCCCCCGCACTTCTATTGCCCAAGCTTTGCTCGCAATGTTTTATAGAAGTGTCTAGTTGCATCCACCCTGAATACAGTCGTTCCAGATGAAGCTGACTCGTTGCTTGCAGTTAGCACGCGCTTGGCCGCTTCTTTGGATGTCTCAGCGTATATATCCAGATCAGAAGTGCTTTTGAGATACGGCCATTTCTTTAAATAATCTGGAAGCTCAATGTTTCCACCGAATGTGGCAAGTGGAAAATCCTTTTCCGTTGCAACACCTATTTCCCATGGCACCCACCATGATGCCTTAGTTGCATCAGAAACAACAGCCAGCAGTTGCGTGCATTTGTCAAGCTCCTTTCTGACATGTGCCGCAATATCTTCCCCGTTATTAAATTTTGGATCAATGACATCCAAATAACAATCAATGTTGTGATTTCTTTTTAAATGACCTTGAATTCTCAAGGCTAACGCCGAATCAGTTTGTTGATGAGATAAAAATATCTTCATGCCTTTCCTTTTTATACACTTTACAGGCGTTGTTTTTCAGCAAGAAGCCGATAATGCTCCCCTAGCACTGTCAACTTGCAGGACTTGCTCTGCATGGCAGCGTGCCACATATGAGGGGCATCCACAGGCGCGACCAAGTTAAGGCGATTGTATCGCTGCAGCAACGCGAATTTGCGCGTATTTTCAGGATCTGGCGGAGGCATGCCGGGATCTCTCCCCTTCAGCTCCGGCTCGAATGTAGGGTCGAGCTTGTATTCAAAACCACGTCGGGGGAAAAATTCCGTTATACGCCTGAGATCATCTAAGGAGATAGGCGGATTGACCTTTCGAAGCGAGACGAATTGACGGACGTTGGTTTTAAAAATCGGACGCTGTTCCCAAGCCCCCAGGGATTGGTCAACATGTGCATAAATGCTACCTGGCGTGATGTCGCCAGTGAGGTTGGCCGCCCCTCCATGAAGGGCATCTACCAATAGGGTCGTGAATACGCCTCTGCCGTTTTCCTCCGTTGCATACTGATCAGCCGCTGAGGCAGTAAGGATCGTCAAACCTTCAGACAAGCTGGCTAGCTCTCCAGCGACTGGAGGAGTGCCGGCTATTCCTGAGTGGCAGCTATCAAGGATGATTATCTTGTTGCGTGCTGGCGATTTGTTGGCCAACGCAAGGACTTCGGAGAGCGATAGCCCTTCGTCACCACGGCGAGAATCCGTCGCCAGCAGATATCCCCCAGTCGCCTCAATATGTCCATGACCAGCAAAATAAAAAAGAGCAATATCAGCTTGTGCCTTGAAAAGCTCCTCAACGCGATCTTTTAATAAAGACCGTTCGACGCGATCTGCTGGACCAGTCCCGGTGAACATTTTGCAATCGAAGTTGACAGAGCCATCCCCATGACGAGCTAGGACAGCTTGCACCGCGTGAGCGTCATCGACACATCCATATAAAGAGCCACCATGCTCGTAATGATTTATGCCAACGATTAGAGCTATGCGCATAACGTCACTCCGCGTATGTCAAAGACCGTTGATAAAGTTCTTTATGGCATCCCATGTCCATGCGACAGTGTTTACGCCTTCAACTTTAGTCCGATCATCGGAATAGGCCCAGACGCCCAACACTTTCTTTCCTTCCTCACGTGCGCATGCAATCTCCCATTTCTGTCCGCTAGACGCCAAGGAGTTCTTGCTAATCAAGGCGATCACGCCATCCGATCGACGAATTCGGGCACGGACTTTGTCTTTCCACTCCGATGCATAGGCCTCCTTGACTGACATATCTATGTATTCGAAAGGGGAATTCGTAAGGAGTGATTGACCTTTCAAAAAGTCCCTTTGCCTTTCGTCTTCAATAGCGAATGCAACGAAAATAACTTTCTTGTCTGCCATGTGATCCTCTTTGCCGAAATGGTGTTGGAGTGCCTGTCTCGATACTTCGTATCGAATGTAACAGATATTTCGGTATTAATCGTGTCGGACGCATAGGGCTGAAGGAACAAACATGGCGGGCGTCCCCGGCCCAAGAGCACGGCCGGCCGCGCTGTCGTGCTGCGCATCGAGCCTCGCTACGCGAGTCTCGCCCCTGACGGGCTTCCATCGTTCCCTCGCTCCGCTCGGCTGACGCCTACGGCCCGGCTTCCAGCTTCGGGCCTGCGCGCTTCGCTTG
Organism: Pseudomonas sp. Ant30-3; assembly: GCF_000690905.1. Taxonomy (GTDB): domain Bacteria; phylum Pseudomonadota; class Gammaproteobacteria; order Pseudomonadales; family Pseudomonadaceae; genus Aquipseudomonas. The sequence goes on along the minus strand of NZ_JMCL01000178.1, from coordinate 2,120 downwards.
CGTGCGGCTCAGCACACAAGGGCGGCCGTTGCCTTGTCCAGCCGTCTCCCCTGACTTCATCACCTTGTCCGCGACCGTAGCCCGCTTCCGTGAGCCGTCAAGGCGCGCAGGGCCGTGTCCTCGGCTGCGCCTGCGGGCCGCACCAACCCTGCGCTTGTTTCCTTGACGGCCCCCGTCCGCGCGCTCCTTTGGCCGCGGGCGATGAACTCAGGAAAGACGGTGGCAACAGGGCCAACCGGGTTCCTCGTGCCAACCGCACCGAACAGCCGAAAGGCTGGGCTCCGAATCTTGGAATCCGGTGTGCGGTTTGAACAGCAAACCCTTTTCGTCAGGAGAAAGACCATGCAACTCGCATCCCGTTTCGCTTCCCGCTCCCCCTCACTGCGCAGCGACTACCCGCTGTCCGATGGCCAGATTCGCAGGGTGGCCCCGTCCATCTTCGCGGATGCCGCGCATGAGAGCCGTTCCGAGCGGTACACCTACATCCCCACCGCTGCCGTGTTGACCGAGCTTCGCAAGGAGGGGTTTCAACCCTTCATGGTGACGCAAACCCGCGTGCGCGATGAAGGCAAGCGCGAACACACCAAACACATGATTCGCCTGCGCCACGCCAGCCAGATCAACGGCGCGGAAGCCAACGAAATCGTGCTGCTGAACTCGCACGACGGCACCAGCAGCTATCAGATGTTGGCCGGAATGTTCCGCTTCGTTTGCAGCAATGGCCTTGTCTGCGGCGACACCGTGGCAGACGTGCGCGTACCCCACAAAGGCGACGTGGCCAGTTCCGTCATTGAAGGCGCTTTCGAGGTGTTGAGCGGTTTCGAGCGCGTGAAGGAGTCCCGCGATGCTATGCGCACGATCACGCTGGATGAAGGCGAAGCCGAAGTATTCGCCCGTTCCGCGCTGGCCCTCAAGTACGACCCCACGGACAACAAGCCCGCGCCCATCACCGAATCGCAAATCCTGATGCCGCGCCGCTTCGACGACCGCCGCCCGGACTTGTGGAGCGTGTTCAACCGCACCCAAGAGAACCTGACCAAAGGCGGTTTGCATGGGCGCAGCGCCAACGGACGCCGCCAGCAAACCCGCCCCGTGCAGGGCATTGATTCCGATATTCGCCTCAATCGCGCCCTGTGGCTGCTGGCCGATGGCCTGCGCCAGTTGAAAGCCTGATTCCCCTGCGCGGCAGGGGCAGGCAGCAGCCCTTGCCGCGCTATTCGCTGCTGCATTCCATCATCGCAAGGAGTTTTCACCATGAACGCCATTAACCACACCGAAGCCCAAGCCATCCACCCCGCAGCCAGCACTGCGCCTGCCGTGCTGCTGGAAGCCGCCGACCCGAGCAAGAATCTGATTCTGGTGCCGCTGTCGCGGCTGGTATCGCGCCCCACGGGCCGCAACGTGCGCAAGACCCCGCGCATGTCGATTCCCGAACTCGCCGCCAGCATCCAGCGTGTCGGCCTGCTGCAAAACCTGATCGTCACCGCGACCGCTGACGGCGAGCGTTACGAAGTCGTGGCCGGAGGCCGTCGCCTTGCCGCCCTCAAGCTGCTGGCGAAAAAGCACCGCATCAGCAAGGAATGGGAGGTGCCTTGCCTGTTGGTGGCCGATGGCACCGCCCGCACCGCCAGCCTGACCGAGAACGTGCAGCGCGAAGCCATGCACCCCGCCGACCAGTTCGAGGCATTTGCCGCGCTGGTGGCCGAAGGCCGCCCCATCGAGGACATTGCCGCAGATTTCAGCGTCACGCCGCTGGTGGTGCAGCGCCGCCTGAAACTCGCCAACGTGTCGCCGCGCCTGCTGGCCGACTACCGGGCCGAAGCCGTGAGCCTTGACCAGTTGATGGCCCTTGCCATCACCGACGACCACGCCGCGCAGGAAGCTGCGTTCTACGATGCGCCGACATGGCAGCGCAGCCCGCACAACCTGCGCGACCGCCTGACCGAGCGCGAGATTGATGCCCACCGGCATCCGCTGGTGCGCTTCGTTGGGCTGAATGCTTACGAGGCCGCAGGCGGTGGCACCCGCCGCGATCTGTTCGCGGAAGCCGATAGCGGCGTGTATCTGACCGATGCCACGCTGCTGGAACGGCTGGCGCAGGACAAGCTGGCCAGCCTTGC
>NZ_JMCL01000177.1 GCF_000690905.1 Pseudomonas sp. Ant30-3 | reverse complement strand
GTGTTGCATTGGAAGGCAGGAAAACCGCCAGGCATCTCCAACAACCAGCAACGTTACACCCTGACTGACCATTTGGGGTCGAGCGCACTGGAGCTGGATGAGCACGCCAACATCATCACCCAGGAACACTATTACCCGTTTGGCGGCACGGCGTGGTCGAACGGGGAGGCGGTACAGGTCAGTTACAAGATAGTGCGTTATTCGGGAAAAGAGCGGGACGCGACTGGGCTTTATTATTATGGGTTTCGTTATTACATAGCGTGGTTACAGCGCTGGGTTAATCCGGATCCGGCCGGAGATATCGATGGATTGAATATTTTTGTTTTCGTGAGGGATAATCCGATTCGTTATAAAGATGCAAATGGGCTTGGGTTGGAGTTGACTAACAACGTAAGAGATTATCTTGTTTCGAAGAGAGGCCAAGATGTGTCTGTCGACGTTGATACTTTCAAAAAATTCTTCTTCATGGCGAAGTTGTCCGGTTCGCGAGTTAGCGTGTTAGATGAGGCTACGGGTAATTATGAGTCGACCGATGAGTTTCAGGTTGTTGAAGTCGGTGTAGGTAGTCGTGAAGAGCTTCTGCGGAGAAATCCGAGAGGTGTCATAGCGAGTGATGAAGTGAAAAGTACACTAAATATCTACGGGCTAAAATATACTAGCCTGATGAATGCTTCGAGCCACCGTTGGTTTGAACGGCGCCAGTGGGGAAAAGAAGCTGCCAGGCAGAGAGGGAACTTTGCGGCTGGAGAATATGTTTCTCGGCACTTCAGTAATTGGTTGGTCCTAGGCGAAAGGACCCGTCAAATGGATGTGGATTTGAACGGGGCACCAGATAATAGGCTATTTGCGCTTATAAAAAAGACCGATCTGGTAAAAGAGCCATCGGAGCGAACCATCTACGGGATTTCTATGATATCGGTGACTCGTAAGGATGATGGAAGTAACGAAGCTGCCCTTAATGTTGATTACACCATTGTGCATCCTGATGCTCAAATTACCCGTTCGGATGCTGATTCTAGCGATGCAGGAGCTTCGACTGGCGCTTGGAGGCTCCGTGGTGCTGGAACATTTTTGACAATGAACGCGATAAATCTAGTCAGTAGAACAGTCAACATGAAAACAATACACACCAGCGCTATAAATCCTCGCTCTGCAGCAATGGCCATGGGTTGGGGTGAGGCATCACCCTTTTAGAATGCTGAAACCACCACCGAATCGAGTCAAATTCAACGATGAACAGGGCCGTGTATAACCATCACCCGATGCTCGAGGTTACAGATCCGCGGAGATTGGCCGTGCGTTTGGTGGATTACCTCCATGCAGTGGGGACTCAGACTTTTGAGTCTCGGGTCAATCGCACTACCCGCGATCAGATTGGTTTGGCTGTTGCTGAGTCCGACCCGCGTCTGGCTCATGTTGATGGAACACTGGCCAATTTGAGCAGCGTCCATTCACTGTCTGGCGCAGTACTGTGCACGTCAAGCGTAGACGCCGGGCTGCGGATCAGTCTGTTTGGCGAGGCGGGTCAACCGGTGCTGGGTTGGGATGGTCGCGGTTCACAGCGGTGGATGCGATACGACAAACAATTGCGTTTGAGCGAGTTATACGAGCAAGCTGCAGGAGGCGATTCGGTTTGCGCCGAGCGTTTGACTTACGCGGCAAACGATCAGGCATTTTCCGACAACAACCAGTGTGGTCGATTGATCCGTCATGAGGATCCAGCGGGTGTTTTGCTGTGCAACGATTATGGATTGAATGGCGCAGCACTTGAGCAGGAGCGGCGTTTTACCTCGCAAAAAACTACCGGTTTTGTAACGCACTCGCAGTTCTGTCCACCCGGTGAGTTGATCTCCGTCACAGATGCCCAAGGTAATGAACAGCGATTTCATCAAACCGTCGGTGGCTCATTGCGGGCCGTGGATTTGCGCTTGAACGGCACGCTGGAATGGCTGCCAATCGTGCGCACCATTACCTACAACGCTCACGGTCAGGTCGAACAGGAAGTCGCCGGCAACGGCGTGATCACTACTCTCGAATATGGTCCCGAAGACGGGCGACTAAAACGTTTACTGTCCCGCCTCGATACCAACGCTCCTCTGCAGGATCTGCATTACACCTGCGACCCGGTCGGCAATTTACTGAGCATCGAAGATGCCGCACTGCCGATCCGCTATTTCGCCAACCAGCGCATTGAGTCAATCAGTCGTTATTGTTACGACACGCTGTACAGATTGGTCGAGGCCACAGGTTGGGAAGCCGGTGCTGTAAAACATGGCCCGTCAGCATCCCGAGCCGCCGATCCCGCAATGCCCCTCAACTACCGCCAAACCTACCGCTATGACGCCGGCAACAACCTGCTCGAACTGACCCATGTAGGCGCGCAGGATCCCGGCCATCGCCTGGTTGCCGAAATGCACAGCAATCGTTGTCTGCCGGTGCTTAACGGTGTTGAACCTACAGAAAACGATTTTCGAAACGGTTTCGACGCCAACGGCAACTTGCTTCAATTGCAGCCAGGGCAGACTTTGAGCTGGGACGTGCGCAATCAGTTACGAGAAGTGCGTCCGGTTGTACGCACGGGTGCTGACGACGATATCGAAACGTATGAGTACGGCGCCGATGGGATACGCGTGTGCAAAGTTCGCTCGTTGCAGACTGGTACACAAACCAACACCATCGAAACCCGTTATCTGCCCGGCCTGCAAATCCGCACTCACAGCGGCACCGGTGAGGAACTGCACGTCATTGAAGTGTCGACCGGGCGAGGCAGCGTTCGGGTGTTGCATTGGAAGGCAGGAAAACCGCCAGGCATCTCCAACAACCAGCAACGTTACACCCTGACTGACCATTTGGGGTCGAGCGCACTGGAGCTGGATGAGCACGCCAACATCATCACCCAGGAACACTATTACCCGTTTGGCGGCACGGCGTGGTCGAA
>NZ_JMCL01000176.1 GCF_000690905.1 Pseudomonas sp. Ant30-3 | reverse complement strand
GGTGTTTCTCGTCTACATCGCGCTACTGGTGGCGACGGGAGCTGTGTTCAAGGCCGTCCCTGGCGGATTCATCCCCATGCAGGACAAGCTGTATCTCATCGGTGTCATCCAGCTACCCGAGGGTGCATCCCTGGAGCGCACGGAAGCGCTGGTCCGCCGTGTGAGCGACATCGCGCTCAAGACCGATGGCGTCTACAACGCCGTGCAGTTCCCGGGCATGAACGGCTTGCAGTTGACCAACACGTCCAATAGCGGCCTAGTGTATTTCGTACTCAAGCCCATCAATGAGCGCAAGCACACTGCAACCGAGATTGCGGAACAGTTGAACGAGCGCTTCGCTCAGGAGCAGGACGGTCTGGCCTTTGCCATCATGCCGCCCCCTGTCATGGGGCTGGGCGCGGGTTCCGGGTTCTCTCTTTACGTGCAGGATCGCAACCGTGAGGGCTATGCCGCATTGCAGACGGCGACCACCGAGCTGGCGACGGCCATCTCGCAAGAACCGGGATTCCAATATCCGATCAGTTCCTATCAGGCCAATGTGCCGCAGCTTGACGCCGTAGTGGACCGCACCAAGGCGAA
>NZ_JMCL01000175.1 GCF_000690905.1 Pseudomonas sp. Ant30-3 | reverse complement strand
ATTCTGCGGTTCCCCACCAATGTGGACGAAACCGCCGATGCCGGCGTCGAACACCCGATCCGCGTGGTGACTGACCCCGTCACACAAGAGCCAGCGCCTTATGTGCATATCCGCACCAATCTCGAAGCCCTCATCCATCGCAACGTGTTTTACCAATTGGTGGAAATCGCGGTGAGCCGTGAGATCGACGGGCAGCGCTGGCTGGGCGTATGGAGCGGCGGGGAATTCTTCCCGATCGGACTCGAGCCTTAACGCATAACCCTGTGGGAGCAAGCCCGCTCCCACATTGGTAGGCGCAACCTGCAAAAAAATCCAATTGACACCCAATCATATGATGATTAGCGTGGACACCCATCGCGAGCGGCTTTGTGCCGTTCTGTTATCGAGGTGCCCATGTCCAGCAGTTTTCATGCATCGACGGTCGACTGGCTGGGTTGCTGGATTGCAGCAGGCCAGGTAAAGCCCGGTGAAACCATCAAGGTTGAAGCCGCGCTGGGTGAGCAGCTGGGTGTCAGTCGCACGGTCATCCGAGAAGCTATCAAAACCCTGGTTGCCAAAGGCATGCTCGAAGTCGGGCCGAAAGTCGGCACGCGGGTGCTACCGGTTCGACGCTGGAACCTGTTTGATCCGCAAGTTGTTGGCTGGCTGTCTCGCAGCGGTTTGCCTGAAAATTTCGTCGACGATCTGCTCGATCTGCGCCGCACCATCGAGCCCATGGCCGTGCGCTGGGCCTGCGAACGCGCAACGGTCGAGCAAGTGCAAGCGGTGCTGCAGGCGTATAACGCGCTGGAGCGTGCCGTGGAAAGCGGCGCCGATTACAACCGCGCCGACCAGTTTTTCCACGAGTGCATCCTCGCCGCCAGCCACAATCAATTCATCGAACAAATGGTCCCGGCCCTGGGCGCGTTGCTGGCGGTGTCGTTTGAAGTCTCTGCGGCTGATCCGGATGAACTGCGGCGCACGCTGCCGATCCACAAGGACATGGCCGACGCCATTGCTGCGCGGGATGCGGCGCGCGGTGTGTGGGCGTGCATGACGCTGATCGACAATGCGGACCTGGCCATCAAACGTTACTACCCGAAAGTCATGGCCGATAAAAAGGCCGGCTGACAACCTGGAATCCAGAACAACGCAGGAGGTTTCATGGAGTGGACCGCAGTGACCCAGCACCGAGCGCACCTTGGCGAGGGCCCCTTTTGGGACGCGCCGACGCAAGCCCTCTACTGGGTCGATATCGCCGGCAAGCAGGCGTTGCGACTCACCGGCGCCAACGTGCAAATCTGGCAGATGCCGGAGCATGTTTCAGCGTTCATCCCCTGCGACAGCGGCGATGCGCTGGTGACACTGAGCAGTGGCGTCTATCGCCTTGATCTTGATTCGCCGGGCCTGGAACCGCGCCTGACGCTGCTTTGCGTAGCGGATCCGAACCCCGCGAACCGCCCCAACGAAGCCCGCTGCGATGCACTGGGCCGGCTGTGGCTCGGCACCATGCAAAACAACATCGGCGAAAATCGCGAAGACCTGCCGATCGTGCAGCGTTCAGGTGGTCTGTTCCGCATCGATCATGATGGCCGGGTCACGCCTCTGCTGCGTGGCCTGGGCATCCCAAACACGTTGCTCTGGAGCGAAGACGGCACTGCGCTGCATTTCGCCGACAGCATGGACAAGACACTCTACCGGCATTTCATTAACGCCGACGGCAGCCTCGACGCCGCCCAGGTCTGGTTCGGCCCGCACGAGCGTGGCGGGCCCGATGGGTCGGCGATGGATGCTGAGGGTTATATCTGGAATGCACGCTGGGACGGCAGTTGCCTGCTCAGGCTGACCCCGGATGGCGCCGTCGATCGAGTGATCGAACTGCCCGTCAGCCGCCCAACCAGTTGCGTTTTCGGCGGCGATGACTTGAAAACTTTGTACATCACCTGCGCCGCCAGCCCGCTTGATCACCCACTGGACGGCGCGCTGTTGTCCATGCGCGTCGACGTTGCAGGAAAAATCTGTCATCGATTTGCAGGGTGAATCCCAAAATATGGGATGTAAAATTATATATTGAGATTATTTGGCGGTCGGGTTTATAGTCGGCGTCATCAGTTACACGCACTCACACTTAAAAAAACAAAACAGGTGAAGTGATGCAGCGATTTTTCATACAGCTATCCGGCCGGACATCGACAGATGCCCGGTTTTTGTCGTGCCTGAAAGGAATGCTGAGCCATGGCTGAGCGTCTTTCGCTGCCGCCAGTGGCCGAGCCACCGCAGGGCAAGCGCCTGGAAAATAAAGTCGTGCTGATTACCGGTGCCGCTCAAGGTATCGGTGAAGCGATTGTCGCGGCGTGCGTTTATCAACAAGCGAAACTGATCATCAGCGATATCCAGGGCGAGAAGGTCGAGCGCCTTGCGCAGCGCTGGCGTGACAGAGGCTTCAACGTTCATGCGGTCAAGGCTGACGTTTCCAGCCAGCAAGACCTGCACGCCATGGCCGGCCTGGCGCTCGATCGATATGGCCGGATCGACGTGCTGGTCAATTGCGCCGGGGTCAACGTGTTCCGCGATCCGCTGGAAATGACCGAGGAAGACTGGCGCCGCTGTTTTGCCATCGACCTCGACGGCGCCTGGTATGGCTGCAAAGCGGTGCTGCCGCAGATGATCGAGCAGGGTGGTGGCAGTATCATCAACATCGCCTCGACCCATTCTTCGCACATCATCCCGGGCTGCTTTCCGTACCCGGTGGCCAAGCACGGCTTGCTCGGCCTGACCCGTGCGCTCGGCATCGAATATGCGCCGAAGGGCATTCGCGTCAATGCCATCGCGCCGGGCTATATCGAAACTCAACTGAACGTCGATTACTGGAACGGTTTTGCCGATCCGCATGCCGAACGCCAGCGTGCCTTCGACCTGCATCCACCACGGCGCATCGGGCAGCCGATGGAAGTGGCCATGACCGCGGTGTTCCTTGCCAGTGACGAAGCGCCGTTCATCAATGCTTCATGCATCACTGTCGATGGTGGTCGCTCGGTCATGTATCACGACTGAGCGAACAGGATTTCACGGGAGGATTACGCCTGAAATCCAATCATCATACGATATGACTATTCGCTTCATGTTTCAGGGTTGCACTGATTTTCAAACACTATATCCAACAATAAACGCTCAAAAAAAATAACAAGGAGTCAGCTTATGAATCGTCGTCGTGGGATCCGTTCCCTGTGCTGTGCCGCTTTGGCGGTCACTGCGGTCAGCTTGAGCAGCACGCTGCTGGCGGCCGAGGAAGTGAAGATCGGTTTTCTGGTCAAGCAGGCTGAAGAGCCTTGGTTCCAGACTGAATGGGCATTCGCGGAAAAGGCCGGCAAGGACAAGGGCTTTACCGTGATCAAAATCGCCGTGCCGGATGGCGAGAAAACCCTGTCGGCCATCGATAGCCTCGCGGCCAACGGCGCCAAGGGCTTCGTGATCTGCCCGCCGGACGTGTCCCTCGGCCCGGCGATCATGGCGAAGGCCAAACTCAATGGCCTGAAAGTCATCGCTGTCGATGACCGCTTTGTCGACGCCAGCGGCAAGTTCATGGAGGACGTTCCGTACTTGGGCATGGCCGCGTTCGAAGTCGGTCAGAAGCAGGGCGCCGCCATGGCGACTGAAGCGAAAAAACGCGGCTGGGAGTGGAAAGACACCTACGCGGTGATCAACACCTACAACGAACTCGATACCGGTAAAAAACGTACGGACGGCTCGGTCAAGGCTCTGGAAGAAGCCGGGATGCCAAAGGATCACATTCTGTTCTCGGCGCTGAAAACCCTTGATGTGCCGGGCAGTATGGACGCCACCAACTCGGCGCTGGTCAAACTGCCAGGCGCGGCGAAAAACCTGATCATCGGCGGCATGAACGACAACACCGTGCTGGGCGGCGTGCGGGCTACCGAGAGCGCCGGTTTTGCCGCGGCCAATGTGATCGGCATCGGCATCAACGGTACCGACGCGATCGGCGAACTGAAAAAACCCAACAGCGGCTTCTTCGGCTCGATGCTGCCAAGCCCGCACATCGAAGGCTACAAAACCGCCGAGATGATGTACGAGTGGGTCACCACCGGCAAAGAACCGCCGAAATACACGGCCATGGACGACGTGACGCTGATCACCCGCGAGAACTTCAAGCAGGAACTGGAAAAAATCGGCCTGTGGAACTGAGGACCGGTTGATTTCACCGGCAGCCCCCGGCGAGGGGGTTGCCTGATCTGTGTGAAGAGGTGGGTTATGCACGCGCAACTAAAAATACAACAGCACAGCGCCGAAGGCAGCTTGCGCTTCAACGGGATCGGCAAAACCTTCCCCGGCGTCAAAGCGCTGGATGGCATCAGCTTCGTCGCCCATCCGGGACAGGTTCATGCCTTGATGGGCGAGAACGGTGCCGGCAAATCAACGCTGCTGAAAATTCTCGGCGGGGCTTATACGCCGAGTAGCGGTGATCTGCAGATCGGCGAGCAGACCATGGTGTTCAAATCCACGGCCGACAGCATTGGCAGTGGCGTCGCGGTCATTCATCAGGAACTGCACCTGGTACCGGAAATGACCGTGGCGGAAAACCTTTTCCTCGGGCATCTGCCGGCCAGTTTCGGCCTGATCAATCGCGGCGCATTGCGCCAGCAAGCGCTGGCCTGTCTCAAGGGCCTGGCCGATGAAATCGACCCGCAGGAGAAAGTAGGGCGGCTGTCCCTTGGTCAGCGGCAACTGGTGGAAATCGCCAAGGCGTTGTCCCGGGGCGCGCACGTTATTGCCTTCGATGAACCGACCAGCAGCCTGTCGGCGCGGGAGATTGATCGTTTGATGGCGATCATCGGGCGTCTGCGCGATGAGGGCAAAGTGGTGCTCTACGTCTCCCATCGCATGGAAGAAGTGTTCCGCATCTGCAACGCGGTGACGGTGTTCAAGGACGGTCGTTACGTGCGTACGTTCGAGGACATGAGCGAGCTGACCCACGATCAACTGGTTACGTGCATGGTCGGTCGCGACATTCAGGACATCTACGATTACCGCCCGCGCAAGCGTGGCGCAGTGGCGCTGAAGGTCGACGGTTTGATCGGGCCGGGCTTGCGCGAGCCGGTCAGTTTCGAAGCGCACAAAGGTGAAATTCTCGGGCTGTTCGGCCTGGTCGGCGCCGGTCGCACCGAGCTGTTCCGCATGCTCAGCGGTCTGGAGCGCAACAGCGCCGGGCGTCTGGAATTGCGCGGTCGTGAACTCAAATTACGTTCACCGCGCGACGCCATCGCCGCCGGCATTCTGCTGTGTCCCGAGGACCGCAAGAAGGAGGGCATCATGCCGCTCTCCAGCGTCGCCGAGAACATCAACATCAGCGCACGGGGCGCCCATTCGACCTTCGGTTGCCTGCTGCGTGGCCTGTGGGAAAAGGACAACGCCGACAAGCAGATCAAAGCGTTGAAGGTGAAGACGCCGAACGCCGCGCAGAAAATCATGTACCTGTCCGGCGGCAATCAGCAGAAGGCCATTCTCGGCCGCTGGCTGTCGATGCCGATGAAAGTGCTGCTGCTCGACGAGCCTACGCGCGGCATCGACATCGGCGCCAAAGCCGAGATCTACCAGATCATCCACAACCTGGCCGAAAGCGGCATCGCCGTCATTGTGGTGTCGAGTGACTTGATGGAAGTGATGGGTATTTCCGATCGCATTCTGGTGCTCTGCGAGGGTGCGATGCGCGGCGAACTGTCCCGTGACGAGGCTAACGAATCCAACCTGCTGCAACTGGCTTTGCCGCGCCACCGCGCTGACGGCGTGGCGAACTGAGAGGTAACAATAATGACAACCCAAAACAATGCTCTGCCCACTGCGCGCAAACCGCTTGATTTACGGCGCTTCCTCGATGACTGGGTGATGCTGCTGGCGGCGGTCGGGATCTTCGTGCTGTGCACGTTACTGATCGACAACTTTCTTTCACCGTTGAACATGCGCGGACTCGGCCTAGCGATTTCGACCACCGGGATTGCCGCGTGCACCATGTTGTATTGCCTGGCGTCCGGGCACTTCGACTTGTCGGTGGGTTCGGTGATTGCCTGCGCCGGCGTGGTCGCCGCTGTGGTGATGCGTGACACCGACAGCGTGCTGCTGGGTGTCGGCGCGGCGCTGGTGATGGGCCTGATTGTCGGGCTGATCAACGGTATCGTGATCGCCAAGCTGCGGGTCAATGCGCTGATTACCACGCTGGCAACCATGCAAATCGTGCGCGGTCTGGCCTACATTTTTGCCAACGGCAAAGCGGTGGGCGTGTCGCAGGAATCGTTCTTCGTGGTCGGCAATGGCCAGCTGTTTGGCGTGCCGGTGCCGATCCTGATTACCATCGTGTGCTTTCTGTTTTTCGGCTGGCTGTTGAACTACACCACCTACGGGCGCAACACCATGGCCATCGGTGGCAACCAGGAAGCGGCGCTGCTGGCCGGGGTGAACGTTGACCGGACCAAGATCATCATCTTCGCCGTGCATGGCGTGATCGGTGCGCTGGCTGGGGTGATTCTGGCCTCGCGCATGACTTCGGGTCAGCCGATGATCGGGCAGGGTTTCGAGCTGACGGTGATCTCGGCGTGCGTGCTCGGCGGGGTGTCGTTGAGCGGCGGGATCGGCATGATTCGGCATGTCATTGCCGGGGTGCTGATTCTGGCGATCATCGAGAATGCGATGAATCTGAAGAATATCGATACGTTTTATCAGTATGTGATTCGTGGATCGATATTGCTTCTGGCTGTTGTCATCGACCGCCTCAAGCAACGCTGAGATTGTTGCTGACTGTGCTGAAGCCATCGCGGGCGGCGTTCCGACTTGCCCGCGAAGGCGGCTTAGCTGATTCACCACACACCCGCGAACTCCCACTTCCTCCCGTCACCTCCCTGAAATATTGCTTGCCCGCATAGCATCTTTCGGTTTCAATTTGTACATGATTAGACAGGTACGATTTGACAAAAAACAACGGGTGGTCGACGAGCTCATCCGGCGCATTGAAAGCGGCCTCATGGAGGACGGTTTCCTGCTGCCCGGCGAGCATCAGTTGGCTCAAGAATTCAAAGTCAGCCGGGGTACGCTGCGTGAAGCGCTGGCCGAGTTGAAGCGGCGCAATTACATCGCGACGCAAAGCGGCGTCGGCTCCATTGTCACTTTTGACGGCGTGGTGCTCGATCAGCGCAGCGGGTGGGCGCAGGCACTCGCTGATAGCGGCGCGCTGATCAACACCGAAGTGCTGCGGCTGGAAGCGGTCAGCCGTCCCGACCTGTTGTCGCGGTTCGGCACCGATCAATTCATTACCCTTGATCGTCGACGTCGATCCAACGACGGCACGCTGGTTTCCCTCGAGCGGTCACTGATGCCCGCCACCGGTGGCCTGGAAAGCCTGCCGCGCGTTGGCCTTATCGACAATTCCCTGACCATCACCCTGGCCGCCTACGGCTACATCGGCGAACGTGGCGATCAATGGATCGGCGCAGAACCCTTGAGCGCCGAAGACGCCGAGCTGCTCGGTCGCCCGGTCGGCACGGTGTTCCTCAAAGCTCTGCGCACGACTTACGACCGACAAAACCGCTTCATGGAACAGGTTGAAAGCCTGCTCGACCCGGTGCATTTTCGCCTTCACCTGCAATTTGGAACACCACAATGACCGCGCTCAATCGTGCCCTGGGCGCTTTTTACGGCCTGGCCCTCGGTGATGCACTGGGCATGCCGACGCAATCGATGAGCCGCGCCGATATCAAGGCGCGTTTCGGCGAGATCAGGGATCTGCAGGACGCCGGCCCCGATCAGCCAATCGCCGCGAACATGCCGGCCGGCTCGGTTACCGACGACACCGAACAGGCGATTCTGGTCGGCCAGTTGTTGATCGATGGCGCGGGCCAGATCGAACCTGCGCTGCTCGCTCAGCGCCTGATCGAGTGGGAAGCGACGATGCAGGCCAAGGGTTCGCAGGATTTGCTCGGGCCATCGACCAAGCGCGCGATCGAGATGATCCTCGCCGGCCATTCGCCGGAAGAGGCGGGGCGCTACGGCACCACTAATGGCGCAGCGATGCGCATTACGCCAGTGGGCATCGCGGCAGATGTCGCCGACTCGCAGCGGTTTATCAGCGCCGTGGTCCAGGCCTGCCAGGTCACCCATAACACCACGCTGGGAATTTCCAGTGCCGCAGCGGTGGCGGCGGTGGTGTCGGCCGGCATCAATGGCATGGATCTGGGCGAAGCGTTGAACCTGGGCCAGCATATCGCTCAACAAGCGGAGGGCCATGGCCACTGGGCTGCGGGAGGGCGGATTGCTTCGCGTATCAGTTGGGCGCGGACCATCAGCGTCGACAGTGACAAGGTGTTGCTCGCGGATCTGCTGTACGACGTTGTCGGCACGTCGGTGGCTTCACAGGAATCGGTCGTGGTCTCGTTTGCCCTGGCTCAGCAAGTAGCGGTTGGCGAGATGAACGCCTCCGAAGCGCTGTGCACGGCGGCCAGCCTCGGTGGCGACACCGATACCATCGCCGCGATTCTCGGGGCGATGCTTGGGGCGTGTCTGGGTCTTGAGAGTTGGCCGGTCGGGATGATCGACAAGGTCAAAACGGTTAACTCGCTGGAGTTGGAGCCGTTGGTGCTGAGGCTTTTGGCCTTACGTTGACTGGGCTGACCGCTTCGCGAGCAAGCCCGCTCCCACAGTGGGTGTGCGCGGACCTGTGGGAGCGGGCTTGCTCCGGGCGGCGTTCCGACGAAGGGCGCACCGCCGACTCACTTTTATAAACCGTAACGGATTGCGCAACCACGGCCAGGATTGCCGGTATGTTCTGTCGACTTCCGCAATTGCCCACAACCACAAAAAAGGCAACAGGAGCATTTTTCATGAGTTCATCAACCACCGGACAATTTGCCGGGCAGCTGGAAACCCGTGGCATCGAGCCGGTGCCGGAAGCCGAATGTAACGGTCATCCGCTGCAGCTGTTCTGGGTCTGGTTCGCCGCCAACATTTCCATCCTCGGCCTGCCACTGGGCGCCACGCTGGTGGCGTTTCGTGGCTTGGCGATCTGGCAAGCGATCATCGTCGCGATCCTCGGCGCCGCCGGGTCGTTCGCGGTGGTGGGCATTATCTCGATTGCCGGCCGGCGCGGCCGCGCGCCGAGCCTGACCTTGTCGCGGGCCATCTTCGGCGTTCGTGGCAATATCGGGCCGACCCTGGTATCGCTGATGTCGCGGCTGGGTTGGGAAACCGTCAACACCACTACTGCCGCGTTCGTGTTGCTGTCGCTGTGCTCGATACTGTTCGGCTCGCCGGTCGAGGCCAAAAGTGCGCCGGTGCTGACGTTGATCTTCATCGCGATCTTCGTGCTGCTGACCTTGTCGGTTTCCGGGCTCGGTCATGCGACGTTGCTGGTGATTCAGAAGTGGGCGACCTATGTGTTCGGCGCCTTGAACATCCTGGTCGGCGGTTTTCTCTGCGCCACCATCGACTGGAGCGCCGTGTTTAACGCCACCCCGGCGCCGCTGAGCGCAATGATCATCGGCGTCGGAACCATGGCGGCCGGCACCGGGATCGGTTGGGCCAATGCCGGTGCCGACATGTCGCGCTATCAGCACCGCAGCGTCAAAGCCGTGCGCCTGGTCGCATCGGCCGCGTTTGGTGCGGGTATTCCGTTGGTGCTGTTGATCACCCTCGGCGGCTTGTTGTCTGTGGGCAATGACGACCTGGCCTCGGCCACCGACCCGATCATCGCGATCCGCGACATGCTGCCGACCTGGATGGCCGTCCCGTACCTGATCACCGCGTTCGGCGGTTTGCTGCTGTCGAATAACCTCTCGGTGTACTCCGCCGGCCTGACCACGTTGACCCTTGGCCTTAAGGTCAAACGCGTCTACGCGGTGGTGGTCGACATCGTCGCGATCTTCGCCGGTTCGATCTACTTCATGCTGATCGCCGACAGTTTTTACGGTCCTTTCATCACCTTCATTTCCTTGCTGGCGGTGCCAATTACCGCGTGGGTCGGGATCTTTGTTGTCGACCTGATTCACCGTCATTACTACAGCCCGACCGACTTGCTGGACGTCAGCCCGAGCAGCCCCTACTGGTATCGCGGCGGTATCGAATGGCGTGCGTTCGGCGCGTGGGCAGTGGCGATCGTGCTGGGTTTCAGTTTCACCACCATCGGCACTACCGAGCAGAACGTCTGGTTCCGCGGGTTTCTCTCCGATTCCTGGCTGGGCCATAACGGCCTGGGCTGGATCGTGACGTTCCTGGTGGCGGGTGGAATTTATTATGTGTTGGGCGGGGCGAGAGATCGTCGTGCCGCCTCGGTCGAGAATGCTCATGCCTAAGATGTTGCACACCGGCCAGGTCATGATCGACCTGGTCATGGCGGTGGCCAAGCTGCCGGAATCCGGCGGTGATGTGCTGGCGCAGTCGGCCAGTTTCGAGGCGGGCGGCGGCTTTAATGTAATGGCCGCGGCCCGGCGTAATGGCTTGCCGGTGGTCTATCTGGGCCGGCACGGCAGCGGTCGTTTTGGTGACCTCGCGCGGGCCGCCATGAACGCTGAAGGTATCCAGATGGGTATTGCTCACCGCGCCGAGCGGGACACTGGGCTGTGCGTTGCGGTGACAGAGGCCTCGGCTGAGCGCAGTTTCATTTCCTACATCGGCGCCGAAGGCGAGTTGACCGCCGAAGACCTCGCCAGTGTGCCGGCGGAGGCGGGCGACTATGTGTACGTCAGCGGCTACAGCCTGCTTCACGCAGGCAAGGCTCAAGCACTGGTGGACTGGGTGCTGGCGTTGCCGACGGGAATCAACGTAGTGTTTGACCCCGGCCCGCTGGTGGAAGCGCCGGAAGCGCCGTTGATGCAGAAGTTGCTTGGGCGCATTGATGTGTGGACCAGTAACAGCGTCGAGGCATCGCGGTTTACCGGCGTTTCGGACATTGCCGGGGCGCTGGCTCGGCTGATTGAGCATTTGCCGGACGATGTTCTGCTCGTCGTTCGTGATGGTGCAAACGGATGCTGGGTCAGTCATCAGGGAGCGCACACACATGTGCCGGGCTTTAAGGTGGCAGCAGTGGACAGCAACGGCGCGGGCGATGCGCATGCGGGGGTGTTTGTCGCAGGTTTGGCGCACGGATTGCCGGTGCTTGAGGCAGCACGGCGAGCGAATGCCGCTGCTGCGTTGGCGGTGACCCGATGGGGGCCGGCGACTGCGCCCGTGGCTGCTGAAGTTGACGTGTTGGTCGAACAAGCGTCCGGCGCTTGATGGATTGCCATCGCTGGCAAGCCTGCTCCTACAGTCGATCGAGGTGAAATTGAAGTACTCGATCATCTGTGAGAGCGGGCTTGCTCGCGAAGAGGCCAGAAGATTCAACGAGAATAAGTGGCCACTCAAGCGGTCGCAGCCACGGGCGGCTGCGACCCGTCAGGTGCTATTTATTAGCGTCCAGCTTGCGCGCTGCTTCAACGCCAGCGGCACTGAGCTTGATCGGCATATTCAGCGAATGCTCGCCTGCCTCGTTGCAGGTCACGTGGCCATGTTGAATCAAGCCTTGGTCTTGAAGCTGGGCGAGGGTACTCGCCACGACTTTCTCACCCCGGTAATTGTCCAGAACCTCCTTGCCCAGGCCGCTCGGGTGAGCGTGCAGCAAGCGGGTTAGAACTTCTTTTTGCAGGTCGTTATCAACGTTCATGGTTACCTCTCATGGCTGTGGATAGGTCGTGCGTGTACTCGCGTGGGCGATTATTGGCTGGCACCGCCACCTTCTGAACCCGAACCACCAGTGGTGGTCTTCGAGCCGATGCCGGGGCCGGCATTGTCGGGAGTCGCGTCCGGCGTGTTTAAACCGCCCTGACGTCCAGGGTCACTGCCTTGCGTGCGCGGGTCGGTGCCGGTGGACGGCGGCAGGCCGCTGTCGACGCCGGTGCCGTTGGTGTTCATGCCGGGAGTGCTTTGAGTAGCGGAAGAGCCGGTGCCGCCAGTCGGGTTGGTCGGGCCGGTGCCGGAAGCAGTGTTGGCAGCGAATGCGGCAGAGGACAGAAGGGTAGCGAACGTAAGAGCGGTCAGCCTGGACAAGATCATGGTGTCGTCTCCATTTATTAAAAGTCCTTACCTGACGTTGGTCGGCTCTGATCGGAATTGGTGCCTCAAGAGCGACGAACGGTTCATGCCTGATGGAGCGATCTGGCGCTCACAACCCGGCGCCAGATCAGGCGTGCCACGGTGATCAGCCAGTTCAACAGGGCTACTGCCAGAACTGTGAGCATAAGTGTCGTCATGCCGTGTTCGACGATGATCTTCCCGGCCAGCAACGGGAAGCCGAACACGCCGATGAAGTACGACAGGCTGAACAGCAACAACGATTGCGACGTAACACCATGTGGCGCTTCGTTCGCCGCCAGGCCATTGATCACCGAGTACGTCAGCCCGTAACCGACCCCGAGCATCATCGCTGCCAGTACGTAGGTGAATCCGCTGTCGACTACGAAACCGAACAGCACGATCGAGCCCATCATCAACCCCGACAGCAGGCAGGACGCGCGGAGTGGATCGCGCTTGACCACGAAACCCGCAATCAGCATTCGACTGCTGATCGCCGCGCCCATGAAGCCGAAAAAGAACAGTGAGTAATCCAGCGAGCGAGACGCTGCGTAACTGGTTTGAAAGCTCGACAGGCCCCCAAATACGCACCCGCCGAGGCCGACCATGATGATCGGAAACAGCGCTTTGGACGACAGCACCTGAACAGTGGCGCGCCAGGAAATGCGCGCAACGGCGGGCACAGGCGAGGGCGCTTTTTTCAACTGAGCATCG
>NZ_JMCL01000174.1 GCF_000690905.1 Pseudomonas sp. Ant30-3 | reverse complement strand
CGGTTACTCCTTCGAGGTGATGCGGGCACGAATGCTCTACACCACGAAGCACAAGAAGAAGGCACCGACTGCGAAGGTCTCTCCTTTCTACAAGAAAACCATCGGTTACGGACTGCCGGACTTCGCAGAGGAACTCAACTACGGAGTCGATCTATCAACCATCTGATAATGGTATCAGGTTGGTGGGGTAAAGGTGCCCCATCAACCATTAAATCCGTATACCCTAAATACGGAGTCTAGAAAACCTTGCAGCGCTCTCAAGGGCATAGAGAAAACGCGTTTCACCATCAGTGCGGTAGTAATGGCTAAGTCGCTGAATCGGCGAGGTCTACCACGCTTGCCTTGTTTGTTTTGCTTCCACTCAGCTATCGCTTCCTCATCAATCCAAAAGGCCAGAGAGCCACGGTTGATTAAGGATTTATTGTACTGCTTCCAGTTAGTTGTTTTGTAACGAGGTTTAGGCATGAGGCTACGACGATTGATGGGCGTAGCCGCTCAGATCGTAGTTTCTTGATTTAGTTCCATCGAATTACGCAACAAAGCCTATTCTCGCTTCCAATGAAGGATTGTGCGCTTTAAATCCAAGTTCTACTGTGCTTTTTATTGGAGTTCTTGCATTTAATCGAGATGTTTCATGGAATGCAAAAATTCCAGTATCTAAGCTATCCGGTAGATAAATAAGGGTATCCGGAAAATATGGTTGATTATCGCTCTAGCCCGTACTTCTCATAGGCACCCAATAAAACTGGCTGGGTAACCATGAGAATTCCGGGCTAGAAGCCTCAACTCATTCGCGTATCGAGCAACTTCCTACTTGACAGGCTTCTGAACCAATCATAACATACGCACACATGCACATACATACATGTGTACGTATGTTGGAATGATGTCATTAATCGGGAGATAATTTATTATGCAAGAAAGTGATTGGGGAATAGTTTTGGATGAGTTCCTGCATATAGGAAGCGGGCTATTATTGATAATTGCCGCAGTCGCAATTATTACTGGCCTTGTCCGGCATTACGTGCCACAGGAGAAGCTACAAGAAAAGTTAAGCAAGCATGAAAGTAAAGGCCCGATAATCGGGGCGCTCATGGGAATTTTAACCCCTTTTTGTAGTGCTGCAATGATTCCAGTTATGATTGGCATGGTGCAAATGGGAATTGCTACTGGAACTGTATTTAGTTTTTTGATTTCAGCTCCTTTAACAAACTTTGTTGTGGTTGGATTAATTGCAGCTACCTTTGGAATCAAAGTGGCTTTTATTTATTTTTTACTGACATTTCTGGGAGCGATAGCGGCAGGATATATAGTCAGCTTTACAAGTCTGCGTAATGCAGTAAAGCGCGATATAGTTGAACCTAAACAGACTTGTAGTGTTTCTACAAAGAAAAATGAGGTGAAAAATTTACTGCAGGTTGAAGATCAAGCATTAGGGCTAGTTAGTTGCTCTTCGACACCAGTTTCTGGCTATTCTTCAGTGCCGGCATGTAGCCTGCCTTCAGCCTCACAAAAAACCGAGTCACATAAAGAACGCCTTGGTTTGGCTATACAGTTTGCTTGGGCTTTATTTAAAAAAATTACTCCCTATGTTTTGATTGGTGCAGCAATTAGCGCCTTGTCAGCCGCTTTTTTGCCTGCTGATATTGTCGAAAGATTCGTTGGTAGTGATAATTGGTTTGCCATTCCTATTGCTGCTGTTATTAGTATTCCGCTCTACCTACGAATTGAAATGGCTCTACCATTACTAGATGTGTTAATCGGAAAGGGGATGGGGATGGGGGCTGCAATGGCATTGATTATTGGCGGCACAGGTGCTAGCTTACCCGAGATAGCAATTATATCCACTGTCTTGAAACCTAGGGCTGTAATAGCATTTGTTGCAATCGTGCTTGCCATTGCGACCATAGGTGGGATGATTTTTAGCTTTGTCTTATAACTCTATAGTATATAATGCTGCTTCACGTAGCATTATATAACTTTGATCGGAGGTAATTGCGTTGATTTCGAGCTACATTGATATTATGAAGGCTCTATCTGAGCCTAATAGATTAATATTAGTCTGGTTAATGTCATATATAGATCAAAGAATTTGTGTTAGTGAGGGTATGGATGTCCTGGGAGAGTCACACTACAATGTTTCTCGTCACTTAAAAATTCTTTTAAAAGCAGGTATAGTCTCGGCAAGTCGTGAAGGAAAGTGGGTTTTTTATACATTGAAAACCGATGATTCTGAATTCTATAACCAACTCTTAAAAACTATTCAGTTGATACCTTCAGAAGAGTTCAAAGAAGAAATAAAACGCTGTAATCTTAGGCTCAATATGCGAAAAAATGGAGACTGCGTTATAGGTCAAGAAAACGCTGAATGGCTAAATATTATGGACTTGAATAAATAAAAACATTTGGGTTAACTGGCTGATTTGCTCCCGCCAGTTCTACTTTAATTGAGTCTCCGGAGTTTCTGGTTGACAAAACGCCCAAAGTGTAGAGGAGGAAGTCTATATCAACGGATTATTTGGTTGATCCTTTTCAGCCTACTCTGTCAATTTTCCGTCTCCACTTTACGCCTGAGTCTTCATAGCGATGCTGACTAGGGATGACAGCGAGAGCTGGGCAAGCCTCAAAAAGATTCTGGATCATGTCCAATCTAAACGCCTGCACAACATTCCTCTTGTAGGAAACTGATCAAGTTTTCTATATGCCCATACGCCACCTACCTGTTTTTCTGATCAAGGCGGGAGATGATTAATTCGTTAAGCCTTCCTGGGTACCAGTTGGTGGATTCTGAGGAGCAGAATGACGACATACATTTTCAGCTTGAAGCACCTACACCAATAGCCTGCGAGGAATGCGGTGTGCAGGGCGAGTTCGTGCGGTTCGGCAAGCGTGATGTTCCCTATCGTGATCTACCCATTCACGGCAAACGGGTCACCCTCTGGGTAGTCCGCCGCCGGTACATCTGCCGTGGGGTATCCGGAATTTCTGGTTGATAAAATGCCAAAGATGTAAAGAAGAAAATCTTTCTCAGCGGATTATCTGATTGATCCTCTTCAGCCTACTCTACTGCCAATTTTCTGTTTCCACCTTCGCCTGAGTCTTCATAGCGATGCTGACTAGGGAGGACAGCGAGAGCTGGGCAAGCGTCAAAGCGGTTCTGGTTCATGCGCAATCCGGACACCTGCACAACATTC
>NZ_JMCL01000173.1 GCF_000690905.1 Pseudomonas sp. Ant30-3 | reverse complement strand
TGAAAGAAAAACCCCGCCGATGAGTGATCATCGGCGGGTTTTTTTGTGTCCTTGAGATCGCCTTCGCGAGCAGGCTCGCTCCCACAAGGTCAGCGTGCACCGAAGACCAAATGTGGGAGCGAGCCTGCTCGCGATGGGGCCGGCACTGACACCTTGTTACTTGCCAGGATACTCCCGATGCATCTGCTCCAGCAGCGCATCCTTGTCTTCCCACAACTGATTGATCCACCCCTGAAACTGCAGGCGATACTCGCCGTCCTGGTCGTAATTTTTACCGATAAACGCCGGCGGGATCTTCAGCTCCTGAAAATGCACCACCACGTCTTTCACATTCCCGCAGAGCAAATCCCAGTACCCCGGACGACCGCCCGGGTAATGAATCGTCACGTTGACGATCGACTCGAGTTGCTCACCCATGGCGTCCAGCACAAACGCAATGCCGCCAGCCTTGGCTTTCAGCAAAAACCTGAACGGTGATTGCTGCAGCGCATGCTTGCCTTCGGTGAAGCGCGTGCCCTCGACGAAGTTGAAAATTCCCACCGGGTTATTGCGAAACTTCGCGCAGGTCTTGCGCGTGGTTTCGAGGTCTTTGCCTTTCTTCTCCGGGTGCTTTTCCAGGTAAGCCTTGGAGTAACGCTTCATAAACGGAAAGCCCAGCGCCCACCACGCCAAACCGATCACCGGGACCCAGATCAGCTCTTGCTTGAGGAAGAATTTCAGCGGCTGGATGCGACGATTGAGCACGTACTGCAGCACCATGATGTCGACCCAGCTCTGGTGGTTGCTGGTGATCAGGTACGAGTGCCGATAGTCCAGACCCTCGAGCCCGCTGAGGTGCCAGCGGGTGCGGCAGACCAGGTTCATCCACGCTTTGTTATTGCTGATCCACGCTTCATGGATGTGGCTCATCAGCCACAGCGTGAAGCGTTGAGTGAGGGCGAAAGGCAACGCTTTGAAAATCGCCACGCAGAACAGAATCGAGCAAAGCAGAATAGTGTTCAGTGCCAACAACAGCGAGGCAATCACGCCGCGCACGGGAGCAGGAAGAAAAGCCAGCATTTAGAGATCCATAGGTCGGTTGGCAGCTTGAATCGCAGTCAGCGCGATGGTGTACACGATGTCATCGACTTGCGCACCGCGCGGCAGATCGTTCACCGGTTTACGCAGGCCTTGCAGCATCGGCCCGAGGCTGACGCAATCGGCGCTGCGTTGCACGGCTTTGTGCGTGGTGTTGCCGGTGTTGAGGTCGGGGAACACGAATACCGTGGCGCGACCGGCGACCTGGCTGTTCGGCGCCAACTGCCGCGCAACGCTTTCGTTGGCGGCGGCGTCGTATTGCAACGGGCCGTCGATCAGCAGTGAATTTTGCTGCTCGTGAGCGAGCAAAGTCGCCTCGCGGACCTTCTCGACTTCTTCGCCGCTGGCCGATTCGCCGCTTGAGTAGCTGATCATCGCCACGCGCGGAGTGATGCCGAAAGCAGCGGCCGAATCGGCGCTTTGCAGGGCGATCTCGGCGAGTTCGCTGGCGCTTGGGTGCGGGTTCATCACGCAATCGCCGTAGACCAGCACTTCTTCCGGAAACAACATGAAGAACACCGACGAAACCAGCGTGCAGCCCGGCGCTGTTTTGATCAGTTGCAGGGCAGGGCGAATGGTGTTGGCGGTGGAGTGAATGACCCCCGAGACGAGGCCGTCGACTTCATCCAGCGCGAGCATCATCGTACCGATGACCACGGTATCTTCCAGTTGCTGCTCGGCCATCGGTGCGTTGAGGCTTTTGGATTTGCGCAGTGCGACCATCGGTTCGACGTAGCGCTCACGAATCAGGTCCGGATCAAGAATCTCCAGCCCCGGCGGCAGCTCGATATCGTGCGCGCGGGCCACGGCTTCGACGTCTGCAGGCTTGGCCAGCAACACGCAGCGGGCAATGCCGCGTGCCTGACAGATCGCCGCTGCCTGCACTGTCAGCGGCTCGCTGCCTTCGGGCAAAACTATCCGCTTGTTGGCGGCCTGGGCGCGCTGAATCAATTGGTAGCGGAACACCGCGGGCGACAGGCGCATTTCCCGTGGCGTACCACAACGCTGGTGCAGCCAGTTGGCGTCGAGATGGCTGGCGACGAAGTCGGTGATGATCTCCGCACGCTCACGGTCGTCGATCGGGATTTCCTTGTTCAACCCGTTCAGCTGGTTGGCGGTGTCGTAGGAGCCGGTACTCACCGACAACACCGGCAGGCCCGCCTGCAACGCGCCACGGCACAGGTCCATGATGCGCGGATCGGGCAGGGTGTCGCTGGTCAGCAACAGGCCGGCCAGCGGCACGCCGTTCATGGCGGCGAGGCTGACGGCGAGGATGATGTCGTCGCGATCGCCGGGCGTCACCACCAGCACACCGGGCTTGAGCAGCTCGACGGTGTTGCGCATGGTGCGCGCGCAAATGATGATTTTGCTCATGCGGCGGGTTTCGTAATCGCCCGCATTGAGGATTTGCGCGCCCATCAGATCGGCAACGTCGCGGGTGCGCGGCGCGTTGAGTTCTGGCTGGATCGGGATGCAGCCGAGCAGCTTGAAATCGCCGCTGCGCAGCAAGGACGAATGCTCCTTCAGGCGCGCGGCAAACGCTTCCATGCTCTCTTCAGTCTTGACCTTGTTGAGAATCACGCCAAGGACCTTGGGGTCTTTGGGGCCGCCGAACAGCTGCGCCTGCAACTCGACGCGCCCGGAAAGCTCGGCCAGCACTTCGTTTTCCGGCGCGGAGACCAGGATCACCTCAGCATCCAGGCTCTTGGCCAGATGCAGATTGACCCGCGCGGCGTAACTGGCGCTGCGCGTCGGCACCATGCCTTCAACGATCAGCACGTCTTTGCCGATAGCGGCCTGCTGATACAGGGTGATGATTTCTTCGAGCAATTCGTCCAGCTGGCCATCGCCGAGCATACGTTCGACATGCGCCAGCCCCAGCGGCTGAGGCGGTTTCAGACCGTGAGTGCGGGCCACCAGTTCAGTGGAACGTTCAGGCCCGGTGTCGCCCGGATGCGGCTGTGCGATCGGTTTGAAAAAGCCGACCTTGAGGCCGGCCCGTTCGAGGGTGCGCACCAGCCCAAGGCTGATGGAGGTCAGACCCACACCGAAATCGGTGGGCGCGATAAAAAAAGTTTGCATGCGGATTCTCTAAAGGAGCATGGCAATGGTGACAACCTATGACTGGCCGTCTACCGCAATTCAGTCGCCAAGGTTAGCGCTAACCGAGCCTTGTGCGCACCAACCACAAGCAAAGGCTTGGCCTATTTTTTCAAGGCGTTGCGCCGGGTCCAGCACCTAGGCGCGTGATTGCCACGGCGGCTGATGGCGCAGGTGCTGCGTATGGCCGCAGGACAGCTCGGCAACCCAGTGCCCATCCTCGTCCTGATGAAAACCTGTGACCGTCGAGCCTGGCGCCGCGTTCCGTCTGTCCGGGTTGTGTTCGCTTTCGGACGATTGCTTCGCTAAACTTGGTCTTTCTATATTCTTCTGCAAAAGGTCTCGCCCCATGCTGATCGCCGCCAATAAGGCTGTCTCCATCGACTATACCCTGACCAACGACGCTGGTGAGGTCATCGACAGCTCCGCCGGCGGCGCGCCGCTGGTTTACCTGCAAGGCGCAGGCAACATCATCCCGGGCCTGGAAAAAGCCCTGGAAGGCAAAGCAGTCGGCGACGAGCTGACCGTCGCCGTTGAACCGGAAGATGCTTATGGCGAATACGCGGCCGAACTGGTCAGCACATTGAGCCGCAGTATGTTCGAAGGCGTTGACGAACTGGAAGTGGGCATGCAGTTCCACGCTTCCGCGCCGGACGGCCAGATGCAGATCGTGACCATCCGCGATCTGGACGGCGACGATGTCACCGTTGACGGCAACCACCCGTTGGCCGGTCAGCGCTTGAATTTCCAGGTCAAGATCATCGACATCCGTGAAGCCAGCCAGGAAGAAGTCGCGCATGGTCACGTGCATGGTGAAGGTGGCCATCAGCACTGATTTCTGCGCTAAGCTTTCGAGTACTGGAGAGGCGCCCGCGGGGCGCCTTTTTAGTCCGCGGCTGTCCCTGGTGGAATCACCAAGAGGCTGTTTCGAGAAGAACACGGGAATTTGGAGTTCGTCATGAGTGCTTTTCACGACCTTAAACTGAAGGCCCTGGATGGACGGGAGCTGCCTCTTGCGCCTTTCAAGGGGCTCGTCGTGCTGGTGGTCAACGTTGCTTCCAAATGTGGCCTGACCCCACAGTACGCGGCGCTGGAAAAACTTTACCAGCAATACAAGGATCAGGGTTTCAGCGTGCTGGGTTTGCCGTGCAACCAGTTTGCCGGACAGGAACCGGGCACCGAGCAGGAAATCCAGGAGTTCTGCAGTCTTAACTATGGCGTGACTTTTCCGTTGTCCAGCAAGCTGGAAGTCAACGGTCACGACCGTCATCAGTTGTACCGCCTGTTGGCGGGCGAGGGCGCGGAGTTTCCGGGTGACATCACCTGGAACTTCGAAAAATTCCTGCTGGGCAAGGATGGTCGCGTGCTCGCGCGATTCTCGCCGCGCACGCCTCCGGATGATCCAAGCGTCATTCAGGCGATTGAAAGAGCGCTGAGCTGATTCCCCACTGTAGGAGCCGGCTTGCTGGCGATCCGGGCAGCGCGGTTTACCTGACCAACCGGGTTGTTCCAATCGCCAGCAAGCCGGCTCCTACAGACTTCTGATCCTTAATCACCGCAATCAATAGTGCTATTCAATGCGGTCGCCTCCCCATATTATCGCCGTCATAAAGTCATTCTTCGTGGAGCGTCCCCATGCCCGTAAAAGCCCTGTTCAAACCGTTCCATCTCGGTAGTCTCGAATTGCCGAGCCGCGTGGTCATGGCGCCGATGACCCGTTCGTTTTCGCCGGGTGGCGTACCCAATTCCAAAGTGATCGAGTACTACCGCCGCCGTGCTGCAGCGGGTGTCGGTTTGATCATCACCGAGGGCACCACGGTTGATCACAAGGCTTCCAACGGTTATCCGAACGTGCCGCACTTCTACGGTGAAGCCGCGCTGGCAGGCTGGAAAAAAGTTGTCGACGCCGTGCACGCCGTGGGTGGCAAGATTGTTCCGCAACTGTGGCACGTCGGCAGTGTGCGTCGTATCGGCACCGAGCCGGATGCCAGCGTGCCAGGTTACGGTCCGTCGGAAAAACTCAAGGACGGTCAGGTCGTCGTTCACGGCATGAGCAAGCAGGATATTCAAGACGTGATTGCCGCGTTTGCTCAAGCGGCCAAGGATGCGCAGAGCATCGGCATGGACGGCATTGAAATCCATGGCGCCCACGGTTATCTGGTCGACCAGTTTTTCTGGGAAGGCAGCAACCAGCGCACTGACGAATATGGCGGCAGCCTGGCCAACCGTTCGCGCTTCGCTATCGAATTGATTCAAGCGGTGCGTGCGGCGGTCGGTGAAGATTTCCCGATCATCTTCCGTTTCTCGCAGTGGAAACAGCAGGACTACACTGCGCGGCTGGTGCAGACCGCGGAAGCGCTGGGGGAATTCCTGAAGCCGTTGTCCGACGCCGGGGTGGACATTTTCCACTGCTCGACGCGACGGTTCTGGGAGCCGGAGTTCGACGGTTCCGAGCTGAACCTCGCAGGCTGGACACGCAAGCTGACTGGCAAACCGACCATTACCGTGGGCAGTGTCGGCCTGGACGGGGAGTTCCTGCAGTTCATGGTCAACACCGACAAAATCGCGCAGCCGGCCAGCCTGGAAAAACTGCTCGAGCGTTTGAATAATGACGAGTTCGATCTGGTGGCGGTAGGGCGCGCGCTGCTGGTCGATCCGGATTGGGCGCAGAAAGTGCGCGACGGTCGCGAGGAAGAGATTCTACCGTTCAGCCGTGAGGCGTTGATGACGCTGGTTTAAGTACCACTTGCACTGACGCTATCGCGAGCAGGCTCGCTCCCACATTGACCTCGTACTGCCCGGAGTATGCGGTCACCTGTGGGAGCGAGCCTGCTCGCGATGGCGGCGTCAAGGTCAGCGAGAAATCAAGGTCCGGTAGGTGCATTCGGCACCACCTGCTCCCCCACACAAGCCCCCCGCAACTGCCCCTCGAACTGCTCGATAATCGTCGCCCAGCCCTGACGGCTCGCGTGCTGTCGCGCATTCAGGCGTACGCATCGCAGTGATTCGCGCTCCTCGAGCAACCACACTGCCGCCTCGCAAAACGCCTCCTCATCCCCCGGCATCGCCAGCACGCCATTGTAGCCATGCCGTATGTGTTGGCCCGCAGCCGCCTGATCGTAAGCGACCACGCCCAACCCCGAGGCCAGCGCCTCGAGCACCACATTGCCAAAGGTTTCGGTCAGACTTGGGAAAACAAATACATCCCCCGAGGCATAGTGGCTGGCCAACGCTTCGCCGCGTTGAGCGCCGCAGAAGATCGCGTACGGTAATTGCTGCTGCAAAGCTGCCCGCTGAGGCCCGTCACCGACGACGATCAGCTTCAGTTTGCGTTGTGGATAAGTGCTTTGCAGCCGCTCGAAGCAGCGCTTGAGTACACCAAGGTTTTTTTCCGGAGCCAGGCGTCCTACGTGGATAACGGCGATGTCATCCTCCCCCATACCCCATTGCTCGCGCAGCGACTGCAGGCGTTTGACCGGATTAAACAGCTGGCTGTCGACCCCTCGGGACAACAACGCCAGCCGCTCGAATTGCCGTCGTTCCAGTTCCAGCCTCTGGCTGACGCTAGGCACCAGAGTCAAGGTCGAGCGATTGTGAAACCAGCGCAAATAATGTGTCAGCAAACGCGAGAGCATCCCCAACCCATATTGGCTGGTGTACTGCTGAAAATTGGTATGAAAGCCACTGACCACGGAAATCCCCAGGCGCCGTGCGGCGCGCAATGCAGATAATCCCAACGGGCCTTCGGTGGCGATGTACAACACGTCCGGTCGATGACGCTGCCACCGCCGCAACAATTTGTGCATCGACGACTGGCCCCATTGCAGGCCCGGATAGCCCGGCAGCGGCCAGCCCCGGCACAGCAGCAGATCATCGCTGCTGCCTGTCGGCGAGTCGCAACCCTGTCGAGGTCGCACCAGCTCCACTTGATGCCCGCGCGCGCGTAGACCGTCGCACAAGCGACCAAGGGTGTTGGCCACGCCGTTGATTTCGGGAGGGAAGGTTTCGGTGATCAGGGTGATATGCAGAGCTGTAGTCATGACCTCAGTGTCGGCTGAGGCCATTGCGTCGTTGTGACGGTTAGATGATGGATTTGTGACGCGTAGACCGGCTGATGAGTCCATCCCTCGGAGAAGTCGGACTCAGAATATCAACCAGGCTTACGAATAAAGGGGATCAAAAGTTAGGTGGCTACTCGTCAGAACTGTCAAATATTACAGGTGTTGATTCTTACTAATATTGATAGTTTGACTTTTCAGCTAACTCTTGTCGACGTAAGAGGATTGACTGTATGACCAAGATTGTATCTGGCATTTCAGAGGCATTCGAAACAACCAAACCGCCTCCTCCACTGATCACGTCACCTACACCAGCTTATCCAATCAATATAGAAGGGGGGATGAGGATTTCAGGGACCTGCGACCCCGGGATTGGTACCGAGATAACCATTACTCACGATGGCGGCAGTGAATTTTTACGGGGAAATAAAGGTCGCTGGTCGTCCACTCTTGGGTTTTCCAAGCCTCAAACATTCAGTTTTTCCGTGACGCAGACTGTAAACGGCGTGATGTCTGATCCTAGTCCTGAATGCAAAGTGAATGTCATTAAAGCCGTCAATGCTCCGACAATCTCATATCCTCAGCCTGACACCGCTCACCCTCCTGGTCCTATGAGCATTCGCGGAACACATTCTATAACCGCAGAAACTGTCTTATTACTCGCGGCTGACGACTCCATATTAGAAACAATTGCAGTGGGAGCTACGAGCACTGAGTGGTATGGCACTCACACTTTTGATGTGAGCATCTATCATACGCTCAAAGCGGTGCAGATTTTTCGATCCGGTAAGCACTCTGATCCTAGCCCTCAGTTAGGCTTTATAGTATGGGAAAAACCAGTAAATATCTGATGAGGGTTTGATTAATTATTCTATTCAATCCTTTAAACTTTATAGAACCCGTGAGGACTGCACTCCAAGTGAGAGGAAGACGGCCCACAGCTGTCTCCTGGGCCGTTTTTTAAATTTGTTACAACGACAGGTGAAATCGCAATTACCGGAGCTCTTTTCGCAATTCACCAGTTAGCGTGTTAATTGTTGGTTATTGATGAATTGGCATTGGTCGTTACCTCCGCCCCGCGCTCGCGAACCCAGAACAGCGTCGCACCCGCCACCGCCGCCGGCATCATCAGAATATTGACCACCGGGATCAGCAGTACCAGATAAACGCTGCCACCGAAACTCATGCTCTGCCAACGCTTCTCGCGCAGCCAGGCGAGCATCTCGTTCCAGCCCAGTTTGTGGTTATCCGCCGGGTAGTCGATGTACTGGATCGCCATCATCCACACGCCGAACAGTAACCACAGCGGCGCGGCAATGATGTTGAGCACCGGTATGAACGAGAGAATGAACAGGCCAATGGCGCGGGGCAGGAAATAGCCGAGTTTGCGCATTTCCCGCGACAGGGTACGCGGAATCATCGCGATCAGTTCGCCCCAGCTGAAGGCGGGGAAGTCGTCGGTGCCGCGCACCACCACTTCAACTTTCTCGGCAAGGAAGCCGTTGAACGGCGCGGCGATGATATTGGCGAGCATGGTGAAAGTAAAAAACACCATCAGCGCCACTAGTACCACGAAAATCGGCCAGATGACGTAGCTGAGAAAACTCAGCCACTCCGGCAGCGATGGCATCAGCGTATCGACCCACAGGCTGAACTGATGGCCAGCCAGGTAAATCAATCCGACGAACAGCACCAGGTTGATGGCCAGTGGCAGCAAGACGAATAAACGCAGGCTGGGACTCAAGACCAGCTTGAGTCCTTCGCGCAGGTATTGTGGGCCGGACAGTACGGGTGCAGGCATATCATGCTCCGAGCAAGGGGAAACGCGCCGACCTTACCGGCTTTGCCCCATCGGCGAAAGCACGGCGACAGCATCGACATCAACGGTAACAAAGGCGCCTATATATTCGTGGTTACCGAATAGAGACCGCCTATGAGCTGGATTGTTATTCGGTATTTCCTTAATCTTCGCCCCCTCGATACGCTGCACCCAATCTTTTACAGGACTGTCGAGTCAAGCCTTCCCCAAGCGCTTTCAACGGTCCTTTTTTATTTCCGCCGGCCAACCCGGCGTTCCGCGCCAGGTGTTCGGGCCGGTCAACAGGAGCAGGTCATGTCTGAAGTCCGTCATTCGCGAGTGATTATTCTCGGTTCCGGCCCTGCCGGTTACAGCGCCGCGGTCTATGCGGCCCGTGCCAATCTCAAGCCACTGCTGATCACCGGCATGCAGGCCGGCGGTCAACTGACCACCACCACCGAAGTCGACAACTGGCCGGGCGATGTCCACGGTCTGACCGGCCCGGCATTGATGGAACGCATGAAAGAGCACGCTGAGCGTTTCGAAACCGAGATCGTCTTTGATCACATCAACGCAGTGGACTTCGCTTCCAAGCCTTACAGCCTGACCGGCGACAGCGCAACTTACACCTGCGACGCGCTGATCATCGCCACGGGCGCCAGCGCTCGCTACCTGGGCCTGCCATCGGAAGAAGCGTTCATGGGCAAAGGCGTGTCAGCCTGCGCCACCTGCGACGGTTTCTTCTATCGCAACAAGCCGGTTGCCGTGGTTGGTGGCGGTAACACCGCTGTCGAAGAGGCGCTGTACCTGGCCAACATCGCCAGCACCGTGACCCTGATTCACCGCCGCGAGACCTTCCGCGCCGAGAAGATTCTGATCGATAAGCTGCACGCACGGGTCGCTGAAGGCAAGATCATCCTCAAGCTGAATGCGACGCTGGACGAAGTATTGGGCGACAACATGGGCGTCACCGGTGCCCGTCTGAAGAACAACGACGGCAGTTTCGACGAGCTGAAAGTCGACGGCGTGTTCATCGCCATCGGCCATACCCCGAACACCTCGCTGTTCGAAGGTCAGCTGACGTT
Organism: Pseudomonas sp. Ant30-3; assembly: GCF_000690905.1. Classification (GTDB taxonomy): domain Bacteria; phylum Pseudomonadota; class Gammaproteobacteria; order Pseudomonadales; family Pseudomonadaceae; genus Aquipseudomonas. The sequence continues at coordinate 6,163 of NZ_JMCL01000173.1, read as the reverse complement.
GAAAGACGGCTACCTGGTGGTGCATGGCGGCCGTGAAGGCAACGCCACTGCCACCAACATTGAAGGTATCTTCGCCGCCGGTGACGTGGCGGACCACGTTTACCGCCAGGCGATCACCTCGGCCGGCGCCGGCTGCATGGCCGCACTGGACGCCGAGCGTTATCTGGACGGCCTGCAGAACGCTTCGTTCTGATTGTGCAGAAATTAGAAAACCGGCTTCGGCCGGTTTTTTTTGTGTTTACAGAAAGTGCGGTCAACACACAACCTTGTGGGAGCTAGCCTGCTGGCGATGGTGTGTCAGCTACATTGATGTGACTGACACACCATCGCCAGCAGGCTAGCTCCCACAAGGGTTATCAGGGTTTGCGGAAATTGTGCTCAGCCGCGGAAGCGTTCCTGCACGAAATCCATCACTTTCAACGACTGATAAATCGCATTCGCCGCCACGCGCCCAAACGGTCCGCCGTTCCAGTCGAGCAGGTACGGTTTGAACAGCTCATACCGTCGATTTTCCCCGCACACCGCTTCAGCGATCACCCGACCGCAGATAGAGCCGGTGTTCAGCCCGTGGCCGCCAAATGAAGTGCACGCCCAGACGCCGGGCTCGAGCAATCCCAGGTTCGGCATCTTGTTGGTGGAATAACCCATCAAACCGGACCATGCCAACTCGATCCTGACCGGCGCCAGTTGTGGATACACCGCGACCATGTCGGCTTTGAGCATCGCTGCCAGGGCTTTTTCATTTTGCTCGTTGCGGGTGGTGATGCGTCCGCCCCAGAGCAGGCGGTCGCCCTCGACCACGCGGTAATAATCCGAAGCGCGTCGGTCATCGGAGAACGCCGCGGCGGAGTCGAGCACGTTCTTGATCGAATCGCCCAAGTGTTCGGTCAGCACCACGTAGGTGGCAATGGGCAAATAGGCGCGGCTGAGTTTTTGCAGCTCCAGTCCGCCGTAACCACCGGCGCAGAACACCAGGTCCTGACAGTGCACGCTGCCCTGCGCGGTCTCGACCACTTTATCGCTACCCTCATGACGCCAGGCGAGCATTTTCGAGTGTTCGAAAATTTCGCCGCCCGCCGCCTCGATGGCCATCGCCAGGCCCAGGCAATAATTCAGCGGGTGGAAATGCAGCGCATTGGGGTCTTCGACGCCCTGGAAATAGCGCACGGTGTGCGCCCGCTCCCGAACCTGAGCGGTGTCGAGAAAATTCACTTCATAGCCGAAGTCACGACGCATCGTTTCAATGTGGCTCTTCACCCCGGCAGCGTCATCGTAGCGCTTGACCCGAATGGTCCCGGCCGATGGTGCGCAACCGCTGAGCGCCAGTTCGCTGATGTTGTGGCGCACGATGTCTACACCTTCGACCGACATCCGGAACAACGTCCGTGCCTGTTCAAGGCCAAGCTTTTTGCGGATAGCCCCCGAGCCTTCGGCCCAGCCCGGCGAGACCACGCCGCCATTGCGGCCAGACGCGCCCCAGGCGACCTGATGCGCTTCGAGGATGACCACGCGTTTACCGCGTCGGGTCAGTTCGAGGGCCGCGGTGAGCCCTGCGATGCCGGCACCGATGATGCAGATGTCGCAGGTTTCAACGGTGTTCAATTCGGACCTGGCTGCGCGCGGCAGCGAGGTTTGGGCGTACCAGGTGTTGGGGAAGGACATGGTCGATCCTTGAGGATAAGCCTCACACCCAACCCTGTGGGAGCGAGCCTGCTCGCGATGGACGTCAACGATGACGCGATATCTGGATCTACGCGTGGGCCTTGAGTCTTTCGCGAGCAGGCTCGCTCCTACAAAGATTGGGGCAGGTGGTTATTTGATCGTCGAGTAGTCGACGCCGTACCACTTGTCCGACAGCCTGGTCAGCGTGCCGTCCTTGTGCATCGCGGCGATGATTTCCGCCAGCTTGGCTTTCAGCTCCGGGTCACCCTTGTCGGTGGCCACGGCCAGCGGTTCGTAGAACGCCACGTTGTCATCGACGGCCCGCAACGGGTAACCCTTTTTGACGGCTGCATCGAGCGTGCTGCGTTGCGTGAGAATGGCGTCCAAGCGTGCGCCATCGCCCAGACGCAGATCGTCCAGCGGGCCGACGGAACCAGCGTAGGTTTTCATTTTTTCGGTTTTGACGTCATAAACCACAGGCGGCACGTCGGTGGTTTCAATGGCCAGCGCCTGGCTGAAATAGTCCTCGGAGGTGGTGCCGCCTTCGACGCCGATAGTCTTGCCATTCAGCGCCTTGTGATCGGTAACCTTGGATTTGTCATGCACGGCAAACACGTACGGCACGTAGTAATAAGTCCCGGGAAAATCGAGAATTCGTGCGCGACTTTTGGTTGCAGTCATTGAACCCACGGACACGTCCCAACGGCCGTTCCACTTGCCGGCGGTAATCACGTCCCAGTCTGGCGTGATGAATTTGGCCTCGACGCCAAGACGCTTGGCGATTTCTTTCGAGACGTCGATGTCAAAACCGTCGATTTCATTCTTGTCATTGATGAACCCTTGCGGCGGCCAGGTGGCCGACGTCGCGACGGTCAGCGTCTTGCTGCTCTGGATCTTGTCCAGCACCGCACCGGCATTGGCGGCGCCGACGAACAACAGTGACATGGCGGCTGCGAGGGTGATTGCGCGTTTTTTGCTGAGCATGTCCATCTCCACTTTTCGTTATTGTTTTGCGGCGGTAAAACGACTCTCAGTGACCGATAATCTGCGACAGGAATTTCTGTGCGCGTTCGGTCTGCGGATTGTTGAAAAATTCTGCAGGTGTCGCCTGTTCGATCACCTGGCCCTGATCCATGAACAACACGCGGTCGGCAACCTTGCTGGCAAAACCCATTTCGTGGGTCACGCAAATCATGGTCATGCCATCGGTGGCCAGTTCACCCATCACGTCCAGTACCTCGTGGACCATTTCCGGGTCGAGCGCGGACGTCGGTTCGTCGAACAGCATTACCTTGGGATTCATGCATAGCGCCCGTGCAATCGCCACGCGTTGTTGCTGGCCGCCGGACAATTGCGACGGATACTTGTGCGCGTGTTCGGCAATGCGCACGCGCTCCAGGTACACCTGCGCACGTTTTTTCGCCTCTGTGGATGACACGCCTTGTACCAGTTGCGGCGCCAGCGTCAGGTTGTCCATCACGCTCAGGTGCGGGAACAGATTGAAGCTCTGGAACACCATGCCGATTTCACTGCGCACGGCGCTGACACTTTCCGCTTCGCTGGTGAGGGTGATGCCATTGACCTTGATGTGGCCTTTCTGGAAATTCTCGAGGTGGTTGATGCAGCGAATCATCGTCGACTTGCCCGAGCCCGACGGCCCGCACACCACCAGAATTTCACCGCTGGCGACGGTCAGGTCGACGTCGCGCAGGGCGTGAAAATTGCCATACCATTTGTTCAGGCCGGCGATGGAAATCATTGCAGGAGCGGTGGGCGCAACTGGCGTCGGCTGGAGTCTTTCGGCGGTACTGGATGGAGTCATCACGATCAGCTCCTCACGGTGGAACGGTTGACCCGTTTTTCGATGCGCGCCTGCACCCGTTCGAGGATGAACGACAGCGCCCAGTAGATCATCGCGGCGGTGATCAGCATTTCCAGGTGACGGAAGTCCGCACGGCCCTGGGTCTTGGCCAGGTACATCAGTTCCCAGACGCCGATCACCGAGACCAGCGAACTGTCCTTGAGCATGGCGATGAACTGGTTGCCGGTGGGCGGGATGATCACGCGCAAGGCCTGCGGCATGATCACTTTGCTCAGTGTCTTGAACGGACTGATGTTCAACGCCCGCGACGCTTCCCACTGCCCGACAGGAATGCTCTGAATACCGGCGCGGAAGATTTCCGTCATGTAGGCGCCGTAGCACAGCGACAGCGCGAGGATGCCGGCCGGCACTGCGTCAACTACATAACCCAATTGCGGCAGCCCCAGATAAATCAGGTAGATCTGAATCAGCAACGGCACGCCGCGAAAGAACGAGGTGTAAAACGACGCGAGCGCGTTGGCCAGGCCGTTGTTCGACAGCTTGGCCACGGCGCCAATCAGCGCCAACACGAAGGCAATCACGATGGCGATCGCGGAGATGTACAACGTGGTGGCGGCGCCCTGAATGATCAGGAAGCCAACCTTGTCGAGGATGAAGCTGTAGGAGAGGTCGAAGGTGTCGAAGAATGCGAGGAACAGGATCAGCAATTCGATCCACACCACCGTGGTCTGCACTTTGAACTTCAGGCGTCCGAGAACGTGGAAGTTAAGCGTACCGAGGACTGCAATGCCCAGGCCGATGGTGATGTTGCGTGAGGTCAGGCTGTCCGGGGTATCGCCCAGCAGCGGATGCAGGAAGTGACTGAGGCCGCTGTTGCCGAGGTTCATCAGGTAGGAGCCGAGGAACAGCACCACGGCCACGCCGAGCAGAAATTGAGGATCGTTGGACTTTTTCTTATAAATTATATTGTCGTGATACATGGATGCCTCGGCTGGTCGGTACTGATGATCTCGCTGAAGGAATGGGTACTTCGGTGAATCGCCTTGCGTAGGAGCCGGCTTGCTGGCGATGGCGTCTTTCAATCCGCCATCGTCAGCAAGCCGGCTCCGGCGGTTCGAATCAGGGTCTTCGGCCAGTATTGCGACGCAAATTCAGGGACTACAAGCGAACATATTTCGCTACGTCAGTCCCTGAATGCAGTTTGCGATCAGGAAAGTTGCGCCAGGCACGCCTCTAGAATGTCCAGACCTTCCTCAAGCACGGCCGCTTCGGTGGTCAGTGGCGCCAGCAGTCGAACGATGTGGCGCGACTTGCCACTGGGCATCAGCAACAGGCCAGCGTCGCGGGCCAACGCCAGTAATTGCGTCAGTTGTGCCGGGGCTGGCGTGCCATCGGCGTGGGCCAGTTCGATACCGCGCATCGCACCGACGCCGGTCAGACGCCCCAGGTAAGGTGACAGGTTGCTCGCGCGCCAGGCTTGATAACGGCTGACGATCGCTTCTTCCTGCTGCGAGCCCCAGGCCTGCAGGTTGGCGTCGCTCATTTCATCCAGGGTGGCCAGCGCTGCAGCGCAGGCGATGGGGTTGCCCGAGTAAGTGCCGCCGAGTCCGCCCTTGGGCAAAATATCCAGCAGCGCCTTGCGTCCGACGACCGCACCCAGCGGCACGCCGCCGGCGATGCTTTTGCCCAGGAGGATCAGGTCTGGCTCGATGCCCAGCCGCGAAAACGCGAAGCGTTGCCCGGTGCGGCCGAAGCCGGACTGGATTTCATCGGCGATCAGCACGATGCCTTTCTCGTCGCAGAAGCGCCGCAGCGCTTGAGCAAACTCGACGTCCAGCGCCAGGAAACCCGCTTCACCCTGCACCGGTTCGATGATGAAACAGGCTACGTCGTCGACATCGATTTCGACGCTGAACAATCGGTCCATCGCCTTCAGCGCTTCGGCGCAGGTCACGCCGTTGTCCTTGCTCGGGAAGGGCAGGTGATACACCGGCCCCGGCAATACGCCGACTTTTTGTTTGTACGGGGCGACTTTGCCATTGAGGTTGAGCGTGGCAAGGGTGCGGCCGTGGAACGCGCCATCGAAGGCGATGACCGCCGTGCGACCGGTCGCGCCACGGACGATCTTCAAGGCGTTTTCCGCCGCTTCCGCGCCGCAGTTGGTGAGCATGCCGCTGACGGGATAATCGACGGGAATAAACGCGGCGAGCCGATCCATGAAGTCGAGGTACGGCACATGCGGGGCAGCGTTGAAAGCGTAATGGGTCAGCCGGGTGGCTTGATCACGAATGGCCTCGACGATGCGCGGATGACAGTGGCCAAGGTTCAATACGCCGATGCCACCGACGAAGTCGATGTAGCGTTTGCCATCGGTGTCCCAGACTTCGGCATTTTTGCCGTGGCTGAGGGTGACGGGATGAACGATGTTGATCGACCGGCTGATGGTTTCGCTGCTCATGGATGACCGACTCAGAAGATGGGAGGCTTCTTTTATCTAAGCCGTGAGCGGTGCTGGCGGGCAAACGAAATAAAGTGGGTGGGTCAATCTTAAAAGTCGGGATGTGATTTTTTGGACAGCGATGGTGACGCAAACCTGTGGCGAGGGAGCTTGCTCCCGCTGGGCCGCGCAGCGACCCTTTTTTTGGGGCCGCTACGCGGCCCAGCGGGAGCAAGCTCCCT
>NZ_JMCL01000172.1 GCF_000690905.1 Pseudomonas sp. Ant30-3 | reverse complement strand
GGCGTCAGTCCGAGCCATGCAGCCACTTGGCGACCATTTCTGAAGTCGTGCCCATCCCCAATACTGGCAACCAAGGCACTCGCCGTGGTCGAGCCAACCCCGCGCAATTGCAGCAATCTACGGCTACGATCATCTTCACGAGCAATCTGGCTGATTGCTCTATCAAGCTCTACCAAGCGGTCCTCGATATGGCTGGTGTGCTCTAACAGTTCACTCATGCACCGTTTTGCCCAGCCAGGCAAGCTGTCCAGATAAGGGCCAATCTCTCTTCTCAATCGCTCTGGGCTTTGCGGCAGGACCACCCCAAATTCAGAAAGTAATCCCCGCAGTCGGTTGTAAGAAGCTGTGCGCTCTTCGATAAATCCCTGCCGAGTGCGATGAAGGCAAAGAGTCGCCTGTTGATGCTCGTCCTTGACGGGTACGAACCGCATGCTGGGTCGGGTCACTGCCTCACAGATTGCAGCAGCATCTGCTGCATCATTCTTACCGCGCTTACCTGACATCCGATAAGGAGCAACGAGTTTAGGAGCCATCAACCTGACAGTATGTCCGTGCTGAACAAACACCCTCGCCCAGTGGTGCGCCCCTGAGCAAGCCTCCATACCAATCAAACACGGCGGTAACTGCGCGATCAATGGCACCAACTGATCACGCGCAACCTTCGGTTTCACCAATATGGCTTTGCCAGCCTCATTGACGCCGTGAACGGCGAACACCGTCTTGGCTAAATCGATTCCCACCGTGATAACTGACATTGGCTTCCCCTCCAGTAATTGATGCAGTTATGAAACTTCATCATGGCACCTTGATGCCGCCTCGCGACTTTCGCCGCGGACTTGGACGGGGAAGTCCCTTTCATTCGCTAAGC
>NZ_JMCL01000171.1 GCF_000690905.1 Pseudomonas sp. Ant30-3 | reverse complement strand
TCCGCGTCGGCATGCACGGCCCAGGTGCCGGGCTGCGTCTCGTCAGCCAGGCCCAGGCGCTGCAAGCGTTGGAGTCGGCCGATCAGCAGCAGCCGCTGGCGTTGCAGGCGGGGCTCATTGAAGCGCTCGATCTGCACCCGGCCATCCTCGCCGGCCTCACGCTGCAATGTGCGGTCGAGGCTCGTCCACCGCTCCTGTTCCACCTCGCGCTGCAAGGTCTGCTGAATCTCCAGTTCGGTGCGCGGCCCCAGCCATTCCGTCGCCAGTTCGGCGGCGCGATGGCGGAAGCCGTGGGCGATGTAGTCGCCCGCGATGATGAGGTCTTTGCCGGTGTCGTCGCGCCCGCGCACGATCAGGTGGGTGTGCGGGTTGTCGGTGTTCCAGTGATCGACTGCCACCCAATCCAGCCGCGTCCCCAGGTCGGCTTCCATCCGGTTCACCAGATGCCGGGTGTAGGTGCGCAACTCCTCAAGCTCGGCACCGTCTTCCGGTGAGACGATGAAGCGGAAATGGTGCCGGTCGTCGTCGGCCCGCTCCTTGAAGGCATCGAGGTCGGCATCGTCAATCTGCGGCCCGTAGGCCCGGCCCGGTTCGCCATCGCGGCCGGCGCCGTCGCGCTCGATGTAGCGCAGGTGCTTGGCGAGCGACTGCGGGCTGGCGTTGCGTTGATTGACCAGTAGGGTCTTGATGGTCACGCGCCGCGACATGGACGTCAGCTTCGCCCCGGCGAAGCGCGCCGCCGTATGGCCGC
>NZ_JMCL01000170.1 GCF_000690905.1 Pseudomonas sp. Ant30-3 | reverse complement strand
GGTGTTTCTCGTCTACATCGCGCTACTGGTGGCGACGGGAGCTGTGTTCAAGGCCGTCCCTGGCGGATTCATCCCCATGCAGGACAAGCTGTATCTCATCGGTGTCATCCAGCTACCCGAGGGTGCATCCCTGGAGCGCACGGAAGCGCTGGTCCGCCGTGTGAGCGACATCGCGCTCAAGACCGATGGCGTCTACAACGCCGTGCAGTTCCCGGGCATGAACGCCTTGCAGTTGACCAACACGTCCAATAGCGGCCTAGTGTATTTCATACTCAAGCCCATCAATGAGCGCAAGCACACTGCAACCGAGATTGCGGAACAGTTGAACGAGCGCTTCGCTCAGGAGCAGGACGGCCTGGCCTTTGCCATCATGCCGCCCCCTGTCATGGGGCTGGGCGCGGGTTCCGGGTTCTCTCTTTACGTGCAGGATCGCAACCGTGAGGGCTATGCCGCATTGCAGACGGCGACCACCGAGCTGGCGACGGCCATCTCGCAAGAACCGGGATTCCAATATCCGATCAGTTCCTATCAGGCCAATGTGCCGCAGCTTGACGCCGTAGTGGACCGCACCAAGGCGAA
>NZ_JMCL01000169.1 GCF_000690905.1 Pseudomonas sp. Ant30-3 | reverse complement strand
CCACTTACTTTTGGCGAGGGAGCTTGCTCCCGTTCGGCTGCGCAGCAGTCGCAAAACAAGCGACCGAGTTCTGTCTGAAGAATGCGGTGCCTGGAATGGGGCCGCTTCGCAGCCCAGCGGGAGCAAGCTCCCTCGCCACAAAATGCCCCAGCCCCAGGTCCCGCGTCAGATCAGAAAACCGAGGCGTAATCGCCCAGTTCGACCTGTACCGATTTGATGCGTGTGAAGTTGTTCAGCGAGCTGATCCCGTTTTCGCGGCCCACGCCCGACTGCTTGTAGCCGCCGACCGGCATTTTCGCGTCGGATTCGCCCCAGGCGTTGATCCAGCAGATGCCGGCTTCCAGCTGATGAATCACGCGGTGCGCGCGGTTCAGGTCTTTGGTGACGATGCCGGCAGCCAGACCGAAGTCGGTGTCGTTGGCACGACGGATCACTTCTTCTTCGGTTTCGTAGGTCAGGATGCTCATCACTGGGCCGAAGATTTCTTCGCGCACGATGGTCATCTCGTCGGTGCAGTCGGTGAATACCGTCGGTGCCACGAAGGCGCCTTTGGCGAACTCGCCGTCAGTCAGACGATCGCCGCCGCACAGGACGCGCGCGCCTTCTTCTTTACCTTTGGCGATGTAGCCCAACACGCTTTCCATGTGGGCGAAGCTGACCAGTGGGCCGAAGTTGGTGTTTTCGTCTTGCGGGTTACCGATGCGGATGCGCGCCACACGCTCGGCGATCTTCGCTTCGAAGGCGGCTTGCAAGTGGCTCGGCACGAATACACGAGTGCCGTTGGTGCAGACCTGACCGGAGCTGTAGAAGTTGGCCATCATCGCGGTGTCGGCGGCGCGATCGAGGTCGGCGTCGTCGAAAATGATCAACGGAGACTTGCCGCCCAGTTCCATGGTCACGTCTTTCAGCGAAGAAGCTGAAGCGCTGGCCATGACCTTCTTGCCGGTGTCGGTACCGCCGGTGAAGGAGATTTTCTCGATGCGCGGGTGCTCTGTCAGCCAAGTGCCAACTTCACGGCCGCTGCCGGTCAATACGTTGAACACGCCTGCCGGCACGCCCGCTTCGGTGTAGATCTCGGCCAGTTTCAGGGTGGTCAGGGAAGTGACTTCGCTCGGCTTGAAGATCATCGCGTTACCGGCG
>NZ_JMCL01000168.1 GCF_000690905.1 Pseudomonas sp. Ant30-3 | reverse complement strand
AGGAGATGTCCGTTGGCCAGGTCATAGCTGGAAACTGTGCGTATTCCATTACCAGCCAGTTCCTCGAGGACCTGGCCGGCTGCGCTGTATTCAATACCGCCGACGAGGGTTTCGACGGTGTTGCACTGCGCTCGTTGCAGACCAATCTCACGCAGCTGACCTATGCAGTCATGGCGCAAATGCCGGGTATGCCCCTTGGCATCCATCTGACTCAGCACTTCACCAGTTGCCGCGAAATGCCAGTCAGAACGTGCGCCTTCACCCGGCTCAAGTAGCAGGCCGCGCGCAACTTCGTCCACTGGCCAGTTCGGTGGCTCTGCGCTATCAAGGAGGTGGCGGACTTCGGCCAACACTGCGCCCGAGAGTCCATACTCGGGAATCAACCGGCTACCCGCCGGATCATCATGACGTACCGAATGGCCACAGCGATTGTGCAAGGCATCGTCCGCGTTAGAACCGCCCCAGGTGATTCGTTCGGCGTAACGCTCCGGCTCACCACTGATGTGCTCAGCGATAGCCACCGCCCTGCGCAACAGATCATGTTCGATGCGCCGATGCCAGCCGCGCTGATCCCACATTTCAACCGCCAGCCCATCAGGGCCTGGCAAGCTCAGCTGCCAGCCTGCATCGACGCTATCGCTGCACAGTGACTGGCCCGACAGACCGTAAATCGTGCGCAGGTTTACCGGCACGTCGGGATCAGTGAGGGATGAAACAAACAGTCGAGGATCGCGCTGCTCGCAAAGCCGCCCAGCCACGTCATGAACCTGATGCGTAACCCGCGTCTCCAGCAAACCGCCCATCGCACGGCGATGATAGGCCAACTCACGAACGGGCAACCCGCGAGGTTCGATGACGGTGATTGAAGGCGTATAGCGATGCAAATGATGGCGCTCGACTCAAGGAGACCACTGGCAATCTAGGTGTGCGGAGATTCAACGTCTACTGACAACAATGACAGTAGACACTGCTCTACCGCCCATCACCCCAGATCGACAAAAGATGGTTTTGAAATTGTTTCAGATGGCGATGGCGCAGGGCATCAGCATCGCGCCGGGACCGATATTTTCACCGACGCAGCGATTCAGGAATTGTATTCGGTTGAACTATGGAAGCCCTTGGGACGAGGTTTCGGAGAAGGTGATGGAGACGTTGGGGCGGATCGTGCGGTTGTTGAACTATTAGCATCGAAACGACTGCCCGAACAGTTCAAGCATTGGCCTATCGAAGCGGTTGCTGGGCATTCCTACTTAAAACAGCCGCAAAGCTCATTATGGTATCCGCATTATGGCGAGCGTACCGGCTTCTTAGAATCATGTCTTCATTGAACTTATCTACGGCGCCCTCCATATCGCTAGCACCTGCATTTGATATGAATGCATCCTCAGCCCCAACAAAAGCATCTCTCAATACATATTGATCATGCATCATGCTATCAGACGCTCCCTCCATGTAATCAACATCAGAAGATCTCAAGTACCAGTAATCATAAGATGCAAAAACAGGACTTAGGTGAGTTAATTCATGACCCAAGACAAAAGCGTTTTCTCCCACGTCATTATCCATGAAGGATTCATAGCTAAAATATATCCTCCTATTCCAATCAGAGCGCAATACAAATGCACTTTCTTTTTCCCCCGAAACCGCAATCAGTCTTTCAGGATGGGTCTTAATATGTTCGATATCCAATAACATTTTATGAAACCCATTCTTGAAATATTCAATATTCTTTGTAGTCGCTTGTCCAGCACCGAAAAACTGCTCAACAATTTTTGTGTCAAGATCTGGGCCTGAAAGTTCAACCATTGCATAGGTGAGCGTTTTTTTAAGCTCTAGAAACGCACTCTCGAGAGTAGTTGCAGTTTCAGGCATATGGGTTTTTATAGCGTTTAACCCTCGGTGCACGACGCTGCTACGTATGTCTTTCGATTCAATCAGGAGATCAAAAAGCCCCGGTGCGTAGCCGTCTCTATCTACAAAATTAACCGGCCCATTCCTGACAAATCGATAAAAATTCAACCCGTCCACATCTCCCGCTGGATCCGGATTCAACCAGCGCTGTAACCACGGCGCGTAATACCGTGCACCATAGTAATAGAGCCCGGTTGCATCCCGTTCCTTCCCGGAGTAGCGAATAGCTTTATAGGTGGTTTCCACCTTATTCCGCCCCGCCAGCCACGCCGTGCCGCCAAATGGGTAATAAACTTCCTGGCTAATCCGTTTTGCATCGGCATCGACTTCAATGGCGCTTGAGCCCAGATGATCATCGAAGCAATAACGCAGCTGGTCATTGATCACGCCGTCCGGAGGAGAGCTGCTCCAATGCAACAGTCTCACCGAACAGCGGCCGACCTGAACGCTGACCACTTGCAAGTTCTCGCCGGTGGCGCTGTTGCTGTGCAGTTCCAGACCCGGCAGGTATCGCACGTCGGCGGTGTGGATGATGGATTTCGCTGCTGCAGTGCGGCATTTGCGGACACGCATGCCTTCATGATCGTAGCCGTAAAATTCCCTGTCACTGGGGGCGTTGCGTCGGGCGACCTGCACGACTTCGCTCAACTCGTTATGGCCATTCCACTGTAAGGACTGACCTGGCTGCAACTCGAGCAAGTTGCCGCGCGCATCGAAAAGTCCGTCCAGCTCCGCCCCCGGCCGGTCTTTGATGCTGCGATTACTGTGCGCAGCCACCTGCATGGTAAGCGTGTCGTCCACAGCGCCTTGATGAACCCGTTGCAACAGATTGCCCGCCGCATCATAAAAATAAGTTTCGGTGTAGTTACACCAACGGCTGCTGTCGGCCGAGCCGAAGGCTTGCCACTCCGGCAATGCGGGGCCCAATGACGGTTTGGCAGATTCCCAGCCTGTGGCTTTGATCAGTTGGTACAGCGTGTCGTAGGTGAAATGTCGGACGGGTTCGATGCGTTGGTTGGCCGAGTACTGGATGGGTAACGCGGCGTCGGTGATGTTTATGATGTTGCCGGCGGGGTCGTAGCAGTAGCTCAGTTTTTGCAGAAACTGGCCATTGGGGGCCTGATTGGCGAGCGTCAGGAGATGTCCGTTGGCCAGGTCATAGCTGGAAACTGTGCGTATTCCATTACCAGCCAGTTCCTCGAGGACCTGGCCGG
>NZ_JMCL01000167.1 GCF_000690905.1 Pseudomonas sp. Ant30-3 | reverse complement strand
GATGTGAGCACACGCTCGACACTGGCCAGCATTACCGAGTGGGTGCCGACTGCATGGTGTTCAATCAGCTCACAGAACAGCGAAGCCTGCGCCCCTTGCAGATAGGGCAACCCATTGACTTCATCAAATCGCCAGGCTTCATGATCGAAACGGTCGGTCCCCGTGGCGCTACGGCAGTGCACCGCAAGTACCTCCTGTTCTGCGCGGAGTACATTGATGCAGAACCGTCGAGAAGCCAGCAGCGGCCCATGGATACGGGTTTGCTGACCAATGCACACTAGAACCGTGGGCGGCTCCAGTGAGACTGATGCGAATGAACTGGCGATCATTACGTGTCCGTGGCCATCGGGAGCGATCGACGTGATTAGCGTCACCGTGGAGGCCACGCCGCGCATCGCCTGCCTCAATTGGGCAGCAATCAAAGGGTGTTGGGACATGTAGATGTGCTCAATCATGGGTTACGGGTGTGTTTCACGCTTAGCCCAACCAGGGTGCTTTGTCAGCAAACCCAACATCTCGTCCATCGCGTCATAGGAGCGTTTGAGCGTGCTGTATGGATTCCCCCCGACCAATGTGCCATCATAGCCGACGGGGCCGGTATAACCGAACGACTTGGCAAGTCCAAGAAGTGCGAAGTTGTCGAGTTCTCCTGCATCGAGCGCCTCGAAAGTGGCAATACGACTCCAGCCAAGTGGGCTGCGGGTTGCGCCGCTGAGAGTCAATTCCCGCATGAAGGGTGTTGACGCCATTAACGCTGGCGTCGGGTCTACGGCCTGATAGCCCTCCGTCGGGCTGCCTGCATTGGTTTCGTAGCCATACCAGTGATAGCTTGGAAACACGATGCCGAGATTCGGATGGTTCACGACCGAGCAGATCTGTGCCGCAATGGAGTAATGATCCATCCAGAAGCCCAGATGAAAATACAGCAGGATGTCAATTCCGCGCCGTGCGCAAATCTCAAGTGCCCGACCAAGGAAGTCCTGCAATACCTTGTCGTCCGGTGCCTTTCGATGATTTGAACCGTGGCCTGCCGTCCTGATTCCAAGATTGACAGCCTTCACGCCTTCCATCTCCTCAAGCATCCGCAAGAGTCCTGCGTTGATGGGATGCTGTGGGCCCTGATCCAGGTCGATCACCACATACACGCTAAAGACCTCCAAACCGAAACGATCTTTCACGGTGGATAGACGCTTTGCGGTTTCCCATCGGCTCCCTGACCAGACGGCATAGGTCAGGCCGTCATAACCGATGTCAGCCAGCATTTCGCATTGGACATCGAAGGCATAGGTACCAGCCGAAGAAGTAAAAGCGAGAT
>NZ_JMCL01000166.1 GCF_000690905.1 Pseudomonas sp. Ant30-3 | reverse complement strand
CTGATCACGCGCAACCTTCGGTTTCACCAATATGGCTTTGCCAGCCTCATTGACGCCGTGAACGGCGAACACCGTCTTGGCTAAATCGATTCCCACCGTGATAACTGACATTGGCTTCCCCTCCAGTAATTGATGCAGTTATGAAACTTCATCATGGCACCTTGATGCCGCCTCGCGACTTTCGCCGCGGACTTGGACGGGGAAGTCCCTTTCATTCGCTAAGCGCTCTGTCTGTCAGGTTGAGGTCGTAGAGGTGGACGCTGGAACGTCAGGAAATTCAGAAAGCCATCCTACTCTGACGCGGCCTGAATGGTCGGCCTTACGCCCGGTTGGGGTATAGCCCAACCTGACGGCGTTTGACGACGCATAACTAATCACTATGATTAACTTTGAATCAATACACAATTAGGAGTATCTCATCATGGCAACTACCGCAAAAACCCGATTTGTCACGGCTCACGTCCTTGTGCAACTTGCCGAAAAGGTCGATTTGATGGCAGAGCGTCTGGAACGCTCCAAAAAACTGGATCGTCAAACAGGCTCTGTCCGCTTGGATCGACCAGGAAGTGGAACGTAGTCGCCTGACCCGCGAAGCCTTAGCTGATGTTGATGCTGGCCGAGTAATTGACCACCACGCCGTGCAGGCCTGGGCTAATAGCCTTAGCACCGACACGCCGTTGCCGGTACCGCGCTGATGGAATTGAAGTTGCAAGCAAGGCGCTGTCCGACATTGCACGGCTGTACTAGTTTCTGGCAGCGGTGAATCAACCTGCCGCTGCACGAGCCCTACAGCAACTCACAGCAGCGCCGAATACGCTGTTGGCCAGCCCGCGCATCGGCGAGCGCCTGGAAGAATTTGAGCCGAGAATGTGAGCCAAATTCAGATCGGCCAGTACAAGATGCGTTACGAGGTAGTGAATTCAACTATCTATCTGCTGCGCCTGTGGCACACCCGTGAGGATCCATAGCCTTGCAGGAGGCACAAGGGCACCTCCCCACATGCGCAGCTAATTACGACGCGTTGTTGCTATGGAACTGCTCACCGCACCGGATCACCAATCATGCCAGGGTCTGGCTGGAGAGCTCGATGCCGTAACGATTGAGCACCTTTTCGAATCGATGCAGCGGCAGACGGTCGACATACTTGGTGGTCAGCAGCATGGCCCGCGCGGGGACTAGAGGGCTTTTCTTGATCAGCAGCTTTACGTTAAGTAGGATAACTCGACATTTCAGCTCTTTTTGACGCCCCCCGATCTATCGTTTTGATAAATCGGCTCGGGCGATAACTAGTCTGAAGTTTGACATCGGGGGGGGGGGGCCGGAGACATCAATGATGTGAAGGGCCCCAGGTAGGGCCCCGCCAGCCTCAGTAGGCGGCAAAAAACAGCACGACGACGCCGGCCAGCGCCAAGCCACCGTGACCCACGATCGCCCACCAAGGTTTGGCTTGGCGGAACAGTATGCC
>NZ_JMCL01000165.1 GCF_000690905.1 Pseudomonas sp. Ant30-3 | reverse complement strand
TGGCGGGTATTTTAGGGGGGATAGGCGTTCTGGACACGCAGTTATTTACGAACCGTGCGAATCCAGAGTCGAGACTGGTTTCTTGTGGTGAGGGGACTTGTCCCCGTTGGGTTGCGTAGCGACCCCATTCGGATCATCAGTCACACCGCGTTTCTCAGGTTTACGACTGCTGCGCAGCCGAACGGGGACAAGTCCCCTCGCCACAATGATGCGTGTCAAATCCGGAGCGGGAATTCAGCCCAACACCACCAAGCGATTCGGCAACTCATTCCTCACATGCGTCACCGGCACATGAACTCTGAGCAACTCGCCGCACGCTTCGATACAGGTCACAAACCCCGGCAAGGTCTGGCCTTGTTTGACCTGCTGAGTAAATGCCGCAACGATCGCATCCCAATGCGCGTTGTCCAGGCGTGAGGAAATTCCCTGATCCACCAGGATTTCCACATAACGCTCAGCCTCGGAAACGAAAATCAGGATGCCGGTGCCGCCCACGGTGTAGTGCAGGTTCTGCTCCAGAAACTGTCGCCGGGCCAGGTTGGACGCACGCCAGTGACGCACCGAACGCGGGATCAGATGAGTCGTGATCTTGGGGATTTTAAACAGCAGGCACAGCACGATAAACGTGCCCCACTGCACCATCAGCAGGCTATGCAGCGTCAGCCAGCCACTCAGGTAATGCACGACACCCGGCACCACCAGTGCCAGCAGGCTGGCCCACAGCAGCGGAATATAGGCGTAGTCGTCGGCGCGCGCAGCAAGCACGGTCACCAGTTCTGCATCGGTGTCGCGCTCCACGTGGGCGATCGCCTCGGCGACCTTGCGCTGTTCCTGTTCATTCAGTAAAGCCATGATTACGGTTGCCTGTTCAATGTAGTGATCACCAGCCGCCCGACGAACCGCCGCCGCCGAAACTTCCCCCGCCGCCGCTGAAGCCACCGCCTCCACCGCCGCCGAAACCGCCACCGCCAAATCCACCGCCCGAACCGCCGCGACCGCCGCCGCTGGGCATAATGCCGAGCATCTGGCAGACAAAGATCACAAGGATGAACAGCATCACCAGAAAGACCAACACGCCCGGATGCTGCGAGAGGAAGTCGCCCTGCTCACCGCCCGATCCGTAAATGGTCGACGGCTCATCCAGCGGATTACCGCCCAGCACCACCAGCATGGCCGCGACGCCATCGCTGATGCCCTTGCTGAAATTGCCGGTCTTGAAGGCGGGAGTGATCACCTGATTGATAATCACCGAACTCTGCGCATCGGTCAGGCGATCTTCCAGACCATAACCGACTTCGATGCGCAGCTTGCGATCATCGCGAGCGACAATCAGCAATGCGCCGTTGTTCTTGTCCTTCTGGCCGATACCCCAGTGGCGCCCGAGCTGATAACCGAAATCGGCAATGTCGGCGCCCTGCAGATCCGCCAGTGTGACAACGACCAACTGCTCGCCCGTGGCTTTCTCGTGGGCACTGAGCTGCTGATTCAGCTGCTCGCGCACCGTTGGCTCGATCATTTGGGCGTTGTCGACGATTCGCCCGGTCAACTGCGGAAACTTCAGCTCGGCCTGCGCCGACACTGCAAACACCCAGAGCAACAACACCAGGCCCATTTTCAACACGCGCATATACAACCTCGTCCGTGCACCCACATCAAAGCATTCCCACGGTTAACCTATCTCGCGTAGCTGGCGGGGCTGCGATTTTTGATGTTCATTTCCAAGCAGCGTCGGAAAATCAAATTCAAAAGATCGCAGCCTTCGGCAGCTCCTACGGGCTGTTTAGAACTTCACTTCAGGCGCTTTTTCCGCACCCGGGGTGGTCGCCTCAAAGGTCGCGCGAACAGGCAGGTCGCTGTACATCACGCTGTGCCACAAGCGGCCGGGGAAGGTGCGCAGTTCGGTGTTGTATTGCTGCACCGCCAGAATGAAATCGCGGCGCGCCACGGCGATGCGGTTTTCCGTGCCTTCAAGTTGCGATTGCAAGGCGAGAAAATTCTGGTTGGCCTTGAGGTCCGGATAACGCTCGGACACCACCATCAAACGACTCAGGGCACCGGTCAACTGATCCTGGGCCTGCTGGAATTGTTTGAGTTTTTCCGGGTTGTCCAGCGTGCTGGCATCCACCTGGATCGAAGTGGCCTTGGCCCGGGCTTCGATCACCGCGGTCAGGGTTTCCTGCTCGTGCTGGGCGTAGCCTTTGACCGTTTCCACCAGGTTGGGGATCAGATCGGCGCGACGCTGATACTGGTTTTGCACCTGACCCCAGGCCGCTTTGGCCTGCTCATCGAGGGTCGGAATCGTGTTGATGCCGCAACCGGCCAGCAAGGTGGTCAGCAACATCAAGGCTGCAACCTGCAGGCTCGATCGATAGTGGTGTCGTACATTCATCTGGTTGATGCTCCCTTACCCATTCCGTTGAAAAAACAACCTGTGATCTTTGCACCCGCACTTGGGGCATAATCTACGACCGCCACTGGATTGCATCGTGCCAATGGGCTAAAAGATGCCCCAGCGCTTTAACGCTGGAAGTGTGCTGCATTTACCTGAACAACAATAGTCGCTCCCTAAATTTTGGCTGACCGGCGTTTCATTCCTGCCGTTTAGGCTTTAGAGAAAACCATTCATGAAGAAGCTGTGTTTGCTGGGCCTGTTCGTCAGCCTGGCCAGTCCTACCGTATTGGCCGCCACGACGCCCGCTCCTCTGGAAAACAAGGACGCCTTCGTCAACAACCTGATGAAGCAGATGACCCTCGATGAAAAGATCGGCCAGTTGCGCCTGATCAGCATCGGGCCGGAAATGCCGCGCGAGATGATCCGCAAGGAAATCGCTGCCGGCAACATCGGCGGCACGTTCAACTCGATCACTCGCGCGGAAAACCGTCCGATGCAGGACGCGGCCATGCGCAGCCGGTTGAAGATCCCGATGTTTTTCGCCTACGACGTGATCCACGGTCACCGCACGATTTTCCCGATCCCGATTGCCCTCGCGTCAAGCTGGGACATGGACGCGATCGGCCTCTCCGGACGCATCGCCGCCAAGGAAGCCGCCGCCGACAGCCTCGACATTACGTTCGCGCCGATGGTCGACGTCTCCCGCGACCCGCGCTGGGGCCGCACATCGGAAGGCTTCGGTGAAGACACCTACCTCGTTTCGCGTATTGCCGGCGTGATGGTCAAAGCCTTTCAGGGCGCGGGCGCAAACACGGCCGACAGCATCATGGCCAGCGTCAAGCATTTCGCCTTGTACGGCGCAGTCGAGGGCGGTCGTGACTACAACGTGGTCGACATGAGCCCGGTCAAAATGTACCAGGACTACCTGCCACCGTACCGCGCGGCGATTGATGCCGGCGCCGGCGGCGTGATGGTTGCACTCAACTCGATCAATGGCGTGCCGGCCACCGCCGACACCTGGCTGATGAACGATCTGCTGCGCACGGAATGGGGCTTCAAGGGCCTGGCGGTCAGCGACCACGGCGCGATTTTCGAGCTGATCAAACACGGCGTCGCCCGTGACGGTCGCGAAGCGGCGAAGCTGGCGATCAAGGCCGGCATCCACATGAGCATGAACGACACGCTCTACGGCAAGGAATTGCCCGGGCTGTTGAAGGCCGGCGAGATCCAGCAAGGCGACATCGACAATGCCGTGCGCGCAGTGCTCGGCGCCAAATACGACATGGGCCTGTTCAACGACCCGTACCTGCGAATCGGTAAAGCTGAAGATGACCCCGTCGACACTTATGCCGAAAGCCGCCTGCACCGCGCCGAGGCCCGCGATGTTGCGCGGCGCAGTCTGGTGTTGCTGAAGAATCAGGGCGAAACCCTGCCGCTGAACAAAACCGCGAAAATCGCTTTGGTCGGTCCGTTGGCCAAAGCACCGATCGACATGATGGGCAGTTGGGCAGCCGCTGGCCGTCCGGCGCAGTCGGTCACGTTGTTCGACGGCATGACCCGCGCACTCGGCGATCAATCGACGCTGATCTACGCGCGCGGTGCCAACATCACCGGCGACAAGAAAGTCCTCGACTACCTCAATTTCCTCAACTTCGACGCGCCGGAAGTGGTCGATGACCCGCGTTCGGCGCAGGTGTTGATCGACGAAGCGGTAAACGCGGCGAAGGGTGCGGACGTGATCGTGGCGGCCGTGGGCGAATCCCGTGGCATGTCGCACGAATCGTCAAGCCGTACCGACTTGAACATTCCGGCCAGTCAGCGCGATTTGATCAAAGCGTTGAAGGCGACCGGCAGGCCACTGGTGCTGGTGTTGATGAACGGCCGCCCGCTGTCGATTCTCGAAGAGAACGCACAGGCTGACGCGATTCTGGAAACCTGGTTCAGCGGCACCGAAGGCGGCAATGCGATCGCTGACGTGCTGTTCGGCGATTACAACCCGTCGGGCAAACTGCCGATCACCTTCCCGCGTTCGGTGGGGCAGATCCCGACTTACTACAATCACCTGAGCATTGGCCGGCCGTTTACGCCGGGCAAACCAGGCAACTACACCTCGCAATATTTCGATGACACCACCGGGCCGCTGTTTCCGTTCGGCTTCGGCTTGAGCTACACCCAATTCAGCCTGACCGACATGGCGTTGTCGTCGACCACGCTGAACAAGACCGGCAAGCTCGACGCCAGCGTGATGCTGACGAACACGGGCAAGCGTGATGGCGAAGCGGTGGTGCAGTTGTACATTCAGGACGTGACCGGTTCGATGATTCGCCCGGTCAAGGAACTGAAGAACTTTCAGAAAATCATGCTCAAGGCTGGCGAACAAAAAGTCGTGCACTTCACCATCACCGAGGATGACCTGAAGTTCTTCAATGCGCAGCTCAAGTACGCGGCAGAGCCGGGCAAGTTCAACGTGCAGATCGGCCTGGACTCGCAGGATGTGACGCAGCAGAGTTTTGAGTTGTTGTAGCCCTGGCGCGCACTGAACGCGGAGCGTCCCTGGAGGCATTCCCACGCAGAGCGTGGGAACGATCAAAATCTTTGTAGGAGCTGGCTTGCCAGCGATGAGGCCGGCACATTCGACATCTTCGTTGGATGTTAGGCCGCAATCGCTGGCAAGCCAGCTCCTACAGAGGCATGTGTACCTCTGCAGGAACTGCCGAAGGCTCGGACCGCGATCGGGCAATCTTTAACCTTCTTTCACCTTACCCGCGCCGATCCAGCAGATTCACCACCAGTCGATCCACCCATCCCCACACCCGCTGCTTGGTCCTTCGCCACAACGGCCGGCGCTGCCAGGCTTCGAGGCTGATTTCCTGGCTGAGGGCGAAATCCTTGTCGAAACTGGCTGCAACCGCGTGGGTCAGTCCGGCGTCCAGCGCTTCGAGGTTGGCTTCCAGGTTGAAGCGCAGATTCCAGTGATCGAAGTTGCACGAGCCTATGCTGACCCAGTCATCGATCAGGACCATTTTCAAGTGCAGGAAACACGGCTGGTACTCGTAAATCCTCACGCCGGCCTTGAGCAGGCGCGGGTAGTAACGGTGGCCGGCATAGCGCACCGACGGGTGATCGGTGCGCGGTCCGGTGAGCAGCAGGCGTACGTCGATGCCACGGGCGGCGGCGCGGCGTAGCGAACGACGGACTTTCCAGGTGGGCAGAAAATACGGCGTGGCCAGCCAGATGCGTTGCTGGCCGCTGTTCAACGCGCGCACCAGCGACTGCAGGATGTCGCGGTGCTGGCGGGCGTCGGCATAGGCGACCCGCCCCATGCCCTCACCCTTTGCCGGCACGCGCGGCAGGCGCGGCAAGCCGAAATTGGCGCTGGGCTTCCAGGCCCGTCGATGGCGGTTGGCGATCCATTGTCGGTCGAACAGCAATTGCCAGTCGATCACCAGCGGGCCGCTGATTTCCACCATCACTTCATGCCATTCACTGGTGTCCTCGCCGGGCGTCCAGAATTCGTCAGTGACGCCGGTGCCGCCGACCACCGCCAGGCACTGATCCACCAACAACAGTTTGCGATGATCTCGGTACAGATTACCGACCCAGCGACGCCAGTTCAGGCGATTGTAGAAACGCAGCTCGACACCCGCTGCCGTCAGTTGCCGGCGCAGCGTCGGATTGAAGGCGAGGCTGCCGTAATCATCGAACAGGCAACGCACGCGCACGCCCCGTTCAGCCGCTTGCACCAGCGCCTGAACCATCGCATCCGCGCAGGCGCCCGCCTCGACCAGATACAGCTCCAGTTCGACCTGCTCTTGCGCGCGAGCGATCGCCACCAGCATGCGTGGAAAAAACTGCGGACCGTCAATCAGCAGCTCGAACCGATTACCTTCACGCCAGGGGAAAATCGCACCGGACATATCAGCGTGCCGTGAAAATCAGCACCGCACCCACCGGCACTGACAAGCTGATGGCTGATAAACCGGCGACTTTGCGCAGGTTTTCCAGCCCCGGTGCCAGGTCAAAATCGGCGGCGTTGATCACCAGCGGCTCGAGCGTGACGACCTGGAATCGCCGGTCATCGAGGCGTGTCGCCAGCAGCTCTGCGTCGTATTCGTGGGTTTTGCCGTGGAGTTTGACGGTCACCGGCAGGCGTAATTCGAGTTGCGCGCCGGGCGCCAGGTCGTTGATCGGGCGAGGATCGATCTGCGTGGTGATCAGCGCTTCGGGGAAATTCTGAATCTCGAACAGCTCCTTGCGCAGGCGTTCATCGCGCAACGGGATGCCGCTGTTGACTGACTCCAGCTCGACTTCCACCTGGGCCACGCCTTTTGGGCTGACTTTGCCGTGCAGCACCAGAAAGCGGTTCACTTCGGAGATGTGGGCGTTTTTAGTGCTGACGAACGATAGCCGCGAGGATTCGCCGTCGAGGTACCAATTGGCCTGCGCCGACAGCGAAGCGCCGCTCAGCAGTAGGCCTGCGAGTGTGTTTACAAGGAAGCGGTTGAGCATAAAGACTCGTACTGGAAATAAACGTGCACGAACCTTACCCGCCCGAGCGCCAGATGCAAACTGTCTGTCACTGACACCCGCCCTTTGTGGCGAGGGGATTTATCCCCGTTCGGCTGCGCAGGAGTCGCAAACTCAGCAACCTCAATGAGCCAAATAAAACACCGTTGCAGGTTTTGGCCCTGCTTCGCAGCGCAGCGGGGATAAATCCCCTCGCCACAAAAGCGCATTTGCAATGATTATTCGGGGCGATCAGGGATCCAGTCGGCAGCCTTGGCGCTGATCAATCCACACC
>NZ_JMCL01000164.1 GCF_000690905.1 Pseudomonas sp. Ant30-3 | reverse complement strand
GCATGGATGCGCCATCCACCCGCGTGGCCTCGATCTGAAGTGACGATGCCCGCTTCTCGCAAATACCCCATGGTGCGCCGGACGACAACGGGGTTGGTACCCAAGCATTGAGCCAGGGTTTCAGAAGTGACGGGGCCATCCTGCTCAGCCATGTGCAGCAGTGCATGCAGGACGGAAGACAGGCGGCTGTCGCGTTTCATGTAACTAATGATGTTCTGTTTGAGATCGAATGTCAAGACAGAACGTGAACGTCGGCTGCTGTCGAGCCTTCATGCTTGACATTCAAGACAGTTGCTGACGCCTACGGCCCTGTGGGCCTGCGCGCTGCCGCCTGCGTTCCAGAGGAAAGCCCTACGGGCTATCCCCGCCGCGCTGCGCTTGGCGCCCCCGCAAAGTCCGCATGTCCACCATCGAAGATCCACGCTGCATCTTCGCAACTGCACGGGTGTCCCCGGCCAAGAAACATGGCCGGTCGCGCTGTCGTGCTTCGCATCGAGTCTCGCTGCGCGAGTCTCGCCCCTGGAGGGCTTCCATCGTTCCCTCGCTCCGCTCGGCTGACGCCTACGGCCCGGCTTCCAACTCCGGGCCTGCGCGCTTCGCTTGCGTGCGGTACGGCACACAGGGACGGCCGTTGCCATGTTCAGCCGTCTCCCCTGACTTCATCACCTTGTCCGCGACCGTAGCGCGCTCCCGTGTGCCGTCAAGGCGCGCAGGGCCGTGTCCTCGGCTGCGCCTGCGGGCCGCACCAACCCCGCGCTTGTTTCCTTGACGGCCCTCGTCCTCGCGCTCCTTTGGCCGCGGGCGATGAACTCAGGAAAGACGGTGGCAACAGGGCCAACCGGGTTCCTCGTGCCAACCGCACAGAACAGCCGAAAGGCTGGGCTCCGAATCTAGGAATCCGGTGTGCGGCTTGAACAGCAAACCTCTTTTGTCAGGAGACAGATCATGCAACTCGCATCCCGTTTCGCTTCCCGCTCCCCCTCGCTGCGCAGCGATTACCCGCTGTCCGACGACCAGATTCACCGTGTGGCCCCATCCATTTTTGCGGATGCCCCGCACGAGAGCCGTTCGCAGCGGTACGCATATATCCCCACCGCCGCCGTGCTGACCGAGCTTCGCAAAGAAGGCTTCCAGCCTTTCATGGTGACGCAAACCCGCGTGCGTGACGAAGGCAAGCGCGAGCACACCAAACACATGATTCGCTTGCGCCACGCCAGCCAGATCAACGGCGCGGAGGC
The DNA here is from genome assembly GCF_000690905.1 of Pseudomonas sp. Ant30-3. Classification (GTDB taxonomy): domain Bacteria; phylum Pseudomonadota; class Gammaproteobacteria; order Pseudomonadales; family Pseudomonadaceae; genus Aquipseudomonas. The sequence goes on along the minus strand of NZ_JMCL01000164.1, from coordinate 8,248 downwards.
CAACGAAATCGTGCTGCTGAACTCGCACGACGGCACCAGCAGCTATCAGATGCTGGCCGGAATGTTCCGGTTCGTGTGCAGCAATGGCCTTGTCTGCGGCGACACCGTGGCCGATGTGCGAGTGCCCCATAAAGGCGACGTGGCCGGTCTGGTCATTGAGGGCGCTTACGAAGTCTTGAGCGGTTTCGATCGGGTGAAGGAATCGCGCGATGCCATGCGCGGCATCACCTTGGACGATGGCGAATCCGAAGTGTTCGCCCGCGCCGCGCTCGCCCTCAAGTACGACGACCCCGACAAGCCCGCACCCATCACGGAATCGCAAATCCTGATGCCGCGCCGCTTCGACGACCGCCGCCCCGACCTGTGGAGCGTGTTCAACCGCACCCAAGAAAACCTGACCCAAGGCGGACTGCGTGGCCGCAGCGCCAACGGGCGCCGCCAGCAAACCCGCCCGGTGCAGGGCATCGACCAAAACATCCGACTGAATCGCGCCCTCTGGCTGCTGGCCGATGGCATGCGCCAGTTGAAAGCCTGAATCCCCACGCGGCAGGGGCAGGCAGCAGCCCTTGTCGCTTTCTTCGCTGCTGCATCCCTGGCCGACCACGCCACGCCGCAAGCGCGTCGTCGCCAGCAATCGCAGAGGCGCGTTCTCGCCTGTCGTTGGCGTATTGGTCTTGCCCGCTTCAGGGCGCAGGCCGGTGCAGCCTTCGTGCGAGGATGCCGAGTCGGCCGCGTCTCCATTCGGAAGCGGGAGGCCTGTGCGTCCTTGTCTTGTTGTGAATCCTGGCGGTGGCGCGGCTGCGCCTTGGGCTTCATGGCCGCAACCTTCCAGCGAAAACAATTTCCCCTGCGCTGCGCGCATTCCTCGCGGGGCAGATTCTTTTCGCTTCCAGGTTCCCCACTGCGTTGCGACCGCTGCGCGGCCAGCCCATCCCCCCGGACGGATCACAACAAGGACGCGATGGGCGCAACCTTGTTCAACCCGAAAGGAGAAATACCATGGCTACCATCGGCACCTTCACCGCAGAAAAAGACGGCTTCACCGGCCAGCTCCGCACCCTGACCCTGAACGTCAAGGTCAAGGTCAAGGTCAACCACGAGACCGCTCCCGACTACCGCCTGCAAGCGGCTGGCCACGACATCGGCGCAGCGTGGAAGAAGACCAGCGAGGCCCGACTCCCCTAAGTGTCCGTGCCCCTGGACGATCCTTCGTTCCTGGCAACGGTCTATGCCCGCCTGATCGAAGGCGAGGACGGCACACACGACATGATCTGGTCGCGCAGGAAGCCCAAGGCGGCCTGACCACCGCCCCCATCGCCCCGTTCTGGCGACGGGGTGCTTCTTATTTGGGCCTAATGCTATTGATTAGCTGGTTCATTTCAGGATTATTTTGAAGTGCTTCTAACATCTTGGGAACATTTTCCGAGGCATGGCGGAGCGTGGCATTGAATCTTTCGTAGTTATCAAGAGCTTCCGAAAAAGTTCCTTTATTTTTCTCGGAGCTAATTGAGAATATGGAACTTCTATTTGCACCGTGAATCCTTTTGCCCTCAGGAACCTTCAAGACCCTACTATCAAAATCACTCTCCAGCACTGTTTCAATGGCATCAGAACAATGGATCTTTAACAAAGATGATATTTTGTAGATTTCAATATAAACAAGCTCGCAAAACTCTTTGGCCTGCTCTATGGTGGGTATTGTGCCCTTGTGGATTACAGCATTGCGAAACTCTATTACTTTGCTGCTTGGCTTATATGCGTCACAAAAAATCAATGAATGCAGAGCCAAAAATGCACCCATCTGACGCTCTGACTGCCTTGACATTGTTTTGAACATGGCATCGTAAAGAGCGTCTTCCATTTTAAGGTGCGTCAGGAATATTTTATTTGCGAATTCAAAAAAACGTTCTAGTGCTGCCGAAAAACTAGCGGAGGCTTCGAGAGTGAAGTTGGCAATTAATGCGTTCGCCCCAGACTCCAAAAGGAGTTCAAATTTCTGCGCCTTTAGAACAATTGCCATGTCATGGCCGTAATCACACTGCACCAATGATATCCGGTCATCAAAAAATTGGGCGTGAAATGGTTTTAAAAGCGGCATGCCTTTTGTCTGCATGCACTCAATACAGGTGGCAAATATTTCCATATGGTGTCTACCTTCTTTTTCGTGGATTGCCGGAGCAATGCTTCAACTGCGTTATGTCCACTATGCTAAATCCACCGATCAACATCGGTCGGTTGCAGTTACTCAAAACCATCTCCGGCAACATCCTTCAGTTCCTGTCGCACCCGCTCCAGAAGCTCGTTGATCTTGCGCTCGCTGTCGCCGGCATACGCCATCGTCATCAGCGTGAGCGGATGAATATCCATCACTTCGCATAGTTCGGCCAGCTTGTTCAGCGTCGGGCTTTTCAGGTCGCGCTCCAGCGAACTTAGATAGGTGCGGCTGGACACGTCCGAGAACGCCTCTTGGCTCAAACCACGTGCTTTCCTGATATTTCGCAACGCATCGGACAACGATGGCTTGAACGCAGTCATTCTGAGCTTTCCCCAAAATCCAGAATGACAACCTGTTGCGCCCTATAGGGCTACAATCTATAGTGTTCATTTTATCTGTTTGTGCTTTTGCTGAAACCCGCATCGGCGGTTTTCTTTAAAAGCGGAGAGCCTGATCCGTGTCTTTCCTGGCTTCCGTGCATGTGCCTTCGTGCCTTTACGCTTTTGCGGATGCGCGGGCTTGCACATCTGTGCTTTCGTGGGAAGGCGCGAAATCGCCTCTGATGCTCCGCACATCCGTGGGAGTGCAGCCATGACCCCGCTCATCACTGCTGACGAGCGCACGCGCCTGCTGATCAACGGCCAAGCCCGCGCTGCCGGGCAAGACATCGATCCGCTGCCTGTGGTGCGTCTGTTCACCCCGGATGCGCATGCCACCTGGCTGCTGGCTTCGCTCGACCCAGCCGATGGCGATACCGTCCATGGGCTGATCGACTTGGGGATTGGCATGCCTGCACTGGGAACGGTGAAGCTGTCTGACCTGGCCGCCATCGTCGGGCCGCGCCAGCAGCCCATGATGCGGGATCGCTACTTCCAGCCGGTACGACGTTTGTCGGAATACCTGCGACTGGCCGAAGACAACGGCTCGATCACCGATTGAGCGCCGCCGCGAAACAGGGCGCACTGTGTCTATTTCGGTCTGGTCTGTGACCCGTTCGGTCTGAATCGGCAGTGTTGCACCGCAGTGGTGCGTGCCTGATCGAAACGGTCATGATGCCTGGCACGGGCTGCGGCAAGCTGACCGACGCGGCATGCCATTGGAGTGCGTTGCCGCCGTCGCACTCGGGCGATTTCAGCAACGCATCGGAGTTCATCGGTCTTGACACTGCCAGTTTACGCTTCACCCATGACGTTTTGACGATGGCCTCGTAGCACGCCGTTTCGCCGTGGCGACGCATCCCCAGCACAGGGAGGTTGCCGCATGGCTGATCGCAGTTCCGAGCCGTGGTATGCCACGGCGGCCTATCTCTATGTTCTGCATCTGGATGGCCCCGCGCTGGCCTGGGAGTACCTGCGCCGTCATCCTGACTATCGGCGCGACTGGCTGCGCCGTCGTCGCCAACCGGATGTTTCCGAGCATTGGGGGCTACGCCTGCTGGAAGATCCCGCCCTGGATGCGCGGGACGCGCATCCGGCCTGGTTCCCCGATCACGATGCCGTGGTACAGCTCTACCCTGATGCCGATCCGCCGCCCGATGCCCTGTGCTTTGAGTTCTGGAAGCTGCCGGGCCACAAACACCTGACCCATGACGGCAAGCGCTTGATATTGGTGGCGCGCTGGCCCGGCTGCTGCCTGCGTTTCGTGCTCGCGCCAGGCTTGGCCGATGGCATGGCTTACGCCTATGCCATCCGGGCCTGCGCCGCGCCCTGCGAACGCTATGCGGCTCTGGCATGCGAATGGAACAAGATCACCGTAGCCGCCGGTGCCGCACCTGCGGCGACCGTCAGGCCACGTCCGCCGCTGTCCGTATTGCTGGAACTGCACACACTTCAGGCACTGGACGCGACCCTGGCGGGCGCGTCCTTGCGCGAGGTGGCCGAAGGGCTGTTCGGCGCGGATGCCGTCGCAGCCGACTGGCACAAAGACAGCGCCTTGCGTGCCCGCGTGCGGCGGCTGGTGCGCCGTGGCGATGCGCTGATGCGCGGCGGCTACCGCCGCCTGGCACAGCTTTCGCCACCGTTGCACTAGGGGGGGACGTTTCTCGTCCCCTGTAAGTCGTCCCTTAGCAAGCAGTCTTGCTTTCTCGAAAGTGCCTCTATCCGGCCGCGTGGTGTGGCCGGGCTTGATGGAGGTACTTCCCATGCGACCCGCTCCCTTGCGGCCTGCCGCCGCTGCCGTCGCTGCGCCTGCGCAGCCCCAACGCTACCTGACCAACGACGAAGCCGCCGAATACCTGCGCCTGTCGCCGCGCACGCTGGAGAAACAGCGCGTGATCGGCGGCGGCCCTAAGTTCCGCAAGTTCGGCCGCCGCGTCATGTACGCGGTAAGCGACCTTGATGCCTGGGCTGACCAGCGCAGCTACGAGGCGACTTCCGACCCGGAATATTCCGAACGCCACGCGGGCGACTACCGTGATGGCCGCTGATCGCTGGCGCGTGGGTGGCCTTCGCCATGTCCAGCCCGCCAGGGCAAGCCTTGCCGCAGCGCGAACAGCTCGACCTGTTCCGCGCGCTGCCGGGCGACATGGCACCACGCGACAGCCAGGACTTGATGGCCTTTCCGTTCTTCTCGCTCGCCAAGTCGCGGCGCACCGCGCCGATCGACTTCCGGGCTGGTGGTATCACCATTCGCGTGGAGGGTACGCAGGAGCACGGCATCGCAACGATATGGGATGCCGACCTGCTGATATGGGCCGCCTCGCAGATCGTGGAGGCGCGCGACGCGGGCCTGCGCCCGTCGCGCTGGATACGCGCCACGCCTTACGAGATTTTGCGCTTCATCGGGCGCGGCACCTCGCTCAACGACTACCAGCGTCTGAAAGCTGCGCTCGACCGGCTGCAATCGACCAGCGTGGCGACTTCCATTCGCGAAACCACAGGGAGGCGGCTGCATCGTTTCTCGTGGATCAACGAATGGCGCGAGCTGGCCGACGCCAGCGGCGTACCGCTAGGCATCGAACTGATCCTGCCGGACTGGTTCTATGCGGGCGTGCTCGACGCCGCCCTGGTGCTGACCATCGACCGGGCCTATTTCCGCTTGAAGGGTGGCATCGAACGCTGGCTGTACCGCTTGGTGCGCAAGCACGGCGGCAAACAGCCGGACGGCTGGCAATTCGATTTCCGGCACCTCTACCGCAAATCGGGCAGCGCGGCGCGCTTCTCGGACTTCGCCTACGACCTGCGCGCCCTGGTGGCGCGGCAGTCGTTGCCGGGCTACGTCCTCGGCATCGAGCGGATGCCGGACGACGGAACGGAGCTGTTGACCTTCCGGCCCGTGCTGCATACGGCACGGGGATAACTCGGGGAAAAGGTGTGGACGGCCTCGTGCTATCAGGAGTACCGGGTATCGTGCTATCGGGAGTACGCCTATCGTGCTATCAGGAGTACGAAAACGCCGGAAAGCCAATAACAGCGCGGGTTTTCGGCCCCTCTAACTTATCTAACAAGAAATACATAACTTTTAGTAGAAGCATGCCGTTTCGGTGGACAACCACGAAACGGCACGGCCAGGCCGGCTTTCCAGCAGGGAGGGCCGCGCCATGATCATCGCGTTTCTCAACCAGAAAGGCGGTGTCGGCAAGACGACGCTCGCCACGCACATCGCGGGTGAACTTGCGCTGCGCGGCCAGCACGTCATCCTGCTGGATGCTGACCCGCAGGGTTCATCCTTGGACTGGACGCAGCGCCGAAGCCAGCAGGGCTTGCCACGGCTGTTCAGCGCCGTGGGCCTCGCCCGCGAAACGCTGCATCAGGAAGCGCCGGAGCTGGCCCGCCGCGCCGATCACATCATCATCGACGGGCCACCACGCATCGCCGCCTTGGCGCGCTCCGCACTGCTGGCGGCCGAGCGTGTGCTGATCCCGGTGCAGCCCAGCCCCTACGACGTGTGGGCCAGTGCCGAGATGGTGGCGCTGATCCATGAAGCGCAGGTGTTCCGGCCTGCGCTGCGCGCGGCCTTCGTCATCAACCGGCGCATCAGTACCACGATCATCGGCCGCGAGGCGCGGCAGTCGCTGGCCGAGCAGCCGCTACCGGCGCTGCACGCTGAGGTGCGCCAGCGCATCGTCTTCGCTGACAGCGTGGCGGCTGGCCGGCTCGCCCACGAAACCGCGCCGGACAGCGCCGCCGCACACGAGATCGCCGTGCTGGCCGATGAACTGCTGCGGTGGCCGACATGACAGCGAAGCCACCACCACGTGCCAGGCGCGTCGGCATCGGCGCACGTCCGCCCGCGAATCCGCACGCCGAGGCGTGGATTCGCCAGGGCGACGCCGATGCGCTGGGTAAAGGCGACCTCTACACGGCCCGCCTGACGCTCGACATTACGCCCGCCATGCGGGCGCGCATCAAAGTGTCGGCCTTCACGCGAGGCGTGACCGTGACCGAACTGCTGCGCGGCCTGCTGGAACGGGAGTTTCCCCCGGAGAACACGCTATGAACACATCCGCTTTGCGTGCGGCGCGCTCGCCTACGGCTGCGCCGCCGCCCGCGCTTTCGACACTCGCCGGCCAGGCCGGCAACGTACCGCTGACGCGCGTGGCGCTGGCTTACATCGAATATCGCTTCAAGCTCTATTTGCGCTTTGGCGAACCGGCGCGCACGCACCAGCTCGACCGCTGGCGGCGCTGCGCCGTGTTCCTGCCGAACGCGGTGTTGTGCCGCATTCGCTGGCAGGCCAACGACTACGGCACGATCCGCTGGCAGCTCATGGTGATGCAGACCGCCACGCCGCTTGATGCCGTGCAGCGCATCCCCGGCGTGCAGCCGGGCGCGCGCCTGCTGCTGCACGCCGAAGGAGATGCAAATGTGCGCGCGGTGCTCGAACGCATCGACGGTATCGAGGCGCTGGGCATCGCACCCGCCGCCGTGTCGCCCGCGTACTGGCGCACGCTCGGCAACCGACTCGTGGCGCGCTCGCCACTACCCGAATACACCGCAGGACGGCACGCCGCCTGGCTGGCCGGGAGGACATTGCCATGACCATGATCCCCACGACCGGCCCAGCGCCGCGTCCTCGCTCGCGCCTGCGCGCTCGCCTCGTACTGGCGGGCCTGTCCGTTTTCGGCTTTGCCGCACTGGCCTGGGCGTCTTTCGGCACACCGCCGCCGCGCGTGATCTACAACCCGTCCGACAGTGTGGCGGTCGGGTGGTATCGCGTCGATCCGTTCGACCCGCGCATCGCCTCGCTGCCCCGCCCGTTGTCCGTGGGCAGCATCGTGCTTGTCCCGCTGCCGGCCGAAGCCGCCGCGTTGGCTGCGCAGCGCGGCTATCTGCCGGTGCGCGTGCCGCTGCTCAAGCGTGTGGGGGCAATGGCACCGCAAGAGGTGTGCATCTCGGACGGCATTGTCTACATCGACGGCGTGCCTGCGGCAGCCGCGCTGCCTGCCGACCGGCTGGGCCGGCCGCTGCCATCCTTGCAGCTTTGCCGACATCTTGAACTGGGCGAGCTGTTCCTGTTGAGCGTGACGAATCCGGCATCGTTCGACAGCCGCTATTTCGGCCCGGTCAGCGCGTCCGCCGTGATCGGCGTTGCGCATCCGGTTTGGCTGGAGACTCGCCCATGATAGCCGCCGATTCGCTGCGCTTCATCGTGCTATCCAGCGTGTCGTCCTGCTGGCCGTCGCCGTGTCGTCGCGCGTGTCGTGCGAACGCATCCGCGCCGCACGTCGCGCAACATCCGGCGCAGCCGTCCAGCGTGCAGGCGTCTTGCCTCGAACGTGCCTGGCCTGCGGCCATTGGCACGTTCGCCGGTGGGCTAGTTGCCAGCACCACAGCGCCACCGGGCCGCCGATGCCCGGAGCGACAGCGAGGGGCAAAGGCGGAAGGCAAGACAAAAGGACGCGGCACCAGGCCGCGTAGAAAGCCTGTCTGCACATGGGGGTGGCGCGGCACGGAGCGGCTTCGCCACCGTGCCGCTTGGGGCGCGAGGCCCGCGCCAATGCAGGCATGTCCCCGTGCTTCGCACGACAGGACACGCCAGAGCTTGCAGGGAGCGCAGCCATGACCGCCCGCCGCGACGACGATTTCCGGGTGC
>NZ_JMCL01000163.1 GCF_000690905.1 Pseudomonas sp. Ant30-3 | reverse complement strand
GTTTGAAGGCGGATGGGGTATGACCCATTGTGGCCAGGGAGCTTGCTCCCGCTCGAGCGCGAAGCGGGCACAAAAAGGGTCTGCTGCGCAACCCGGCGGGAGCAAGCTCCCTCGCCACAGTTGATTACGCGCGGCCCAACACCGTCGTCCAGCGTTCCGAAAGAATCACCCCTCCCAGCGTCAGCAGCCCGCCCACCAGGTGATACCAAGCCAGCTGCTCGTTGAGCACCACCGCCGCAATCAACGCCGTGATCAATGGCAGCAGATTGAAAAACAGCGTGGTCCGACTCGGCCCCAGACGCACCACCGCTTGCATCCACGCCAGCGGCGCTACCATCGAGGCCAGCAAACAGGCGTAAAGCACCAACGGAATGTTCTGCGAGGTCAGGCCGGTCTTCGCCGACAGGGCAAACAGCGGAAACAACACCACCACCGCCACCCACACCTGCAGATACAACAACACCAGCGGTGGCAGGCGCAGCTGCCATTTTTTCAATAACGTGCTGTAGATCGCATAGGCCAGGGTCGCGATCAGCATCATCGCGTCGCCCAGATTCACGCCGTGTTCGAGCAACACGCCGAGGCTGCCGGAGGACACCACCACCAACACGCCGGTCAACGACAGCAGCGCTCCCGCCAATGCGCCTGCCGTCAGCCGTTGGCCGAGGCTGACTATGGCCATCGCCAGCGACATCAACGGCATCAGCGACAGGATGATGCCCATGTTGGTAGCCGACGTCAGTGACGCTGCGAAGTACGCCAGGCTTTGATACACCGCCATCCCCAACACGCCGAGGACAAAAATCTTGCCCAGGTTCGGGCGAATGGCTGGCCAGTGAGCGATCACAGGTCTGAGCATGAACGGCGTGAACAGCAATCCCGCCAGCAGCCAGCGGTAAAAACCGATCTCGGCGGGGAAGATCGCCCCGGCTGACATTTTGGTAATCACGGTGTTGCCGGCCCAGATGAAAATGGCCAGCAGTGGAAAAGCATATTGCATCAGAAATAACCACAGCGTTAATGAGGGGCGATTATCCACTGTCACGGCGATGGTGGTGTAACAAGCGTTGTCTACACTGCACATCGAGGCCGCACTGCTCGGTGCGGCAACAAGGAGAAGACACCATGAAGATGTTGCGTGCCCCTTTGTTGATGATCGGTTTGCTGATGTGTGCCCAAGGTTTTGCCGCCACGGCCCAACAGAACAAGATGACCACTTGCAACGCTGACGCCACCGCGAAAAGCCTCAAGGGCGATGAGCGCAAGGCCTTCATGAGCACTTGCCTCAAGGCCGCGCCTGCGGCCAATGATGACAAGGTGTTGACCGCGCAGCAGCAGAAGATGAAAACCTGCAATGCCGATGCCGCGACCAAAGCGCTGAAGGGCGATGAGCGCAAGGCGTTCATGAGCGATTGTTTGAAGAAGAAATAACGTCAGGCTGGAACAGGCACGGGCTGTGAGGGCCTCATCGCGGGCAAGCCCGCTCCCACAGTTTTCAGTGTCGAGCAAAAAATGTGCAGGCACTCGAGATACCTGTGGGAGCGGGCTTGCCCGCGATGAGGCCTGAAAGAGCGCCGAAAGTCCCACCAAAGACGACCCACACAATTCCTAGTGCTCCCATCGGAACGCTGGCAGACTGCCAATCCTTTTACGCCGTTCGTTTTGAGGCTGTATGCCAACGTTTTCTCAACGCCAGGTTCTGCTGGTGATCAGCTGGGTCATCATCTTTGGTGGCTTGCTGCTGGTGCTTCCTCTGCGGTTATTACCCAGTCTGCTGGCCGGCTTGCTGGTGTTCGAACTGGTCAACATGCTCACCCCGCAGTTGCAGCGCTTGATCGAAGGTCGGCGCGCGCGCTGGCTGGCGGTGGCGTTGCTGGGGACGTTAGTGGTCAGCGCCCTGGCGTTGCTCTTCGCCGGCGCCATCAGTTTTCTGCTGCACGAGGCCGAAAACCCAGGGGCTTCCCTCGACAAATTCATGGTCGTGGTCGATCGGGCGCGCGGGCAGCTGCCGCCGTTCATTGATGCCTACCTCCCTGCCAGCGCCGCCGAATTTCGCGTAGCCATCGGCGAATGGATGAGCAAGCACCTCAGCGATCTGCAACTGGTCGGCAAGGATGCCGCGCACATGTTCGTGACGTTGCTGATCGGTATGGTGCTCGGCGCAATCATCGCCCTGCAGCGCGTGCCGGACCTGACCAAACGCAAACCGCTGGCGGCCGCGCTGTTCGATCGTCTGCACCTGCTGGTCCAGGCCTTTCGCAATATCGTGTTTGCGCAGATCAAGATTTCCCTGCTCAACACCTTCTTCACCGGGATTTTCCTGGCGGTGGTGTTGCCGATGCTTGGCATCAAGTTGCCGCTGACCAAAACCCTGATCGTGCTGACGTTCCTGCTCGGCCTGCTGCCGGTTATCGGCAACCTGATCTCGAACACGCTGATCACGATTGTCGGTTTGTCGCTATCGATCTGGGTCGCGGTGGCGGCGCTGGGCTACCTGATTGTTATCCACAAGCTCGAATACTTTCTCAACGCGCGGATTGTCGGCGGGCAGATCAGTGCCAAGTCGTGGGAGTTGCTCTTGGCGATGCTGGTGTTCGAGGCCGCATTCGGCCTGCCGGGAGTCGTGGCAGGGCCGATTTATTATGCGTATCTGAAAAGCGAGCTTAAACAGGTGGGGATGGTTTGATCGAGTGATCCATTGTGGTGATGGATAATTGTGGCGAGGGGATTTATCCCCGTCGGACTGCAAAGCAGTCCCTGCATTTCTTCAGGATTACTGAGTGAATGGTTTTAGGACTGCTGCGCAGTCCAACGGGGATAAATCC
>NZ_JMCL01000162.1 GCF_000690905.1 Pseudomonas sp. Ant30-3 | reverse complement strand
CCCCCGCCATTCGGTGCCTCGCCTAGGCTCGGCATGCCCTCACTCCGGCATTGCTCCGGGGGCCCGTCGCCATCGGCCATCCATGGCCGGCGGCGACTACCGCGGCATCCTTGCCGCGGTGCCCCCTGCGCAACGCCTGCGTTCGGCCTCTGGGAAAGGGGCAGGTGGATCAAGATCAAGATCTGAAGCAAAGCAAAGCAAAGCCAAGCCAAGACAAGCCAAGCGAGATCGTTTGCGGCCACTCCCCGTTTGACTGTGCTGACGCTGTGCGTGGGAATGTCGCCTTGGCCTTTCCGCGTTCTAGCCTGCGTCCAGGCAGATCGACCTGCAGCAACCTATCGCGAAACAGCGATCGGCTGTGCAAGGATGTCGGCCTGACTGACCCGATGATCGAACCACCCCGGTCAGTCACTGTCCCTTGGGGACGCGACGATTTTTGCCAAGGATTGATATGACCAGCCTCAACACCCAGACCACTTTCGTGCCCGGCCGCCTGGAGCAAATGTCCACGCGCGTGGCTTTTTTCATTGCCGGTGTCGGGATTGCCGCATGGGCGCCGCTGGTGCCGTACGCGAAGGCCCGCGCCGGGCTGGATGAAGGCACGCTCGGGCTCCTGCTGTTGTGCCTCGGCGTGGGCTCGATTCTGGCGATGCCGATGGCCGGCCTGTTGGCGACACGCTTTGGTTGTCGTCGGGTTGCGGTCGGCGGCACTTTGCTGATCTGTGCAGCATTGCCTTTGTTGGCGACGGTGACTTCGATACCGGCGCTGATCGCGACGTTATTCATGTTCGGCGCAGGCCTGGGCACGGTGGACTCGACGGTGAACCTGCAAGCCGTGATCGTCGAACGAGCCAGCGGCAAGAACATGATGTCGGGTTTCCACGGGCTGTTCAGCCTCGGCGGGATTGTCGGTGCGGCGGGTGTCAGCGCGCTGCTCGGTTTGGGCCTTTCGCCGCTGGGGGCGATGGCGGTGGTGATTGTCGTGCTGTTGCTGGCGATGCTGAAAGCCGCGCCGCATATGTTGCCGTATGGCAGCGAAAGTTCGGGGCCGGCATTTGCCGTGCCGCACGGCATCGTGCTGTTTATTGGCGGGATGTGTTTCATCGTGTTCCTCGCCGAAGGCGCGGCGCTTGACTGGAGTGCGGTGTTTTTGACCCAGGAACGCGGGATCGACACGGCCTACGCCGGCCTCGGGTATGCCGCGTTTGCCTTGACCATGACCATCGGCCGCCTGACCGGCGACGCCATTGTCCGCCGCCTCGGCGCCACGCGAGTGATTGTGTTCGGCGGCTTGACGGCCGCTGCGGGTTTGTTTCTGGCGACGTTTGCACCGACCTGGGAACTGGCACTGGTCGGCTACGCGTTTTTGGGCGCGGGCTGTTCCAATATTGTGCCGGTGCTGTACACCGCCGTCGGCAAACAAACGGTTATGCCTGAAAGCGTTGCCGTGCCGGCAATTACCACGCTGGGTTACGCCGGCATTCTGGCCGGACCCGCAGTCATCGGTTTCATCGCCCACGCCAGCAGTTTGAGTTTTGCCTTTGGGTTGATGGCCATTTTGCTGGTGGCGGTGGCGATCGGTGGGAAGGTGTTGAAGGTTTGATGCTTTGGTGAATCTCAAACCGTCTTCGCGGGCAAGCCTTGCTCCCACGCGCGGTGGCGTCGGACACGGGATCAGTGATCCCTCTGTGGGAGCATGGCTTGCCCGCGATGCGGTCACTTCGGCCTGTCAGAACCCAACGCTTGCCTGCACGAAGAATGTGCGAGGCGCGCCGACGTACATCCCCGCGTTGTTGTCGCTGGAGCGGGTGAAGTATTGCTTGTCGAAGATATTCTTCACCCCGGCGCCGAGTTTCAGGTTCGACAGCTGCGCGCCAAAATCATAACCACCGCGCACGTTCCAGGTGACATAGCCAGGGATGTCGCCGTATTGGCCGTCCGCCGTGCCTTCGGTGATGTAATCGCCGCTGAAACTGCCATCGGCATTTACCGCAGTACCCGGTGAGCGCTGTTTCGATTGGGCGAACGCATCGACATTGTAGGTCCAGCGGTCGATGTCGTAACGCAGGCCGGCGGTCACTACCTGGCGTGAATAGAACGGCAAGTCACGGCCCTTGAACGCAGGGATTTCCCCTTCATACACCGCGCGGGTGTAAGTGAAACCGGCGTTGGCCGTCAGCCCGTCAAGCCGTGAATCCAGTGCCGCCAGGTCGTAATGCACCGACGCTTCAAGCCCGCGGTGCGTCGTCGCGCCGAGGTTGGTCCAGCCGGCATCGTTGCTGATGTATTGCAGCTCTTCGTCGAAGTCGATGTAGAACAGCGTCACCTCGCCGCCCCACACATCATTGTTGAAACGCGTGCCCACCTCATAGGTCTTGGCCTTTTCCGGGGTCAGACCGCTAGCCGGCTCGTCACCCGTACCGCCCTGGCCAAGCTGGAAATACTGCAGGCTGCCAAACGACGTCTCATAGTTGGCGAACAGTTTCCACGCATCGGACAGGTGATACATCACGCTCAGGGCTGGAAGCGGCTCGTTGCTTTCGATGCTGCGGTTCTTCTCCGTCACCGGCCGCCCCGCCGTGTCGAGTACCGGGCGGTCGTGCCAGTCAGTGCTGATGTGTTCGAAGCGGATGCCCGGTGTAACGGTCCAGTTGCCGACGTCAATCTTGTCGTCAATGTAGACAGAGTTGGCCTCGGTGCCGCCGGTGCGATCCTGATAAACATGGCCGTCCGCCCCCGGACGCACCACCGGCTGGTTGTTGACCAGCGCCAGACGGCTTGCCTCTTCGTGCATGCCTTCCTTGAGGTAGCGATAACCGACGCTGACTTCCTGAGTGGTCGGCCCGACGTCGAACACGCGCGAAACCCGCGGCTCAATGCCGAAGGTGTAGTAAGTGCGCGGAAATGAGCCGAGGGTGCGCTGATCACGGGCGGCGATATTGCTGCCACGGAAGCTGTCGGAATAATAGGTCAGCACTTCGGCCTGGGTGCGGTCGTCGACCTGCCGCGCCCACTTGAAGGAGACATCCTTGCGGCGGCCGCTGAAGTTGTCGTTATTGCGATCCGACTGAAACGGATCGGCGTCGTATTGCGCCTGAGTGAGGCCGCCGGGCATGTCGGCGCTGGCATCGTAGTAATGAAAATTAAGACTGAAATCGTCGACATCGGTAGGCGCCCAATGGGTCTTGAGCAGCACATCGTCGATGTCGTTGCCGTGGTTGCGTTCGCGATAACCGTTGCCGTTCACGCCCGAATACAGCAGCGCCACGCCGATGCCGTTGTCCGCCGTGCCGCCGACGAACGCCGTGTCGATGTGTTTCCAGCCGCCGTGTTGCGAGGTCTCCAGGGTCGTGCCGATTTCCGCAGTGGCCTGCTCCGGGATTGCCCGAGTAACGAAGTTGATCACCCCGCCGACGTTCTGCGGCCCATAGCGCACGGACCCGGCACCGCGAACCACGTCGATGCTGTCGAGGTTGCCGGAAGAAATCGGCGCCATCGACAGCTGCGGCTGGCCATACGGTGCGAACGCCGCCGGCACGCCGTCGATCAGCACCGTGGAGCGTGGCGACAGACGCGACGTCAGGCCGCGCACACCAACGTTCAGGGAAATGTCACTGCCGCCGGTGCCATTGGCCTCCTGCACCTGTACTCCCGGCACCCGACGCAGCACATCGCCGACGTTCATCGCGCCCTGATCGAGCATCGCTTCGCGGCGGATCACCGTGCGCGCACCGGGATGGTTCTGCACCACGGCGGCGTCCGCGTCGCCGAGCCAGTCACCGACCACTTTGATGTCGGTCACGCCCAGCTCCAGCGGACCAGTGCTCGCGGAAGTCGGCGCCGGCGTCAGGGTCACCGAGCCTTCGTTGATCTGGTGCTCAAGACCGCTGCCCTGCAGCAATACGCGCAGGGCCTGTTCCGGCGAAAGGTTTCCATCCACCGCCGGCGCCTGTTTTCCTGCCACCAGTTCCGGGCTGAAAAAGACCTGCAGAGAGATTTGCTGACCCAGTTCGCTCAGCGCCTGACCCAACGGCTGGTATCCTGTGGATCGCAAGAGTGTGCGTCTGTTAATGCAAACCAGTTGCAGTTGGACAAGAAGACGATGAACTCGAAAAAAACCTGAATCTATTTTGAAATTATCTGGTGACTGCCGTCGTCCAGCGTTCGCACGGCCACCGGCAAAATGCTCGGCAAGGCTTTGAGCAACGCGTCGGTGTTGTCGGATTTGAACACGCTGGTCAGGCGCAGGCTGGCCACTTTTTCATCGCTAACAGTCAGCGGTTTGTCGCGGTAACGCGACACTTCCTCAGCCACTTCACGCAGGCTGGCGTTGTGGAACACCAGTTTGCCGCTGCGCCACGCGGTCAGGTCCGCAGGATTGACTGCATAGGCTGCGGTCACTTTTCCCTGGGCATCGACCCGTGTGGCGAGGCCGGCAGTGAGGCTGATGAAATCGCCAACCGCTGCCTCTCGTCCCTGCACCTTGACCGTGCCCTGCTCCACCACGACGCGGGTTTCGCCGACATCACGGCGTACATCGAAACGCGTGCCGGTCACGGTGATCCTGCCGTTGCCTGTGTCCACCACAAACGGCCGGTGACTGTCGTGCTCGACGGTGAACATCGCTTCGCCCGCCGTCAGTTCGAGGCTGCGCAGGTCTTTTGCATAACGCACCTGGAGCCGACTGCGACTGTTCAGCTCCACCACCGACCCGTCCGGCAGCGTGACTTGCCGCCGCTCACCAAACGCGGTCGCATAATCTGCGCTGTACGTCCCGGAGGAATTCGTCCCCTTGAACAGTACGAAACCGAGCGCCACCACCAACACACTGGCGGCCACTGCATAACGCAACAGCGGTCGCCGTTTGCTGCGAACCGACGGGGTTTCGCACAGGGCTTGCAGGCGCGCAGCCGGTAACAAATCCGCCGCTGCCCACATCCTCTGCAGCACCTGGAATTCGTCGGCATGTTGCGGGTGTTCAAGCAGCCAGCGCTCGAAACGCTGACGCTCGTCCAGGTCGATGGCCGGCTCCTGAAGACGCACAAACCATCGCGCCGCCTCATCGCGAACCGCTGTTTGCCCGCATGCGCAGTCGCCAATATCCGTCATGGAAGTTCCTGTTGGGCTAGAGGTGCGAAGGCGCTGAAGATCATGGCTGCAAACCCTCCAGACGATCGCGCAGATGCCGCAGGGTGCGGATCATATATTTTTCCACCATGTTCTTGGACAGGCCCAAGCGCTCGGCGATTTCCGCCTGGGTCAGCCCTTCGATCTTCTGCCAGACGAATACCTGGCGGCAGTTGACCGGCAGTTCGGCCAGTGCACGCTCGATGGAATCAGCCAACTGGATCGCCCGCATGAAATGCTCCGGGTCGCCGGACGACGACACACTGTGATCGATCGCCTCCGACTCCATGGCGCCCCGCCGATCCTCACGCCGATAACCATCCACAGCGATATTGCGCGCTGTCTGGTGCAAGTAGGCCCGGGGCTGCTGCACCGCCGTCGAATCCGACTCGAGCACCCGCACGAAGGTGTCGTGGGCCAGATCCTCAGCCTGCTGACGATTTCTCAGGCGTCGGGTCCAGGTGCCAACCAACTCTTCGTAATGCTCGAAAAAGCCGTGTCTGCGGGGCAACTTGGGAGTCATTGCGGCGTGCTGCGCAAAAGGGGCGTGAATAGTAATGCTTCCTATTAACGGGAAGCAATGCATTCCCGCACAGGTTTATCGATGGTCTTACGCTCGTTCCGACGACTGGCGCCACACAGCGGAGCGCAGACACAAACCTGCGGCGATGGGTTTTTAATGACGGGGGCGTGTGTTGTCATCGCCACGCCGATGGTGACCTTGATGCGCAAGGTGCAACCACCGGCCGCGCCGTCAGCGGATGCTCATTGATCTGCTGCGGGCATTTTGCGAAAGCCCACTGCCAGACGGTTCCAGGCGTTGATGGTGGTGATGGCAACGGTCAGGTCGACCATTTCCTTGGGGGTGAATTGCGCCGAGGCGAACTCGTAATCTTCATCCGGGGCGTGCGTCTGACTCAGCAGTGTCAGTGATTCGGTCCAGGTTAGCGCGGCGCGTTCGCGTGGGGTGAAGAATGGCGTTTCACGCCAGGCCGACAAGGTGTACAGGCGACGTTCGGTCTCGCCGCCCTGGCGCGCATCGGCGGTGTGCATGTCGAGGCAGAACGCGCAGCCGTTGATCTGCGAAGCACGCAGCTTGACCAGCTCGATCAGGTTTTTTTCCAGGGGCAACATCGACACGGCGCTTTCCAGCGCGATCATGGCTTTGAGGGCGTCGGGGGATGCGGTGTAGAAATCGATACGAGGTTTCATGCCAAGGCTCCGGCTACAAAATGTGTGCAGCCAAGTTAGTCGCCCAGGCCTCGCAGGCAAATAGCCAATAGTGCAGAAGTTGAGTAGGCCACCGGTAACTGCTTCCTGATGCTACAAATGACGGGCGGTGAAGCTTGCTCGCGATGGCGGTGAGTCAGGTGGCATTGATGCTGGCCGACAGGGCCTCATCGCGAGCAAGCTCGGCTCCCACAGGGACCGATGTCGTTTGGATGGGCGCGTTCCATTGTAGGAGCTGGCTTGCCAGCGATGGCGGTCTTCGGCCCAGCCTGATTCTCACGAATGCACTCAATGCCTGAGCAAAGCTTGCTCGCGAACCCCGCACCGGCCACTCGCCGACGCCTCTACGCCCGCCGCCGCAGCCACTGTAAAAACCCCCGCTTCTGTGCAACTTGCGGGGTTTCCTGAGTCAGGGTCTGCGCCTTGTTCAAGCGATAATCCAGCAACGCTTTCATGGCGTCGCCGATGTCCTGCCGTGCATCGAGGTACGGTTTGAGATAGTCCTTCTCCAGCCGGTACACGCTGCAATACGTCTTGGCGGAAAAGTCCGCCGGCAGCGATGTGTTGGACAAGATCCCGCCCTCGCCGATCACTTCGCCCGGGCCCATGCGGCCGGACTCGAACTTGATGCCGCCTCGGTTCAATTCCACCGAGACCACCCCGGATTCGACGATCAGCAAGTGATCGCTGACCTCCCCGGCCGGCAAGATCAATTCGCCGGCGCGGAAAGTCTGCAGCGTCATGTTTGCGCAGAACGCGTCTTTCTCTTCCTCGCTCAACCCCGAAAAAATGCTTGAGCTGTCCAGCAGCGCTCTCGGCCGCGATAAACCGGCCGGTGCATTCGACTCGACGCTGGACAACAAGGACACGCCAGAGGCCTGCAACTGGCGAAACGCAAGGTCGTAGAGTTGATTGCGCACCATGCGTTTCTGGTCCATCGACTCTACAAAACCGCTGATTTCATATTCCACGCCGCTGCTGTTAGAGCTCTTCAAAGAGACGTTTGGTGCCGGTTTGCTCAACAACTGGCGACAGCCCTGCATCGCCCGTTCAAGCGCCTCGATCACCGTGCTCGGGCGTACATGGGGGCTTAGTTGCAGACTGATGGAAATGCCGAAGATGTCGATCGGTCGACTGAAATTGATGATCTTCGCTTTCGCCGCCAGCGAGTTGGGAATCACCGCCATGCTGCCTTGGGCGGTTTGCAGGCGCGTGGCGCGCCAGTCGATGTCGGTGACCCGGCCTTCCATACCGTCGATGGAGATCCAGTCATCCAGTTGATAGGGTTTGGTGGTGTTCAGCACGATGCCGGAAAACACGTCGCTGAGGGTGCTTTGCAAGGCCAGGCCGACGATGATCGCCAGTGCCCCGGACGTGGCCAGCACGCCTTTGACCGGCAGTTCCAGCACGTAGGCCAATGCCGCGATGACGGCGATCAGGAATATCACCGCGCCGAGCAGATCCTGCAGCAAACGCCCGGTGTGCCCGACGCGCTGCATCATGACGGCGCCGATCAGCACTGTCAGCGTTCGCGCACCGAACAGCCACCAGCCAATCTGCAAACCGGTGGCCGCCAGGTGCAGCGGCACATTGTCGGCAAACGGCGCGGGTTGCAGCGGGTTCATGCCGGCATTGAACAGCACCATGCTGAACAGCGCGAACACCAGCAGGCGGACCACCAGTTTCCACTGACTGCCGCTGGCACTCAACAAATGCCAGAGGCTCAGGTCAATGAGGATCAGCACCAGCGCGCAAACCAATGGATGATCGGTGAGCAGTGACAGCATCGAACAACTCCGGCAAAGGCCCATGGCGTGAGGATTTCACGCAGTGGCCACAGTGTAGGAGCAATTGAGCGGTTCAGAACCCTACGAAAAAATGTACAGCGTGCCCTACGCACAGTCGGCTTGTGTCACTGCAGATTTCGGCACGCCTCACTCGGCGAGGTGGCCGACTGCGGCGGTCAAACCTCGCTGGCATCAATGACGACTATTGAAAGCGTTGATTGTTCGTACGCACGCCGGATCCGTAAAGTAGCCCCATAGATTGATTGGAGGTTACCCATGTCCCAGGTTCAGATCATGTCCGTTATCGGCAGCGCCGTCCCCGCCCAACTCAGGGAGCTGGGTTTGCTCGCCTGTTGGTACCTGATGCAGGACGGCGAGCCGATCAGTGGCCCGCTTACCTCGCTGCCGGCCGCGCAGGCCTTGTCGCAACGCATCGTCCAGGGTCAGTTCTGCGCTTAGGAAGGCAACTGTACCCGTGGTTTGGTTTCGCTGAAGATCGCCCAGCTCGACATGAACAGCGCGGCGATCAGTGGCCCGATGACGAAGCCGTTGAGGCCAAACACCGACAAGCCGCCCAGCGTCGAGATCAGGACCATGTAGTCCGGCATTTTCGTGTCCTTGCCCACCAGGATCGGGCGCAGCACGTTGTCGACGAGGCCGATCACAAACACCCCGAACAACGCCAGCACGGTGCCCTGCCAGATCATCCCGCTGAGCAGGAAATACACGGCCACGGGTGCCCAGACAATGCCCGCACCCACTGCCGGCAGCAGCGACAGAAACGCCATCATTACCGCCCAGAGTAACGCGCTCGGGATGTCGAGAAACCAGAAAATAAACCCGCCCAACGCACCCTGCGTGATAGCCACCAGCAGGTTGCCCTTGATCGTTGCGCGCACCACCCGGTTGAACTTCAGCTGCAGACGACGTTTCTGGTTTTCCTGCAAAGGTACGGCGGCGCGCACTTTGCGCGCCAGCTCGGGACCGTCACGCAGGAAGAAGAACAGCAAGTACAGCATGATGAAAAAACTGATGATGAACTCGAACGTGCCCTGCCCAAAACTGAACGCCTGAGTGGCCAATACTTGCCCACCCTGCATCGCACTTTTGACGATTTTCTCGCGCAGTCCGTTCAGTTCTCCCATGCCGAAGCGATCCAGCTGATGCTGGAAATACACGGGAAGGCTTTGTTTGAACTGCGCCACATAGCCGGCGATGTCCAGCTCGCCGCTTTCGACGTTTTTGTAGAAAGTGGCGCCTTCCTGAACCAGCAATCCGCTGATGATAATCACCGGCAGAATCGCGATCACCAAACAGATGCTCAGGGTCACCAGCGAGGTGATATTGCGTTGCCAGCCGAACTTCAGTTGCATCCGGCGCTGCATCGGCGCAAAGACGATGCCCAAAATCACTGCCCAGAACACGGCGCCGTAAAATGGCAACAGAATCCAGATGAAGGCGAGGGTCACCAGGAACAGCAGAATCACCAGCGATTTGTTCTGTAATGTCTTGTCGTTCATGTCCAATCCATGTCAGTGCGCAGGGTCGCGGTTGCGCGGCCTGATGCTTAGTCCGCCACGGTTCGCGCAAGTGCCATCCGTTTGTTCAAGCATAGATCCAGATCGATAAATTCCGCACATGGGACGGTTCCAGAAGCCGTAATCTTTCGAATTTGCGCAGCCGTTACGCAAACTCCTCACGCAACATCGCCACAAACGCCTCGCGCGCCGGGTGCACTCCGGCGTTTTCATGCCAGTAAAACAGGTTATCGATGGCGGTCAGCTCGGCGAATTCGTAGCCAGCACATCCGGCGCCCCTGGCGTATTGATCGAACACGCCTTTAGGCACCAGCGCGACGCCGGCTCCGGCACTGACGCAGCCGACAATCGCTCCATAACTGGCCAGGCTGACGATCGGCAGCGCTTGCCCCTGACGTAACAGCCAATGTTCGAGCGCCGCGCGGTACGGGCAACCGACGGGCCACATGAACACGGTCTTGTCCTGCAAATCGGCGACGTCACGTATCGGGCCTAAAGATGTCGAGGCAATCAGCAAAAGGTCCTCGCGGTACATCTGTGTGCGCCGAGGTTGCGAGCGCTCGACGTCGACCGCGACAATCGCGCCGTCGAGCCGATGGTTGAGGGTGTCATCAAGCAGTTGGCTCCAGGCGCCGGTGGTCAATTCCAGGGCAACTGCCGGAAAGCGCTGGTGAAATTTGCCCAGCAGGCGTGGCAACCGGCCGGTGGCGGACGACTCGATAGCGCCGATGCGCAAAGGGCCGGAAGGTTCGGCGCACGGATCCACTGCGCGTTTGGCTTCCGCCGCCAGGGCAAGCATCTTCGAGGCATAGATCAGAAACGTCTGGCCTGCAGGGCTGATACGCAATCCCCTGCCCTCGCGCAGGAACAACGCCACACCCAGTTCCGCCTCCAGAGACTTCAACCGCGCGGTGATATTCGACGGCACGCAATGCAACAGCTCCGCTGCGCGGGCGATGCTGCCCTCGTCAGCCACGGTCTTGAACATGCGTATCTGCGCCAGCTCCATACATCACCAAAAGTGAACGGTTAAGCCAGTATAAGTCAGTTGTGGCGAACGGTCTGAGTTCTGATACTCAACGCATGAGCCCTCAGGTGACCGACCATGCAAGCTGAAAACACCGCCCCCTCTTCCCCCGTAAAAATCATGCTGGCCATGGCATTTGTCGTGGCGTGCTGGGCTTACTCGCCGACGGGGATTCACATCGGTTTGCAGGCGTACGAACCGGGGCATCTGGCGTTGCTACGGTTCCTGCTGGCCTCGGCGCTCATGGCCATGGTCGCGATGATCAAGGGCATTCATTTGCCCAACCTGCGCGATTTGCCGCTGCTGGTCGTCCTCGGTTTTTTTGCAGTGAGCCTGCATCACGTGGCGCTGAACGTCGGCCAGCAAAGTGTCAGCGCCGGTGCATCCAGCGTGCTGGCGCAATCGACGCCGCTGTTCAGCACGTTACTGGCCCGTTTCGTCTTCAAGGACAGCATCAGCCCGTGGCGCTGGGGCTGCGTCCTGCTGGGTTTGCTCGGCGTCGTGACGGTGGTGGCGGGTGATCGAGGGTTCGGCAGTATCGACGCTCACGGATGGCTGATTGTGTTGGCGGCAGTGTCCTGGTGTTTTTATTTTGCTCTGCAAAAGCACCACGGGCGACGCTACGACGGGTTGACGCTGGTGTGTTACACGGTCTGGTTCGGCACCTTGCTGCTGTTGGTGTATCTGCCTGGACTGACGAGCGAAGTGCTCAGCGCCGATTTTAATGTGCAACTGGCGGTGATCGGCCTGGGCATTTTTCCCAGCGCCTTGGCGTACCTGGCCTGGGCGTATGTGCTGGCGCATGTGGACCTGAGCCGCGCGACGATGACGCTGTACCTGATCCCGCCCACGGCCATGGGCATCGCGTCATTTGCGTTGGGCGAGCAGCCGACGGTGATGGTGGTGGCTGGCTCGGTGGTCGTGCTGGCGAGTGTGCTGGCGTTGAATCTGGAACGGCGGATAGCGGTCATGGGTGCACGACTTACCCGTGTAGAACAATGACGTGATCAGCCTGCCGTCCACAAAAAACCCGGCACACAGGCCGGGTTTTGTTTAGCGCCTGTCGTCGGAGAGCGGCGAAGGTTCGTCGGCCGGTGGCATGTCCTCGTCCGCCGTCGGATCTTTCCAGTCATCCGGACGTTCGGTGACGGCTGGATCCTTGGAAGGATCCATGCCTGGAGGCGCATCGTGATCCATGCCCGATTCGGACAGTGGATCAGCAGGGTCGGTGTTGGGCGTTCCGCCTTGGAACATCGAATCGTTAGACATGACGCACCTCATTGATGAGGTCCAGCAACTCTGGGCCGTACAGTTTGGAAAACGCTGCCGCGTGCAAGGTGCGGTCGAGTAGACCAACGGTTAGTCACGGTCGGCGAGAAAGCGGTCGCGGCTGTTAGTCAGGTGTAACCACATTGCGGCGCGCGCGGCGTCCGGGTCCTGACGCTTGATCGCGTTGAGAATGGCCTCATGTTCGAGATTGGCCAATTGCCCCAGCTTGGTCAGATCCGCCGCGCCGCGCTCGATCGCATTGACGCGGGTTCGCGGGATCATCGCACTACCCAGATGCTGCATGATTTCGCTGAAGCAGACATTGCCGGTAGCTTCGGCGATCAACAGATGGAAACGCTTGTCGGCCTCCACGCAACTGTCGTTATTGGCGAGCAGGCGCTGATAATCGTCCAGCGCTTCACGCATTTGCTGCACTTGCTGAACCGTGCGGCGCGTGGCGGCCAACGCCGCTGCCTGAGTCTCCAGGCCCATGCGCAATTCCAGAATGCCGCGCACGCCCAGCGCAGTGTCGACGCTCAGCCGCAGCCCCTGCTCCGGCGCACGCTCGATCACAAAGGTGCCGATGCCGTGGCGGGTTTCGACCAGTCCCGAAGCCTGCAACTTCGAGATCGCCTCACGCACTACAGTGCGGCTGACCCCGTGTTCCGCAACGATGGTATTTTCCGACGGCAGCTTGTCGCCCGGCTGCATTTGCCCGAGCAGAATGCTCTGAGTCAGTTTGGCGACCAGGTCGTGGGCCAGGTTGTGGGTGCGCTTGCGGGCAGGCGCGTCGAGGTCTTCTTGCATGGCGTTTATCCGAGAGCGGAGCTAACGGGATCGTAGCATTGGGGCGAGCGGTAATCTCTGAAAAAAGCCAACCTGGCGTGCAAGGTTGTCAAACCTCTCCAGAGTGCTTAGATTTTGCCCGCACCTCTGCGGAAAGGATCAGTCATGCCTGGCAACAAACTGAATAAAATGGCGTCCTGCGCTTTGCTCGTGCCATTGCTCACGGCAAGTCATTGCATCGCGGCCGATCGCATCGAAACCCTGGTCAACGCCGCCGTCGAACCGGTGATGCGGCAACAGCAGATCCCGGGCCTCGTCGTCGCGATCACCGCGAACGGCCAGCCGCGTTTCTTCAATTACGGCGTGACCTCGAAAGAAGCCGGCAAACCGGTGACTCAGGACACGCTGTTCGAAATCGGCTCGCTCAGCAAAACCTACACCGCCACCCTCGCCGCTTATGCTCAGGCCACTGGCAAACTGTCCCTGTCGGACAAGGCCAGTCACATTCTGCCGACGCTGCGCGGCAGTGCCTTCGACGGCATCAGTGTGCTTCAGCTTGGCACTTATTCTGCCGGCGGATTGCCGCTGCAGTTTCCGAGCGAGGCAGACGCGCCAGACAGAATGCTCGGGTATTTCAAAAACTGGCAAGCGGTTTACCCAGCGGGCACTCATCGCCAGTATTCCAATCCGAGTCTGGGCCTGTTTGGCTACCTGGCCGCCCAGCGCATGGGTGCGCCGTTCGATGAGGTGATGACGAAGACCGTGCTGCCCAAGCTCGGTTTGAAGCACACCTGGCTCAAGGTGCCCCCTGATCAGATGGGCTTATACGCTCAGGGTCACAACAAGGAAAACAAGCCGGTTCGGGTCGGGCCAGGGGCGCTGGATTCGCAGGCGTACGGGATCAAAACCAGCGCGGCGGATTTGATCCGCTATGTGCAGGCGAACCTGCAGCCGAAGGGTCTCGAGGCGTCGATGCAGCAGGCTATTGCCACGACGCACACGGGTTACTACAAGGTCGGGGAGATGACTCAGGGTCTGGGCTGGGAAATCTATCCCTACCCGGTGACGCTTGAGCAACTGTTGGCGGGTAATTCGACGTCAATGGCGATGGAGCCGCACACAGTCGAGTGGCTGAACCCGCCTCAGCTTCAACCCGATAATGCGCTGTACAACAAGACCGGATCGACCGGCGGCTTCGGCGCCTATGCTGCGTACGTGCCATCGAAAGACATCGGCGTCGTGATACTCGCCAACAAAAATTTTCCCATCCCCGAGCGAATCAAAATCGCCCATCAACTATTGAAGATTATCTCGCACCCAGCCGAATCCAAGTAGCAGCTTGTAGCAGCTCCCAAATCTGCGATGCCTTGTAGCAGCTGCCGAGCCTGCGAGGCTGCGTCCGAGCGCGCAGCGGTCGCCATCGGCACGACGATGAACGATCGGATAAACCGCAAATGCTTTGGCGAGTGCTTCGCACTCGGACGCAGCCTCGCAGGCTCGGCAGCTGCTACAGGGGACCGGCCGCTGCGTGCAATGTTGAGCGTTGGCCGCCGCCTTAGTCGTCGGGCATTTCCGGTGGCTTAGCAGGTTTCGCCGGTTTGGTGTTGGCGCCCTTGGTCGGCGGCGGAGCTGCTTCGGTGGCTGGCGGAGGGGCTGCCATTGCGGCTTCTTTTTCCGCCATCGGCATGGCGTCGATGGTGCTGAAAATCTTCTGCAGGTCAATGTCGTCCGACTGCTCGAGTTTCTTTTCGCCGTCCTTGCCCACCAGAATGACCTTGGTCTTCGCGCCAGCGCCCAACTTCAGCGAGCGGATCAAGGCCGCAGTGTCTTGCGGGCCCAGGTCTTTGCCTTCGCGCTGCCCCATAAGATTGAACACGGTGTACAACACCATGCTTCGGTCGGTGAAGCCTTTGCGGTTTTCAGGCTGGTCCAGGGATTTTTTCAGGCTTAGCCACGCCGGGTCAACCGTGCTTGGTGCGATGACAATCAGCGGTCGCGAGCGGCCTTTGTCCATGTCCAGCGGTGAGTCGCCATCGGCGGCGAGCAAGGGGCAGGCGAAAGCCAGCAAGGTAGTCAGGGTCAAGGACCTGAGCATGCGCATCTCCTTTTGATATCCACGCTCTAATGATTGCGCATCGCGGTGATTGTTCCGGGTGACGCAGCGCAATTGTGTCTCGCCTGGATAAAAGCTTAGGTCAGCGCGCTCATTGCGCAACCGACCGGGCGCAACTCATCGCTCGCCCTTCATCGCTTTATCGACGACCAGCGCCGGGATTGAAAGCTAATAAAGATCAGAACGCCAGTTTGTAACCGATCAACACCAGCATCGTTGCCAGGCAGGGGCGTAACACTTCATCGGAGATGCGGCCGGTCAGGTGGCTGCCGAGATAAATGCCCGGCAGCGAGCCGATCAGCAGATAGCCCAACACCTGCCAGTCCATGTTGCCCATGCTGGCATGGCCAAGACCGGCGACCAGGGTCAGTGGCACCGCGTGGGCGATTTCCGTACCGACCAGGCGGCGCGTTGGCAGCAGCGGATAGAGGATGAACAACGCCACGGTGCCCAGTGCGCCGGCGCCGATCGAGGTCAACGCAACCATGGTGCCCAGCACAAGACCGGTGATCACCGTGAGCACGTTGAGGCGCGAACCGCTCGGGTTGTAATGGCCACCCGCACGCTTGTGGGCGAAGTCCAGAAGGCGTTTCTTGAAGAAAATCGCCAGGGCGGTCGCGAACAGAACGAAGCCCAAGGCCTGCTTGATCACGGCGTTCATCGCATCGGGCGACGTGTGCAGCGTGCTCAGGAACCACAACGTCATCGCCACCGCTGGCACGCTGCCAAGGGTCAGCCAACCGGTGATCGCCCAGTCGATATTCTTGTTTTTGCGGTGAACCAGAACGCCGCTGGATTTGGTGATGGCGGCGTACAGCAAGTCGGTGCCGACGGCCGTCGCCGGGTTGATACCGAACCACAGCAAAATAGGCGTCATCAGCGAACCGCCGCCCACGCCTGTCATGCCGACGATGAAACCCACCACCAGCCCTGCCACGACTAACCCGACGTTCACCAAATCCATCAAGACATCCACTCAGACTGCGGGGAAAAACTGGCCCGCAGCATAGCGATTTTTCTTATAACTTCTTAGAACGATGGGGACTATCGTTATTCCGCTCGTTTGGTTTGGCGCACGAAGCTGTGAGGGCCGAGGTTCCGCCTGATGACAGTGTGTCAGGAGACTACTTGCTCGTGGATTTACACGGTCAGCTGTGGGAGTCGAGCTTGCTCCGGGCGGCCCTCCGACGATGGCGGTGCTCCAGGTGACGGTTGTTTTGAGGGTGTACATATCCGTTGTTGCGGTTGGGGCTGGTGTTGGTTTCGCCCTTACGGCGAGTCACTTGGAGAAGCGCCAAGTAACCAAGCGCTTTCGCCCCGCCATTCGGTGCCTCGCCTAGGCTCGGCATGCCCTCACTCCGGCATTGCTCCGGGGGCCCGTCGCCATCGGCCATCCATGGCCGGGGGCGACTACCGCGGCATCCTTGCCGCGGTACCCCCTGCGCAACGCCTGCGTTCGGCCTCTGGGAAAGGGGCACGCAGATCAAGATCAAGATCAAGATCAAGATCAAGATCAAGATCAAGATCAAGATCAAGATCAAGATCAAGATCAAGATCAAGATCAAGATCAAGATCAAGATCAAGATCAAGATCAAGATCAAGATCAAGATCAAGATCAAGATCAAGATCAAGATCAAGATCAAGATCAAGATCAAGATCAAGATCAAGATCAAGATCAAGATCAAGATCAAGATCAAGATCAAG
>NZ_JMCL01000161.1 GCF_000690905.1 Pseudomonas sp. Ant30-3 | reverse complement strand
ATCTGGGCCATACTAGTACTGGATGCATCTGCAGGATATCGCGGCCGCGAGTCACTGTTAGAAGTCCCGTATCGTTATTGACATATTTCCTGGCCCCACATCCACCTCCTGGTGTTAAAAGTGGATGACTTCTACATGACACAGAAAATCTCTGGCAAGCTATAACTAAAGTAGGCTTCCCTGGGTGAAAAAATAGTGGGGCCCAACAGATCTCTTTCTACATGTAGCCTGGGAAGGGTATGCTAGAAGATAATGGAGTTGCCTCCACTTAAACCAACCAAGTGAATGCTTAGCGATAGTTGGTAGATGCACAGAGCGCTCCATGAATGGTTTGACTCTAAGGACGACCTCAAATTTTACAGAGTGGTGTTCGTGTAGGAGCAAAAGCCCCTAGGCCAGCAATAATGGACTACTACTGTAAGTAACAGATATACTGGGCTGCAATACAGCAAAGAAAATCCCTCTTTTAATATATTAGACAGACCCATGTGAGGTGGACCTGTCCAAGCAGAAAATAAATTTGGGCTTACCTGGTGAATTTGTGAAGCTCAACTCCTACTACATCAGTACCTAATGCTCCCCGTACAGGCTCAGAAGAATCAGTATAAGGAGTACCCTACAACTGTACTTGGAAAAAAATATCAAATAGTAGTTTGCATTGCCTAAAAAAACTGTCATGAGCAAGTAGTGGCAACATCAGGCGGGGCAACAACCTGCTACTTCGATATATGAATTAACGGTCCAAGGATCCCCCGGGCCATACTAGTACTGGA
>NZ_JMCL01000160.1 GCF_000690905.1 Pseudomonas sp. Ant30-3 | reverse complement strand
ATGTGGCGAGGGAGCTTGCTCCCGCTGGGCTGCGGAGCAATCCTGAACCCTTTAGCGCCGCTTCGCAGCGCAGCGGGAGCAAGCTCCCTCGCCACAATGAAGCAACTCTACTGGCGCCGATTCCCGCGCCATCTATCCACGCCGATCACCAACAATGCAATCAGCACAAACCCCACCAGCAAGCCGAGCGCATTGATAAACACCTGTGGATAACCCAGCTTGTCGACATCAATGAACGGGTACGGATAAACCGCCAGCTCATGCCCGCGCACCAGCGAATAGGCGAAATACACCAGCGGATAAATCGCCCACAGCGCGATATGCCGGATGCGCAAAAGGCCTTTGTGCACGCACCACCACCAATAGCCCAGAAACAGCAGCGGCGTGACAACGTGCATCAATTCATCGGCCAGCCGCTGCCAGCCTTCCGGTTGCCATAAATGCCGCAGCAACACGTTATAGCCGAGGCCGACCACTGCGATACTGACGGCGATGCCACTGCTGACCGAAGGCTGCAAGAACCAGCGTCGCGCAGCTGATTGACGGGCCGTGAGTTCAAAGCTCAGTACCGTCGCCACCAGGGTGTTGCTCAGTACGGTGAAATAGCTGAAAAAACTCATCAGCCCACCGAGCAGACTCGCCTCGATACTCCAACGCGAATACAGAATCAGATACAGCTGAATGATCAATCCTGCCCAGGCGAGAAAGGCCGCCACGGCGACAAAACGACTACGCGCCGCCGACTGAATGAGCATGCTCAGACCGGTCGCTTGGAGCGCATCAACTTCACGTACAGGCGCTCGACCTTTTCCCGTGCCCACGGGGTTTTGCGCAAAAAGGTCAGGCTCGACTTGATGCTGGGGTCGCTCTTAAAGCAGCGGATATCGATGCGCTCGGCCAGCCCCGACCATTCGTAATGTTCAACCAGGGCGTTGAGAATCTGCTCAAGCGTCACGCCGTGCAGCGGGTTGTCATGGTGTTCGGTCATGCCGGGCCTTCAAGCGTTGTGGGGATTGGAAGCCGCGCACCTTAGCCGAGGGCTTCGTTGGGGGGAAGTGATCTGTAGTGCTGTTGTAAATGTAGGTGAGCTTGAAAAGATCGCAGCCTTCGGCAGCTCCTACGCTGGAATGCGTTTTTCTGTAGGACCTGCCGAAGGCTGCGATCTTTTCCCGGCGATGAAATGGCCTCCGCCGGCAAGTCGGGTCGCCGCATCGCTCGCGCCTCAGATATCGATCCCCCTCCGCACTGTTACCGAATCTGAAAGTATCCATCTCGGCAAAAGGGCTTTCGCTATTTGTAACAGAACATTATCCTTGCGCCCGTCAAGCTGAAACGCTTCTTCTGCCCGCGACAAAGCGCCGCTCCAGTTCATCTCCCATAAAAGATCAAGAATTAATTTCCCTATGCCTTATTTTCCATTTTCGCGAGACAGCGCTGTCCGCACGACTGTTGCCAGTCGAAACACTTTCAACATGATCAGCGGGCTCGCCGCGTTGGGTTGCGCCGCCTGCGCACAGGCGGCCCCCGCGTTCGATAGCGACTCGCCATGGATGCTGGGTGACTGGAACGGCACGCGCAGCGAACTCTCGGAAAAAGGCTATGACTTCAAACTCGATTACACCGGCGAAATGGGCAGTAATCTGCACGGTGGTTACGACCATGATCGTACCGCGCGTTACAGCGACCAGTTCGGCCTGGGCACGCACCTGGACCTGCAGAAGATTCTCGGCTGGGACGATGCCGAGTTTCAGCTGACGATCACCGAGCGCAGCGGCAACAACATCAGCAATGACCGCATCAACGACCCGCGCGTCGGTGGCTTCACGTCGGCCCAGGAAGTCTGGGGTCGCGGGCAGACCTGGCGATTGACGCAGATGTGGTATCAGCAGAAATTCTTTGATCAGCAACTCGACATCAAGGTCGGCCGATTCGGCGAGGGCGAAGACTTCAACAGCTTC
This sequence comes from Pseudomonas sp. Ant30-3, assembly GCF_000690905.1. GTDB lineage: Bacteria > Pseudomonadota > Gammaproteobacteria > Pseudomonadales > Pseudomonadaceae > Aquipseudomonas. Next base: position 6,553 of record NZ_JMCL01000160.1, on the reverse strand, counting down.
CCCTGCGACTTCCAGAACCTGGCGTTCTGCGGCTCGCAGGTCGGCAACTGGGTCGGTGGCATCTGGTACAACTGGCCGGTCAGCCAGTGGGCAATGCGCGTCAAATATCACCTGACGCCAGAGTTGTATGCGCAGGTCGGTGTGTATGAGCAAAACCCTTCCAACCTTGATCGCAACAACGGGTTCAAGCTCAGCGGCAGCGGCACTCAGGGCGCGATTCTGCCGGTCGAACTGGTCTGGTCGCCCAAGTTCAACGGCCTGCCGGGTGAATACCGCGCCGGTTATTACTACAGCAACGCGAAAGCCACGGATGCCTACAAAGACAGCAATGGTCAGCCTGCCGCGCTCAGTGACGAGGCTTATCGCAGTGCATCGAGCAAGCACGGCATGTGGCTCGGCGTGCAGCAACAACTGACCAGCCGCGCCAGCGATAATTCGCGGGGCTTGAGCGTGTTCGCCAACGCGACGATGCACGACAAGAAGACCAACGCCATCGACAACTACGTGCAGGCCGGGGTGGTTTACAAAGGCCTGTTCGATGCTCGTGCCAAGGACGACATCGGTTTCGCCATGGCTCGCGTGCACGTCAACCCGGCATTCCGTAAAAACGCTGAAGCGACCAATCAGGCGCGCGCGGTGTACGACTACGATGACCCGAGTTTCCTGCCGCCGCAGGACACCGAATACAGCGCTGAACTTTATTACGGCGTGCACGTGACGAACTGGCTGACCGTGCGCCCGAACCTGCAATACATCCGCCACCCTGGTGGCGTGGACAAGGTCGATGACGCGCTGATTGGCGGGATCAAAATCCAGTCGCAGTTCTGACCCACACCACAACGCCCTGTAGGAGCCGGCTTGCTGGCGATAGCGGTGCATCAGTAGACATTTGCGCTGGCTGACACACCGCTATCGCCAGCAAGCCGGCTCCTACAGGGACCGCGTTAACAGTTTCACTTTTTTTATCTGAACCATGCCCGCACAGGATCGTCATCTACAGTGAACCTGTGCGGGAACACTTAAAACGTCACGGAGAACCACACTATGAGCACTGATGGTGCTTTGAGTCGAAGCCGTCTATTGCCGACATTGCTCGGCATTTTGCTTCTGCTAATGGGCCTGGCCATGCTGGCCGGGGGAATCAAGCTGAGCATGCTTGGCGGCTCGTTGTACTACCTGCTGGCCGGTATCGGCCTGACGCTGACCGGTGCGCTGCTGATCGCCGCGCGCCGAGCTGCGCTGGGCCTGTACGCCATCGTGCTGTTTGCCAGTACGGTGTGGGCATTGTGGGAAGTCGGCCTCGACTGGTGGCAACTGGTGCCGCGTCTGGCGTTGTTATTTGCGCTGGGCCTCGTCATGTTGTTGCCGTGGTTCCGCCGTCCACTGTTGCGCAGCGGCGAAGCGAAAATGGGCACCGTCGCACTGAGCGTGGCCGTGGTACTGGCCGGCGTTACCGCGTTGGCCAGCCAGTTCACCAACCCGGGCGAAATCAAGGGCCAACTGGACCGCGACAGCGTGCCGGGCATGACCAACACCGCCCCGCCCATGGCGGACGGTGACTGGAATTCCTACGGCCGCAGCGCCCACGGTGATCGTTACTCGCCACTGGCGCAGATCACCCCGCAGAACGCCCACAAGCTGGTGGAAGCCTGGAGCTATCGCACCGGCGACATCCCTGGGCCGAACGATCCGGGCGAAACCACTGCCGAAAACACCCCGCTGAAAGTCAACGGCATGCTCTACGTGTGCACGCCGCACAGCCAGGTGATTGCACTGGACCCGGACACCGGCAAGGAAATCTGGCGTTTCGATCCGAAGCTCTCCACGCAGAACGCGGCGAACTTCAAGGGTTGGGCGCACATGACCTGCCGTGGCGTGTCGTACCACGATGACGCCGTCTACGCCTCCGAGCAAAGCCCGACCGGCACCGCCAGCCCGGCCCCAGCCGCCAACGCTTGCCCGCGTCGCATCTTCCTGCCCACCGCCGACACCCGCCTGATCGCTCTGAACGCCGACACCGGCAAGATGTGCGAAGACTTCGGCAACGGTGGCCAGGTTGACCTGAGCGCCAACATCGGCGGCTTCAATGCCGGTGGTTACTACTCCACCTCGCCACCGGCCGTCACCAAAGACCTGGTCGTGATCGGCGGTCACGTCACCGACAACGTCTCCATCGACGAGCCAAGCGGCGTGATCCGCGCGTTCGACGTGCACACTGGCCAACTGGTGTGGAACTGGGACAGCGGCAAGCCGGACGACACGGCGCCAATTGCCGAAGGCGAGGTTTACACCCGCAATTCGCCGAACATGTGGTCCATGTTCGCCGTCGACGAAAAACTCGGCATGCTCTACCTGCCGATGGGCAACCAGACTCCGGACCAGTTCGGCGGTGCGCGCACCCCTGAATCGGAACTGCATGCCGCCGGCCTGACCGCCCTCGACATCGGTACCGGCAAAGTGCGCTGGCACATGCAGTTCACCCACCATGACCTGTGGGACATGGACGTCGGTGGCCAGCCAACCCTGATGGACCTGAAAACCGCTGACGGCGTGAAGCCAGCGGTGCTCGCGTCCACCAAGCAAGGCAGCATCTACGTGCTGGACCGCAGCAACGGTCAGCCGATCGTGCCGATTCAGGAAGTGCCGGTGCCACAAGGCGCGGTCGAAGGCGACCACACCTCGCCTACGCAACCGAAATCCGATCTGCACCTGATGCCGCCACCGTTGCAGGAACGCGACATGTGGGGCGTGACCCCGTTCGATCAACTGATCTGCCGGATCGACTTCAAATCCATGCGCTACGACGGCCCGTTCACGCCGCCATCGCTGCAGGGTTCGATCGTCTACCCAGGCAACTTCGGTGTGTTCGACTGGGGCGGCATCTCGGTTGACCCGGTGCGCCAACTCGCTTTCGTGAACCCGAGCTACATGGCGTTCAAATCGAAAATGATCCCGGCCGCCGAAATCGCCGCGCAAGGTCCGCGTAAAAGTGAAACCGAAGGCGTGCAGCCAAACAAAGGCGCGCCGTACGGCGTCGTCCTCGAAGCCCTGCTCTCGCCAATGGGCCTGCCGTGCCAGGCACCTGCCTGGGGTTACGTAGCCGCCATCGACCTGACCACGTCGAAAGTCCTGTGGAAACACAAGAACGGCACCGTGCGTGACAGCTCGCCAGTCCCGATCCCGCTGAGCATGGGCGTGCCAAGCCTGGGCGGCCCGATCATGACCGCCAGCGGCGTTGGCTTCCTCAGCGGCACCCTCGACCAGTACCTGCGCGCCTACGACATGAAAAACGGCAAGCAACTCTGGGAGGGCCGCCTGCCGGCCGGCGCGCAAACCACGCCAATGACCTACACCGGCAAGGACGGCAAGCAATACGTGCTCGTCATGGCTGGCGGTCATGGTTCGCTGGGCACCAAGCAAGGTGACTATGTGATTGCGTACAAACTGTCGGAGTAAGTTTTAGCGGCAGATATTGAAATGGGCGACTCCTGTGAAGGGGTCGCCCATTTTTTGTGCCCGCTGGAGGCCAGCTTCAGCATCGATATTACCCCTGCCATTGAAACCACCCACCACCTGCCCCATCTAAGAGCCATACTCCATTGTGCAGGTGCCCCATGAGCGACCAGCAAGAATTGCCCGAAGACCTGAGCGAATACGCCGATCCCGAAAACGCCGAACATCCCTCCACTGGTAAAGGCCTGGCCCTCCCCGGCCAAAATCTGCCGGACAAGGTCTACATCATCCCGATCCACAATCGTCCGTTCTTCCCGGCCCAGGTCCTGCCGGTCATCGTCAACGAAGAACCCTGGGCCGAAACCCTCGACCTTGTGAGCAAATCCGATCACCACTCCCTGGCCCTGTTCTACATGGACACCCCCCAGGAAGACCCGCGCCATTTCGACACCTCCGCCCTGCCGCTCTACGGCACGCTGGTCAAGGTGCACCACGCCAGCCGCGAAAACGGCAAACTGCAATTCGTCGCCCAGGGCCTGACCCGCGTGCGCATTCGCACCTGGCTCAAACACCATCGCCCGCCGTACCTGGTGGAAGTCGAATACCCTCATCAGCCCACCGAGCCGACCGACGAGGTCAAGGCCTACGGCATGGCGCTGATCAACGCGATCAAGGAACTGCTGCCGCTCAACCCGCTGTACAGCGAAGAGCTGAAGAATTACCTCAACCGCTTCAGCCCCAACGACCCGTCACCGCTGACCGACTTCGCCGCCGCGCTCACCTCGGCCACCGGCAACGAACTGCAAGAAGTGCTCGACTGCGTGCCGATGCTCAAGCGCATGGAAAAAGTCTTGCCGATGTTGCGCAAGGAAGTCGAAGTCGCACGTCTGCAGAAAGAAATCTCCGCCGAAGTGAACCGCAAGATCGGCGAACATCAGCGCGAATTCTTCCTCAAGGAGCAACTCAAGGTCATCCAGCAGGAGCTCGGCCTGACCAAAGACGATCGCAGCGCCGACATTGAGCAGTTCGAGCAGCGCCTGGAAGGCAAAGTGCTGTCGCCTCAGGTACAGAAACGCATCGAAGAAGAAAAGAACAAGCTGTCGATCCTCGAAACCGGATCCCCGGAGTACGCGGTCACCCGCAATTACCTCGACTGGGCCACCTCGGTGCCGTGGGGCGTCTGCGGCGACGACAAACTCGACCTCAAGCACGCGCGCAAAGTGCTTGATAAACACCACGCCGGCCTGGATGACATCAAGGACCGCATCCTTGAATTCCTTGCCGTGGGTGCTTACAAAGGCGAAATCAGCGGTTCCATCGTGCTGTTGGTCGGCCCGCCGGGCGTCGGTAAAACCAGCGTCGGCAAGTCCATCGCCGAATCCCTAGGCCGACCGTTCTACCGCTTCAGCCTCGGCGGCATGCGCGATGAAGCCGAAATCAAGGGCCACCGCCGCACCTACATCGGCGCGCAACCGGGCAAACTCGTGCAGGCGTTGAAAGACGTTGAAGTGATGAACCCGGTGATCATGCTCGACGAAATCGACAAGATGGGCCAGAGCTACCAGGGCGACCCGGCCTCGGCGCTGCTGGAAACCCTCGACCCGGAACAGAACGTCGAATTCCTCGACCACTACCTCGACCTGCGCATGGACCTGTCGAAAGTGCTGTTCATCTGCACCGCCAACACCCTCGACTCGATCCCCGGGCCGTTGCTCGACCGGATGGAAATCATTCGCCTGTCGGGTTACATCACCGAAGAAAAGATCGCCATCGCCAAACGCCACTTGTGGCCCAAGCAGCTGGAAAAGGCCGGCGTCTCGAAAGGCAGCCTGGCGATCAGTGACAGTGCTTTGAAAGTGTTGATCGACGGTTACGCGCGGGAAGCCGGCGTGCGTCAGCTGGAAAAACAACTAGGCAAACTCGTGCGCAAGGCCGTGGTGAAGCTGATCGACGAGCCGAAAGCCGTGATCAAAATTGCGCCGAAAGACCTTGAAGCCTCCCTCGGCCACCCGGTATTCCGCAACGAACAAGTACTGTCCGGCACCGGCGTTATTACGGGCCTGGCCTGGACCAGCATGGGCGGCGCAACACTGCCGATCGAAGCAACGCGTATTCACACCCTGAACCGTGGCTTCAAACTCACCGGGCAACTCGGTGATGTAATGAAAGAGTCGGCGGAAATCGCCTACAGCTACGTCAGCTCGAACCTGAAATCGTTCGGCGGCGATCCGAAGTTCTTCGACGAGGCCTTCGTTCACCTGCACGTTCCTGAAGGCGCCACACCGAAAGACGGCCCGAGCGCCGGCGTGACCATGGCCAGCGCCCTGCTCTCCCTCGCCCGCAACCAGGCGCCGAAAAAAGGCGTGGCCATGACGGGCGAACTGACGCTGACCGGGCATGTATTGCCGATTGGCGGTGTGCGCGAGAAAGTGATTGCAGCGCGGCGGCAGAAGATCTTTGAATTGATCCTGCCGGAGCCGAACCGTGGCAGCTTTGATGAATTGCCGGATTATTTGAAGGAAGGGATAACCGTGCACTTTGCCAAGCGCTTTGCGGATGTGGCGAAGATATTGTTTTGACAGTGATTCAGTGTCTGCTCGATAGCTTTCGTCGGAATGCCGCCCAGACCAGGCTCGGTCCTACAGTTGAAACGCGAACGGTCCTCCACTGCCAATCCCTGTGGGAGCCGGGCTTGCCCGCAATGGCGGCTTGTCAGGCTTTGATTATTGGCTGACCCACCGCTTTCGTCGGAATGCCGCCCAGACCAGGCTCGCTCCCACAGTTGAAACGCGCATGCTCCGCCACTGCCAATCCCTGTGGGAGCCGGGCTTGCCCGCGATGGCGGCTTGTCAGGCTCTGGTTTACTGGCTGACCCATCACTTTCGCGAGCAGGCTCGCTCCTACAGTTGAAACGCGAACGGTCCTCCACCGCCAATCCCTGTGGGAGCCGGGCTTGCCCGCGATGGCGGCTTGTCAGGCTCTGGTTTACTGGCTGACCCATCACTTTCGCGAGCAGGCTCGCTCCTACAGTTGAAACGCGAACGGTCCTCCACCGCCAATCCCTGTGGGAGCCGGGCTTGCCCGCGACGGCGGTTTGTCA
>NZ_JMCL01000159.1 GCF_000690905.1 Pseudomonas sp. Ant30-3 | reverse complement strand
GCGAGGGGGCTTGCCCCCGTTCGGTTGCGAAGCAATCGTAAAACCGGTCAGCAACGTTCTCATTCGAGATCGCGGTGTCTGGTTTCGGGGGCGCTTCGCACCCCAACGGGGGCAAGCCCCCTCGCCACATCTGGTTTCGGGGGCGCTTCGCACCCCAACGGGGGCAAGCCCCCTCACCACAAAAGCTCGTTGCTACAGGTTACAGCGATCTGACGCTGATAATTTCAACGTCGAAGGTCAACGTCTTGCCGGACAGCGGGTGGTTGAAGTCGATGGTCACCTGTTGCTCATCGAACTCTTTTACCACGCCCGGCAATTCAGTATTCGCCGCATCGTTGAAGATCACCAGCAGACCTGGCGACAGGTCCATATCGGTGAACTGCGACCGCGGGATGACCTGCACGTTTTGCGGATTCGGCTGGCCGAATGCGTTTTCCGGGGCAATGGTCAGCGTACGCTTGTCGCCGGCCTTGAAGCCGAACAGCGCCGCTTCGAATCCTGGCAACAGGTTGCCATCACCGACCTTGAAGGTCGCCGGGGCTTTGTCGAAGGTGCTGTCGACGGTGTCGCCGTTCTCCAGGCGCAATGCAAAGTGCAAAGTGACTTCCGTGTTCTGGCGGATGCGTTGCTCAGCCAATACGTGTTCAGTCATGAACGGCTTCTCCGGTCTTTTTACTTTTGAACATGTCCAGCGCCAACATGATTGCACCGACAGTGATCGCACTGTCAGCGAAGTTGAACGCCGGGAAATGCCAGCGGTTCTGCCAGTGCACCAGAATGAAATCGATCACATGGCCATAGGCAATGCGGTCATACAGATTGCCCAGCGCGCCACCGAGGACCAGCGCCAGCGCAACCGCCAGCCAGGTTTCGTTGCGCCCAAGACGCTTCAGCCACACCACCAGCACGCCGCTGACCACTATAGCGATCAGGGCAAACAACCAGCGCTGCCAACCCGAACTGTCCGCCAGGAAGCTGAACGCCGCGCCGGTGTTGTAAGCCAGGGTCCAGCTGAAGTAATCGGGGATTACCACGATCTGCTGATACATCGTCAACGAGCCTTCGAAGTAGAACTTGCTGACCTGGTCAATGACCAGAACCAGCAAGCTCAACCAAAGCCAGCTCAAGCGTCCAAAACGGCCAATGCTGTCAGGCATAGTGACGAACCTCGCCAGCGCCGCTGATGTTGTCAACGCAACGGCCACAGATTTCCGGATGCTCCGGGTTCACGCCGACGTCTTCACGGCAGTGCCAGCAACGGGCGCACTTGGCGAAGGCCGACTTGACGATCTTCAGCTTCAGGCCGCTGACTTCGGTCACCACGGCGTCGGCCGGAGCCTGCACCAATGGTGCAACGCTGGCGGTCGATGTGATCAACACAAAGCGCAGCTCGTTGCTCAGTTTGGCCAGGTCGGCGCTAAGCGCCTCTTCGGCAAACAGAGTCACTTCGGCTTGCAGATTGCCACCGACGGCTTTGGCCGCGCGCTGGATTTCCATTTCCTTGTTGACCGCAACCTTCACCGCCATGATCCGCTCCCAGTAGGCGCGGCCCAGTTCGACGTCGTCCGGCAATTCGGTCAGACCTTCGTACCAGGTGTTGAGCATCACCGATTCGTTACGCTCGCCTGGCAGGTATTCCCACAGCTCGTCGGCAGTGAACGCGAGGATCGGCGCGATCCAGCGCACCAGCGCTTCGGAGATGTGATACAGCGCGGTTTGCGCCGAGCGGCGCGCCTTGCTGTTGGCGCCAGTGGTGTACTGACGGTCCTTGATGATGTCGAGGTAGAAACCACCCAGTTCCTGCACGCAGAAATTGTGGATCTTGGAGTACACGTTCCAGAAGCGGTATTCACCGTAGTGCTCTTGCAACTCGCGTTGCAGCAGCAGTGCGCGGTCCACGGCCCAACGGTCCAGCGCGAGCATTTCTTCAGCCGGCAGCAGGTCGGTGGCCGGGTTGAAACCGGTCAGGTTGGAGAGCAGGAAACGCGCGGTGTTACGAATCCGCCGGTAAGCGTCCGCACTGCGTTGCAGGATCTGGTCAGACACTGCCATTTCGCCCGAGTAATCGGTCGAGGCAACCCACAGACGCATGATGTCGGCGCCCAGGGTGTCATTGACCTTTTGCGGTGCGATCACGTTGCCCAGCGACTTGGACATCTTGCGGCCGGCCTCGTCGACGGTGAAGCCGTGCGTCAGCAGCTCGCGGTACGGCGCGTGGTTGTCGATGGCGCAACCGGTCAGCAGCGACGAATGGAACCAGCCACGGTGTTGGTCCGAGCCTTCCAGATAGAGGTCCGCGCGTGGGCCGCTCTCGTGGCCCATCGGGTGCGAACCGCGCAGGACGTGCCAGTGCGTGGTGCCCGAATCGAACCAGACGTCGAGGGTGTCGCTGATCTTGTCGTACTGCGGCGCTTCGTCACCGAGCAACTCGGCAGCGTCCATCTTGAACCAGGCTTCGATGCCTTCGACTTCGACGCGCTTGGCGACTTCTTCCATCAGCTCGGCAGTACGCGGGTGCAGCTCGCCGCTTTCCTTGTTGAGGAAGAACGGTATCGGCACGCCCCAGTTGCGCTGACGGGAGATGCACCAGTCCGGACGGTTGGCGATCATCGAGTGCAAACGTGCCTGGCCCCAGGCCGGAACGAATTTGGTCTGTTCGATGGCTTTGATCGCCCGCTTGCGCAGGGTCTCGCCGGTAGCAGGCTCTTTGTCCATGCCGATGAACCACTGCGCGGTGGCGCGGTAGATCAGCGGGGTCTTGTGACGCCAGCAATGCATGTAGCTGTGTTCGATGACGGTGGTGTGCATCAGCGCACCCACCTCAGTCAGTTTTTCGACGATGGCCGGGTTGGCTTTCCAGATGAACTGGCCGCCAAAGAACTCCAGCGAGGTGACGTAAACGCCGTTGCTTTGCACCAGATTGAGGATGTCGTCGTTGACCATGCCGTACTTCTTGCAGGTCACGAAGTCGTCCACGCCGTACGCCGGAGCGGAGTGAACCACGCCAGTACCAGCGCCCAGTTCTACGTAGTCGGCCAGATAAACCGGCGACAGGCGATCATAGAACGGGTGACGGAAGTTGATCAGCTCCAGCTCTTTACCGGTGGTAGTCGCGATGACCGAGCCTTCCAGGCTGTAACGGGCCAGGCACGACTCGACCAGCTCTTCCGCGAGCACCAGCAATTTGTCGCCGACATCGACCAGGGCGTAGTTGAATTCCGGGTGGACGTTCAGCGCCTGGTTGGCCGGAATGGTCCACGGGGTGGTGGTCCAGATCACGATCGAAGCGGGTTTGCCCAGCGACGGCAGGCCGAAGGCGGCAGCCAGTTTGGCGTCGTCGGCAATCGGGAAGGCCACGTCGATGGTCGAGGACTTTTTGTTCTCGTATTCGACTTCCGCTTCAGCCAGGGCCGAACCGCAATCGAAGCACCAGTTCACCGGCTTCAGGCCCTTGAAGACGAAACCGCCCTTGACAATTTCGGCCAAGGCGCGGATTTCACCGGCCTCGTTCTTGAAGTCCATGGTCTTGTACGGATTGGCGAAATCGCCCAACACGCCCAGACGGATGAATTCGGACTTCTGCCCTTCGATCTGCTCGGTGGCGTAGGCACGGCACAGTTCGCGGGTCTTGTCTGCGCCCAAGTTCTTGCCGTGGGTGACTTCGACCTTGTGCTCGATCGGCAGGCCGTGGCAGTCCCAGCCCGGAACATAAGGCGCGTCGAAACCCGAAAGGGTTTTCGAGCGGATGATCATGTCCTTGAGAATCTTGTTCAGCGCATGACCGATGTGAATCGTGCCGTTGGCGTACGGAGGACCGTCGTGAAGCACGAACTTCGGACGATCCTTGCCAATTTCGCGCAACTTACCGTACAGGCCAATGCTGTCCCAGCGCTGCAGAATCTGCGGTTCGCGCTGGGGCAGGCCGGCCTTCATTGGGAAGGCGGTGTCCGGAAGGTTTAGCGTGGCTTTATAGTCGGTCATTTAAGGCTCTTCATTAGCGATTGGCGCTAGGTGCGACAGGGCACGGGCGGCGGCGACATCCGCACTGATCGCCGTCTTAAGCGCCTCCAGAGAGGCGAAACGCTGCTCTTCACGCAGCTTATGGTGGAAAACCACCGTCAAACGCCGGTCATACAGATCGCCGGCAAAATCTAAAAGATGCACTTCCAGGTGGGCTTTGCCATCACCTTGAACCGTGGGCCGCACGCCAATATTGGCGACACCGGGCCAGGTCTTGCCGTCGATGACGACATCAACCAGGTACACCCCGGTCAGCGGCACACGACGGCGCTTGAGTTGTATGTTGGCGGTTGGCGTACCCAGTTGGCGCGCCAGTTTCTGACCGTGCAGGACGCGCCCGGTGATTTGAAACGGACGACCCAGCAGCCGTTCGGCCAAAGCAAAATCGGCAGCGGCCAGGGCATTGCGAACCTGGGTGCTGCTGACTCGAATACCGTCCAGCTCAACAGTTTGCGCCGCTTCGACGGTAAAACCCTGCATGACGCCGGCCTGCTGCAGGAATTCGAAATCTCCCACCCGATCGCAACCGAAGCGGAAGTCATCACCGACTTCGAGGTGTTTGACGCCGAGGCCGTCGACCAGAATGGTGTCGACGAATTCGCTGGCGCTGAGTTTGCTCAAGCGCTGGTTGAAGGCCAGGCACAGGACCCGGTCAACCCCTTCGGCGGCCAACAGCTGCAATTTGTCGCGCAGCCGGGCCAGCCGTGCGGGCGCCGTGTCCGGAGCAAAAAACTCCCGAGGCTGCGGCTCGAAAATCACCACGCAGCTGGGTACGCCCAACTCCAGTGCACGCTCACGCAGCCTCGCCAGGATTGCCTGGTGACCACGGTGAACACCGTCAAAGTTGCCAATGGTGGCGACACAGCCCCGATGCTGGGGGCGCAGATTTTGGAGGCCTCGAACCAGCTGCATAACGCGCTTCTTGCTCATAAAGTGGTCGATTATAACCACACCCGGCGGCCGACGACAGGCAACACCGTAACCCAAAGTGATCGAGCCGACAAAACCGTCGGCTCGCTCGTGTTTATTCAGGAAAAAGCCTCAGTTCAGCGCCTTGCGATTAAAGTCGCGCAAACGGAAACCCATCAACAACAACATGCCGAAATAGGCGACCACCCCGGCGGCGACCAGTGCCCCCAGGCGCAGGAACCGTTCGAGCATAGTGCCGTCCCCCCACGCCGGCATGAAATGCATCCCGGCCAGCAATACAGCGGACATTACCGCCACCGCGACCACCAGTTTGGCGCCGAACTTCGCCCAGCCCGGTTGCGGTTGATACATTTGCTGTTTGCGCAGCTGGTAGAACAGCAGTCCGGCGTTCAGGCAGGCACCGGCACTGATCGCCAAGGCCAGACCGGCGTGGGCCAGCGGCCCGACGAGCATCAGGTTGAACAGCTGTGTACACACCAAAGTGAAAATCGCGATCTTGACCGGCGTACGGATGTTTTGTTGCGCATAGAAGCCCGGCGCCAGCACTTTGATTACGATAATGCCGAGCAAGCCGACGGAGTAAGCGATCAGTGCGCGCTGCGTCATGGACGCGTCGAACGCACTGAACTGGCCGTACTGGAACAGGGAAACGGTCAATGGTTCGGCGAGAATCCCCAGCGCCAGCGAGCACGGCAACACCAGCACGAAGCACAGGCGCAGGCCCCAATCGAGAATCCGCGAATATTCGTGACGATCTTTGCTGGCGTAGGTCTTGGCCAGCGTCGGCAGCAGAATCGTGCCCAACGCCACGCCGAGCACACCGGATGGCAACTCCATCAAACGGTCCGCGTAATACATCCACGATACAGAGCCGGCGACCAGGAAAGAGGCAAAAATGGTGTTGATGATCAACGAAATCTGACTCACCGACACTCCGAGAATGGCCGGCAGCATTTGTTTCATGACGCGCCACACGCCGCTGTCGCGCAGGTTAAGCCTTGGCAGCACGAGCATGCCGATCTTTTTCAGGTGCGGCAGCTGGTAGAGCAATTGCGCCAGACCACCGACCAATACTGCCCAGCCCAGAGCCATCACCGGCGGATCGAAGTACGGCGTCAGGAACACCGCGAAGATGATCATGCTGACGTTAAGCAATGTCGGCACGAAGGCTGGCACCGAAAAGCGGTTGTAGGTATTGAGGATCGCCCCGGCCAGCGAAGACAGGGAGATCAGCAATATATAAGGGAAGGTCACTCGCAGGAGATCAGTGGTCAGCTGGAATTTTTCCGGGGTATCGGTAAAGCCCGGGGCCGTCGCCCAAATCACCCAAGGCGCGGCGAGCATCCCCAGTGCAGTCACCAGCGCCAGTACCAGCGTGAGCAGACCCGAAACATAAGCAATGAATGTCCGCGTCGCCTCTTCGCCCTGCTGACTTTTGTATTCAGCCAGGATCGGCACAAAGGCCTGGGAAAAGGCGCCCTCGGCGAAGATCCGTCGCAGCAGATTGGGCAGTTTAAAGGCGATGAAGAAGGCATCCGTCGCCATTCCGGCACCGAATGTACGCGCGATCAGGGTGTCACGGACAAACCCCAGAATCCGGGAGATCATCGTGATAGAGCTGACGGCGGCCAACGATTTGAGCAGATTCATTGAAAGAGTTTGTGCCTGTCGATAAACAGCAGGCGAACTAAGCGCCCACTTATGCGATACTCCGCGCCGCAGCAGCACAGAGCCAAAGCTCGCGAGTTTACAGGTCAAGCGCCGGAAATAAATATCCCGCCTCTTTATACCTACCACTTAGCGGAACGTCTCAACCGCCCTTGACAAGACATCAACTCATCGGCATGATTCGCGGCCTATTTTGTTTGCTATTTCCTAAAAAGTCTTTCGAGGAGCTCGACGGTGGCCAACACACCTTCCGCCAAAAAACGTGCAAAACAGGCTGAGAAGCGTCGCAGCCACAACGCCAGCCTGCGTTCCATGGTCCGTACTTACATCAAGAATGTAATTAAAGCCATTGACGCAAAAGACGCTGAAAAAGCTCAAGCTGCTTACGTTCTGGCCGTGCCAGTTATCGACCGTATGGCCGATAAAGGCATCATCCACAAGAACAAAGCTGCTCGTCATAAGAGCCGCCTGAATGGCCACGTAAAGGCCCTGAACGTTGCCGCTGCTGCCTAAGCGACACGTTCGTTAAAAAACCGACCTCAGGGTCGGTTTTTTATTGCCTGTGATTTGGTGAGATCAATTCAACAATGTGAAAGATTGATTTGGGAGCGCTTCGCGCTCCAACGGGGGCAAGCCCCCTCGCCACATGAGCTCCCTCGCCACAGGACTCACCTCACTACACAAGCCTGCTTTTCACAATTTGCATCTGCGTCAGATTATTGAGCGTGCGGCCAAGGCAAGATCGGGATCGCCGTTACCGCATTCTGCGGACTGCCCTCGATCAAACGATCGCTATAAACCAGATACACCAGCGTGTTGCGCTTCTTGTCGAGGAACCGCACCACCTGCATGGTTTTGAACACCAGCGATGTACGCTCCTTGAATACTTCATCGCCATCCTTCAACTCGCCCTTGAAGTTGATCGGCCCGACCTGACGGCAAGCGATGGACGCCTCCGCACGGTCTTCAGCCAACCCCAGACCGCCCTTCACGCCGCCTGTCTTGGCACGTGACAAATAGCAGGTCACGCCCTCGACCTTCGGATCATCAAACGCCTCGACCACGATGCGGTCATTCGGGCCGACGATCTTGAATACCGTCGATACCTGGCCAATTTCCTCAGCCGAGGCCAGCAGCGGCATCGCCAACAGCAGACCCAACAATCCTTTTGCAACGCGCATTCAAGTATTCCTTCAGACCAGGATCAGGTTATCGCGATGAACCAGTTCCGGTTCCGCCATGTAACCCAACAGACCGACAATCGCCTCAGACGACTGCCCGATGATTTTTTGTGCCTCCAGCGCGCTGTAGTTGGCCAGGCCGCGGGCGATTTCACGCCCGTCCGGTGCGACGCACACCACCATCTCGCCGCGACGGAAACTGCCCTGGACGAGTTTGACGCCCACCGGCAACAAACTCTTGTTGCCCTGAGACAGCGCCGCAACCGCACCCGTATCCAGCACCAGCGTGCCGCGAGTCTGCAGATGCCCGGCCAGCCATTGCTTGCGCGCCGCCAGCATGCCGCGCTCTGGCGACAGCAAGGTGCCGATGCGCTCGCCCGCCTTCAAGCGGTCCAGCACACGCTCGATGCGACCGCCGACGATGATGGTGTGCGCACCGGAACGCGCCGCCAGACGCGCCGCGCGCAACTTGGTCTGCATACCGCCACGCCCCAGCGCCCCACCCGTCCCGCCGGCTACCGCATCCAGCGCCGGATCATCGGCCCGCGCTTCGTAAATGAGGCTGGCGTCGGGATTGTTGCGCGGATCGGCATCAAACATGCCGTCGCGATCCGTGAGAATCACCAGCAAGTCCGCTTCCACCAGGTTAGCCACCAGCGCCGCCAGTGTGTCGTTGTCGCCGAAGCGGATCTCGTCGGTGACCACCGTGTCGTTTTCGTTGATCACCGGGATCACTTTCAACTCGACCAGCGCACGCAGGGTGCTGCGGGCATTCAGGTAGCGCTTGCGGTCGGACAGATCGTCGTGGGTCAGCAAAATTTGCGCAGTGTGCCGGTCATGCTCGGCAAAGCTCGACTCCCAAGCCTGCACCAATCCCATCTGGCCAATGGCAGCGGCTGCCTGCAGCTCGTGCATTGCACTGGGTCGTACGGTCCAACCCAGGCGACTCATGCCCGCCGCCACTGCGCCGGACGACACCAGCACCAGCTCGACGCCCGCCTCATGCAACGCGACCATCTGCTCGACCCAGACGCCCATTGCCGCGCGATCCAGGCCCTTGCCATCCGCTGTCAGCAACGCGCTGCCGATTTTCACGACCCAACGCTGCGCACCTGTCACTTTGCTCCGCATCATCTTCAACCTTAGCTTGAGGGCAGCGCGACCTGGCACTGCCCATGACCTTAATCGTGGCTACTGCTGACCAACGATCGATTTCCAGATACTAAAACGCCGCTCGATTGAGCGGCGTTCAAGTTTATCGCAACGAATCAGTCACGCACGTAAATGATTTCCGGACCGTCTTCGTCATCCACATCTTCTTCGTCCCAGTCATCGTCGCCGATGTCATGGACCGACTTCACGCCGCTGCGACGCAGGGCACGCTGATCGTCCAGCGCCTGCAGCTGAGCGCGGGCTTCGTCTTCGATGCGCTGATCGAGCTCGGCCAGCTCTTCCTTGTAAGCCGGGTCGTTAGCCAGGCGATCAGCACGATCTTCCATGTAGCGCATGATGTCGTGGCACAGACGTTCGGTGCCCAGCTTGGAAATGGCCGAGATAACGTAAACAGGACCGGTCCACTCCAGGCGATCAACAATTTCCTTGACGCGAGCATCGTGCTCTTCTTCAAGGATCTGATCGCACTTGTTCAGCACCAGCCAGCGGTCACGCTCAGCCAGGGACGGGCTGAACTTGGTCAGCTCACTGACGATGATCTCAGCAGCATCCGGAGCGCTTGCGTCATCCAGCGGAGCCATGTCGACGAGGTGCAGCAGCAAACGCGTACGCGACAGATGCTTGAGGAAGCGAATGCCCAGGCCGGCGCCATCGGAAGCACCTTCGATCAGGCCCGGAATGTCGGCGACCACGAAGCTCTTCCAGCGATCAACGCTGACCACGCCCAGGTTTGGTACCAAGGTAGTAAACGGGTAATCGGCGACTTTCGGCTTGGCAGCCGATACCGAACGAATGAAGGTACTTTTACCCGCGTTCGGCAGACCCAGCAGGCCGACGTCAGCCAGCACTTTCATTTCCAGCTTGAGGTCACGCGCCTCGCCCGGCTTACCCGGAGTGGTTTGACGCGGCGCACGGTTGGTACTGGATTTGAAACGGGTGTTACCCAGACCGTGCCAGCCGCCGTGTGCCACCAGCAGGCGCTGGCCAGCCTTGGTCAGGTCGCCGATCACTTCCTGGGTTGCGGAGTCGATCACTGTGGTGCCGACCGGCACGCGCAACACCAACTCTTCACCTTTTTTACCGGTGCAGTCAGTGCTGCCGCCGTTGGAACCACGCTCGGCATCGAAGTGCCGGGTGTAACGGTAGTCGACCAGGGTGTTGAGGTTTTCGTCGGCGACCATATAGACCGATCCGCCATCACCGCCATCACCGCCGTTCGGGCCGCCGTTCTCAATGAATTTTTCGCGACGGAAGCTCATGCAACCGTTGCCGCCGTCACCGGCCTTTACTCGAATGGATACTTCATCAACAAACTTCATAACAAACGCCTCTCGTCATACGGACGAGCCGAGAAAATCTAGACATAAGACTCTTGCAAAAATGAGCGCAGCGACCTCAATCAACGACCGCAAAATCCAGCGCTGGAGCCCATCACAAACAGCTTTGCAAGAGACTCACCCCACAAACGAAAAAGCCCCGTCGCGAGACAGGGCTTTTCCAGCAACTACGCAATTATGCCGCGACGACTTCAGTCTTCGGGACAATGCTCACGTAACGGCGGTTGAAAGCGCCTTTTACTTCGAACTTGATCACGCCGTCGATTTTAGCGAACAGAGTGTGATCTTTGCCCATGCCAACGCCGTAACCGGCGTGGAATTGGGTGCCGCGCTGACGCACGATGATGTTGCCCGGAATGATAACCTGGCCGCCATACATCTTCACGCCAAGGCGTTTGGCTTCTGAGTCGCGACCGTTACGGGTACTACCACCAGCTTTTTTGTGTGCCATGAGTCAATTCTCCTAGTGAGGAATTAGGCTGAAATTAAGCCTGAATACCGGTGATTTTGATCTCGGTGTACCACTGGCGGTGGCCCATACGCTTCATGTGGTGCTTACGACGACGGAACTTGATGATGCGGATTTTATCGTGACGACCTTGCGAGATCACTTCAGCCACAACGGTAGCGCCTGCAACAACTGGAGCGCCGATGTTCACGTCGTCGCCATTGGCGACCAACAGAACGCGATCAAAAGTTACGGATTCGCCGGTAGCGATTTCCAGTTTTTCAATCTTCAGGTATTCACCTGGGGCGACTTTGTACTGCTTGCCACCAGTAACGATTACTGCGTACGACATGGTATTTCTCCGATAATCCTGCTCACCCAGCTCTTTATAAGAAGAGGTATTGGCTGGCATGGCTGCATAAGGCTGGAAGGCCTGTTTGCAATTGCGTAAGGCAGGTGCTGCCCAGGAAGTTCAGGGTGCGCGATTGTACGCAAGCTGCCGGGGTGATGCAAGAGGCCGTCCATCGCGCCTTGACACCCGGGGGCGCGGGTCCTAGCATGCCGCGCAACCCTTCTGGAGCAACTGTCGCTGATGCAACCCCAAGCTTTCTACCGCGCGGTGGCGGACGATTTTAGCGCCGTCGACGGCATCATCAAGAAGCAGCTGACTTCCCGAGTGCCGCTGGTATCGAAAATCGGCGACTACATTACCTCGGCCGGCGGTAAACGCCTGCGTCCTCTATTAGTCCTGCTGTGTGGCAAGGCCCTCGGCCGCGAAGGCGACGACTTGCGTCTGCTGGCCGCGACCATCGAGTTCCTGCACACCGCCACCCTGCTGCATGACGACGTGGTCGACATGTCCGGCATGCGCCGTGGCCGTTCGACTGCCAACGCCATGTGGGGCAACGCGCCAAGCGTGCTGGTTGGCGACTTTCTGTATTCGCGTTCTTTCGAAATGATGGTCGAACTGGGCTCGATGCCGGTGATGAAAATCCTTTCGCAAGCCACCCGCATCATCGCGGAAGGCGAAGTGTTGCAGCTGTCCAAGGTTCGGGACGCCAGCACCACCGAAGAAACCTACATGGAAGTCATCCGCGGCAAGACGGCGATGCTGTTCGAGGCCTCGACCCACAGCGCCGCGGCCCTGTGCGAAGCGACGCCGGAGCAGGCTGAAGCGCTGCGCACCTTCGGCGACCACCTCGGCGTAGCCTTTCAGCTGGTCGACGACCTGCTCGACTACAAGGGCGACGCCGAGACCCTGGGCAAGAACGTCGGTGACGATCTGGCCGAAGGCAAGCCAACCCTGCCGTTGATCTTCACCATGCGTGAAGGCACGCCGGAACAAGCGGCACTAGTGCGCAAGGCGATCCAGAAAGGCGGTATCGAAGACCTGGAAAGCATCCGTGAAGCCGTTGAAGCATCCGGCTCGCTGGAATATACCGCTCAATTGGCCCGTGATTATGTGGCCCGTGCCATCAAATGCCTCGACGCGCTGCCCGCCAGCGAGTATCGCGATGCGTTGGTAGAGCTGAGCGAGTTCGCGGTCGCGCGTACGCACTGACCTGCTCTTTGTAGGAGCCGGCTTGCTGGCGATCCAATCGCCGCGGTGTTCCAGCAATACCGCGGTGATGCAATCGCCAGCAAGCCGGCTCCTACATGCTACAAATCCCTATATAATGTGCGACTTTTAGCGATCCTCAACCCAAGGAGCTTTAGTGAGCACGTTGCCACCCTGCCCGAAATGCAATTCCGAATACACTTACGAAGACGGCGCGCAGCTGATCTGCCCGGAGTGCGCGCATGAGTGGTCTGCCACTGGAGAAGCCGAAGCAGCGTCCGACGACGCCGTGAAGAAAGATTCGGTAGGCAACGTTCTGCAAGATGGCGACACCATCACCGTGATTAAGGACCTCAAGGTCAAAGGCACGTCGCTGGTGGTCAAGGTCGGCACCAAGGTCAAGAATATCCGCCTGTGCGACGGCGATCACGACATTGACTGCAAGATCGACGGCATCGGCCCGATGAAGCTCAAATCCGAATTTGTCAGAAAAGTCTGAACCTGCTGTACGCCATCCCGCGCCCTGCGTGGGATGGTGCCGAGCCCTCCCCCGCATGACTCAATAATCCCTCGCAATAGCCCAACGCCAGCCGATTTGACCTTAAGCAATCTTTACCCACTAAAAATCGCGAATGGCCAATAGGCACTTGCTATTTAATGAATAAGAATTATTCTCATTGAACCCCATTGATGGAGATGAGATTCATGACTTATTTGATCGACGCCTGGCTGGACCGCCCACACCCCTACCTCAGAATCCTTCATCGGGAGACCGGCGAAGTGTGTGCCGTGCTTGAAGAGGAAGCGTTGAACGAGTTGCAGGATCAAGGGGATCTGGACTTCAACGGCTTGAGTTCCAGCGAGCCGGTGGTGCTCAAGGAATTGGTGCGAAATCTGTTTCTGTTCTGTTATGCGCGGGCGTTGCGCCCATCGCATGAATTGCAGCACAAGATCGAGATATGAAAATCACGGCAAAAACTGTGGGAGCCAGCCTGCTGGCGATGGTATCTATGCGGTCTTGAAGAAAAACCGGTCGACCCTATCGCCAGCAGGCTGGCTCCCACATCAGCCCGTCATCGCGACAGGCTCTGAATTACAGAACGTCGAGCAGCTCGACGTCAAACACCAGAACGCTGTGCGGCGGGATGCTGCCAACGCCTTGAGCGCCGTATGCCAGTTCGCTCGGCACGTACAGACGCCATTTGCTGCCGGCGTTCATCAGTTGCAGGGCTTCGGTCCAGCCGGCAATTACGCCGCCAACCGGGAATTCCGCTGGCTGACCACGATCGTAGGAGCTGTCGAACACAGTGCCGTCGATCAGGGTGCCGTGGTAGTGCGTACGCACGGTGTCTTCACGGGAAGGCTTGGCGCCTTCGCCAGCGGCCAGCACTTCAAACTGCAGGCCGGAAGCCAGAGTGGTGATGCCGTCACGCTTGGCGTTTTCAGCCAGGAACGCAAGACCTTCGCCAGCCGCCGCTTCAGCTTTTGCAGCCGCTTCAGCCTGCATGATTTCGCGAATGACCTTGAAGCTGGCGGACATTTCTTCCTGACCCACACGGCTTGGCTTGCCGGCGAACGCGTCGGTCAGACCTGCCAGAATCGCGTCCAGATCAACGCCCGGTGGTGGGTTGTCGCGCAGCTGGTCGCCCAACTGACGGCCAATGCCGTAGCTGACGCGAGTTTCGTCGGTGGACAGATTTACTTCGGACATGACACTGCTCCGCTGTGCGGACGGCCCGGGAACTTGCCGTGCGTGCACAGCGCGTTCCGGAGCGCCCGGAACCAAAAGGGCCAGCAGACTAGCACAGATGCCATCGCGTTGATCAGAGGGCCAGTGTTACCAGGTAGACCGGAAGGCGATTGGCAATTTCAGGCTCTCTCCCGCACTGGCGCCCAGCCCGCACATTTCGTCATGCACCGAGGTGTGCACCAGATTGAATTGCACTTTGGGGCACGCATGCAGCACTTGCCGTGCGTGCTCGACCGAACGCAGGTGAAACGCCTTGCCACGGTCATCGCTCAATGGATACGCCGCACCGTGCATGCGCGCCTCCAGCAAGTAGATCCCACCTTCCATCGAGATCAGATTCAGTTCATCGACCTTGCCGGCGATGGCATACGCATTCAACTCTTGCAGGTTCATCAAAACACCCCACGCTGTCGCGAGACCGTATCCTTACAGGGATAGGCTTTGACGCATCAAAGCACAAGCGGCAAACAACGCCGCTCGTCTGGTTGCACTGGCTCGCCGCGACGGTGCCGCAGGGTCAGTGCTTGGTCAGCTTGTCCAGGTAACCCATGGCGAACGCCGACACCACGAACGTCATATGAATGATCACATACCACTTCAAATGCTCGGGATCGACATTCTTGGCGTCCATGAAAATCCGTAGCAAGTGAATCGAAGATATCGCCACGATGGACGCCGCGACTTTCATCTTTAACGAAGATGAATCCATGGTACCCAGCCAGTTGAGCTTTTCCTTGCTGTCGTCGATATCCAGCTGCGAAACGAAGTTTTCGTAACCGGAAATCATCACCATCACCAGAAGACCACCCACCAGCGCCATGTCGATCAGCGACAGCAGCACCAGAATCAGCTCGGATTCGGCCATGGCGAAGACGTTGGGAATGACGTGGAAAACTTCCTGAAAAAATTTCAGCGCCAGGGCCAACAGGCCGAGAGACAGGCCAAAGTAGATCGGCGCCAGCAGCCAGCGGGAGGCGTACATTGCGTTTTCGATAAAGCGTTCCATTGAATCTCACACATTGGGCTGGAAATGGCCGCGAGTATAGCAGTCACCTGCCGGTCCCCAGAAGCAGCCGGAAACAAGCGCAAAATCCGTTGCCTGCGAGTGTGTGACGAAGTCTTTCTGCTAGTGTCCCACTCACTGACACTTCAGCGATATCGGACAGGAAAACTGGAAAATGGATGTGCGATTGCCTTTAACGAGCGCCGGAATCTGCATGGCGCTGCTGATGAGCGGCTGCTCGCCCAGCGATGAAAAACGTCAGGTCAGCCTCGACGAGAAAACCGTGCAGTTCGAACAGTCGGTGAATGCGATAGAGGATCCACAGCTGCGGACGGCCGTGGCCGAACTCGGCAGTTCGTTGATACTGCTCGAACGCGCGCAACTCAAGCTCGACAGCAAACCGCTGGAAACCGAGTACAGCGAAGACGTCCTCGCTGTCCTCAAGCACTACCCGACGCCGCAAGCGCTGGTCGACACCTTCATCAACGGCCTGTTCGTGCTGCACAAGGATTCCAGTTCCGACTACCTCACAGACCTGCAGCCGGTATTCCCTTTCAGCTTCAACATTCCGGACACCTTTCTGTTTCCCCACGGTCTGGAATGGCAGTCGGTGATTCTCAGCGACAGACGCGTTATCCCGTTCCAGCCGGAGTGGTCGGAAACCGATCCCGGCATCCAGCTCAGCCCGTCCAGTTCGAACCTGACCAATCCGGATGACCTGACGGTGACCTACCCCTTCATCGATGGCCTGGACGTGGACAACAAAAACCAGCCACAGCCGATAAGTCTGCAAGGCAAAGTGGAAGTGATCGCACCGCGTCGTCTCTACAGCTTCGACCTGAGTAAAAAGGATGTCGGCCAGACCCGTAACAACGACAACCTCAGCGTCACGCTGCTGAAACTGGAAAACAATTACGCCGAAATAGAATTTCACAACAGCTTGCCGCTGGCGGCCGAAGTGGCCGAGACGCCGCTCAATCCGCTGATCGTTCAGGCCAAGGACAACACCGGGCAATTTCTCGCACGTTCTGGCGCGATCAATGAAACCCCGGCGCAAATCGCCTTCTACGAAAAACAATTGGCAAAACTGCAGGCGCAGAAAACCTGGAGCGACACGCTGGCAACCCAGTTGAAGGAAGAGCAACGGGCCTTTGACCAACAACAGGACAAGCAATACACGAGGGTTTATTTCAACGGGCCGATTGAAACCCTTGAAGTCAGTTTGCTGGATTTCTCGACGGCCACCGTGACGCGCAAAGACCTCGACCTGCCGGTGCGACGCTTCGACCCGCACACCACGCAAAAAACCGTTGCGCCATTGGCACTGCCGGTGGTGGTCTACGACGATCAGGCCCCAACCTGGCTTAAAGGCGCGGCGCTAAATGAGGAGCAACTGAAAAAGGGCGTGAGCATTCGCCAATCCGTGGAAGATCCGAGCGCGGCGACCATTGAATTCAGCCATCCGAAAAGCTTCAACGATGAGTTGTTGGGGACTGCCCTCAACCCCGGTGAAAGCCCGGTGACGTTCTTTACCGGCGATGGCTCCGGCAAGCGCGATGAACCCATTGAATTGCCACCGCAAGCCTATGAAGTCGACGCGCTGGGCGGCACCATCACCTACGACCTTAATCTTTTCCCGGAGACGCCGGCATTCGCCGTCGGTTCCTTTCCGTTGTTCCTGGCCACGGTCGCCAAGCAAACACTCAGCATCGATCAATTGCCCCAGGGTCTGGAGGTTCGCGACAACGCACTGGTGGTTGATCGCACAGTATTCCCGGCGCAGGAATGGCGTTTTTTCGCCAAGGATGACAGCGGCAATTACCTGAAGGAGATTCTTGCGGTCAGTCACGACGCGAGCGCAGAAGGCCCGGCAGTGATGGGCGTACAGTACTTCTACGGCAAGCCGACCCGAGTGGAAAGCTACCAGCGAACCGACCTCACCACCGTGCAGTACGGCTTTGAGCTGAAACTTGACGAGGCTGATCTGAGCAGCCTCGATCCCTGACGCATTTACAGCGAAGGCCTGGTTCCACGACAACGCCCGCCGTTGATTTCCCGCAGTTGCGCCTGCAGGTGCAGGCTCCAGATCTGCGGATCATCGGCCAGTTCGTAGCCGTGCAGGGTCAGGCTTTCAACGATGGTGTCGAGAATGGATTCGGCGGCGAACGGCCCGTGAAAAGGCCCTTGGGCTTTGATCGCAGACGGTTGCTCGCCGGCCATTCCGGCGGCGAACAGCAACGTCCACATGCCCGTATCCCCCGCCAGAGGGCGGATGGCACATTCGATCCGGGTCACAAGACCCAGGCATTGACGGGTGAGGCAGAGGTTGCGCGACATGGCGGCGACCCTCGATAGATCCGGTATTCAGCTCCCACATAGGAGCTGTCTCGATCCAGTGATACTGTCGATATCCTTGTGCTGAGAATAGAAGAAAAGTCTGCTCGGGACGCCACTTGAGACCAGAAGGCGCCGAATGGTCATTGTGTGAATCTTGACGCCAGAGTGATGGCACTTTCACCACCAGTCATGGAATCAAATGTGGGAGCGAGCCTGCTCGCGAAAGCAGTATGTCAGGCGAACTTTATATCGACTGACCCCCCCATTCGCGAGCAGGCTCGCTCCCACAAGTGGCCGATTTTCAGGCCGGTTTGGCTTCGACGAGCGCCTCCAGCGCGATCTCCTTTTCCGCTTCCTTGAGATCCTCTTCGCTGATCATTTCCGCGATCACTCGCAAGCGCTCCACGACTCGGGCATTGACGCTGCCTTCCGGAAATTCGCCATTCTCATCCGGCGCACCGGCGGGCTCGCCGACCAGCAGGCTCAATGCCTCATCCGCCTGACGCACCGCGTACACGTGGAACTGCCCCGCGCGCACGGCCGCCAGCACTTTCTCATCAAGCATCAGGGTCGCCACGTTCGCCTGGGGAATAATCGCCCCTTGCTCACCGGTCAGCCCGCGCGCTTCACAGAGGCGGAAGAAGCCTTCGATTTTTTCGTTGACCCCGCCCACCGCCTGCACTTCACCGAACTGGTTGATCGAACCGGTAATCGCGAAGCACTGTTTGAGCGGCGTTTTCGACAACGCTGAAATCAGCGTACACGCCTCGCCCAGCGACGCACTGTCGCCATCGACGTAACCGTAAGACTGCTCCAGCGCGATGCTAGCGGAAATCGCCAAGGGGAATTCCTGGGCATAACGGCTGCCCAGATACCCGGTAAGAATCATCACGCCCTTAGAGTGGATCGGCTGACCGAGGTTGACCTCTCGCTCGATGTCGACGATGCCGCTGCCGCCCGGGTACACCGTGGCGGAAATCCGCGCCGGCACACCGAACGCCGAGTCGCCGACTTCCAGCACCGTCAGCCCGTTGCACTTGCCCACGGCCGCGCCATCGGTGTCGATCAGGATGATCCCGGCCAGCATGTCATCGAGAATCCGCGCCGAGACTCGCCCGGTGCGCGTGGCCTTGGCCTTGAGAGCCCGTTCGATATGTCCGGCATCGGTCATTTCATCGCTGGCCAGGTGACGGATGAAATCCGCTTCGCTGACCAGTTGAAACAGATCGCCAATGCGCGCCGACAGACGTCCCTGGTGCTCGGCCAGACGGGCGCTGTAAGTGGCCAGACGCGCTACCGCATCGGCGGTCAGCGGCGCCATGCCCTCCTCGGAAGTGCGGGTCTTGAGCAGTTGAGCGAATTGTTCAAGGCTCTCGTCGACCATCGGGATGTCTTCATCGAAGTCGACCAGAACGCGGAACATCTCCTGGAAGTCCGGATCGAGATCCTGCAGCGTGTAATACAACTGGCGGGCGCCAATGATGACGACTTTGACCTGAAGCGGAATGTTCTGCGGGGTCAGGGTCACGGTGGCCAGACGACCCAGTTCACCGAGCGGCGATTCCATTTTCAGCTTGCGTGATTGCAGGGCACGCTTGAGCGCGTCCCACACGAACGGCTCGCTGAGCATTTTTTCCGCTTCGAGAATCAGAAAGCCACCGTTGGCCCGATGCAAGGCACCCGGTCGCAGCTGCCGATAGGTCGTGTAGAGAGCGCCCTGATCGGTGCTGTATTCAATGCGGCCGAACAGGTTTTCGTACGTAGGATGCGGCTCAAACACCACCGGCGCACCGCCGCTGGCCGAATGACCGACCACCAGGCTCGGCGCGTACTGCTCTTCGAGCATCTTGCGCGCGACGGCATCCGGCTTGCTGTCATCGACCAGTTGCTCGACCACCGTCTTCAGCAGATAAACCTGCATGGCCTGCAAGTAACCGCACACCGCGGCGTTCTCGGCGTACTTTTCCGACAGCGGGGACAGCAATGGCTGCAACGCCAGGGTGATGGTTTCTTCGTTGAGGTGGCGAAGTTGATTGCTCGACTCGCGCTTCCACTGCGGCAGGCTGGCGAGTTCCTCGTTCAGACGCTCCTCAAGGCCGGAGATATCGTCGTGAAAGCGCTCCCGATCGGCTTCCGGCAACTGCGCAAACTCGGCTTCGTCCAGCGCTTTGCCTTCGGCCATCGGCGTGAACGCGATGTTGCTGGCGTCGCGATACAGCGCGACGTCTTTCTCCAGCGCCAGGCGCTCGATGATGTCCAGGGCCTTGTCGTAGCGCTGATTGAAGGCGCGGTCTATGGCGCTTTTTTTCTGCTGGTAGGACGGATGCTCGAACACCGCCGGAAACGTCGCCAGCAGGTTGTCGATCAGACCGTTGATGTCTCCGATGAAAGCGCCAGCCGTACCCGAAGGCAATTCCAGGGCGCGAGGCTCGCGGGGCTCATCGAAATTGTTGACATAAACCCAGTCTGCGGGGGTCTGCAGGCGTTTGCCTTCGGCCTTCAGATAGCGTTTGACGAACGAGAAGCGGCCAGTGCCGGGCTCGCCCATGACGAATACGTTGTAACCGGGGCGTGGCATGGCCACACCGAACTGCAAGGCTTCGACCGCACGTTCCTGGCCAAGCACACCGCGGAAGGGCTCCAGATCATTGGTGGTAGAGAAGCTGAACTGTTCAGCGGAAAACGGACGGGTCAGCGCTTCGGGCGCTAGACGCAAGCTGGCAGCAACAGGATCAGGCATCGGGCTTCCTTACATCAGGCGGGGCAGATAGCGGCATTCTGGCGCTGCCTATACCTCACTGGCAAGGCGCGCCTTTTGTCAGAGCATAGCTAAACGCGCATCGCCCGGCAGACCGGGGGTTAAACAATGCTCTCAACGAATGTTTCGTAAAAAGTCACGGAACCCTTGGAACGTGCCTAAACTCCAAATTGCGCGGCTGGAACAATAACCGGCCCACTGGCGCCAGATCGGGCCAGACCCTTGTCCATTGGTATGCACATAAAGAGAACAAAGCTATGAAACGGATTCTTCTCGGTACTCTCTTCACCGCTGTATCCATCAACGCCATGGCTCAAGCGCCAGGCGGCCCGGATTGCGGTTGGGGCAACATGCTGTTCGAAGGTCAGCGTGGCACTCCGGCTCACTTCCTGGCATCCACCACTAACGGCACTTCCGGCAACGCAACGTTCGGTATGACTTCGGGTACCAACGGTTGCTCGACAAATGCGTCGCTGACCTACGGCGGCAAATCCTGGCTGGCCATGAATGGCATGATGAACGAGCTGTCCGAAGACATGGCTAAAGGTCAGGGCGAAGCGCTGACTACTTATGCCGTGGTACTGGGCGTGGCGCCGGAAGACCGTGCGCACTTCGCCGCTGTGACTCACGAGCACTTCCAGCAGATCTTCAGCAAAGCTGACGTGACCGCTGAAGACGTGCATACCAATACTGTGTCCGTTCTGAAGAACGATGCTCGTCTGGCCAAGTACGCCACTCAAGCATAAGCTCGACCGCCCGCTCCTTTCGGGGAGCGGGTTTTGTTTTTTGGACCTGCCCTCTTTCGTGAATCGTGCCTGTAGGAGCCGGCTTGCTGGCGATGGCATCACCGCGGTCATTCAAAAGCAGCGTGTCGATGCCATCGCCAGCAAGCCGGCTCCTACGGGAACGGATTGCCTTACGGGTCTTTATCTTTTCCGACTTAAGTTGCCC
>NZ_JMCL01000158.1 GCF_000690905.1 Pseudomonas sp. Ant30-3 | reverse complement strand
TTTGCTGAAGCGCGGCCAGCTGGCCACGACTCGGTACCCGAATTTCTTGACGACCATAGAGCATTGGAACCACCTGATCCCATCCCGAACTCAGCAGTGAAACGATGCATCGCCGATGGTAGTGTGGGGTTTCCCCATGTGAGAGTAGGTCATCGTCAAGATTAAATTCCGAAACCCCTATCTGCGTATGCAGGTAGGGGTTTTGTTTTGGCCGCAGGAAAGTTCGTACAGCATCTTCGGACGGCGTCCGGCTGTCTTGGACGTCCGACAGTGCTAAGGTTTGGCCCTAGCTTTTGAAATTTTCCAAGGAAGCCTTTATGCCGGACGCAATGTCCCTCAATGCTGGTTTTATGGTGGTTCACGGTAACCGTCTGGACGAGTTGCGCAGCCTGGTGGTCAGCTGGATGCGGCGTTACCCGCTGGCTCCCTTGGAAAATGAAATCGCTCTGGTACAGAGCAACGGTATCGCGCAATGGCTCAAACTGGCCCTCGCGCAAGATCCTGAAGAGGACGAAATGGGCGGATGCGGCATTGCCGCAGCCATTGACGTCCAGTTGCCGGGAAGCTTCATGTGGCAGCTGTACCGCATGGTGCTGGGCCGAGATGAAATCCCCGTCAAATCCTTGCTTGATAAAGCTCCGCTGACCTGGCGCCTCATGCGTCTGCTGCCGCAGTTGATCGATCAACCGCACTTCGAACCCTTGCAACGCTTCCTTACGCATGACACCGATCTACGTAAACGCTATCAGCTCGCCGAACGCCTGGCTGACTTGTTCGACCAATATCAGGTCTACCGGGCTGACTGGCTCGAAGACTGGGCTGAAGGTCGCCATCAATTACGTAACGTTCGAGGGGAAGCCAAGCCCCTTACCCCTGCCAACTGCTGGCAAGCGGAGTTGTGGCGTGCATTGCTGCTGGATGTCGGCGAACGAGGCATGGCGCAGAGCCGGGCGGGCGTCCATCAACGGTTTATAGAACGGATCAATAGCCTGGACGTAGCGCCCGATGGCCTGCCTTCAAGAGTAATCGTCTTCGGCATTTCCTCGCTGCCTGCCCAAGCTTTGGAAGCCCTGGCGGGACTGGCGCGCTTCAGTCAGGTTTTGCTCTGCGTGCATAATCCGTGTCGCCATCATTGGGCAGACATCGTCGCCGATAAAGACCTGCTAAGGCATCAATACAAACGGCAAGCGCGCAAAAGCGGCATGCCAGTCGTGCTCGACCCGCAAACACTGCATCAGCATGCTCACCCACTCCTCGCCGCGTGGGGTAAGCAAGGGCGTGACTACATCAATCTGCTGGATAGCTATGACGATCCGAACAGCTATCGCGCTGCATTCCGCGACGGGCGTATCGACCTGTTCAGTGACAGCCAGCCGCAGAGCATGCTCAACGAACTGCAGGACGATATTCTTGAACTGCGCCCACTCATTGAAACCCGCGAGCATTGGCCTGCGGTCGATTTGCAGAAAGATAAATCCATCCGTTTTCACATCGCTCACAGTGCCCAGCGAGAAGTCGAAATACTCCACGACCAGTTGCTCGCACGCTTTAGTGCAGATCCTGAATTACGCCCTCGCGACATCATCGTGATGGTCCCGGATATTGACAGTTACGCGCCGCACATTCGCGCTGTCTTCGGTCAGATGGAGCGACAGGATCCCCGCTTCATTCCATTCACCCTTACCGACCAGGGGCAGCGCGGTCGAGACCCGCTACTGATTGCGGTCGAGCATCTGCTCAAACTTCCCGACAGTCGTTTTCCGGTCAGCGAAATCCTCGATTTGCTTGATGTTGCCGCACTGCGCGCGCGCTTCGGAGTCCAGGAGCGTGACCTTCCGACTCTGCATCGCTGGATTGAAGGGGCGGGTATTCGCTGGGGCATGAATGCCGAGCAGCGAGCGGGTCTGGGTCTGCCACCGGAACTGGAACAAAACAGTTGGCGTTTCGGGCTGCGACGGATGTTGCTCGGCTATGCGGTCGGCAGCGCCAGTGCTTGTGAGGGCATTGAGCCCTACGACGAGATAGGTGGTCTGGATGCCGCACTGATCGGGCCCCTTGTTGCATTGCTGGATACGCTGGAGGTCGCTCACCAGGAACTGTCTCATCCGGCAACGCCGAAACAATGGGGCATACGCCTGCAAGCTTTGGTACAGCTGTTTTTCCAGGCCAGTAACGAACACGACGACTATGTGCTGGCCCAGCTCGAAGAGTTGCGAGAGACCTGGCTGGACACCTGTGAATCCGTCGGTTTGCACGATGAATTGCCGCTTACAGTGGTTCGCGAGGCCTGGCTTGCCGGTCTCGACCAAGGTCGGCTGTCCCAGCGCTTTCTGGCAGGGTCTGTCAACTTCTGCACCTTGATGCCCATGCGTGCAATCCCGTTCAAACTGGTGTGTTTGCTGGGGATGAACGATGGGGATTACCCGCGTGCGCAGCCACCGCTGGATTTCGACCTGATGGGCAGCGATTACCGTCCCGGTGATCGTTCCAGGCGCGAAGACGACCGTTATTTACTGCTCGAGGCCTTGTTGTCAGCCCGTGATCAGCTGTACATCAGTTGGGTCGGGCGCAGCATCCGGGATAACAGCGAGCGCCCGGCGTCAGTATTGATCGGCCAGTTGCGCGACCATCTAGCCAGTGGCTGGCGACTGCCTGGCACCGACGAAAACCTGCTTGAAGCGTTGACCCAGGAACATCCACTGCAACCTTTCAGCGCCCGCTATTTTCATGAAGGCGACCAACTGTTCAGCTATGCCAATGAATGGCAGGTGCTCCATCAAGCCAATGCAACAAACGATGCTACCGAACTGCTTGACGACTATATTCAGGAAGAGCCGCTGAGCCTGGGGCAGTTGCAGGATTTCCTGCGCAATCCGGTCCGACATTTCTTCAGTCAGCGCCTCAAAGTGTTTTTCGAAGCGACTGAAGTTCCTCTCCCTGACGAGGAGCCGTTCGTCTTGGACGCACTCCAGCGTTATAACCTCAGCGACAGTTTGCTCGAGGCTGCGATGGGCCAGCTGGATCGGGTCGATCATGCGCTCGAAGTTCACGCAAAACGTCTGCAAAACAGTGGCCTACTACCTTTGGCCGGGTTTGGTGATTACATTCAGCGGGAGCTGATCGAACCGTTGCCGGACTTGTTGCAGCGTTATCACCAAATCCTTGCGCTGTGGCCAACGCCGCTCAGCAGTGCACTTCCTGTGAGCCTGGAGTTGCAAGGTTTACGACTTGAAGGCTGGCTAAGTGGACTGCATCAACGGGCTGACGGTGGCTTACTGTCACTGACCACCATTCCCAACAGCATCGGCTCGGTCAAGTCCCGCAAATGGCATCGCCTCACGCGACCTTGGGTTAATCACTTGGTGGCCTGCGCCAGCGGCATGGCGATGACGACCGCTCTGGTGGCCAGTGACGACACTCTGCTGCTGGAACCGATGGAGAAAACAGCCGCATTGAGCACCCTGGGTGATCTGTTGTTGGCCTGGCAGTCAGGCATGCGCCAGCCGTTGCCCGTCGCCGTCAAGACTGCGTTCGCCTGGCTCGCTCAAACAGATCCGGTCAAAGCCGACGCCGCTGCCCGCAAAGCATATGAAGGAGACGGTCAGACCAGCGAAGGCGAGCGTCGCGAAAGCCCCGCACTTCTTCGTCAATTTGTCGATTACGACGCACTGATTGCCCACGAGACTTTTCCCGACTGGTGCACCGCTTTGTACAAACCGATGTTTGAGGCTCGATGGCGATCACTGACCAGCGAGGAGGCGCGGTCATGACTAAAAAAACGCCTCTGGCCCTGGCTTTCCCGTTACGCGGCAGTCAGCTGATCGAAGCCAGTGCCGGGACTGGTAAAACCTTTACCATCTCTGCTCTTTATCTGCGTCTCGTCCTCGGCCACGGCGGAGAAACCAGCGGGTTCGGCCGTGAATTATTGCCGCCGCAAATCCTCGTCGTGACCTTCACCGATGCGGCGACCAAAGAGTTGCGCGAGCGTATTCGAACGCGTCTTGCAGAAGCTGCGCGGTACTTCCGCGATGAAACTCCCGCGCCGGATGCACTCATTGCCGATTTGCGTGACGAGTATGTTCCCGAACAATGGTCCGGCTGTGCGAATCGCCTGGACATCGCAGCACAATGGATGGACGAAGCCGCCGTCTCAACCATCCACAGTTGGTGTCAGCGGATGTTGCGCGAACACGCCTTCGACAGTGGCAGCCTGTTCACCCAGTCACTGGAAACCGACCACAGCGATTTGCTGGGCGAAGTCCTGCGTGATTATTGGCGACTGCATTGCTACCCGATGCAGGGCGATGCTTTGAATTGGGTTCGCACCAACTGGGGCGGTCCGGCAGCATTATTGCCGCGAGTACGGGGTTTGTTCGCCAGCCAGCGCGACAGTATTGAAGGTAAAGGTCCGGTTGATCTGATCACCGAGTCACTGCTGGAACGTAGCACTGCCTTGCTCGAACTCAAGATGCCCTGGCGGCAGTGGGCGGACGAACTGCTCGCGATCTGTTACGCGGGCGTCGAAAGCAAAAGTGTCGACGGCCGAAAGATGCAGGCGCGTTATTTCGAACCCTGGTTCGAAAAGATGAAATCCTGGGCTGAAGATGAAACCATCGAGCTGCTGGATATCGGTACCGGTTTCACTCGGTTGACGCCCGACGGAATGGCTGAAGCCTGGAAAAAAGGCGACGTGCCCAATCACCCCGGACTGGATGCGATGTCCGGGCTCAAGGCCAGTCTCGAAGGCTTGCCGAGCCCCGATGCGGCGGTGCTGGAGCACGCCGCACGGTGGGTAGGCGCGCGCTTCGAAGAAGAAAAACGTCGCCGCACAGAAATGGGTTTCGATGACATGCTGTTGCGCCTCGATGCCGCACTGCAATCCGAGGGCGGCGAGCGCTTGGCTACCTTGATTCGCGAGCAGTTTCCAGTGGCGCTGATCGACGAATTCCAGGACACCGATCCGGTGCAGTATCGGATCTTCGAAACCATCTATCGCATCGAAGAAAACAATCCTGAGAGCGGACTGTTCCTCATCGGTGATCCGAAACAGGCCATCTACGCTTTCCGCGGCGCCGACATTCATACCTACTTGCGCGCCCGTCTGGCGACTACAGGTCGACTGCACACGCTGGGCACCAACTTCCGCTCCAGCCACGGTATGGTCAGCGCGGTGAACCATGTTTTCCAGCGGGCCGAACTGCGCGAGTCCGGCCGGGGCGCCTTTTTGTTTCGGGAAAAAACTGGTGAAAACCCTGTGCCGTTTTTGCCAGTCGGGTCGCAGGGCCGCAAAGAGTTTTTGAGCATCGATGGTCAGGTGCCACCCGCTCTGAATATCTGGCATTTGTCCGCTGATCAACCATTGTCCGGCGCCAGTTACCGGCAGCAGATGGCTTCGGCGTGCGCCAGTCAGATTACCGCTCTGCTCAATGGCGGTCAGCAGGGGACCGCAGGGTTCATGCAGGACGGCAAAGACTTCGAAGGCCTGTTGCCAGCGGATATCGCCATTCTGGTGCGCGACGGTAAAGAGGCTCAGGCCGTACGCGCAGAGCTGTCCGATCGCGGAGTGCGCAGCGTTTACCTGTCGGACAAGGACTCCGTATTCGCCGCTCAGGAGGCCCACGACTTGCTGGTCTGGCTCAAGGCCTGTGCAGAGCCGGATATCGAGCGCACATTAAGGGCCGCTCTTGCCTGCATTACCCTCGACCTGTCGCTGGCCGAACTGGAGCGTCTCAATCAGGACGAACTGGCCTGGGAAGCGCGCGTCATGCAATTCCGTGGTTATCGCGAACTCTGGCGCAAGCAGGGGGTGCTGCCAATGTTGCGACGCTTGCTGCATGACTTTCGCTTACCGCAGACATTGATCGCCCGCAGCGATGGCGAGCGCGTTCTTACTAATTTGTTGCACCTGTCCGAGTTGCTGCAACAGGCAGCCGCTGAACTCGATGGCGAGCAGGCGCTGATCCGCTACTTTGCCGAGCATCTGGCCTTGTCCGGGCAGGCGGGTGAGGAGCAGATCCTGCGCCTGGAAAGTGATGAGCAACTGGTCAAGGTCGTGACCATTCACAAATCCAAAGGGCTCGAATATCCCTTGGTGTTTCTGCCGTTTATTTGTTCGGCCAAGCCAGTGGATGGCAGTCGTTTGCCGCTGCATTACCATGACGAGAACGGCAAGCCGCAGATGACCCTGAAGCCCACGCCGGAGTTGATTGCCTTGGCGGATGATGAGCGGCTGGCCGAGGATTTGCGCCTGCTCTACGTCGCGCTCACTCGCGCGCAGCATGCCTGTTGGCTAGGCGTCACTGATCTGAAACGGGGCAATAACAACAGTTCGGTATTGCACCTTTCGGCACTGGGTTATCTGCTCGGCGGTGGCGCGCCGCTGGCCGAGTCGGCAGGTTTGAAGCGTTGGCTTGAGGATTTGCAGCAGGACTGTCCGGCGCTTGTTTACGCCGAGATGCCCGAGCCGACGGCCGAGCAGTACCATCCGCCACCCAACAATGCGCGGTTACTCGCGCCGCTGGTTCCCAGTCGCAAGGCTAGCGAGAACTGGTGGATTGCTTCCTACAGCGCCTTGCGAATCGGCGACAGTCTGAGCGTGGGCAGCGACGAAGCGCCGGAGAATCCGCAAGCGCAAAAGCTGTTCGATGATGAGCGCCTGGATCCCGAAGCGCCGCGAGAAATCATCACCGGCGGCGCCGATATCCATCGGTTCCCGCGCGGTCCCGGCCCAGGCACTTTCCTCCATGGCCTGTTGGAGTGGGCCGGTGACGAAGGTTTCACCGCAACGCCTCAAGCCATAGAGGACGCTATCGCACGTCGTTGCAATCGCCGGGGCTGGGAAGGCTGGATATCGACATTGAGCGACTGGCTGCAACACCTGCTCAAATCGCCGCTGCCGGTGGGTGCGGATCAGGCGCCGGTGATACTCGAAGGATTGACTCAGTATCGCGTCGAGATGGAGTTCTGGTTTGCCAGCCATAAGGTCGATGTGCTCATACTCGACGAGCTGGTTTGTCAGCACACTCACAACGGCGTCGCTCGCGTTGCAGCTGAGCCGGTGCTGCTCAACGGCATGTTCAAAGGTTTTATCGACCTTACCTTCGAACATGAGGGCCGTTACTACGTCGCAGACTACAAATCCAACTGGCTGGGTGTCGACGACATGGCGTACACCGAGCAAGCCATGGAGCAATCGATTCTGGATAACCGTTACGACCTGCAATATGTGCTGTATCTGTTGGCACTGCACCGCCAACTGAAAGCGCGCCTTGCCGATTACGATTACGACCGGCATGTGGGCGGCGCGGTGTATCTGTTCCTGCGCGGTACGCGTTCGCAAAGCCGGGGTGTGTACTTTGCCCGTCCGCCAAGAGCGTTGATCGAGCGTCTGGATCGTCTGTTCCAAGGTAAACCGGAACCCAAAGCCGAACCTGCGTGGGTTCAGGGAGAACTGCTGTGAGCCGCACCTTCGCCGATTTGTTGCCGATGCCATTGGCTGCCGAAAGCCTCGCAAATTTGGCACCGCTGAGCCGCGCCGATGATCTGCTGAAGTTGCTCACGCGCTGGGTCGAGCGCGGCTGGCTGCGGGCGCTGGACAAAGCCTTCGTGGCGTTTCTGCACGAACTGGCGCCGGATGACGATCCCCTGGTCTTGCTCGCCGCTGCGTTGACCAGTCACCAGTTGGGCCACGGCCATGTGTGCCTGGACGTGCTCGAAACGCTGAAGGAACCAGACTTCGCTTTGTCTTTGCCGCCGGAAGGCGACGTGCAAGGGGGCGCTATGCTGCTGCCTTCGCAATTGCTGGAGGCACTCGACGGCGCCCACTGGTGCAAAGTGCTGGCGTCAAGCAGCCTGGTGGCATCTGCGGACGATGCCAGCGAAACCGCGCAGCAACGACCCTTGGTGCTTTCCGGTACACGCTTGTACCTGCGCCGCTACTGGACGTATGAACGCCGCATCGACCACGCGTTGCGCCTGCGCCTGGCTGAGCACGAAAGCATGCCGGCTGATCTCCCTGAACGCCTTACCGCGCTGTTCGGACCTGCACGACCGGGCGAGGTGGTGGATTGGCAAAAACTCGCCTGTGCCTTGGCCACTCGCAGCGCATTCAGCATTGTCACTGGCGGCCCGGGCACCGGCAAAACCACCACGGTCGTGCGCTTGCTGGCGTTGCTGCAAGCGCCCGCAGTCGAAGCCGGCAAACCGCTACGCATCCGTCTCGCCGCGCCCACTGGCAAAGCCGCGGCGCGACTGACCGAGTCCATCAGTCAACAAGTTCGCACGCTGGATGTCGATGACGCCGTGCGCAGCAAAATCCCCTCGGATGTCACCACTGTGCACCGTCTGCTCGGCAGCCGACCGGGTACCCGACACTTCCGCCATCACGCTGGCAATCTCCTGCCGCTGGATGTTCTGGTGGTGGACGAAGCCTCGATGATTGACCTGGAGATGATGGCCAGCCTTCTCGATGCCATGCCTGCCCATGCCCGACTCGTCCTGCTCGGTGACAAGGATCAGTTGGCGTCGGTTGAAGCCGGTGCCGTGCTGGGTGATCTGTGCCGTGACGCCGAAGCCGGTTGGTACACCCCGAAAACCCGCGAGTGGCTGGAACAGGTCAGTGGTGAAAACCTGACGAGCAGCGATTTGCAGGAGGATCTCAACGGAGCGCATCCGCTGGCTCAGCAGGTCGTCATGCTGCGACATTCGCGCCGGTTCGGCGAGGGCAGCGGAATCGGCCAGCTGGCGCGTCGGGTGAATCGTCAGCAAGCGGAGGAAGCGCGCCAGTTGCTGCAGGCAGGGAATCACGCCGATGTGTTTTCCCTGCACTTGAAAGGTGAGCACGACCGGACGCTGGAGCGTTTGCTGCTCGAAGGCCACGGCGAGGGGCCGCAAGGGTATCGCCATTACCTGAGCCTGCTGCGCAGCCAGCGGCCAGCGCTCGACAGTCCGCTCGAAGATTCGCGCTGGACTGTTTGGGCGCAGCAAGTGTTGCAGGCGTTCGACGCCTTCCAGTTGCTCTGCGCGGTGCGCAAGGGACCGTGGGGCGTCGAAGGTTTGAATCAACGCGTGACCGAGGCGCTGCTCAAGGGCCGATTGATCGACAGCAATCAGCAGTGGTACGAAGGTCGACCGGTGCTGATGACCCGCAACGATTACGGTTTGGGCCTGATGAACGGCGACATCGGCATCGCGCTGAGATTGCCGGAGCGCGAGGGCCCCGAAGCGGGGCGGCAGGTACTGCGAGTCGCCTTCCCGCGAAACGATGGCCAGGGCGGTGTGCGTTTTGTGTTGCCAAGCCGGCTCAATGATGTCGAAACCGTTTACGCGATGACGGTACACAAATCCCAAGGCTCCGAGTTCGCTCACACCGCGCTGATTTTGCCCGATGCCCTGAATCCTGTCCTGACCAAAGAGCTGATCTACACCGGCATTACCCGGGCCAAGCACTGGTTTACTTTGATCGAACCACGCACCGGTGTGTTCGAAGAAGCGGTGCGGCGTAAGGTCAAGCGCTTGAGCGGGTTGATGCTGGAATACTAACTTGCCGTGACGCTGACAGGACGCTTTAGGGGCGGAAAGGATCAAGTTCCCCCTTACATGGCTTCAAACGAGCAATAACATCAGAGGAAGTTTTTGTGGTGTCGATCCTGCCTGTTTCATCAAGGTTGATTTCTGTCGTTTTCCCCCAATTTGGCGTGATGGCGATACACCTCCGCAATCCCTTTTTCGACCACCAATCGAACATCATGAAGAAATTCTTATCGGGAAAGATGTGGCCAATGTCTGCTGTCCCTTCACCAGGGAGGATGCCTCCTTTGTCAATGCGGTGCTGGGTATTCCAGATATAGCGCAGCTCATCCTTGCCATCCTTGGGGTAATTGACGACTACTCGAGGAAGCGTCAGATACCAAAATAAGAACGTTGCGAGCAGGAGCAGAGTTACCACTTTGCCTTTACTCAATTTTCTTGCAAACGTGTTCACGAACGCCATCCCCCCAATCCTTCGGTTTAACTGCAAGAACTTTGTCCATTATCATTTGGGCGGTAATACCACCGTTAGGTTGCTCGGCGAATAGTTTAATCCCGATACCGATAGATATTCGGTCCTGATCGTCGTCGTAAGCCCGCAACCCATCGACATCTTCAGCCGCGTCCGGCCATTGCCGTTTCTTCCAATCAAAAAGTTTTCTGACAGACTCGGAAGCTATTTGCTCAAGCCCCGCCCCATCGGACAGGGCGCTTTCTGAAAGGCCCCCAGCTCGCCCCACATAGCCATAGTGAATGTTCGACCAAATGTCGTAGAAGTAATCGTAATCGCCCTGTTTGTGGTAGACGACACCATTGTATTTCTCGGCGAGTATCGGCTTATGGTCCCAAGGACGATCTTGACCCACACGCTCAGTAAAAAGAGCCATGGCAGCCGCGCCTTTGGAAGCACCAATAACTTGAGGGCTGGTCGCACCTACTTGGGCATACCAAGGCAGGGCCACCTGATTGCGGGTCTCTTCAGCAACGTCGTAGCT
>NZ_JMCL01000157.1 GCF_000690905.1 Pseudomonas sp. Ant30-3 | reverse complement strand
GAATATGGCCAGGGCGAGCGGAGCCAGGGTTTTCAGTAGACGCATATCGACACCTCTTATAGTTGTAGGATTTCTGGGCCTTGCGGACCTCTGTAGGAGCCGGCTTGCTGGCGATGGCGCAGTGTCAGACATCATCAATGTGGATGACACGCCGCCATCGCCAGCAAGCCGGCTCCTACGAGGGTTGGTGGTCTTAGGTGAGACTGGTATTCAAACACTCATCATCAAAAACTCGCGTTCCCAAGAGCTGATCACGCGTTTGAAGTTTTCATGCTCTGCACGCTTCACCGCGACATACCCGCGAATAAACTTGTCGCCCAGGTAACGGCTGACGGTGTCACATTCTTCCATTTGCGTCAGCGCATCTTCGATGGTGATCGGCAGACGCAAATTGCGCCGCTCATAAGCCCGACCCTGTACCGCAGCACTCGGCTGCACTCGCTCGACCATGCCCAGATAGCCGCACAACAAACTCGCGGCAATCGCCAGGTAAGGGTTGGCATCGGCGCCGGGCAAGCGGTTCTCCACACGCATTGAATCCGGGGTGGATGTTGGCACTCGCAGGCCAACGGTGCGGTTCTCTTCGCCCCATTCGACGTTCACCGGTGCCGAGGTGTCCGGCAGGAAGCGGCGGAAGGAGTTGACGTTGGGCGCAAACATCGGCAGCACTTTCGGGATGTATTTCTGCAAACCGCCAATGTGCTGCAGGAACAGTTCGCTCATGCTGCCGTCGGCGTTGGCGAAAATCGGCTGGCCCGTCGCGATGTCGACCACACTCTGGTGAATGTGCATGGCGCTGCCCGGCTCGTCGCCAATCGGCTTGGCCATGAAGGTCGCCGCGACGTTGTGCTTGAGCGCAGCCTCGCGCAGGGTGCGTTTGAACACGGTTATCTGGTCCGCCAGGTCCAGCGCGTCGCCGTGGCGGAAGTTGATTTCCATCTGCGCCGGACCGTCTTCGTGGATCAGCGTGTCAAGGTCCAGGCCTTGCAGTTCGCACCAGTCGTAGACGTCTTCGAACAGCGGGTCGAATTCATTGGCGGCATCAATGGAAAAAGACTGCCGGCCACTTTCCGCACGACCGGAACGACCCAACGGCGCTTTCAACGGCAAGTCCGGGTCTTCGCAACGCTGGGTCAGGTAAAACTCCATTTCCGGCGCGACGATCGGCCGCCAGCCTTTGTCGGTGTACAGCTGCAGCACTTTTTTCAGCACGTTGCGCGGCGACAATTCGATCGGGTTGCCCAATTTGTCGAAGGTGTCGTGGATGACAATAGCCGTCGGTTCGATCGCCCATGGAATCACGTAGACCGCATCCGACACCGGTTTGCAGATCATGTCGATGTCGGCCGGGTCGAGCAGGTCGTAGTAGATGTCGTCGTCGACAAAGTCCCCGGTTACCGTTTGCAGAAGCACACTTTCCGGCAGGCGCATGCCTCGCTCATGCAGGAACTTGTTGGTGGGTGCAATCTTGCCGCGTGCAATGCCGGTCAGGTCGCTGACGACACACTCGACTTCGGTAATCTTGTGATCTTTCAGCCAAGTGGACAGCTGATCGAAAGGGACATTCATAAAGACCTCGTTATTGGTTTTATTAACGCCGGGGAGGGTGGTGTCATCCGCCACACACTTCCCCTGGGACGCGTTGACGACTATCTTGGGCGAGCCTTGAGGATCCATCTATCCACTTTCCGCAGCACAAAAACGCACCAAACGAGTGCGTAGGGTCACCCATGACAACGTTCAACCCGCTCCAGGTCCAGGCGTTCAACACCGCCGATGTCGCCGAACAAATCCGTGCTACACCCGGCTGGGTCCAGCAATATCAGCAGATGTCACCCGGGCATTTCGCCGGGCGCGTGCGTTATCTCGACCTGCAAGGGGTAGAGATTTACGAGGAACACATGAACACCCGCGTCGAGCAGAACTTCAGCGCGCCCGAGGGTTCCCTGGCGTTCTGTTTCGATCGCAGCGACAACGCCCTGTACGTGCTGAATGAAGAAAGCCGCAACATTTGGATCACGCCGGAGAACTATCAGGAAATCGCTGTGGTGTTCGGCCCGCAGTTCGTTCAGCGCCACGGTTTGAATGTCGCCCGCCTGGAAGGGCTGTTCATGGCGCCGCTGAATTCGGGGCAGAACGCGCTGTTCAGTCGCTGGCTCAGTGGCACGCTGACGCGTCTGACGCAAACGTTCGATCCACCGAGCAGGGAAGCGCTGACCCAGCAATTGCTCGAAGACTGTCTGTACATTCTCGACAACGCCTGCGTGTGCCTTGATCGCGGTGGTTTGCAACGTCGAAGTGAAGAGCGCGCGGTAATGAAACGCATCGGTGAATGGGCCGCGGATTCACCGGAAGAAACCCTCAACCTGGTCGAACTGGCACACGTCGCCGGCGTTTCGCTGCGCCAATTGCAACATGCGTTCAAGGCGTACACCGGGATGACGCCTACTCACTGGCTGCGCCTGCGTCGCCTCAACAGTGCGCACCGCGAACTGCTGAAAAGCTCGCCCATGGAAACCACGGTGGCCGAAGTGGCGATGCAGTGGTCGTTCTGGCACCTTGGCCGATTTTCCAGCAGCTACCGCGCGCTGTTCAACGAACTGCCGAGTGAGACGCTGAAGCGTTAACGGTAACGCCGATCACAAGCTGCCCGCAGGGCAAGGATTATCAGATCACGCCCTGAGCGGCCGACGGTTTACGCAAATCCAGCAGATGCATCATCAGGCAGGCATACAGCGTCACGCCGATGAACAATCCCATGCGCACCACAAACGCCGTGTAGACGTCTTTGCCCGCCAGGCTATCCTGAACCGATTGACCGAGCAGGATGATCAGGGTGATGAACGTATTGAGCCAGAAACCCGGGCTAAATTGCGTGGCGCTCAATCCATAGAGTTTGCGAGCGAGCCACAAACCGAACAGCAGCATCCACAGGAAAAACATCCAGAGATGCACGAACAGGCTAAGCGCGCACCAGAACAGCACGGCCAGCGCGCCACCCAGCAGCGTCGAACCCACCAGTTCGCGGGCGGCATGCCGCGTATTCGTGGTGGAGCTCTGCTGGCCCAGGCTGACAGCTTTGAGGACGATCGGCAGATAGCTCGCCGGATCGATCAGTACCAACAGGAACGTCGGTAAAACAATCAGGGTTGCACGCAGGGCCACCCGACCGACCTCTGCTGCGGGCAGCAGAGGTGCGACGGGCGACGGTGGCGCGTTGGCCGGTTCCGGAAACAGCCAGTGACTCACCGCAACGGCTAAAACCGCAAGCAGCAGCCCCTTGACCAACGCGCCGATCACCATCGCCGCCAGACCGGAATCGGCGACGCCGGCCGACGAAATCATGGTCAGGCCGATTACCAGAAATGTCACGATCAGGTTATTGCCGCCCCGCAGCCCAAACCGAAACGCCAGAAACAAACACGCAGCGACCAACAGCACACCCGTCAGCGGGTAGTACTTGAGAACCGGAACCAGCAGCAGCCCGACACCGGTGGTGAGCATTGCCGCCAACGCCAATATCAACGCGGCTTTCAGTGGCAACGGCCGATTCAGCGTCGCCAGCAACAGCACGACCAGCACGGGCGACACAAAGGGAAGCGGCAAATCCAGACCGAAGCTGGTGGCCAGGCACAACGCGGTGCCGCTGGCCAGGCGCAACGCGCGCTGAGCCCGGGGCGTGCGTTCAGTACGCATACGACAGCCAGCTCATCAGCCACAGAAAAAACCGCCCGAGCGGGTTGAGCAGATTGCCTTCGCTGGGGAACGCCATGACTTCAGCCTGACCGCCCGCACGGATCGCGCCACTGTCACGCAGTGTGCTGCGCGAGGCCTCGGAGAACTCGATAACCACCGGAAAACGCTGCGCCGGCCGCAGCCAGTCGCGGCTGTTTTGCACAGTCGGCAATGTCCCGGGTGCCGGGGTCTGACCGACGCTGACGCCATAGCCGACACTGCGCACGCGGCCTTCGAACACTTCCCCCGGCAGCGCATCAAGAACAATCGCCACCGGCGTGTCGAGCCGCACTCGCGCGAGATTGTTCTCGGTCATGTCGGCGCTGATCCACACGTCATGAATGGCGATCAGGGTCATCACCGGGCTGCCCGCCGCCGCGAATTGTCCGGCATCGGTGCGCAAGTCGGTGATCAGGCCTGCCGAGCGCGCGCGAATCTGCGTGTTGGCCTGATCCAGTTCGGCCTTCGACAACGCCGTCGCGGCACTGCGCAGCAAGGCGTTGTCTTCCGCGCTGCCGCCTTCCTGTTCACGGGCGCGCTGCACCTCGGCGCGAGCCGCCGCGACCTGGCTGACAGCTTGCTCACGGTTGGCGCGCGACACCTCGAGCAGGCGCACGGAAATCGTTCCCGGGTCGTCGCGGTAAAGGCCTTCAAGGCGCTGATTGTCCTGACGCGCTTTCAGTTCGTTGGCCTGTGCCGCACGCAGGTTGGCCTGGGCCGAGGCAATGCCGGCGGTGCTGGCGCCGATCTGGCGACGCGTCGATTCAAGGTCGGCGCGGGCGC
The DNA here is from genome assembly GCF_000690905.1 of Pseudomonas sp. Ant30-3. Classification (GTDB taxonomy): domain Bacteria; phylum Pseudomonadota; class Gammaproteobacteria; order Pseudomonadales; family Pseudomonadaceae; genus Aquipseudomonas. The sequence continues at coordinate 4,250 of NZ_JMCL01000157.1, read as the reverse complement.
GGTCGACGGCAATCTGATAAGGCAGCGGATCGACTTCGAACAGCACGTCACCGGCATTGATGGTCTGGTTGTTGCGCACGTTGACGCGGATGACCCGACCGGCGACTTCCGACGCCACCGGGATGACAAAAGCGCCGACGCGGGCGTGTTGCGTATATGGCGTAATCCGATCGGCCAACAAGTACCACGCGAGGCTTAGGACGATCAGCAGCAACACCCATTTGAGGCCTTTTTTCGCCGGATCGGTGGGTGGCGTCGGGACGTCAGGCTGCGCAACTTCACTCATGGTCATTCACCTTGTTCGGTTGGACGGAGGTGGGCTCATCGAGAAAGTCGCCCCAGTCCGTTCGTTGCTGCATCTGCTGGCGCGTGGCTGGGTCGATTTTGCCTTGCGCGGTGTACCAGCCGCCGCCCAGCGCTTTGTACAGGGCAATCAGATTGCTCACGGCATTGCTGCGGCTGACCAGGTAATTGTCTTGTTGCTCGAGCAGGGCGCGCTGTGCGTCGAGCACGCGCTGAAAATCCGAATACCCTTCGCGGTACTGTGCGCTGGCCAGCACCAGAGAGCGCTTGGCGGCGACTTCGGCCTCGCGCAGGATTCGCTCGCGCTCCAGGGATTTGATCAGGCCACTGGCGGCATCATCGGCTTCGCGCGCGGCCTGCCTGACCTTGTCGCGGTAGGCTTCGATCAGTTGCTGCAAGCGCGCGTCCTGCACGCGCACGTTGTTGCTGATCTGGCCATAGTCGAACAGGTTCCAGCGCAGGCTGGGGCCGCCGAGCAGGTCCAGACTTCTGGAGGTGCCATCGAGCGTATCGGCCGACCAGACGATGCTGCCCAGCAAGGTCAACGAAGGATAGAAGTCGGTTACCGCCACACCGATCAACGCAGATTGCGCGGCGACATTCAGCTCGGCGGCGCGCACATCCGGACGCCGCTGCAACAGGTCTGCCGGCACATCCTGCAGCACCGCGCGGTCCACCAGCGGAATCAGCCCTTGATGCTCGGTCAGCGGCGGCAAACCTCCGGGCGGCTGGCCGATCAATATGCCCAGGGCATTGCGCGTACGCAGCAACTGATCTTCAAAGTCGGGGAGGGTGCTCAAGGTGCCCAGGTATTGGGTGCGGGCCTGTTGCAGATCGAGTTCGGCACTCTGGCCGCTGTTGAAGAGTTTCTCGGTGATCTCGAAGTTGCGCTTTTGCTGTTTGGCGTTTTCTCTCGCCACCTGCAGACGCGCCTCGGTGGTGCGCAATGCAAAATAGGTGTCGGCGACCTGGGCGCGCAGGAGCACTAGCACGTCCTCGTAATTGGCCTGTGCGGCAAAATAGCTGGCGTCCGAAGATTCAATGGCGCGGCTGAAGCGGCCCCAGAAATCTAGCTCCCAGCCGACATCGAAGCCGGCACTGTATTGCCAGAAATGCGTGTCCTGCGGATTGATCCCGCCCGATTGCCGACGGTTGAAGTAGAGGCTGTCGGCACTGGCTTGCTGCAACTGCGGAAAGCGTCCGGCTTGCGCGATGCCGAGGCGGGCGCGGGCTTCCATTACGCGCAAACCGGCAATTTTCAGGTCGGCGTTGTACGCGTCGGCGTCGGCAATCAGACGGTCGAGCTGCGGGTCGGCGAATACTTGCCACCATTGGCGCAGATCAGGCGTCTGGCTGCGGTGCGTCGACTGCTCCAGGGCCGCGCTGTTCCAGCCTTCCAGCCAGGCCGGTCGGGGCGATTCAAAGTCGGGGCCCAGCCGTACGCAGCCACTCAAGCCGAGCACGCCAAGCAGTAAAAGTCGGGCAGGGTGCAGTGACAGGGTGGCGCCTGAGAGCATTGCGTATGAGTCCGGTCAAAGAAGCTAACCGGAGCATAGACGGCCGCCGGCAAGTTGCTCGGCGGGGTTGCTCGCAGGGTGGGTTTCGCGGGGCTAGCGCAGGCTCCACGACACCCCCAGATAAACTCCCAAACCTTCACCGGGGGTCGACCGTGCGGCGTCTACACCTTTGTCGTCATAGCCAGGCGTGACGGTGGCGGCGTAGTGCTTGTTGGTCAGGTTGCGCAGGTCCAGCCAGGTCTGCCAGTCGCCTTTGGGCGCGTTGTAACCCACGGTTGCGCCGAACAGCGCATACGGATCAGCCTCATAGCTGTTGGCGTAATCCACTTCAACTTTCGACACCAACTGGGTGTTGAGCGCGGCGAAGAAACCTTGCGTCCAGTCGTAACGCAGCTCGCCCTGGTAGTAGTGCATCGGCAGTCCCGGCAGGCGGTTGTCGCCGAATCGATCGTCATTGCGGTAATGGAAATCGCTGAAAGTGTAGCTCTGACGCAGGCTCAAACGGCCGCCTTCGGCGCTCGACCATAGGTCGCTCTGCAGACTGGCTTCCACGCCCTGATGCACGGTGGGGCTGGCGTTGAGTTCGTAAGGCGTGACGGCGTTGGCGTCCGGCAGCACCGAAAGCAATTCGTGGCGCACTTGTGAGAAGTACCAGGCGAGGCTCCATTGCCCCAACGTGCTGTCGCCGCGCCCGCCGATTTCCAGAGTGGTCGCCGTCTGGTTTTGCAGGTTGACCGGATCGCGCTGGGTGCCGGTCGCCGCGCCGCTGCCTGCCGGAAAACGCTGATTGGCGCTGTAGATCAGCGACCAGGGATGCGCCGCTTCGACCGAGCGGCTGAGATTGCCGAACACCTGCACATCAGGCGTCAGCTGGTAGCGCAGCCCCAGGCGTGGGGCGTAGTCCCAGTCGCCGAGGCTGGTTTTACCGCCGCCATCGGGGTAAGTCACCGCGCTTTCGCGGCGAGTATAAATGGCGGCGAGGCCGGTGGTCAGCCACAGGTCGTCACCGATCTCCAGGTCATTGCCTACATGCAGAACAGTGTCCGAACCTTGATAGGTGAAATTGCGCATGTGCGTGCCCGGTGCGTAGCCGCCGGTGTTGCCGGTCGGGATGCGCACCCGTTCGCTGGCGCCGGCATTGGGCAAATGCTTGGTCACGCGCAGCCCCATCGTGCTGCGGCTTTCCCGGCCCCAGAGCGTATCGCGGCGCTTGTAATCGAAGGTGCCGCTGATGTCGGTGTACGCCACTTTGAGACGGTTCGGGCCCTCGCGTAAATCCATCGGATAGTCGTGATAGACCAGGCCGGTCTGGATGCTCGAATCATCATCGATGTAGTAGGTAGTTTTGTTGCCGATGAAGGTGCTGCCCGGCTGCTTGCGGCTGTCGTCGCGCGCCACGTAGGCGGGGTTGGCCGCACGTGGCGTGTGCTCCAGGGAATGTTTGGTCACCCGCCCGGCAAGCTCGTTGTCCGTCTGGCGATAACGAAAGTAGAACCGTGTTTCCAGATTCGGGTTGAAGCGGTAGCCGACGTTGGCGATCAGGCCCTGGCTGTCGCTGTCGGTCTGATCCTGGTAGCCATCGGCACTCGCGTCTGTCGAAGACAGGTAATAATCGAAGGCGCCCAGTACCTGCCCGGAGCTGATTTGACGCTGCTGATAACCATGGCTGCCCATCGCGTAGCGCACCTGCAACAGCGGGGCGTCGTAGCCGGTGTGGCTGACGTAATCGATGGCGCCGCCGAGGGCGAGGGCGCCTCGGTCAAAACCGTTGGCGCCGCGCAGCACTTCCACGTGGTCGAGCCACAACGGTTCCAGCAGTTCGTAAGGTGTGCCGCCGGGGCCGGTCAGCGGTAAACCGTCGAGCATCGTGTACAGCCCGGACGCATGCGCACCGGGCGCGCGGTTGATGCCGGAGCCGCGAATCGAAATTTTCACCCCTTCGTTACCGGCCGACTGGGCATACACGCCCGGTTGATAGGCGAGTACGTCTTGATTGCTGGCGACGCGGCCCTGCAGCCGGCGGCGCATGTCGATCACGTTGGTGCCGCCGGGCACTTCGGCCAGCCGTGCTTTGGCGTCCTCGATCGTCTGGTCTTGGCCGCTCAGATTTTCGGCTTGAATAAGCACCTGCCCGAGTTCCAGCCCCTGAGTCTCAGCCATGGCCGGACAGGTAAGGGCCAGGCCCAGCAGCGCAGCGGGCAAGGATTTGGGCGAGGGCATTGAGCGAAACTCCAGACGTGCAGGAACGGGCAGTGAAGAACTGCGACGCAGGGAGTCACGACGGAAACACATGGGGATTTTGTTTTTTTGCGCGGGGGAGGTGATAGCACGGGCTGTGGCGAGGGGACTTGTCCCCGTTGGGTCGCGCAGCGGCCCCCTTTTGGTTGCTCATCGACCGCAGGGGCCAGCTGCGCAGGCCAACGGGGACAA
>NZ_JMCL01000156.1 GCF_000690905.1 Pseudomonas sp. Ant30-3 | reverse complement strand
CGATCACGTTGATCAGGTCAGCGACATAAGTGTTGAGGTAGTCGTGGCGATGGGTAGTGCTCGCCTTCAGCGCCTGTTCGTGGCTGATGCGTTTGACCCCGGCGAGCTTGTTGCCCAGCAGTTCGTTGGCCTTGGCTTCGATCCACTTGGTGATGTGCGTATCGGCCGGGCCACCGTTGGTGGGGTTGTACTTGTAACCGCCACTTTGTGGTGGGTTGTGCGACGGCGTAATCACGATGCCGTCCGCCAGGCCCGACGTGCGGCCGCGGTTGTAGCAAAGAATGGCGTGGGAGATAGCCGGTGTCGGCGTGTACTCGTCACCTTCGGCGATCATCACGGTCACGCCATTGGCCGCCAATACTTCCAGCGCGCTGGCGCCGGCCGGTGTCGAGAGCGCGTGCGTGTCGATGCCGACGAACAGCGGGCCGTCGATGCCTTGGGCCTCGCGGTACAGGCAGATTGCCTGGCTGATGGCCAGAACGTGCCACTCGTTGAAACTCAGGTCGAACGAGCTACCCCGGTGTCCGGAGGTGCCGAATGCCACGCGCTGGGTGGAAATGCTCGCATCAGGCTGACCGGTGTAATAAGCCGTCACCAGTCGCGGGATATCGACCAACAGTTCTGCTGGTGCCGGTTTGCCCGCAAAAGGACTGAGTGTCATGCAAAAACCTCTGGAAAAGAGTGGTTCAGGAAATGGAGCGCAGTTTACTGGCAGTTGGACCGCAACGCGACGGGATCGATCCACGCGGCCTCTGCGAGCATTAACGCGCGGCTTAATCCAGAGATTCCAGGCGCAAGGCATCGCCGAGCAAACTCACTGCGCTGGCAAGATCGTGATCGCCGCCAAAAGTATGGCTCAGGCGAAAATGCTGGCAGTGCAGCCCCTGCAGACTGAACAGTTCCCCCGGCGCGATGACTACGTGGTGCGTGAGCAGCCTTCGAAACACCCGCCGCGCGTCCACTTGGCGCAGCGAACGCACCCAGATCGTTGCGCCTCCCTGCGGCTCGACAAAGTGCAAGGCATCGCCCAGGCGCTCTTGCAACAGCTGCGTCATGTGGCCTTTGCGCTCATTGAGCAAGCGCCGTAAGACCTGCAAATGCTGATCGATCCGACCGTTGCTGAACAGCCGGGCAATAGCCTTTTGCCGGATCGGCGACAGGCGAAACGAGCGCAGCAAAAAATGTCGCTGGAAGGCTTCGCTGAAATGCCGTGACAGCACGTATCCGTAGGGCGCCTCGGAGCCGAGGATTTTTTCCAGGGTCGAGAACACGATCAGCCGATCCGGATTCAGCCAATCTCGAAAACGCCTGCCGCCCGCCTCGAATGCCAGTTCGCCGTGGCAATCATTTTCCACCACCCAGCTACCATGCCCTTCCAACAGTTGCGCGACAGCCTGCCTGTTCTCGTCGGGCGCCTGACTGCCATGCGGCATGCTGACGGCCGATGAAACCATCACCACGCGCACCTGCCTGTTTTCCAGTAACGCCTTGAGCTGATCGATATCGACACCGCCCTCAGGCTGCAGCGGCAATTCCAGCACATTGACCCCGGCCGTCTGGAACTGGCGCAAGATCACCCAATCACAAGGCGACTCGAGCAGCACCGTGGCATCTTTGAGGCCTAAAACCGCAATCAGTATTTCCAGGACGCCGCGCAGGTCTGCACCCACATACACGTCATTGGCATGCCAACAGCGCAGCGCCGAGGTGGTGTAGCGAGCGGCCAGCGCTGTGCGCAGTTGCAGCTCACCGCACGGTTGTAAAACCGTATCCGTCTGGCGCGGATACTGGCGCAGCAATTCCCTTTCCAGCAATAGCAGAGGACTGTCCAGCGGCTGCAGCAATGCCGGTTCATCGGCGCTTAAAACCAGCGACCCCGGGCGTCGGGTGCAGGCATACACCGTTTCCAGCAGGTCACGGCCGTTGTCCAGCGGATCGATCGAGGAGACTGGAACGGCGAAGTAGCCGGATTTGGCCACCGAAAAGACCCGCCCTTCTTTTTCCAGCAATGAATAAGCGTACTGAATGGTCGAAATCGACACATTCAACCGCTCCGACAACTGCCGCAGCGATGGCAACCGGACCTGCGTGTCGTTGCCCGGTTCGTTGATCAAGTGAGTGAGGTATCGATACACCGCTTGATAGGCAAAGTCGGTTTCGCGTGGTCCTTTCAACGTTTTACGGACCGTTCACCTGCCGCTGCTGTGTCGCCACCGCTCACGGGAGTAGCATTTTTCACGGCTGTCAGTTCAGGCGTGTGCCCGTAGACTTCGGGTGTGGGGCCCATATGATAAAGGGTGCCGATAAGGGCCACCGATAAACCGCTGACATCAACCATCCATTGCAGAATCTGATCCGGCACCGAGTAGCCTTGCATGGCCCGATGCAGGTCGGGCATTGCCACCAGCATCCCGGGATGGCACTGGCGCAGAAAACGCTCCAGTGCAGCGCCCCTTTCGTTGAAGGGAGCAAACAGCAGACAGACGAGTTGCGCTTCGCTCAAGCCCAGGTGCCGCTGTGCGTCTGCTGCTGCCTGCGCGCGGCGTTCCGATGCCCGAAGCGGATTACCGAAGGCTTCCCGAGCTTGATCGCACAGCCGCTCGGGCACTTGTCTGCGACGCATCAGCACCAGAGAGCGCTGCAGATAGTCGGTTACTCCTGACTCATAACTCCGCCCCTGCACGAAGCACGCATGCAGGCCCCGCAGGTGAGCCGCGATCGAGGGACTGACGCATTCGTTATCACTTAAATGGGCCGAGAGTTCGTCAGGTTGAAAACCGAGGAAATCGGTAAGCAGCGGCCACCGCTCTTCCAGATTGCTGACCAGTACCTCTTGAATGTCGACGAACGTAGTGCGACGACACGCTTCGAACTCTTCCGCCGGACGCCAGGGCGCTTGACCTTGATTGGTATAAAGCGCCCGATAGCAATCGTTGCCGAGCTCATCAAGCACGTCAAAAAGTTGTTCGAAGCCGTCGCTGCCAGGGGTGCAAATCCGCACCCCAACCTTGGCGGCTGCCCGTTTCAACGCAGTGATATAGAGCTTTTGCTGGCGCAGATTTTCATTGCAGACGAAAGCATCGACACCGCCCCGCCAGCGCGCGATCTGCCCGTAAAATTCGCCGGTGGCCAGGTAATAGTCGTCCCAGACATTGATCGCCTGGTCCCGCACTCGACGATGCCCCACCATCAACAGGTTGATGCGATTGGCTTCGCGCCCGGCATCGGAGATCGCCGCCTGCGGGTCGAAGGGCAAGACCTGCCGATCGTCTACCGTCACTACCTCAACGCGCGGGTCGTCGTGTAAAAACAGCGCGCTGTAGCTGCGCTGAGTGTTTTCCCGGGCTGTCAGGCTGATGCCGTTCAACCGCAAGGACGCCACGCGCAGTTGAAACGTGACTGGCGCGCGCCCGGCAATGCTCAACTGAGCCGCGCGTAGCATTGCCAAGGTGTAACAGCTGTCTCTGGTGCCGGTTTGAATCGTCAGCACCTTGTACTCGCCGATGCGATCCATGCCCCCGGCTGCGAGGACCAAACGCTGTATTACCAGTTGTAATGCCGTACGTTCCGCCCGCGAAAAATAATTCAGCAGGCGCTGGAGCACTTGTTGATAGACATAGTTCATCGCCTGGTCATGGATACTGGTCATCTTGTTTACCTGATGCTTGTAAGTTCTATATCACGCAATCAATGAAGAGCACTGCGCGGGGCATTGCCGGCCATCAATAAGTGCAGATCTTGATGGTTAAATGCTAACACTTAACTTGTGGGTTAATTATTCAGCGCGGCTGAACCTCGCCGAGCGCCCGCCAGACCATGAGCCACCTGAAAGCCCCATTTTACGGGGGCGCGCCCCATCGAAGCAGCGTCCTAGGAAATATCCCACAGCGTCCCACAGACAATTAGCACAAGAAATAAGGAAAGAAGTAGCAGAGGATATTCTGTAAACAACAGAGCGCTGTACGATTGTTCGCACATGCATCAACGTCACGCAGTCAAAAGTATCACCATGATACTCAGCCATGACTCATTCCTTGAGATGAAAGTAATCATTCAATTATCAAGGCTTGAATATTGATTAGAAGATACAGATGGTGAGCAAAAACCAGTTCAGTTGCTGAACGGTTTCACCAGCGGTGTCATGGGTGCCCCGCTGATGGCTTTACGACAGGCGAAAAAAAGTCCGTGCTGGCACGGACTCTTTAGGGGTGTTTCACGCAGGTTCGATCTGCAGCGCGACTCGTTCGCGGCATGGACACTCGTCCATATAGCGATGCGCTTCGACAAACTCGGTGAACGGAAATACCCGGGTTTTCAGCGGCAGCAGCACGCGGTCTGCGGTCAACTGGTTGATATCACGCAAGGCGCGTTGCAGTGCCACTTGGTCCTGAATGATGCCCAGTTCCGGTTTGCCAGTGAAATTGCCGATGCAGTGCACGAAAAACTGGATGTTCTTCTGGAACGCTGCACACGCCGGGAACGGCGTCTGGTTACCGCCCTGCAGGCCGTACAACACCAGGCTGCCGCGAGGCGCCAGCACATCACCGAGCAGTGACATCTGCGGGCCGCCAAGACCGTCAAAAACCACGTCAACGCCGCGGTTGTCGGTGATCTTGTTGATCCGCAGCAGCAGATCCTCTTCCTCGGTGACGATGACTTTCTCGGCACCCAGCGATAGCAGGTATTCGCGCTCATCGGCAGTCTTGGTCGCGGCAATCACTCGCACGCCCAAGGCTTTACCCAATTGCACAAACGAGGGTCCCGCACAGTGACTGGCGTCCGTGACCAAGGCAAATTGCCCAGGTTTGACCCGCGCCAGATCCGTATAACCGAAATAGGCGATCAGGAGCGGCGTGTAATGCACGCTGGCCTCAATGGGGCTGAGCACGTCCGGGTAGCGGGTCAGTGCAGTGCGCGGCAATACAATTTGTTCGCCGTAAACCGGATAATCGTTTGGGCTCTCGGCCGGAAAACTGGCGACCTTGTCACCGATTTCCAGGTCATCGACACCCTCGCCTAGCGCGGTGACGACACCGGCCATTTCACTGCCAAGACCAGATGGCAGTCGAGCATGGGACGACGCCAGGTTCTGACGCCAGAGCGTGTCATACCAGCTGATGCCAATCGCTTCGACGCGCACCTGCACTTCGCCCGGCGCAGGCTGAGCGGCCGCATGCTCTTCGCATTTGAGCACCTCGGCTGGACCAAACTTGTGAAAACGAATCGTGCGTGACATCGCAAACCTCGTCAAAGAAACCTCTAATGCCCTGAACTCTATATGGGCTTTGGACCCAAGACCATCAGTGGCTATTAATAGTCGACATGCCTGTCATTGATTCGCAACATCTGCGGCATCGTCAAAGTAGTGTAGGAAACCGCAGCTACCATTGTAGGAAATCTGAATTTACTCGGTGCAGAGTACCAGCCTTTGCCCGTAATATTCATGCCGGCCATTGTTCCCATATGACCGCCCCCGTCAAGCTTTGACTCTGCCAGGACACCAGATGAATCGTAATGACCTACGTCGTGTCGACCTGAACCTGTTGATCGTTTTTGAAACATTGATGCATGAACGCAGTGTGACCCGTGCTGCGGAGAAGCTGTTCCTCGGGCAACCGGCAATCAGCGCGGCGCTTTCACGCCTGCGCGGGCTGTTCGACGACCCGCTGTTTGTGCGCACCGGCCGCAGCATGGAGCCTTCGGCCCGGGCCGTGGAGATCTTCGCCCTGCTCTCGCCGGCCCTGGATTCGATTTCCACTGCGGTCAGCCGCGCTGCCGAGTTCGATCCAGCGACCAGCACCGCGGTGTTTCGCATCGGCTTGTCGGATGACGTGGAATTCGCCCTGCTGCCGATGTTGCTCAAGCGCCTGCGCGCCGAATCCCCGGGGATTGTGCTGGTTGTGCGTCGCGCCAATTACATTCTGATGCCCAGCCTGCTGGCCTCGGGTGAAATTTCGATCGGCGTGAGCTACACGCAGGACTTGCCGGCCAACGCCAAACGCAAGGTGCTGCGCCGCAGCCTGCCGAAATTGCTTCGCGCCGATACCGTGCCAGGCCCGCTGAGCCTCGACGATTTCTGCGCGCGGCCGCATGCGCTGGTCTCGTTCGCCGGCGACCTGAGTGGCTTTATCGATGAAGAGCTGGAAAAACTCGGGCGCAAACGGCATGTGGTGCTGGCCGTGCCGCAGTTCAACGGCCTGAGTACGCTACTCAGCGGCACCGACATTGTCGCGACCGTGCCCGATTACACGGCTGAAGCGCTGACGGCGGCGGGCGGCGTGCGGGCTGAGGACCCGCCGTTGCCGGTGCAGACTTTTGAATTGCACATGGCTTGGCGCGGGTCGCAGGATAACGATCCGGGGGAGCGTTGGTTGCGTTCGCGGATTCAGATGTTTTTTGGCGACCCGGACAGCCTGTAGGCCTTCGTGGGGCGGGCTGTTCATCTGATCATTTTTGCCTTTCCACAACCCATGGGGCTCCATTCACTTCCAGCGGATTGCTACATTGGGGGCACATCTGAGGGCATGCTTTGGATGGGATGAAAGGGATGCCCCCAGCCTGAGGTCGAACAGCCCCCTTCTCGAAAAAGTCATACGCTGCTGCTCCCAAACCGCCGTCCAGCGCTATCCAATCACCTCAGTTTGTAGACTTGAAGCGTTCTTCTGGCGCCTCTGAAATCCTGAGAATCCGTCCAGGAACGCCAACCACAGTGGTCGTTGGAAAGAAACAGTACGAGTAACCATGCGCCTGTCCCGTGACAACGGACGCCAAGAAGCTGGTTATCCAGCCTTCTGGGGCACTCCGGGCCTCAATAGGCCCGTCGTGATTATGCTGCGCTCTGCCCCCCAAAGCCTGATCGAAAATGAACCGATCCCTTGCCGGCGTGCTCGCCAATGACGATGAGTCATAACGAATACCAACTTAGAGACCTGGCCGAGCCACTAGCGCCGCACACTGCAAAGGCAAATAGATGCTGCTCGGGAGCTCGGGGCCCCGCTATCCCGCTTCACAACCATCACGCATTCCAGCAGCACATCGACCGATGATACCAAGCAGTCAACCTCAGCAGAGGTTGCCACCACTTCATTGGAAGACTCTCACTACATAGATGCACCCATTCATGGCAATCTGCTAGCAACCCATGCCGTGAGGATTTAGGATATGGGTTAACCGACAGACATCGTAATCTTGAGCACAGGAAGCTGCTCACTCGCACGCCTTGCCGCTCAGGTCACGCACATTCGAAACAGGGAGAGCTTCAATGAGTTCCAGTGATGTCTTGGAAATTGCCAACGACGCATTAGATTCGTTCCATCAAATCGAACAAATAGCTTCCAAGCAACTCGCCACTGGAAGTCGCGAGGCTTCTGAAGCCTTGGCAGTCGTCAATACCTTCACTGGCGCGGCAGCCGTAGAGCAGATTGCATCCATCTCTGACGACGTGACCAAATCGCTTGCTAGCCTCGCTCGAGAGCCAGCTGTCTCACGGATAGTAGTTGAGAACGACAAAGGCCAAGTTGAGACCTACTACATCTGCCGCACGACTGGAGGATTTGTCCTTAATCACGGCAAGCTAGCAGGCTACCGTTCACCGTTCGGTCGCTTGGCTGCTCATGGCGTTGGTGAGGACGTTGATCTAGAAATCGCGGGTAAAAAAGTCAGCTACCGGGTCTTGGACAAACTCGATCTGAAGCCTCAGAAGAGCGCTGAGCTCTGGGACTCAATCGACAGCATTTGGCGGCAAGAACGTTTAGCACCTCAGACGATTCCTTCTCTTCGTAAAGTTATCCAGCCGGATGACAGCAATGCCTTCTTCGCCATGCTTGGCGGTAAGTCCGAAACCGAGAAGATCCGGGAAGGTGTGCGTCACGAAATACGAAAGGCTATGGCCCTTCGAGACCAAGCGATTCTCGACAAATTCCAGGACGAAATCTTTCGCCTCTCAGTCGACCACCAGCTAATCATCCTAGGCCCTCCCGGGACAGGCAAGACAACCACCTTGATCAAACGTCTCGGCCAGAAGCTGGACTGGGAAGCCCTTAGCCAGGACGAACGCCTCCTGCTGGGCCCTCAGTCTAAGCGCTCGCGCTGGATGATGTTCACGCCTTCAGACCTCTTAAAGCATTACGTCAAAGAGGCCTTCAGCCGTGAGAATGTCCCGGCTTCTGACGAGCACATCAAGACCTGGAGCAAGCGCCGACATGAGCTGGCAAGGTCGACATTTGGCATCCTCAAGACGGGCAGCGGTGGCACATGCATTCTCAAGGAGGATCGCCAATTCGCCCCGATGGACATCAACGATGATCCGCGCCAGTGGTTCGCCGATTTCAAGTCACTACACCAAAGCCGCCTCCTCTCCTCCCTGAAGGAAGGAGCAATTCTGCTGAGAGATTCGGCTCCTAACCTAGTAGACGCAGTTGTGCACAAGCTGTTTGCCACGGTCGATGGGCTTCAGCCAGAAGGACTGCTGAGCGCCTATGCCGAGTGGAACAATCTCGAGGCGCGGATTGACCCTATGCTCAAAGCCAGTCGTGCAACCTCAGATAAGCTGATACAACAGCAAGGTAACCTTCTCCATAACCGGAACAATGCTGTCTTCGGGGAGATAGCCACCTTTCTCGAAGGCCTCGGCCAAAACGATGATGAAGAAGAGGATGGTGCCGAATTTGATGATGATAACGGAGAGGAAGGAACAGGCACACCCACGCATACCGCAGAGCTCAAAGCATTCGCAGCTTACCAACAGTTTCTCCAGACCTATACGCGTACTCGCTATCGCAATGGCAATCTAGGTAAGGCAAGCCGTGCAGCTCAAATACGAGACTGGCTTGGGGATCGAGTCCCCTCAGATGAATGGCTCAAAACGCTTGGGCGAGAGATGTGCTTCCAAAACGCACTACGGCGCTTCAGGAATGCATGGAGACGCTATGTACTTGACGTCCCTGCAAGCTACAGAGCATTCCGTCGCGACAGCGTGACGCTTGATCGGTATAGCTATCAGCGGCCAGAGCACGCTTCCCACATTGATGAGACAGAACTCGACGCAATTCTCCTCCTCATGCTTCGATCCGCTCGCGAACTCATCCGCCAAGATTTCGTGAAGCGGCATATCGACGAACCTCGCTTCACCGAGTTGGCCAGGATTTCGAGCCAATTCCTGCAGCAAGTCCTAGTGGATGAAGCCACGGACTTCTCGCTCCTCCAGCTTGCATGCATGGAAAGCCTGACTGACCCTGCCATTGAGTCGTTCTTCGCCTGCGGAGACTTCAACCAACGGATCACAGGGAACGGCCTCAAGCACTTGGATCAGCTCGAGTGGATCTCCCCTCGCCTCACGTCTCAGCGGATCAACACGGTTTATCGGCAGAGTCGCCTTCTGAACAGCTTTGCCATCAAGCTACTGCAGCATATGGATGGAGACACCAAAGCTGTAGGCAGCCTGCCAGAGCATTCCTCTCACGAAGGCGTTCAGCCGGTGCTAGGGGAAAACCTCCAGGGTGAAAGCGTCGTCACCTGGGTAGCAGAGAGAATCTTCGAGATTGAGGATCACATCCGCTCCAAAAATGAACCAGTGCCTACGATTGCCATCCTGGTCGCTTCCGAGTCGCACGTGAAACCCATCTCCGAAGCGCTTACCGAGAAGCTAGAGAGCAGAAGTCTGCTCGCAGTCCCCTGTGTCGATGGCCAGTCATTGGGTAACCAATCCGATATCCGGGTTTTCGATGTTCAACACATCAAGGGGCTAGAGTTCGAAGCAGTGTTCTTCATCGGGCTGGACGAGCTCGTCGAAGCAAAACCGACGCTGTTCGAGCGGTTCCTATATGTGGGCGCCACCCGGGCGGCGACTTACCTCGGCATGGTCTGTCATCAGAAGCTCCCACACGACCTGGAGGATCTCAGGCCGTATCTGGCTAGCAAATGGTGACAAGCTAAGCCACGGAGTGCCACAGATGGTAGAACCGGTGGACATCTGGGGCAGCTCCCCTATGTGATTATGCGTATTGTCATGTTTGCAAAAAAAAGGAGTCATTCTGAAAAATTGGGTTTGGGTATTACCACAAAAAGTAGTAGTTGGAAATTTTATTGTTGGCCGAAGAATCTTAAAAGTGACTGAAAAAAAAGAAATGCGCTCGGATAGCGTATGCAAAATCACGCTACGTTCAATGGAGCAAAAGTGGGAGGAAACCAAGCTTTATCGACCTGAAATAGCCGTCTAGAACCTTGTAAAACTGTTGTTAGGCTTGCCTGAGACCCTACTGGACAGCTAGCAGGATCTCACGTACATGGTTTTTCCAAACGCCGCATGTAGACTAGTTGTCATAAAAATTCTCTTTCGACTCAATCAGTTCACTGGTCTGCTTTTCGGGCTTATCAGATATCACTGCTTTGACCCAGTTGTTGAAGCTATGAACCGCCCTCCATCCAAGGTACTTGACTGGCATTCATACATATTTTCACATTAGATTGTGACACCATTGTAAAACACCATAACTATTGGAGTTACCATGCAACCCATCCGAACCACAAATCATATTGACTGGGGAAATTTTCTTGACCAAGACCACAAGAAATCCGATTTCATATTGGACTTCAGCATAGACGCAGGCTTTAGCTTTTCAACTGCGCTTATTTTTCGTAAATTCAACAAAACAAAACACCATCCAAAACCAATTGAAGCAAATTCCTTGACATCCCTCTCAAGACGAAGATTTCAGTTTGTCAACCTGATTTCCGCAGAAGGATTTCTAATTAAATCGATCAACATCCAGCAGCTTGATTCTTTATCGTACACAACTACAGACCCTTACCATATTGAGGCCTGCTTTCAGATACCTGATATTGACAACTCGAAACTTAAAGAAATAATTATTAGACGAGCAAAAGGTAATAAAGCAGAAGAGACCGACACCGCAATCGTTTTCTTGGTCGAGTACTTCTCCAAGCTATGCGAGTCACTGAAAGACCAAATAATTATGTTTATTGAACTATCCGGCTATTATGCCACATTCAAACCGTCGACTATAAATTTATACATCACACAAAACAAAAAAATATTAAGAATCATTCAGTCAGGCTCCAACTGCAACACTGCAGGCCAAAACCCTCTGCATCCAGGCCAACTAAAAAGTCAAACTATTCTAGAGATATACAAACACCAGATCGGCATCCCTGACGACTTGAGAAAACTATATCAAAAAGGAGTACATTATAAATTCCTGGAATTCCATGAAGAAAGCCTACTGTGCTTTTACAAAATCATTGAAGACATATTCAAAACAGAATCATTTACTAAAAAATTATCGCACACCTTATTCGAAGTTGACGACCCCAAGGTCGCCTCATCAATAAGAGGAAGCAGCCAAAGGACGGTAATGATTTTTATATATCAATATCTAGTGAAAAACTCTAGAAAAAATACCACCGAAGAGAAACCACCAGAAACAAAACTTCTTCTGGATCTTATCAAACTCAGCAACCTTCGAAATGATGTTGCTCACGGCGTAAAAAAGGTAAATATCGATGCACACTCACTACAACTGGCCCAAGAAATAGCACTTTTTATGATGAGTGCTCTCCATAACAAAAAACACTCGTAGAGCCCAAAAGAGTTACATAGATACGAAACCTCAGCGAGGCAAAATTATTAATACTCTCCCAAGAGAATCTAAAAATTTAATTTCTCACCTAGATATAAATCCCATACCTGGTGGCGTTATTTACACCTGCCGCACAACGGTATAGCGTGGCACACCACCCTAATATCAGAATATCCGCTGACTCAATCGCGAACCGTCCTTTTCTCCGATGAAATAGATTGGCATTACTCGTTCCTGCCCTACGCGATCAGATTGAGTAGACCCTCGACCATTGACTTGTCCGATATGGCAAGGAGATCGAGATGGAGGCCGTCCTGCCGCATGAGCGCTACGAGCAGGCAGGCAGTGAATGTCCAGAAGGGAGAGCCTTCTGACAGATTGTATCCGTCGATCATGGCACGAACACGCTCGGCAATGGGTGGGTAGTCATCATTTCCCCAGCGCGCTTGTGGAGGCGTCATGGCGTGGACGATGATTGCTGCAAGCGAGATCCCCATTGCCCGCTTCTGTGCAACTTGTGCAAAGCTATGACCTTCGGATCGGGCATATTGCGCAAGATTGCTCATCATCATCTCTCTCGCCCAGGTGTCGCAGGCCATCTCCTCCTCATAGCCTGGGGCGGGAGCGTGCCCGGCGGCACGGAACATGACGTGTCTCAGTTCGTGAAGGAGTGCGAAAGCGAATGCCAGGCCGACAAGGTCAAAAGCCACCATCTCCTGCACACCGCACAAACTCGTGCGATCAGCGGTCGGCAATGGGATGTCTTGGGGCCATTCGATGTCGGCGGTGGTGTCTGCCGACCGGAGCGCAATGGCAGCGGCAATACGTTGCTTGAAGTTGAACTCGAACTGGCCCCGCCCATGATCGGCCTTCAGCGCGACTTCGAGAGAAACGCCAGTGCTTGTGGCGAGGACCAGCGCTGGAGCGTAAACCTCGATCGCGCGCTAGGCGGAAAAGCCCAATAGCCAGAAAAAGTCGACCGTCTTAATATCAAATTTGATCCGCTTGCTCGTCGCGTTCAATGTAAGGCCTTTCCCGCCAGCAGCGACTTCGACGGAATGGCGATGGTCGGTCCAAAGCTTGCAAAGCTCATTGCCCTTCTCAGGAACGGCGCCTCGCAACAGGTTAAGCAAGGCGGCCGCAAAAACTGAGTGCAACACCTGACCTTTCCGGTACGGTGCTGCCACTATGTCCTATCACGAACTCAGTATCCCCGAACGTGCGACCCTTCAACTCGGCCTTGCCCAAGGTTTCAGCCAGCGGCGAATTGCCCGGATGCTCGGCCGCTCCCCCTCGACCATCAGCCGGGAGCTGCGCCGCAACCGGGCCCCTGGCACCCGCTACCAGGCCTGTG
>NZ_JMCL01000155.1 GCF_000690905.1 Pseudomonas sp. Ant30-3 | reverse complement strand
TCCAGTACTAGTATGGCCCGGGGGATCCGGCGCGCCTAGGCCTTGACGGCCTTCACTCAATTCGCCCTATAGTGAGTCGTATTACGTCGCGCTCACTGGCCGTCGTTTTACAACGTCGTGACTGGGAAAACCCTGGCGTTACCCAACTTAATCGCCTTGCAGCACATCCCCCTTTCGCCAGCTGGCGTAATAGCGAAGAGGCCCGCACCGAAACGCCCTTCCCAACAGTTGCGCAGCCTGAATGGCGAATGGGAGCGCCCTGTAGCGGCCACTCAACCCTATCTCGGTCTATTCTTTTGATTTATAAGGGATTTTGCCGATTTCGGCCTATTGGTTAAAAAATGAGCTGATTTAACAAAAATTTAACGCGAATTTTAACAAAATATTAACGCTTACAATTTAGGTGGCACTTTTCGGGGAAATGTGCGCGGAACCCCTATTTGTTTATTTTTCTAAATACATTCAAATATGTATCCGCTCATGAGACAATAACCCTGATAAATGCTTCAATAATATTGAAAAAGGAAGAGTATGCGTAGCCGTAATTGGAGCCGTACCCTGACCGAACGTAGCGGCGGTAATGGTGCGGTGGCGGTGTTTATGGCGTGCTATGATTGCTTTTTTGGCGTGCAGAGCATGCCGCGTGCGAGCAAACAGCAGGCGCGTTATGCGGTGGGCCGTTGCCT
>NZ_JMCL01000154.1 GCF_000690905.1 Pseudomonas sp. Ant30-3 | reverse complement strand
GGAGCTTGCTCCCGCTGGGATGCGAAGCAGCCCTCGCTTTTGCGACTGCTGCGCAACCGAGCGGGAGCAAGCTCCCTCGCCACATTGAATCGCAATCGCTGCTACATACCCTTGCGCCGCTCCGCCCGAGCCATGCGCTGCACTTCCTGACGCACCTCCTCGAGCACTTCCTGCACATGCAGAATGTGTCGGCTGGAAACCTCTCGCGCCTGTTCCGCCCGCCCCTCAATAATTGCCATGTAAAGCTCTCGATGCTGAGTGATCAGCATGTCGCGAGTTTCCGTGCGTTGTTTGTACATGCCGCCAATGTTGGTCACCACGTTGCGCTTGAGCAGATCAAACAGCCCGCGAATCGTATGCAGCAGAACTGCGTTGTGGCTGGCCTCAGCGATCGCCAGGTGAAATTTCGCGTCAGCCGCGCCCTCTTCCACGCGGCTGACGTCATCGTGACGCGAGTAGCAATCCTGCAACTCATTGAACGCCGCCGTCAGCCGTTCACGATCGACATCGGTCGCTCGTAACGCTGCGTAGTAGGCACAGGAGGCCTCCAGCGTATGGCGAAATTCCAGCAGATCACGTTGCGCCTCGGGATTGCTTTCAAGCAGATGCAGCAGGGGATCACTGAAGGTTGTGCCCAGCGACTCGACGACATAATTGCCGCCGCCCTGGCGACTGACCAGCAACCCCTTCGCTGCCAGCTTTTGAATCGCCTCGCGCAACGAGGGGCGTGACACACCGAATTGTTCGGCAAGCGCCCGCTCCGCCGGCAAGCGCTCACCAGCCTTCAGCGTGCCCTCAAGGATCATCCCCTCAAGCTGCTCGACAATATCGTCAGACAAACGGCGCTGACGAATTTGATCAAAAGCCATAACTCAATTCTCCGCGATCCCGACAACTTGCCGGCTCTCTATTCTGGCCTATCAGCCCGCTTCAGGCACCCACCGGACAGCGCAGTGACAACGAATCCGGACGCGATCATCACCGCGCATTCGACAAAAGTTTTAGGGCGGCAAATTGACACACCCCATACAAGGCTTTTACCCTAGCCAACAGCGATTGTAAATTGGTATTACCAATTATCCAAGCACGCTGATCAGTGCCTGACCAACAACAATTAGGGGCCACCCCATATGCAAACCTGGCAACAGCTCTACAGTCCGCTCGGCAGCCTTGGCTTGTCCGCACTCGCGGCCGTCATTCCCATCGTGTTTTTCTTTCTGGCTTTGGCGGTGTTTCGCCTCAAGGGTCACGTCGCCGGCAGCATCACGCTGGCCTTGTCGATCGCGGTGGCCATTTTCGCCTTCCAAATGCCGGCTGACATGGCATTTGCCGCCGCCGGATACGGGTTCGCGTATGGCCTGTGGCCGATTGCGTGGATCATTGTCGCGGCGGTTTTCCTCTACAAACTGACGGTCAAGAGCGGGCAGTTCGAAGTGATCCGCAGCTCGGTCCTGTCGATTACCGATGACCAGCGCCTGCAGGTGCTGCTGATCGGTTTCTGCTTCGGCGCCTTCCTGGAAGGCGCCGCCGGTTTCGGCGCACCGGTCGCGATTACTGCTGCACTGCTTGTCGGACTGGGCTTCAATCCGCTGTACGCCGCAGGCCTGTGCCTGATTGCCAACACCGCACCGGTTGCATTCGGTGCGCTGGGGATTCCGATCATCGTCGCCGGCCAGGTGACCGGCATTGACGCGTTCAAGATCGGCGCCATGACCGGCCGGCAATTGCCATTGCTGTCACTGTTCGTGCCGTTCTGGCTGGTGTTCATGATGGACGGCATGCGCGGGGTCAAGGAAACCTGGCCGGCTGCGCTGGTGGCAGGTTTGAGTTTCGCCATCACTCAGTATTTCACTTCGAACTTCATTGGCCCGGAGCTGCCCGACATCACCTCGGCCCTCGCCAGCCTGATTTCCTTGACGTTGTTCCTGAAAGTCTGGCAGCCAAAGCGCGCTGCGGGCCAGCACATTGCAGGCGCCGTTTCGGCTTCCGTGGTGAGCGCCAGCGCCGGTGGTTTCGGCCTGCCGCGCAGCACGGTGGTATCGCCTTACAGCTTTGGCGAAATTCTCAAGGCGTGGTCACCCTTCCTGATTCTCACCGTGCTTGTGACGATCTGGACCCTGAAGCCCTTCAAGGCAATGTTTTCCGCCGGCGGCTCGATGTACAGCTGGGTCTTCAACTTCGCGATTCCGCATCTGGACCAGATGGTCATCAAAGTCGCGCCGATCGTGACTGCACCCACTGCAATCCCGGCGGTGTTCAAACTCGACCCGATCTCGGCCACCGGCACGGCCATTTTCTTTTCCGCGCTGATCTCGATGCTGGTGCTGAAGATCAATGTCAAAACTGGTCTTACCACTTTTAAGGAGACGCTGTACGAGCTGCGCTGGCCGATTCTGTCCATCGGCATGGTGCTGGCATTCGCTTTCGTCACCAACTATTCCGGCATGTCGTCAACCATGGCTTTGGTGCTGGCAGGTACAGGCGCAGCGTTCCCGTTCTTCTCGCCATTCCTGGGCTGGCTGGGCGTGTTCCTGACCGGCTCGGATACCTCGTCCAACGCCCTGTTCAGTTCGCTGCAAGCGACCACTGCGCACCAGATCGGTGTCAGCGATACCTTGCTGGTAGCGGCAAACACCAGCGGCGGCGTAACCGGCAAGATGATCTCGCCGCAGTCGATTGCCGTGGCCTGCGCCGCGACCGGCCTGGTGGGCAAAGAATCGGATCTGTTTCGCTTCACCCTTAAGCACAGCCTGTTCTTTGCAACGATTGTCGGCGTGATTACTTACGTCCAGGCCTACTGGCTCACCGGCATGCTGGTGCACTGACGGACTACGGGTAGAAACGTAAACCGACGCCGGACCACGACTCCGGCGTCAGCTATTCACCACCCGGTCTGTAAGGCTGCTGAAAGCAACGCTCTTTATATTCAGCAGCCTCAGCAGACGGATAACCGGGCCCACCCGGAGACGCCTGATGAGCGAGCTTTTTTACAACGCCGTGCCGAACGCGACCCGTGTCGCCCCGCCACTGCCCGAACCTCGGCAATACCCCGGCGAGAAACCGTCGCGGGTCTATCTGTTCGGAACCTGCGTGGTGGATTTGTTCTACCCGGAAGCCGGGATGGATGCGATTCGTTTGCTGGAGCGCGAAGGCATTCGTGTCGAGTATCCGCAAGGGCAGAGTTGCTGCGGGCAACCGGCGTACACCTCGGGGTACACGGATCAGGCCCGGACCGTGGCGCGCTCGCAACTGGCGCTGTTTGCCGGTGATTTTCCGGTGGTGGTGCCCTCTGGATCGTGCGCAGGCATGGTGCGCGAACACTACGCCGACTTGTTCAAGGATGAGCCGGACACGCTGAAGCAGGTTCAGGCGCTGGCCGCTCGAACCTATGAATTGGCCGAGTTTCTGTTGTACGTCTGCAAGGTGCAGCTAGAGGACAGCGGCGAGCCGGTAAAGGTGGCGCTGCACACGTCGTGCTCGGCACGTCGGGAGATGAACACTCACCTTCACGGCCGCGAACTGCTGGCGCAGTTGAGCAACGTGGAACGGGTCGAACACAGCCATGAAAGTGAATGCTGTGGCTTCGGCGGGACATTCAGCGTCCGTATGCCAGACATTTCCGGCGCCATGGTGGCCGACAAGACCCGGTCGCTGAAAGACTCCGGCGCACACAAGGTGCTCAGTGCCGATTGCGGTTGTCTGATGAACATCAACGGCGCGCTGGAAAAACAGAAGGAAGCGTTGCGCGGCCAGCATCTGGCCAGTTTCCTCTGGCAAAGAACCGGAGGCGTCCAATGAACGCTTCCGCGATTATTCCTACGGTTACCGTAGAAGAAGACTTCCGCGCTCGGGCTCACAAGGCCCTGGACGACAAGCAGTTGCGAAACAACTTTCGCACGGCAATGGATTCACTGATGACCAAAAGGGCAGCGTCCTTCAGCGATGCCCACGAAAGAGAACATCTGCGAGCGCTGGGCAATGCTGTCCGCGCCCGTGCGTTATCCAAGCTGCCCGACCTGCTCGAGCAGCTTGAACAGAACCTGACCCGCAACGGTGTGACAGTGCACTGGGCGGAAACGGTGGACGAGGCCAACGGCATCGTCTTGTCGATCATCCGCGCTCACGAGGGGCGGCAAGTGATCAAGGGCAAATCGATGGTCAGCGAAGAAATGGAAATGAATCATTTCCTCGCTGATCGTGGCATTGAATGCCTGGAGTCGGACATGGGCGAGTACATCGTCCAGCTCGACCACGAGAAGCCTTCACACATTATTATGCCGGCGATCCACAAGAATGCCGGTCAGGTCGCGTCCTTGTTCCACGACAAACTTGGCGTGGAGTACACCAAGGACGTTGACCAACTTATTCAGATCGGTCGCAAAGTCTTGCGACAGAAATTCTTTGAAGCGGACATCGGCGTCTCCGGCGTCAACTTCGCCGTGGCTGAAACCGGTACGCTGCTGCTGGTTGAAAACGAAGGCAACGGACGGATGACCACCACTGTGCCGCCGGTGCACATCGCCGTCACCGGCATCGAAAAAGTCGTGGAAAACCTTCGCGACGTGGTGCCACTGTTGTCGCTGCTGACCCGTTCGGCACTCGGCCAGCCGATCACCACCTACGTCAACATGATCTCCGGCCCGCGCAAGGCACATGAACTGGACGGCCCGCAGGAAGTACACCTGGTGTTGCTGGACAACGGTCGCAGCCAGGCGTTTGCCGACAGCGAGTTGCGCCAGACCCTGAACTGCATCCGCTGCGGCGCTTGTATGAATCATTGCCCGGTCTACACCCGAATCGGCGGCCACGCCTATGGGGAGGTTTACCCCGGGCCTATCGGAAAAATCATCACCCCGCACATGGTCGGCCTGGCGAAAGTCCCGGACCATCCGAGCGCTTCGTCGCTGTGTGGCGCGTGCGGTGAAGTCTGCCCGGTAAAGATTCCGATCCCGGCGCTGCTGCGTCGACTGCGCGAAGAAAACGTCAAAGCCCCGAATGATCCGAAGCACATCATGCGCGGCCAGGGCAGTAAATATTCGCGCAAAGAACGCTTCATCTGGAACGCCTGGGCCAGGCTCAACAGCTCGCCCACCCTGTATCGCCTGTTCGGATTTTTCGCCACGCGGTTACGCGCTCTTACGCCAGACAACGTCGGCCCGTGGACGCAAAATCACAGCGCCCCGAAACCCGCGGCTCGCACGCTGCATGACATGGCGCGCGAACATTTGGCCAAGCAGGGAGATCGTCGATGAGCGCCAAGCAAAATATCCTGACCAAACTACGGAAAAGTCTGACGGGCACCACGCCGGTGCCTGACGAGTTCGACGTCGAACTGGTGACGGCGCCCTACACCTACCAGCCTGAACAACGTATCCCGCAATTGCGCAAACTGATGGAGGCCGTGCACACGGAAATCCATCTGACCTGCGACGAAGGGTGGCCAGCACTGCTGGCGCAACTGCTGCATGATCGCCAGCTGCCGAGTCTGTTGATCGCGCCGACGACACCTCACGGTGCGCGTGTCACTCAGTACTGGGCGAATAATCCTGATCTGCCAGTACTCAAGTCCTACGACCGCCCGGTAGAAGAATGGAAAACCGAATTGTTCAACGACACACCGGCCAGTCTGACGACCACGCTGGGAGCAATCGCTGCGACCGGTAGTCTGATTCTCTGGCCGACGCCGGAAGAACCGCGTTTGATGAGTCTGGTACCGCCGGTGCATTTCGCCTTGCTCAAGGCCAGTGAGATCCGCGACAACTTCTATCAGGTGCAGCAGGAGTTGCGCTGGGCCAACGGCATGCCGACCAATGCGCTGCTGGTGTCCGGCCCTTCGAAGACAGCCGATATCGAGCAGGTGCTGGCGTACGGCGCCCACGGTCCGAAAGACCTGGTGGTTTTGATTCTGGAGGACCAATGAGTCTACCGACGGCTTTCCTGCGTGATGCGCAGCAACTGATTCCACCGGAGCGGCGTTTCGATGATCCGCTGTCGACCCTGGCTTTCGGCACCGACGCGAGTTTTTATCGGTTGATTCCGCAGCTGGTAATCCGCGTCGAATCCGAAGATGAAGTGGTGGCGTTGCTCCAACTGGCGCAGCGCGATCAGGTCCCGGTGACTTTCCGCGCCGCCGGCACCAGCCTCTCCGGCCAGGCCATCAGTGACTCAGTGCTGATCGTGCTGGGGGATAACTGGAACGATCGTGAAATACGCGGGCAAGGCATGCAGATCCGCCTTCAACCCGGTGTGATCGGCGCACAGGCCAACGCGTGGCTGGCACCGTTCGGACGCAAGATCGGCCCTGACCCGGCCTCGATCAACGCCTGCAAGATCGGTGGCATTGTTGCCAACAATGCCAGCGGCATGTGCTGCGGCACGGCGCAAAACACCTATCACACACTGGCTGGCATTCGTCTGGTGCTGGCCGATGGCAGCCGGCTCGATACTGAAGATGCCGCCAGTGTCGCAGCGTTTCGTGAGAGTCACGCTGCACTGCTTGAACGCCTGGCTACGCTGGGCCGAGAAACCCGCGCCAACGCCGAACTGGCTGCACGAATCCGCCACAAATACCGTCTGAAAAATACCACCGGCCTGTCACTCAATGCGCTGGTGGATTTCGATGAGCCTGTGGATATCTTGAGCCACTTGTTGGTGGGATCCGAAGGCACGCTGGGCTTCATCAGCGCCGTGACTTACGACACGGTGATCGATCACCCGAACAAAGCCTCGGCACTGATCGTGTTCCCGGACGTGGAGACTTGCTGTAACGCCGTCACCGTGTTGAAAAGCCAACCGGTGTCCGCTGTGGAACTGCTCGACCGGCGCAGTTTGCGCTCGGTTCAGGACAAACCCGGCATGCCCGCTTTCGTACAGCAATTGTCGAATAATGCCTGTGCGCTGCTGATCGAATCCCGCGCAGCAACGTCCACGCTACTGCGTGAACAACTGGCGCAGATCATGACGTCGCTGGCGTCATTCCCGGTGGAAAAACAGGTCGACTTCACTGAAGACCCGCTGGAAAACGCCCGACTCTGGGCGATCCGCAAAGACACCTTTCCCGCTGTCGGTGCGGTGCGCAAAACCGGCACTACTGTGATCATCGAAGACGTGACCTTCCCGGTCGAACAGCTGGCCATCGGTGTGAACCGCCTGATCGAGTTGTTCGACAAACATGACTACGACGAAGCGATCCTTTTCGGACACGCACTGGAAGGCAATCTGCATTTTGTCTTCACCCAGGGCTTCAACAATTCCCAGGAAATCGCCCGCTATCAGGCGTTCATGGACGACGTCGCGCAATTGGTCGCGGTGGAGTTCGGCGGCTCGTTGAAAGCCGAGCACGGCACCGGCCGCAATATGGCGCCCTTCGTCGAACTGGAATGGGGCAGCGATGCTTACCAGTTGATGTGGCAGCTCAAACGCCTGCTCGACCCGAACGGGATTCTCAATCCGGACGTGGTGCTCAGCGACGATCCGCAGATCCACCTCAAACACCTGAAACCGCTACCGGCCGCCGACGAGATTGTGGATAAGTGCATCGAGTGCGGTTTCTGCGAGCCGGTCTGCCCGTCCAAAGGACTGACCCTCAGCCCGCGCCAGCGCATCGTCATCTGGCGCGACATTCAGGCGAAGAAGCGTGCGGGCGTCGATACCACTGAACTGGAAGCGGCTTACGATTATCAAGGCATCGACACCTGCGCCGCGACCGGTCTCTGCGCTCAACGTTGCCCTGTAGGCATCAATACTGGCGAGCTGGTGAAAAAGCTGCGTAGCCGTAAAGCGACGCATACGAAAACCGCCAGCTGGCTTGAAGGAAATTTCGCCACCGCCATGCAAGGCGCGCGCTTCACGTTGCATGCGGCCAACGGCGCGCGAATGCTGCTGGGAGCGCCGCGACTGGCGAAACTTTCCGCCACACTGACGAAGCTTTCCAGAGGGCGTGTCCCGCAATGGTCCAGCGCCATGCCCCAGCCCGAGAGAGCGATTCGGTTCAGCCCCAGCGTCTCGGATGAGCGCCCGCGCGTGGTGTATCTGGCGGCGTGCGTGTCGCGCGTCATGGGCCCGGCGGCCGGCGATAAAGAACAAATGTCGCTGTACGACAAAACCCGCGGATTGCTGGAAAAGGCCGGTTACCAGGTCGTCTTTCCAGACAATCAGGACAGTCTCTGCTGCGGTCAGCCCTTTGCGTCCAAAGGCTACGCTGAGCAGGCGGAACACAAACGCCAGGAGCTGATCGGCGCACTGCTGCACGCCAGTCGCGGCGGACTCGATCCGATTTATTGCGACACCAGCCCGTGCACGTTGCGCTTGATTCAAGACCTGGGAGAGGTTCGACTCGACCTTTACGATCCAGTGCGTTTCATCCGTACGCATCTGATGGAACGACTGGACTTCACGCCGCAGGAAGCGCCGATTGCGGTGCATGTCACCTGCAGCACTCAGCACCTTGGCGAGAGCCAGGCGCTGATTGATCTGGCGCGCAAGTGCAGCAAAAACGTGGTGATCCCCGAAGGCATTCATTGCTGCGGATTCGCCGGCGACAAAGGCTTCACCACGCCGGAGTTAAACGCACACGCGCTGAGGTCGTTGAAGGACGCTGTGCAATATTGCAGCGAGGGTATTTCCACCAGCCGCACCTGTGAGATCGGTCTGACGCAGCACGGCGAAATCGACTACCACGGGCTGGTCTATTTGGTAGACCGCGTCACTCAGGCAAGGGCGGGCTGAAGAAAAAATAGAACCCTGACGTGTCGCTGTAGTCCACTGAGTAAGCCCGGCAAAATGCCAGGCCCTACCCAATCGGCAGCCCGTCCTGACGGCCAGCGATGCCTGGACCTTCAGACCAAGGAGAAATACATGAACCGTTCTGTACTGTTAGGTCTGTTCGTTACTGCTTCCATGATGGCTTCCACTTCGTTTGCGGCATCGGAAGACCTCTGCGCAACCAATCTGCAGACCATCGAAAATGCCAAAGCGCAGATTCAAGCCAAGAATATGCAGAGCCAGGTAGACGCCAGCGTCCAGCAAGCCAAGGCGCATCAGGCAATGAACACCAAGGATGGCACTGAGAAATGCATCGCTGAAACCCAGCGGACCATCCAGGAATTGCAGAAAACCAGTAGCTCCAATAACTGATCTTTGATCAGGCGCCAACCTTCGGGTTGGCCTTCTGAGCGTCGTTGTCGTACACTGCACACGCTTGCTGCTCACATTGATTCACGCAGCAGCAAGCTCGGGGCCGTTTAGGATTCGACGCCGGTTGCGAAACTTTAGGTGCATGCCGAGTTGGTAACAGAACTCGTAAATCCACTGTTGCAACTTTCTATAGTTGCCAATGACGAAACCTACGGGGAATACGCTCTCGCTGCGTAAGCAGCCTTAGCCCTTCCCTTCTGATACCTTCGGGTTCAGCAATCACCAGGGGATGTCTGTAAACCCAAAGTGATTGTCATATAGAACAGAATCGCCGTGCAGTACGTTGTGGACGAAGCGGCTAAAACTTACACAACTCGCCCAAAGCACCCTGCCCTTCGGGTCGCTGAGGGTTAACTTAATAGAAACGGCTACGCATGTAGTACCGACAGCGGAGTACTGGCGGACGGGGGTTCAAATCCCCCCGGCTCCACCAAATCAGAAGCAAAACAAAACCCGCCAAGTGCGGGTTTTGTTGCATCTGGGGTCTGGTAATTCAGCCTTTGATTGACGGCCCCCTAAATGTTTAGCACCATGGCGCACCGGAATCATTTTGCCACCATTCGACTAATACTCGGTTGCAAGCAGTGCGTCCGAACGCCTCTAACTCTCGCTCCCGAATACGGAAATTCAATGAAAACCCCTCAATTTTTGCTACCCCTTTCATGCTTTGTCGCCCTGTCGCTGCTGACCGGTTGCGCAGCGTCCGTTAAAAGCGGCGGCACTGAGACACTGGCCATTCAACAATCGGCGAAGCAAAATCTGATGGTGAGTTTCCAGGGGAACAGCAAGGTTCAGGAAAATGAAGACTGGCCTCTTTTACAGCGCGACTGGAATGAAGCTCTCCAGGCTGAAGCAGCTCGCGCGGGCTATGCACTTACCCAAACCCAAACTGTGAGTTCCAACAACAAGGAGGGTGTCGGTATCACCATCAAAGTGACCAATTTCCGCTACCTGACTCCTGGCGCACGTTATGGAGCGGGCGTTATGGTCGGCAATGCATGGGTCAATTCGAGCGCTGATTTTACAGACTTGAAATCCGGAAGCTTGATCGGGACCCGGACATATGACACGTCCTCATCTGCGTGGGAAGGCGTGATGTCTGCTATGACCAAAGAGCAAGTCGAGGCTATCGCTCAGCAAATCATCAGCGACATCAAGAACGCGAAGGTCAAGTAACACCACTCCCCGCACTACTGGCTGCCCACAAAAACAAAACCCGCCGAGTGCGGGTTTTGTTGCTTCTAGTAGTTTGGCCAGACGGAATCGATGCATCGGCGCGTGTGGGAGCTTGCTCGCGCTGCGGTGAAGTCATGCAACGTTAACGGTGAATGACACTCCGATTCGCGAGCAAGCTTGCTCCTACAAAGATGCGGCGTTCAGACGACATTCAACTCCACATTCACCCCATCACGCGTCATCCGCGAATAAGGGCAGATCTGATGCGCCGCTTCCGCCAGCTCACGCTTAACACTCTCTTCCAGCCCGGGGAAATTGACGTTCAATCTCACCGCCAGCTGAAAATTGCCATCCCCGGTTTTGCCCAGATCCACTTCGGCATCCACCGACGTATCCTCCGGCAACCTGATTTTCATTTTGCCCGCCGCCACCTGGATCGCGCCGATGAAACAAGCGGAATAACCCAACGCAAACAGCTGTTCAGGATTGGTCCCAGGTTTGCCTGAACCCGGAGAGCTGAATTTCACGTCCAGCTCGCCGTCGCTGGATTTACCGGTGCCGGTGCGACCGCCGACTGTGTGGGTTTTTGCGGTGTACAGAACAGATTCCAGTGCAGTGCTCATGACGATGACTCCTGATCAGGACGGGTAAGGAGGGGGCCGGAACAGGTCGTCTTTCGTCGGCAGCTCCGACCGTTCAAGCGTAGCAGCGAGTCAGCGACTCGCAAGTAACGCCAGTCGGAATCATCGGCACAAAAAAAAGGCACTTGCGTGGCTCGCAAGTGCCTTTTTTGTACAAGCCAGAAACGTTAGCGCGACATCATGAAGGTGTCGTATTCCAGATCTTCCAGTGCCTTGGACAGACGCTGTAAACCGAGCAATACACACACCAGCAACGACAGCGTGAACCCGTAGCCGAAGAAACTTGGGCCCAGGTACATGCTGAGCAGCGTCAGCACGCCGTTCAACACCGCAAACAGCACGCACAGCTCCAGCACCACGGCGCGTTTGTCGAGGTAGAAGAACACGTTGAGCAAGGCCATGAATACCACTTGAATGCTCACGCCGATCAGGTCGATGTAGAACAGCGGCAGGTAGTAGCTGGAGATGCCCAGCCAGTCGAGCAGACGTGGCGCGAACAGGAACAACAGCACCACCGTAAGACCTTGAACCTTGCAGATTTCCAGCAGGCCCTGACGGATCGACAGGGTCATCTCGGTTTTCAGCGAGCCAATGTGCTGCAGGGTTTCACCGTCGCGGATGGCCCGGAACAGACGGTCGTACCATTCGGCAAAATCGGTTTCGATGCGCACCAGGAACACGGCCATGCCGGGGATGATCGCCAGGTACGCGAGGAAAATCGGCAAGTCATACAGGATGGACGCGCGCAACGGGCCGACCACGGCATTGGAAGTGGCGGGGTTGAACCAGAACAGAAACTTGTCGATCCAGATGCCGAAGTTGTAGAAGAAACCGGTGGCCAACAGGCTCAGGAAAACCTGGCGCCGATCGAGAAAATCGAAAGCGATCAGTTTCTCGGCGCGGTACTCCCGCAAAATGTCGTAGAGGAACAGAAACAGCAGCGTGCTGTGCCCGATCAACAACGCCAGGAGCAAGCCCGGCATCTGCAGGAAGCTCAACACGTAGGCGCTCGCCACCATCAGCGTGTAGCCCACCAGCATCACCAGCAGGATGCGGTTATAGGCTTTCATCCCCGACAGGAAAATGATCACCAGCCACAGGTTGCACAGCACTACAAAGTTCGCCAGCACCAGCACGCGGTAGATCAGTGGCTGGTCGAACAGCAGGCCCAGCACGATGATGCCCAACACGCCGGCAGCGATCGTGACCAGCAGCAGAATGCCCAGCAAGTTCGGCAGAATCTGCTCGTACTTGTGCTCGAACAGACGGTCGGAAACGAAACGAGTGAAGAACAACTGCAGGCCGCCCGTGAGGATCAGCGAAGTCGCCATCAGGTACGTCACCGTGACCAGAAACTGTCCGACCAATGCATTCGGCAGCAGCAAGCCCAGGCTGATGATCCCCACCAGCATGACGCTGATGATCGACAACACCCACGGCCCGGAACTGATCAGACCGGCATACACGTAGGCGTGCAGGGTCGAGGTGTAGGAATCGCGCGAAAGTATTTTGCGCAGCTCGAAGCCAATACCGGCCATTTAACTGTTCTCCATGGCTGCTTTATACAAGTCGCGATAACGCTGCAGCATCAAGGCTTCGGTGTAGTAACGGGTGACACGCAACAAACCGCTGGTCTGAGCCGCTTGCCAGCGTTGCGGGCTGCGCAACAGCTCGAGAATCGCCGCGCTGGTGGCTTGTGGATCAGCAATCGCCACCACTTTACCGGCGACGCCCAGGTCACGGTCTTCAGCACTGCCGCCTTCGATCAGCTCGCGGCACGAACCGACGTCGCTGCTGACCACCGGCGTACCGGCCGCCCACGCTTCGAGGATTACCAGCGGCTGCGCTTCACTGATCGAGGTCAGCACCATCAGGCCGAGCTTCGGCAGGATTTCCTGAATGCGCTGAAAGCCTAGAAAATGCACCTTGCCCTCCAGGCCCAGACTGGCCATCAGGCTGCGGCACTCGCTGACGTATTCCGGATCTTCCTCTTCGGGACCGACGATCCAGCCTTCGGCTTGCGGCATCGCACTGATCACGCCACGCATGGCGCGCAGGAAGGTTTTCACGTCCTTGATCGGCACCACTCGCCCGATCAAACCCACTACCGGCGCGATGCCGGGTTCGCGAGCTTGCAGCGCAGCGGTCCACTGCGGCAAGTCGATGCCGTTGGGGATCACTTGAGTGCGGCTCGGTTCGGCGCCGTCCTTGATCTGCCGCTGACGGTTGCCGTCATACAGCGAGATAATGTTGTCGGCGCTGTTGTAGGTCAGTTGGCCGATTCGCTCGAAAAAGCGTACCCACAAAGTTCGGATGTAACCCGAACCAGCATCGAGGCTGCGGTTGAGCGCCTGCCCGGAACTCTCGGCAATCCAGCTGGCCTGGGCCAGATCGATTTTGCGTTCCTTGGTGTAAATGCCGTGCTCGCTGAGCAGGTAGGTGCAGTTCCAGCGCTTCTTGAGGATGCAGCCCAATATCCCGGCGTAACCGGTGGAAATCGAGTGCAACACGCGGGCCCGCGGCATTTTGCGCGACGCTTCGGCGAGCATCAGCAGCGGCGACTGCATGGTGCGCAAGGTCCAGAAATAGTTGACGAAGGACGGGTCGGCGCAATGCTGATTGTAGCCTTCGCTCAATGCTTCCCAACTGGCGCGGCTGCGCAAGACGTCATCGAGAGTCATGTCGCCCTGGGCGATGCGATCGAGCAAGCGCTCACCGAGTTCCGGCTCCGGCAATTCCGGGTGATGCAGGAAGCGGTACAGATCGGCCAGCTGTTGCTTGTCGGCCTCGCGCGGCGTGCCGATCGTGTGCGTCGGGTGGACCGCGCTTTCGATGAACATTTCTTCGATGTGCACGACGTTGGCCGGCACCTCGTAACGGCGCTCGCCGTAAGCGGAACGCTGGCCGCCAATGAACGCCACCGAGAACGTCAGTTCCGGCAGGCCGAGAATCATCTGGTGAATCCAGCTCGACACGCCGCCGCGCACATACGGCCAGGTGCCTTCGAGGAGCAGACAGATGTCGGCTACCGGTGCCTCTTCCTTGTGATTCATGTCCAGCTCCTCACCAGCTCAGCGAACGGTGGACGCTGACGGGTTTTCTCGGGAAGGCTGGCGAGCAGACCCGGAATTTCGTGATAGCGGCCGGCCTCGAACGCCAGTTCGGCGCGGAACGGCAAGATCTGCGCTGCGCCCATGCCGTTGTCCTGGGCCTGACCCAGCAGCACTTCGGCGCGCTCGATGTCACCGCGTTCCAGGGCAATGCGTCCGGCCAGCAAAAACAGCTCGCCGCCCTCGCCTGCCTGTAAACCTAGCTCGGCATGTTCACTGGCTTGATCAAGCACGTGATCCAGCACGCTGCCCTGCGCCAGGCCAAGGTAGGCCAGCTCCCAATACCAACGCGCCAGGGTGCCATGCAGCGCACCGGCAGCTTTGGCGTTGGCACTGGTCAACTGGCCGAGTGCAATCTGGATGCGCAGGTTGATGTCGCTTTCCTGCTTGTCGAGCATCGAGTACGCCAGCAGGCGCACGTCATCGCTCGGGTCGCCCAGTGCCAGCTTGAGGATCGGCACCGCTTCCTTCCCCGGCATGCGTCGCGTGGCGAGCAAAGCGGCGAGGCGCTGATCCGGATCAGGCGCGTGGCGCAGCACGTCCTGCAAACCGCCGTCGGCGAAAATCGGCGAGTGCGATTGCAGTTGCGCGCGGAACGGCAGGCTTGGAATGCCCACCGCTTGCCAGGCTTGTTTGTCGCGTTTGCGCGGCAGGTAAAGCGCCGGAAAAATCGACAGCACCACGCCTATCGTACCGATCACCGGCACAAAGAACGCCAGGCTGAAAATGAACAGCGGGCTCCACGGCAATGGCGCGCGATAACGCGCTGGCAACAACAGCCACACAGCGGCGCACAACAGCGCGCACGCCAGGCCGTGGCTGAGGGTGAACACCAGCAATTGTTGTAACTCGGGCGCCGGCAGCCACAGACTGGCCCAGCTGCCTGCCTCTAACAACAAGGCTCCGCTAAACAGCCACTTGCTGATCATTCAGGCCACACTCGTTGAACAGGAAATTACGCAGCCCGTCGCGTTCATAGCCAGGCTCCAGATTGAAAGGCATCACCCGCACGCCAAGGCTGTCCAGATTACTTTCGATGCCGAAGTGTTCATGCAGCAACACGTTAATCCGCGCCAGATAACCTTCGGTGCCTTGCGGGCTGGTCAACGGCAGGAGCACCAGCAGCAGCTGATGATCGCGGTTGTTGCGCACCGGCAAGTGCAGATCGAGACCACGCTGACTGCGTTCCAGCAGGCGCGTCAGCTCATCGTTGGGACGGGTCATTTCAAACGCGAACAGACCGGCTGCCAGTTTGTGTTGCTCGACATCCATCAGCGAACGCTTGAGTTGCAGGGTGAACTGCTGAGCATCGGCGTCCGGCAGTTGCAGCACGGTCTCGTCTCTGCGCAACAGGTCGGCGATGTGCCCACCCAGCAACGCGAGCAGGCTCAAGGTGCGATCCTGGAAGGCGAAGAACGGCATCTGCCGAACAGCCAGAATCGCCAGCAGACGACCTTCAGCGTCGATCAACGGGATGCACGCCTGCAGCGAGGAGAACTGCGTCGAGGTGCCGGCATCAATTAATTCCTGACGCACGCTGACCAACTCGCCGCGTTCCATGCACAGCTTGACCAGACCATCTTCGGTGCCCAACGGGCCCATGATGCCGACGGTCGCCAGCGCCTCCGGCAGGACGTTTTCGCCACGCTCGTCGACCCGATACAAACCGGCCACACGCAACGCACCGTACTGTCCGAGCACTGCCACGATCGGATCGGCCAGCGCCGCAAGCGCATCGCCTTCGGCCGGCAACACGCGCAGTTTTTCCCGCAAGCCCAGCAGCGAACTGCGCAGGCTCTGGTCGCTACCGGCGACGCGCTGTTCCAGCAGGTCGTGAGAGACGCGCAGAATCTGGTGCGCCCGCGTGAACTCGTCGAGACGATACTGGCGATAATCGTTGGCCATCTGCAGACGCTCCAGGCGCCGTTCCCACAGATCGCGAACCTCACCCACCAGCATGCCGCAGACCAGCAAGCCGACAATGTACGACGGCTCAAGCTCGGCATAACCTTCGTGCCCTTTCAAGCGCAACGCGAACAGGGCCAGCACCAACAGGCCGGCGCTGAGCAGGCCGCGCACAAAGCCGTACCGCACGCCCAACAGCAGCGGCGCCAGAATCGGCCAAGGGAAACCACCGTGCATTTGCAACGGGTCTTCAGGCGTCAGCCACAAGCCCAGGCCGATGGCCCCGCCGGTGACCAGAAACGTTTCCAGCCAAGACACCGGCCCGCTGGCGCGAGGCGCCAGGCTGTAATCCATGTGCGGAGAATTCATTGCAATCACTCGAACCGAAGGGCGCCAACAAGTTTGTCGAGTACCGTTTGAGCGGTGCCCGCCAGGCTTTCACGGGACCAACCGGCGCGCGCGCCGCTTTTGCTCCAGAGCACGCGACCGGTGCTGGCTTCCAGCACGCGCAGGCTGATGCCCACTGCCGGTTCACCATCCAGACCGTTCTTGTACTGCCATTCTTCGACGCTGCCGGCGACGACATAGTCGAGCTTCTGCTGGCGTGCCCAGTCGAGGGCGCCGGCCAGGCGCTCATTGTCGTCCATCAGCGCTTGTTCGCCTTCGGTGCTCGCCGGGTAAACCCGGGGTTGCAGACCGCGACTGCTGAGCACGCTGAGCAGGATCTGCTCGGCGCGTTCACCGGCTTGTGGCGTTTGCGAGTAGTTGACCACCGGCACGATGCCCCACTGCGCAGTGCGCGACAGGTTCGGGCTGGCTTCATCGGTGAAGCTGGCGCAGCCGGCGACGAACAGGACCGTGAGGGCCAGGCCCAGGTTACGAATTGCTTGCATAGTTTTTCTCCGTAGACATTCCATGATCAGCGCCCAAACCGCACGCCGTAGCTCACACCCAGGGTCCCGCCGGCCTGACCATCCCCGCCCTGAGGCGCAGATTGGTAACCGAAGGTCAGGGCCAGTTCGTCATCACCCAGCACTTCGACGCCGATCCCGGTGTTGATGCCGTAGTTAAAAGTTTGATCCAGCCATTGCCAGCCTGCCGTTACATCCACCAACCAGGTGTATTGCGGTTTGGTGCGCACCAGTGCGCCCGGTATTCCGCGACGCCACGAGCTGCCGACATAGAGTTGGCTGTAGGTGCTTTGCAGCAGATCGCTGGCCAGCACCGTCTCGGGGTTGTCGTTATCTTCAACACGTCGCACCGGACCACCGTTGTTGCTGGACAGATAATCCAGCGTGCGATCCTTGACGTCGTTGTGCTGATAATCCAGACCGCCGCGCAGGGTCCAGTTCGGGCCTGCAAACTCCAGCGTGTGGTTGTATTCCATCTTCAGCGCCTGGCCGTTTCCGAGGTTATCCCCGGCACGGGTAGAGAACGACCTCTGCGCCACTTCCCAACTGATCTGATCGCGCGCAGTGAGGCCGTGACGACCGCCGAGCCAGACGCTGTCCTGTTGCCCGAAAGCGCGCATCAGGCCGCTGTCTTCACTCTTGCGATGCCAGCCGGCACCGAGTTCCAGTTCGTGGCTCGGGCTGACCTGCCAGGTCCGGGAAATTCCCAGGCCATTGCGGTCGTCGTCGCTGCGCTGACTGGTGTCGGCGAACAGTTTGTAGCTGCCGTTTTCCACCGGACGTTGCAGGGTCAGCGCAGCGTTGCGCTCCTCGCCAATCTCGGAAGCGATGATGTCGTCGCCTTTGTAATCGCCCTGCTCAAGTTGCACATCGGCGTACCAGTTATCACCCAGGTTGTGGGCGATCTGCAGACGTGGCGCGTTGAATTCCAGACCGCCGAAATCCTGCTGGTGCCAGGACAGCTGCGCACCCTGCGGCGTGCGCTCGTGCAGCTCGACGGCCTGACGACGCAATTGTTCGCGCACGGCCACTGGCTGATCGTCGCCGAGTGCCGACAGGCTGGTGTCGAGCGCTTCGCCCAGACGGCCCAGGCGATTGAGGGCCTGCGCACGCTGCGCCGGGTTCAGATCGCTACTGGCCAGCAGCGCTTCAACCTGATCTTTGTTGCGGCTGCGCAAGGCTTGCTGAATCTGCTCGTAACGCTCGACTTTCAAGCCTTGGCCACGGGCCCACTCCAGCCATGCATCTTTCTGCGATTCCTGATTGGTCGCGTCGAGACGTGCCAGCAAGCGTTCGAACCACAACTGCAGCATCGCCGGCGAGCCGTCTTTCCAGTTCTTCAGCACTTCCTGCTGCGCCTTGCGTGGCGAATAGCTGCTCGCCACCAGACGCAACCAGATCGCGTAACGCTGCGACGACGGTTCGATGGTTTCCACTTCCGGGCTGCGCAGCAATTTCAGGCGCAGACGCTGAGCGGCATCCTGATAACCGGCGCTGTCGAGTGCATCGGCGTAAGCCGCGCGGACCAGCCAGTCGTTCGGACTGCTTTTGAGGTACATGCGATACCAGGCCAATGCCTCGGCGTCGCGGCCTAGCATCTGGCTCGCACTGGCGAACGGCAGCCACAGCACGCGGTCTTCACGTGCATGGGAGCGCCATTGGCTCAGCAGCGGTTTGAGTTTGCCGGTGTCGCCCTGATCGACGTACAGCCACACCAGACGCTCACGAAACAGGTTGTCAGCGGGATAGCGCGACAGACCGAGCAAGTACAGGCGCTCGGCCTCTTCGGGCTGCCCTTGCTGCACAGCCAGCGCACCGCGAATGGCGAGCACCTGCGCCTGCTCGTAGGCGGCCGGGTATTGCTCGGCATCCTTGAGCAACGCGACCACTTGCGGCCAGTCGTTCAGCTCCTGCGCTTGCTGCAAGGCTTCGACCAGACGCTGCGGATCCTTGGTGCGCTGCCAGCTGGCAATCGTCAGTTTCAGCGCGCGCTGCGGGTCGCGAGTGCGATACAGGGTGATCAGCTGGCTTTCGTCACCACCGGTCAACTTGCCATCGATCGACAGCACTTTTTCCAGGGAGACGCGCAAGTCTTCATCGCGCTCCAGATCCCATGCCAGTGAAGCCCGGGAGCGCCAGTAATCAGCGTCGTTGATGCTCTGATCGTCCGCCTGCACCACGCTCCATGCTGATTCGGAATCAAACAGCTTGAGGTAGGTATTGGCCCGGTCGACCTGCTCGACGGTGTCCAGCTTGAAGCGGTTCGAATAGTTCTCGTAAACCTTCGCCTTGGCCGCAAACTGCCCGGTGTTTTCCAGGTTCTGCAGCAGACGCGTCCAGGCCAGACGATGGGTCGGGTATTTCTGCACGTACGCGCGGAACCAGGCTTCGGCTTCGCCCGGCGTACCACGTGATTCATGACCGTAGTTCAGGGCATCGAGCTCGATATCCGTCAGCGCACGCTGGCTCATGATTTCTGCGAGCAGCGGAATCGACCGGTCGAAGTCGAATTGCTGGCTGGCCAGGCGCCACGCGCGCTCGCGGGTTTGCGGGTCTTCCTGCAGCTTGAGCAGGCGAATCCAGTAACCCAGCGCAGCCGCGGGATCGCCGCGCCATTCACCGAGATGAGCCATCTGTTCGAGCAAATCCGGATCATCCGGATAATCGACCGCCAACTGCTGACCCGTTTCCCAGGCACCGGCCAAATCACCGATGGCCAGGCGCATGTGAAAATCTTTCAGCGGGATTTTCGGGTTGTCCGGTTGCAGGGTTTGCCACTGTTTCAGCACGCGCTGCGCCAGATCAAAGCGCTTGCTCGCCACCGCGACATCAACGCCCTGCTCGAGCCACTCGGCATCGGTTTGTGCGTTGGTCAGCTTCGGCAATTCGTCAGACAGCACCTGCGCTGCCTCATCGCCACGACCGGCAGACAGCAGACTGTTGAACGCCAGCTGCGCATACTCGCGACGCTCGCTGTCCAGCTGAGCGTCCTTTTTGAGCTGCAGATAAATCTCGGCGGCACGGCCTGGCTGTTCGCCAGCCATGTGCCACTGGGCAGCGGATTTCAGCGACTCGCTGCGTAGCTTCGGATCGCGTCCGGCAACTTCTTCGTAGACGTTGGCCGCGAAGGCCGGGGCCTGCAAGGTCAGCGCGAGCTTCGCCAGGTTCTGCAACAAAGGCACGGGCAGCTTGCGATGGTCAAAGCTTTTCAGGCGCTCGACCAGGGCTTGCTGGGCGATCAGGTCGTTGCTTTTCGCAGCGTCCAGAGCGTCCAGTTCCAGGCGATAGTAAGCCTGAACTTCCGGCACTGGTTTTGGCCAGGCTTCCAGGTGTTGGCGTGCCTTGGCGTAGTCACCCAGACGGATCAACAGATCGACCAACTGCAGACGCAGGTGATCGTCATCCGGGTGCGCCGTCAGCAACAGCTCGGCGTAATTGGCCGACACGGCATCAGGCTCACGTCCATCGGGCTGGAATACTTCTTCACGCTGGAAGGTCGCCCACAGCAAACCTCCCACAGCAACCGCCACCACCGCCAGTGCCCAGGGATTGAGCAGGCGGTTACTTTTAGTTGCAGAGGAGCTGACCATTACTCACCTGCTTCATTGGTAATTTGAAAACCCACAGACC
>NZ_JMCL01000153.1 GCF_000690905.1 Pseudomonas sp. Ant30-3 | reverse complement strand
CTGATCGCCAGGAAGTGTCCGGTGACCCGCGTTACAAATTGCGGCGGGCGCGCAAGCGGATCGCGGCCTGCGGCGCTGAAGTTCGCCGTATCACGCCTGACGCGTCGAGCATGGGGCCGTTGCTGCAGGCCATCTGCGAAGTCGAAGCGGTCAGCTGGAAAGGCGATGAAGGCGTGGGGATTTTCTCCGATGATCGTCACCGCCAGTGGATGGATAGGGCCTTCACCGCGCTCGCCGCGCAAGGTCTGGTACGCGTGGTGGTGCTGGAACTGGACGGCCGTTGCATCAGCTATCGACTGGGTTTGCTGGAACAGGGTCGGCTGTACGATTACAACCTGGCGTTCCTGCCGCAACACGCCGATCTGGGCAGTGGTCGGGTGCTGCTGGAAGAATGGATTCGCTGGGGGCTGGACGACAACTGGCGCTGGATCGATGCGTCGCGGGTCAGTCTGGAAAACTCCAGCCATCAGTTGCATGAACGCATGAGCGGCCAGCTTGAGCATTGGCGCTGGAGTTTTTATTCGTGGCGACCCAGCGGCCTGGCACTCGGATTTGCCCTGCGCAGCTGGCAGCGATGCAAACCCTGGCTGCAAAAATCGCGTGCCAGACGGGCAACAGCGGCACCAGCGGTACCCGTTCCGCACGCCAAAGTGGCCGCCACCATCGAACCTCAACGGGAGAGCGAACATGCCGCGCCAAGTCATAGTCAACGCTGATGACTTCGGTCTCAGCCCGTGCGAGAACGCGGTGATTCTGGGTGCGTTTCAAGCCGGGGTGATCAGTTCTGCCACGGCGATGGCCAACATGCCCGCATTCGAAGCAGCCTGCGCCATGGCTCGCCACCCGTTGCTTGAAGGTCGTGTCGGGCTGCATTTCAACCTCACTTATGGCCGGCCTTTAAGCCAAAGCATTCTCGCCCGTGCAAATTTCTGCGACAGCGCCGGAGTCTTCGACCTGAACCTGCCGCGTCACCGTTTGCGGCTCAATCGTCAGGACCGCGATGCCGTGCTGGAAGAACTCGAAGCGCAATGGCAACGCTGCCTCGACAACGGCGTGCGACCCAGCCATCTGGATTCCCATCAGCACGTGCACAACATTTGGCCGATCGGTGAAATCGTCGCGCGTTTCGCTGCGCGTCAGGGCGTTGCCGTGCGGCTGGCGCGCAACGTAGGGCAAAACCTTAATCTGCCTAAACGGGTTTTCAAGGAACTGCTCAACCGGCGTTTGCGCAGCCTGGCGGGCACCACGGCGGATTACGTCTGCACGCCTGTCGGCTTGCGCGACGGTGAAGTGCCAACCGATGGCGTGCTGGAAATTGTCGCGCACCCGACCCAGCTGGGCGCTGATTTCGGCGACGCTTACCTGTCGCCGAAAGAATCGCTCAAAGCTCTGCTGATGCAGCGTCTGCCGGGCGTTCCACGTGTTTGCTATGGCGTCCTCGGCGCGGCGGCGGAGGGCCGTGCGGCGTCACTGGAAAGGTCTACATAAATTGCAACATATTCAAAGCTGGCGCTTTGATATGAGTCCCACCGCGTGATCTATACCCAACAAGAATGTCCCACCACACCTTGGCTCCGGCTTTGGAGAGCGTCATGAAAGTCATCGACAAGCTTCGCGAACAAATCAAACAAAAAGGCCTGAGCCGCATGTTTCGCGCGCTGTGGAGGCGCTATGTATTTTTTCATTGGGAGTTGCTCTGGATGGAGCGCGACCTCGTCAGCCCGGTTGCGCCGCACAAGTTACGCCCTTATCCGCCCGTACGAATGGCGGTGATTACCCCGCACAACACCAGCGCGTTCGCCAAACACTTCGGCGACCGCGTCGGCACCATGGCCGAACTCGCCGCCGACGGGCATACCGGGCACATGTACCTGGACGAGGAAGGCAATGCCATCGGGTTCATCTGGGCCAGCACCCGCGACTACCATGACCGCCACTATTACGGCTGCTGGTTCCCGGTCAAACCTGGCGAGTTTTTTGAGTTCGGCGGCGAAATGATCCGCGCCTTTTTCGGCACCAGTCTGTCGGTGGACGTGCAGGTCGCCCTATGGGAAACCATGGCCGCCAAAGGCTGCAACAAGGTGGTGGATGTGGTCGAAACCCATAACATTCCGGCAATGAAACTGCACATCCGCATGGGTTATCAGGAACAGGGCCGCGTGACTCACGTGTACGGTCTGTTCGGCTTGTGGAAATTCTATCGGGAGACTCGTTACACCGGCTCGCGCCTCGACCCGCTGCGCAAACCGGACCGGCCGGTCGTAACAGGGGCGGCAAGTGCGTGAAGTGTGGTTGAGAAACGCTTGATTGGCGTCGCCCCGCTTCCAACGTCGCGACGGCTGATTCAACAAGAGCAGGCTTGGCCTTGAAACTTGTTATTCAACAAGCCTGCTCACCCGCTACACCGCGCTCTGTCAGCCATTTCCTACTTTTTACGGGCGTGCTTCGCGTCTGAACGCGCGCAGCGCAGTTAGGGATGTGCCCTACACCAACTTATGAAATGTCCTACTTCGCTCGTCTGCGGCTCCACGTATTTTTCGTATCCTCAATTGACACAAGGATATGTGGATGTTCACTGCCGGCCCCCACACCGCATTCAGGCTTCAGATCCAGGATTTCCCCTCTGACTTTCAGGTGTTCAAGTTTTGCGCCACGGAAGCGCTGAACGAACCGTATGAAGTGAAACTCGAGCTGGTCAGCGAGCGGGCGGACCTTGACCTTGAAGACCTGATGAATCGCTCGGCTTTTCTCACGATCGGTGCCGACGGTGCCGGCTTCCACGGGCAGATCCATCAGGTTGCGCAAGGCGATTCAGGCAAGCGGCTGACGTGGTATCAGATAATCCTGGTGCCACATCTCGCCTATCTGGCGCATTGTCATAACCAGCGGATATTTCAGCACCTGAGCGTGCCGCAGATCATCGCCAAAGTGCTGACAGCCCATGGCCTGCAGTCCGACGCCTGGCGTTTCCAGCTGAGTGGCGAATACAGACCTCGCCTCTACTGCGTCCAGTACGAGACTGGCCTGCACTTCATCCAGCGGCTGTGTGAAGAAGAAGGGTTGCATTTTCATTTCCAGCACAGCGCCTCTGCGCATGTACTGGTCTTCGGTGACGATCAGACCGGCTTCGCGAAACCGGGCA
The DNA here is from genome assembly GCF_000690905.1 of Pseudomonas sp. Ant30-3. Classification (GTDB taxonomy): domain Bacteria; phylum Pseudomonadota; class Gammaproteobacteria; order Pseudomonadales; family Pseudomonadaceae; genus Aquipseudomonas. The sequence continues at coordinate 21,710 of NZ_JMCL01000153.1, read as the reverse complement.
GCGCGACCGCATACAAGCCAGGCACTGGCCTGGTCGCCGAAGCACCGGTCATCGACCGTTTCAAACTGCGTCTGGTAACCCGCCCGACTCATGTCAGCCGTCGTGATTACGATTTCGAGAAACCTCAGTTGCAACTCGACAGCGAGAGCAAAACCGCGCTGCAGCCGCATCTTGAGGACTACGCCTTCCCAGGCCGGTTTACCCACCGCGACCAGGGTAGACGCCTGGCCAATCAGGCACTGCAAAGTCACCGCGCCGACTACCAGCAAGCGGACGGCCGCAGCGATCAAAGCGCATTGCACAGCGGTTATTTCCTCGATATGAGCGAACACCCACGGGCCGAGCGCAACGGTCTCTGGTTGGTGACTGAAGTCCGGCATATCGGGATTCAGCCTCAAGTGCTCGAGGAGTCGATGGTGGACTGCGATCCGCAGGAAGATTTCAGTCAGGGTTACCGCAACCATTTCGTCGCGACGCCTTGGGACGTCATCTTCCGACCGGCGCTCAAACATCCCAAGCCGCGGATAACGGGCCAGCAGCCGGCAATCGTGACCGGTCCGCCCGGCAAAGAGATCCATTGCGATCGTTACGGCCGGGTGAAAATCCAGCTGGCCTGGGACCGCGACGGCGAGCACAACGAACACTCGAGTTGCTGGCTGCGAGTTGCGACAGGCTGGGCTCATGACCGTTATGGCAGCGTGCAGATTCCGCGCGTCGGCATGGAAGTGCTGGTGGGTTTTACCGAAGGTGATCCCGACAAACCGTACGTCATCGCTTGTTTGCCTAACGCATTGACTCCGGTGCCATTGGACCTCCCGGCCGAACACACACGCAGTATTTTTCGCAGTCAGAGCAGCCCGGGCGGCGGCGGTTACAACGAGCTGCGCATCGAAGACAGAAAAGGCGCCGAGGAAATTGCCCTGCGCGCCCAGCGCGATTTCGTCCAGCTCGTTCTCAACGATGAGCGTCTCCAGGTCGACAACCAGCGCACGGTGGTGGTCGGCGGCATCGCCAGTCACGACTTGCGCGGTGAAGAGCGCCGTGTGACCCATGGCAATCGTCTGACCGAGCTCAAACAGGATGAACACCTGACTGTTCATGGCACCTGCCACGTGCAGACAGGTAACCACCTGCTCAATGCGGCCGAGCGCATTCACCTCGCCGCCGGGGAAAAGATCGTCATCGACGGTGGCAGCCACCTCACACTCATGGCGGGCGGTCAGTGGTTGACGCTGGGTCCGGAAGGCATTTTCAGCAGCGTAGCGATTCAACTGGGTGGCTTACCGGCAGCGATTGGCCCGGCCGAACCGCTGGTGCCCGGAGCTTTGCCGCTTTTGAAAGTGAGCGTCAATGCGGCACAACAGCGCCGCGCACTGATGTTTTCCCGCAGCTCGCGCTGCCTCATCTGCGAGGCAGCCCAGGCATGAAGCTTTCATTCGCCTTGCCGGCAGACCTGCCGTGGTCCCGGCACCACGCCTGCCTGTTATTCGACGGCACGGCTGTGCCCGATTTACCAACTCGTCTGAAGCAACTCAGCGCCAGTGTGAACACCGTTGCGCTGTACGACAGCTCGCTGTTCAAAACGCTGCGGGATATCTCGCCGCTGCTGGTGGCCATTCAGGGCGTCGATGATCCTGTTTTTCAGTTTTATCTGGAACAGGCAGAAGAAGAGTGGGCCGTTTTGTTATTCAGCCATTCTCCTGCGCTGGGGGTCGCGCAACATTTACGCAAGTTGCTGACGGTAGCATTGCCGGAAGGTCAGCAAGTCGCCCTGCGGCTGGCGGATGCCGCCGTGGCAAACGCTCTGTTTGCCAGCGCTGACCAGTGCTTGTTCGGGCCGCTGTCCTGCGTGGTGGTAGCCGATTGCGTCAACGCCACCTGGCATCGCCATCAACCTCGCCAACCGCAACCTCCAGAACTGCCGACGCCGTATCGGCTGAGCCATGAATTGAACGCCGCGCTGGACGATGTGGACCACCGCCGGGTTCTGCTGGACCTCGATGCTCATTTGCTCAAGCACTTTCCAGAACGCCACCTCGGCGCTGGCATTGCCCAGCGTTGGCCAAGGCTGCAACAGCTGCAAGTGCAGGCCAGCACCTTGGGGCTGAGCAGCCAGTCCGAGCTTTTTTACTACGCCAACCTGATGACCTGGCTCAACACCTCCACGCTCAAAGAACATCCGGATATCGCCCGATTGCTCCACTCACCGTCACTTCAACCATTGGGTGAGCGTATTGCGCTGGCCGCCAACCTGGCCGAGCGCAAAGCCAACACAGGAGGTCACCCATGACCCATCCCGCCAATCTCGACGCGGCCGCTGCGTCCAAAATTTCCATCGGTTCGGTCGGTGCCTGTCCCTTGCGGCAAACTCACGTACAGCTACTGCCGTTGCGGTATGGCCTGGTGGAGAAACTGCTCGATCCAGGTGCAGAGCTGAAGCTGCCCTATTCGCTGACGGCGCGACCGCTGGGCATCCGTCTACTGCGCGATGGCTGGTTGTATGTGATCGATAGCCTGACCGGTCACCTGCATGAATATCGGGTGCTCAACGGGTTGGTCAGCGCTCTGCTGCATAAAGGCGCGAGCGTCGACAGCGGTGTGCGCGCACCGATCGAAGAAAATCCCGCGCTGGTGTTTTCGCGGGGCAGCACCCTGCATGTGACATTCGCTGAAGTGCAATGGACGGCCGCCAAATGCAAGCAGGTGCTCGACCACCGCGAAGAACGCGAGCACTTCATGCAACCCGTCGAGCTCGGCGAGGTGGATTGCGAAACCGGCGGCACCCATTTGCTGACAGTCGAGCAAGGACGACAGTGGCTGGCGGAAGTAGCGACGGGGGTAGATGGTGTTTCGCCTGCCACGCAATCGGGCATCGTGCAGGTCAGCGATGCTCCCGCGCACGAACGTGAGCCTTATCTATGGGAGCAACCGCCACGCTTTCGCCAAGCGCATATCGGTGAATTGCTCGGTCAGGTACGCGGGCCTTATCAGGACGACACGCTGTTTGTGCTGATCCATGATGATCTCGGCGTGCTACGAGATCTGGCCGAGTATCAGGACGCCGTGGTCGGCTGGGTTGAGGAATGGAGCAATACCGACCACAACGAACGCGACTATCTGCTGGCGTGTTACATCGAGTCCCTGAGTCAGCTCAGCGTCGAGGATGTTGCGGCGCTGTCAAAGGTGGAGCAAAACCCGGCGACACAGGCGTTGTTTACTGACCTTGAGCAGCTGCCGGAACCGGATCGCGAACAGACCCGCCAGGCCTTGGTCGATTACCTGAACAAGGGCGGCAACGTTGTGCCTGTGGATACTCCCGTAACGCCTGAGCTGGAAAAATCACGCGGCGACGCTGTCCACTCTGCTCGCGAACTGAACCGGTTCGACAGCATCACTCCCGATTTCACCGCTGAGAGCCGCGCCGTCGAAGACGCTGACCGACGTTACTACACACGCGAGCATTTCAAGCCTGCGCCGAATGCCTTCGTCGAGCGCCATTTACAGACGATGATCAACCTTGGGCAAACGCAGAACCGGCATCTCGATAACCAGCTTGAAGGCTCATGGTTGAGCGGCAAACGCGGGATCAACGACTTCATCGATCGTCCGGCCATGGACGCTGTGCTCTGGCAGCATCGCGACGACCTCACGCGCTGGAATCGCCTGCTCGATCGCATCACCGCCGACCGCACGCTGTTGGTGTGTGACGGGCGTTACCATCGCGCGGCCTGGTACTACGACGGGCAGGATCCATTGCAATTGGGTCAGGCTTTCAGCGCCGAATATGCCTGCCTCAAGGATATTTGCCGCAGCGACGTGGCCAGCGAGGCCTTGCTCGGTTATCTGGAAGAACATCCGGAAATGACCCGGCCGCTGTTCTACACCCTGCCCCTGCAACTACAGCCGCAGCTGATTGCGCAATACACGGTGGTCTCCAATGCGGGCATGGGTGTGGTCAATAACGTGCAGCCTTTGCTGCAGAACCTGAAAGGAATCGAGCAAGCGCATCTCCCCGCCCTCGATGAGTTGCCCGAGCACACCCGCACGTTGGCCGACGCGGCCCAGCACAGCCTGAGCCCGGCATTGAACCTGGGCATGAGCCGCGCGCTGGAAGCGTTCAATCTGACCGGCGAGAAAATTCCGGACCTTGATGAACTGTTCCGGCGCCTGCCCAAAGCCCTGCCAGCCCGGATACTGGATGCGGCGAGAACCAGCGGCGTGACGTTTACCGTCGCCAGCCCGGCGGAACACGCCGCGTTGCAATCGACCATCAAGGAAATTCTGCTCGAGCGCGAGTATTTGAGCGAGCTGACCCGCGAGCGAAACCAGATCACCCACAATAAAAATCGTCAGGGCCACAAGACGGCTCGGGCCGTGGAGTTGCAGGCCGAAATCGTTCGCGTGCGGGCTGAGCTCAAGTATCAGGAAAGCCGCTTGGCGGGGGCGCTGAGCCCGATTGAAGAATTGCCGGATCAGTCGGTGCGCCTGCGCGGCGCGACACCGGCCAGGGCGGGTGTTACCGCGGTTTTTCCACCGCAGCAGCAGATGGAAGTGCGCAGTTTGCTGAAGGATATTCGGCTGGGCGTCCGGTCGGTGCCGAATGCGAAGTTGATTAGAAGCGAGGGGATGGGGTTGTTGGTGTTTTTGGTGCAGGGGGTGAATTTGGTGGGGGCTTATCGAGAGCTGACGAGGCAGGCCAAAAACAAGCGATCGTGGACCCCTCTTTTTAATGCGCTAACGGCTACAGGTGCTGCCGGATTCACTGCGGCTCAGAGCTTGGCGGACACTGCACTGCAAGCGCGCAGTGCTGCGCTGGTGGCGGGGCTGCAGCATCACGCATTGCAGGATGTGCATGTGCGGATGGGGAAGTTGCATATTGGACTGGGAGGGTTTGCATACGTTTTTGGACTGGCTTCTTCAACGACAGGCCTCAGTATCAGCCAAGGAAATTGGCAGCAAGCAACACGCAGTGGCAACGTATCTGCGCAAATGAGTGCAGCGCTTGCAACGACTGGCGCAGGCGGCATGGTAGGTATCAATGCGTATGGCCTTGGCCATACCGCTCTCGCGACGTTTGAGGTGCTTACGGCCAACAGTAGCGCGGCACGAACAGCGGCCTGGGCTGCCGCCGGCACCCGACTCTCAACAATTTTTTTCCGCTTCAATCTCGCGGGAGCCCTCTTCACCGTATTGGAGTTCGTCGGATCCTGGCTTTTCAGCTACTACAACATCAATGCCCATGAGAAGTGGTTGAAAACCACGCCTTGGGGCTCTGGCGCCGACGGTCCGGGAGATCATTCACTCGAAGATTACCAGCGCTATCTGACCTACCTGCTTCACGCTCCTTACGCTCAACTTGGCGCAAATGAGCATGACTCATTGCTCAAAAAACTTTTGTTAAAAGCCAAAATCAGCGACATCCACCTGGTTATTCCCGGGCTTAACCTGAGTCACTTTCAGCCCCCCTTGGACGGTCAGCCCAGCCATCGACTCGGCATCGGTGCCCATCGCATTTCTGTCACCTTCCACGGTGGCGGCGCGCGACGCGAAGCCAAGGAAGCCGTCAGCAATGAAGTCACCGCCAGCTTGCGTTTGGTCCAATCAGCATCCAAACACCTTGTGCTGTGCCTGCAATTCCCCTCAGATCCTCTGAATCCCGACGCCCAGTTCCCACCCACAATCGAAACACTGGAATTGGTCGTGTGCATACAGACCTTGAACAGCAGCGGAGCGTGGATCTCACAAAATTACATGATTCATTTGAAACCTCGCAAAGAGGGACATTTCCCGGCACTGCCTCCTGACAAAAACACTCAATACCCACCTTTGCTGCTCGTTGAACCTCATTTGTTGGAGATAGCCGCCCATGCCGAACACCCTTGATAGCGCACTGGCAACACCGCACCTCGAGCAGCGCCGGCACGCGGGAGACATTGAGCCTTTCCCCGGTGGGAAAATCACCTACCTTTCGCCATTGCCCCTGCCGACACCATTGCCTCCCCACGGCTCTCATATTGGAGAGCTGAATGATGTGCACATGGACTTCGGGTTGGGGTCGCCCCAGATTTTTTCTTGGCAGGTGATTCTGGGCCTTCCGTTCAGCGGCGCTTTCACAATCGCATTTCTGTACCCGTTAATTGGTGGTCTGCTGTTTTTTTTCTTCGGAATGACTTGGGATGATGTCTCACACGCTATAAACGGACTATTCCATGAAGGCTACGGGGTGGCCCTATTTACAGGCTTCTCAACACTGCTCATCGGAATCGGCACCTGGCACCACGTCCACAAAAAACGCCTTCGAATCATCCCCACCCGCTTCAACCGCCAGCGCCGCGAAGTCTGCTTCATGGCCGATGGCGAGACCGAGCCGCTGTTCGTCCCTTGGGAATCCCTCTCCGCTTGGGTCATCGAAGCACAAGGCGCCACCCAGTACGGCATCCATCGCCAATACGGCATGGGCCTGGGTTTTCAGCACGGCGAAACCCTCACCAGCCTGGAATTCCCCTGCGCCAGCCTGCCCCTTGCCATTAGTCATTGGGAAGCAATTCGCGGCTACATGGAATACGAAGTCAACGACCTCAAATCCATTCAGGACTTGCAGGATCTGCAAGGCCCCGACGATCCGCCACACGAAGGCCTGCACACCTTCCGCAACGCCCGCGCGCGCATGCATCAGCAAATTCGCGACGGTCAGCGCAGCCGGCTCTCGGGATTTTTCTGGTACCTGTACCACGTCATGACGCTCTGGACGATTCCCAATTACCTGACCGAATGGGAAATCCGCCGTCTGGCAAAAATGGGTCAACGCGCCCTGCCTGAGTCGATGCGTGAGTGGTCGCAGCCGTTACCGAAAGATCAATGGGTGAAGCCAAGTGAAGCGCTTATCAAAATGAGTGAGCAGGTTCGCACCCTGCACAAACGTCAGCCACGCCGCCCGATCACCGAAATCTTTGCCGAGGTGCAGCGTTTGAATTCGGCCGCTCAGCGTCGCGCATGAATGGCGAACCTCAGGCAAATTTGCATACCAAAAACGTTTGGGCGAGCTTGCTCACGAAAACTTTTCGCGATGTGGCCGAAGTCGTCACAACTAAGGTCGTACGATCTCTGCATAACAATTCCGAGCCAAGCAATCAGTCACTCGCCCAGCATTCTAAAGGCTTAAAAGACCAATCACCCTTGCCCACCCAATCCAAATCCGGTAAAACTCGACAGGTTGTACGACGACATAATAAAAACACGAAGCCATCCTGGAAGATGGCACGCACCCTTTTGAGAACCTGCCATGACCCGCCCCGCCCTCGCTGCATCCACCCCAACGCTTTTTCCCCGCCACATCGCCGTGATCATTTTGTTGTGCATGGGCTGTGCTTTCGCCGGCAACCATGTGGCCGCCCGGGTCGCCTTCGATGACGGCGCCGGGGTGTTGCTGGCGATTCTAATGCGCTCCGGTGGGACGTTGCTGGTGCTCGCCGCGCTGGTGCTGTGGCAGCGACAAAGTCTGCGTTTGCCGGCCGGTGCGTGGCGTTGGCAATTGCTGTTGGGTTTGTTGATCACCGCGCAAAGCCTGTGTCTTTACTCCGCCGTCGCGCGGGTGCCGGTTGCATTGGCGTTGCTGGTGGCCAACGTTTTCCCGATCTTGTTGGCGCTGCTCACTTGGGCGCTGGGCGGAGCACGGCCGACGGCGCGCACGGCGGCATTGATGGGGTTGATTCTGGTGGGGCTGGTGTTTGTGCTCGACGTGCCCGGGCGCCTGTCCGCCAACGCCAGTGTTGGTCCGCAATGGCTGCTCGGCGTCGGCCTCGCGTTTTGCGCCGCCACTGTATTCGCCTGCGCGCTGTGGATTACCGATCACAAGTTGTCTCAGGTGCGCGGTTCGGTGCGCAGCCTGCTGACCATTTTTATCGTCTTCAGCAGCGTCAATCTCGCGGGTTTGACCGGCGCACTTCCCGGCGGCCTGAACCTGCCTGCGACGTCGACCGGTTGGCTGGCCCTCGCGACGTTGGTGGTGCTGTATGGGACGGGGTTCATCGTGCTGTTCATTTCCGTGCCACGTCTGGACATGCCGCGCAACGCGCCGGTGATGAACATCGAACCGCTGGCAACATTGCTGATGGGCTGGATTGTGCTGGATCAGATGCTGAGCGCGGGCCAGGTGTTGGGCGGCGTGATTGTCGTGACGGGCATTGTGCTGCTGACGTACCGCAAGGAAACACCTAAGGTCGAAGCGAAAGCCGCGGCTTGATCGACGAGGTCGTTCAAGCAACCGTGGCACCTGCGTCCTACACCAATCACCTGTAGGAGTGAGCCTGCTCGCGATGAGGCCCGCACATCCGACATCATTGTCGCCCGTGAAATAGCCATCGCGAGCAGGCTCACTCCTACAGTGTCCAACATCGATCGCCACTGAAGGCGCAGGTCAGCGCGGTTTGACCACAACCAGCAGATCCGTGAAATGCTCAATGCGGATCGGCAGGTTATCCGCCAGTGTCGCCAGCGCGGCATCGGTATCGTCGAGGCGGAATACGCCGGAGACCCTTAACGCCTGTAACGATTGTTTGTCAAACCGCACCAGGCCATGACGGTAGCTGGCTAACGCCTGCAGCACTTCGCTAAGTGGTTGGTCGTCGACTTTCAGCAAGCCGCGTGTCCAGGCATCAGGGTCAGCGTTGGCGATGGCGTGCGGTGTTTGCACCTTGCCCTCTTTCATTACAATTTGCTCGCCGGCCTTGACGTTCGCCACGTCGAATCCATTGGGTTTGGCGGCAACGACCGATTCGAGCACGCTGACCACCGTTGAGCCATCCGCTTCGCGTTTCACCATGTACCGCGTGCCAAGCGCCGTCGCGGTGCCTTGGTCGGTGCGCACCACAAACGGACGCTTGGCATCCTTGGCTACCTCCACCCACAACTCGCCGGAGAGCAACTCAATCACCCGTTGCTGCCCGTCGAATTTCACATCCAGCGCTGAATGGCTATTAAGTTGAAGATGGCTGCCGTCCGACAACATCACCTCGCGCCGCTCACCCACGCCGGTGCGCTGATCGGCCATCCAGATTGGCAGGTTGTCGACCCCGACCCAGCCACACACCAGCACACCGATCAGCGCTAACGCCCGAGCGCCACGACTTGCGGCGGATCGACCCGGTCGCGCTAAAGCCTGTTTCAACGCAACCCGCGCAGGCGCGGCCGGCAGTTCATCGAGGCTGGCCCATAAGCCACGCATGCGTTCAACGGCAAGCGCATGCCGTGGATCGGCTGCGCACCAGGCATCGAATATTGCTCGGTCGGTGTTGCTGGCAGAGTCGTCATGCAGCAGTGTCAGCCAGCGCGCGGCCTCGTTAATCATCTGCTCGGAAGGTGGTGTCACGATGGCTGATCCGCCCCGTACAAAGTGTTGTAACAATGCACCAGTGCCGCCGAGACGTAGTTTTTCACCGTGCTGGCCGATACCTTCAATTCCAGCGCGATCTCGCTGTACGTCAGCCCATCGAGCCGACTCAGCAGGAACGCCTCTCGGTTCTTGGTTGGCAATCCTGCGAGCATCACGGCGATTTTTTCCAGTGCCTCAAGCGCGACGTGAATCGCTTCGGGGTCCGGCATGCCGGCATCACTTGCCTGAATAGCCAGCGCCTCGAGATACGCCTGCTCGATCCGCCGACGCCGGGCGCCATCGATCAACAGTCGCCCGGCCATGGTCGCCAGAAACGCCCGGGGTTCCTTGATGGTGTGCGGATCGGTCAATGTCAGCACCCGGATAAATGCGTCTTGCGCCAGATCAGCCGCCCGTTGCGAACAGCCGAGTTTCTTCCGCAGCCAGCCATGCAACCAGGAGTGGTGATCGCTGTAGAGCTGGGTGAATGTCCGGTGACGGCTCGCCAGATCGTCATCAGCCACGGAAAAGTCGCGCATACGAAAAAATTTCTCAAATAAGAAAGATTACCAGTAGCGACAACGATGACAGCAAATCTGCGGCAGAGCAAGCCACCAACGGGGGCGAATTTTCAGAAGAGGCTCAGATTTTGCGATCGACGTCAGTGCTCCGGCGCCACCATGCGGAACCTGATATTGATCTCACTGGAAACAAAGCTGTCCGCCCATTCGCCCTCGCCCAGTTTGAAGTCGGCGCGCCTGAGGATCAGCTCGCCATCGAAGATGCCGATGGCGTCCTCGGACTTCAGCACCACCGGCACCTCCACCGCGCGCGTAATGCCGCGCAATGACAGCGTGCCGCTGATCAAATAGCGATCATCGCCCAGCGCTTTTACAGCAGTCGACTGGAAGGTCGCGCGCGGATAAGCCGCCGTGTCGAACCAGGCAGGTTTTTTCAATTCGTCATTGGCGTCGGTGCTGCCGGCATCGATACTGCCCAGGTCGATGACCAATCCCGCGTGGGAGACGGCAGGATTCTGTGTGTCGAAAGTCAGCGTGCCGCGAAAGGTGGCAAAGGTGCCATACACCCGCGAGCCCATCTGGTAATAGGTGAAACTGATGGTGCTGGCGGTGTCGTTGACCTCGGTGTACTCGCGCGCTTGGGCGCACGGCAACGCTCCGATCAACAGGGCTGCAACCCCTGCGGCAGAACGCAGGAATCGATGGTTCATGGGTTTCTCCGATAACGCGGTAACAAGACTTAAGCAAAGATTCGCCGTGGGCGCGAATCCCGCTAGCGCTGACCCAGAAACCCGGTAACCCGTCCCGCTACACCAGACGCTGGATTTTCTGATGTTTCCACACCAACTTGTAATACAGCGTCTGCAACACCAGCATGCCCAGATACGCCACCGGGAACGCCATCCACACGCCTTGCAACCCGAAGTGCCCGTCCAGCACATAGGCCACCGGCAGTTGCACCCCGACCACGCAAAAAATCGAAATAGCCATCGGTACCAGCACATTGCCGCTGGCGCGCATGATGCCGCCGATGATCGCCTGGAAGCCAAACACCAACAGACTCCAGAGCATGATGTGCAACAGGTGCTCAGCCTTCGCCCGCGTCAAGTCATCGGTCAAGAACAGGCCCAACAACCAGTGCGACAGTAGGTAACCCAACACCACCAGGCCACCGGTCAGGCACACGTTGATGAGCAGACCCGTGCGTAGAATCGGCCCGATCCGCTCGACCCGCGCCGCACCAATCGCCTGTGCGCCGAGGATCGAGGCGGTGATTGCAATCGACAGCGCCGGGAACTGCACGTAATTGACGATCTGCGTCACCGCACCATACGCCGCCGTCGCCTGTGAACCGTGCTGATTGACCAGCGCCAGGATCACCAGCTCCGAGACTGACAGCACCACCATCTGCAACCCGGTCGGCAAACCGATGCGCAACACCTTGCCGAGAATTACCCGGTCCAGGCGCATCGCCGCAAACATCTCACGGTCCGGCGCCAACGGATGCCCGCGCCGAATCAGTCGCCACGACAACCAGCCCATCGCCGACAGATTGCCCACCAACCCCGCATACGCCGCGCTCTGAATCCCCATCATCGGCAGCCCCAGCCAACCGCGAATCAACGCCGGCGTCAGCGCCAGCCCGATACACGTCGACACCACCAGCGCCACCAACGGCGACACCGTATCGCTCACCCCGCGCAGCAGCTGCGTAAACAGCACGTACACCAACAGCGACGGCATGATCCACATCATCACGTGGGCATACGCAACAGCGTCGTCCAGCACGTCCGCCGGCGTGCCCAAACCCTGCAACGCTGGCCGCGCAAACACGCTGCCCAGCACCGCCGCTGTCAGGCCAATGATTGCGCCCAAGAGCAACGTCGTACCGGCAATGGCTTTGACCAGATGCGGTTCGCGCGCGCCCCAGGCCTGACCGATTAATACCCCCGCCCCGGCGCCGAGGCCGATCACCAGCGCGATGAAAAAGAACACGATGGGGAACATGCCCGACACGGCGGCCAGCGCCTGTGTGCCCAGCATTTGGCCGATGTAAATGCTGTTGATGGTGCCCGACATGGATTGCAGAAAATTGGAGAGAACCATGGGCGCAAGGAAAAGCAGGTAGGTTTTCCAGAGGTGGTGATCGGTGGTCGGGGTTTGCATTGGTTGAAGATCCGGCTCGACTGCGGGGTACGGTTTCAAGGATAGCGTCAGCGGCGATGAACACGGTGAAATGATGGATCAGGGTGTGTCCGGTGTTTTTGCGCGACAGGGAGTAGACGTCGTAGGACCGCTATAAAGTTCCTACGCAAAGCTCGGAATCGCTCACCTTGTCGGGGGATGCGATGAGGCTTATAGTCCGGTCCGTCGTCCGGATGGACGATTCGGGTTTGGCGACCTGATCACAGAGAATGCGAAGGCTCCAGGCTTTGTTGCAGGGGTCGTCGCACCCGCAAAGCCGCTGTCATGGCGGCTGTGCGCGGGAGACCTTCGGGTCTGCCGGTTTTCTCTGTTGCCGGTTCGCCAACCTGCGCACAGCTGCCACCCAATCGTTTGGCGACGACTGAGTGACGGCGTTAGCCAATCAAACAGAGATCTTCATATGAATCGATACATGCCCCTCACCGGAATCGACCTGATCCCGGCCTCCCTGCTCATCGACACCCAATCCCCACTCGACGTCCTGCAAGCCATGGCCGATCACCGCATTCGCTCGGTCACGCAAGTACTGGAAAACATCGCCTACCGCGCCGAACTGGGTTGCGACACGGTGGTACTGACCGACTTTTCTCAGCTGCTGGTCATTCCGCTGCGCGATGGCTGTGATTTGATGGATGTGATTGGCCGGCGTCTGCGGGCGCAGGTTGCGGGTGAGTGATAAAAACGGGCGCTGAAGTGCGCCCGCTTTTTTGGTTAAGACCATCGATGTTGCGAACTATGGGCTTACTCCAGGTCCGCTTGTCTCCAATACCCGTATTGATCCTGAACGGACTGGCGGAGCACTGGCAACGATGAGCAAAAGCCTGGGCAATCAAACGCTGCCTTCTCGTTCGATGACCAGAATCCGCGCTTCTCCACGAGGATGCGCAACATGTTCACATCCAACCCCTGCGAAAAACACGTCGCCAACCACCAATGTCACGACGCGTTCGATGCCTGACTCGCGATAATGCATATCTACCGTGCCGTCGAGGACTGCGAATACCTCCTCACCATCATTGATATGCCACTTGTATGGCTGATCGGTCCAATGGAGGCGGACGGTGGTTCCATCCATGTTAGCGATGTGTTCAGCACCCCAAGCGCGAGTGGCGGTGAAATCCTTGCTACGAATAACTCTCATTGATCGTGGGTCTCGAGAAGGTAGTGATTTGCTCCAATTTATCAGAACCGTTGGCCGCCCACTGCTGACCGAAAAGAATGCCTGGATTTGAACGACCTCCAGGCCTAAGCAGTAAATGGCTATAAATGTATTGTCCTTACGCCAAGGGGATGTTTATCAAGCGGATGGCCACAACGGCAGTCGGCCTCAGGAAACCTTGATAACCACTTTGCCAAACGCCCCACGCGCCAGATGTTGGTAGGCCTGGTGCGCCTCTTCGAATGAGTAGGTCTGATCAATCACCGGCCGAATGGCATGCTGGTTCAGAAAGTCATTCATGCGGTCGAACGACGAACGAGGAGCCACCGCGATGCCGCGAAGGGTTGTCTGCCGGAATATCAGCGGCATCAGGCTGAGCGTGGTGGTCTGCCCGGTCAGGAAGCCGATCTGGGCAATACGACCCGCAGCCTTGGTTGATGCGATGGACTGGTTGAGGCCCTCTCCGCCCGCAACGTCCAGCAGAAGGTCTACGCCCTTGCCGTCGGTGAGTTTCAGAACTTCTTCTTCCCAGCGTGGGAAGGTTCGATAGTTGATGCCGGCAACGGCCCCGAGCTTCTTCACCGCATCCAGATTTTCGTCACTGCTGGAGGTGACGATCACCTTGGCTCCCAGAGCGGTCGCCAGTTGCACGGCGAAGATCGAGACACCGCCCGTGCCCTGCACGAGCACGGTTTGGCCTGGCTGGATCTGGCCGTAATCCACCAACGAGTACCAGGCTGTCAGCGCAGCTATCGGCAGGGTCGAGGCTTCTTCGTCAGACATGTTGTCCGGTGCACGAACTGCGCTTTCTTCGTGGATGATCATGTATTCGGCCAGGCCACCTGGAAGCGGCATGCCGAAGCAGTAGGCGGGCTCGTTGGGGCCCGGCTCACCGTCAATCCAGCGCGAATACAGATGCGAGTTGACGCGGTCGCCCACCTTGAAGCGGTTGACGCCTTCGCCTACGGCAACAACAGTGCCCGCAGCGTCGCTGACCGGGATCAAATTTTTGGGCACCAAGTGCGGTTCGTAAATGCCATCGACGATGGCCTTGTCGCGAAAATTAAGTGAAACGGCACCGACCTTCACCAGCAACTCGCCGGCTTTAGGCTCGGGGGTGGCACTGTTGCCAAGTATCAGGTTGTCGAGACCAAAATCTTTCAAAAGCCACGCTTTCATCTGTCTATCTCCAGTTGGGGTAGAAAACCTTCTGGCGACATTGTTCAGCAGTGGCAGTGTTCGATAAATGCGCAGCCCGGCACAGGATTGTTATGCTCACAGGCAACAATTAACTTTTTTCCGGCTTTGAAACCGAACAGATCGATAGGTGAGCGAGGATGGAACTGCTCCAGACAATGCAGGTGTTCGCCCGGTTAGCCGAGCTGGGGAGCTTCACTAAAACGGCGGATGCCATGCAGATAGGACGCCCCCAAGTGACTCGGGCGATCCAGGAACTGGAGACCTCGCTGGATGTGAGGCTATTCCAGCGAACCACCCGCAAGGTGCGGCTCACGGCTGAAGGCGAGCGATTTTATGAGCGAGTGAAAGAGATACTCGGCAATGTCGCCGAGGCCACGTCGATGTTCGGACAATCCGGCAGCACCCTGCGTGGGCGGCTAAGGGTCGACATCCCGACTGCATTCGCCCAGCCAGGGCTGATAGCGAGTCTGCGTGATTTTACCGTCCTTTATCCGGAGATAGACCTGTCCCTGGGGGTTACAGACAGAACCGTCGATTTGGTGGCGGAGGGAGTGGACTGCGTATTACGCATCGGCGAGCTGCCCAGTTCGAGCCTGGTCGCCCGGCGCATCGGCCAAGCCACCATGGTCACCTGCGCCTCCCCAAGGTATCTCCAGGAACAGGGTGAACCCCAGACGTTGAGCGATCTAAGCGCGCACCGAGGAGTCACCTTTCTCTCTGGCCAGAACAACCGTTCGCTGCCTTGGCAGTTTCTCGATGGCGCCAGCGACCAAACGTATATCAGTCGCCACGGCATTACCGTTAACGAGTCCAACGCCTACGTGGAATGTGGCGTTGCCGGATTCGGCATTTTACAGGCCCCGGGAATTACCCTCGACCGTTACCTTGCAGACGGGTCCTTGGTCGAAGTGCTGCGGGCCTATCGACCTCGCCCTCGTCCCGTTTCAGTGCTGTACCCCAGCCGATCTCACTTGGCACCGCAAGTCGATGTCTTCGTCGAGTGGATGCGCGAGCGATTCCCGATTCTTTATGGACGCTGGCTGGAACAGTAATTGAGCGGCTTTCGCCTAGAAGCAGCAAGCAGCGGCTGCTGACATCAGCCAGCGCCGCCAGACGGCAGTCTCCAGATCAGGTTACTGCCTGCTCAAGCCTGCTCGTCTTGCTTGTCTTGCTTGTCATCGTCATCTTTGAGTGCGGGCTTCATACCAGGCTGTGGCGTGTGCTCGGCATTCGGCGCGATTTCTTCGCCGTGGTTCTTTTTCTCTTGTTGTACTTTTTTGTCGTGGGCAACATTACGTGGGTCGGTCATGGGGATTCCTTGATTTGGCAGATGATTCGAACCCATCGACGCGATGCGCTGCATGTGAGCGTCGGGGTAAAACTTGGAGTCAAGGTCGGTCTCAAGCGTTCATTACTTCTCGACCTGCAACGAATTCTGTCGGTAGCGAAGACTGGAGTCAGGCGATAGGTACTTCACTACAATCGAATCACAGCCACCCTCCACACCGCAAAGGATCGCAATGTGAACACCACCCTCCTCCTTCAACCCATGTTCGACATGCTGAAATGGCTGCTCCCATTGATGCTGTTCATGTCTTTACTAAAAACCCGCCTGGTCAAAGGCTGGTTCGGCGAACAGCTAGTCCGTCTATCCACGCACTTCCTGTTGAACCGTCGCACCTACCAACGCCTGCATGACGTGACACTCCATACCTTGGACGGCACGACGCAAATCGATCATGTGTTTGTTTCGCCCTTCGGCATTTTTGTGCTGGAGACGAAGAACATGAGCGGGTGGATTTTCGGCGGTGAAAAGCAGGCGCAGTGGACGCAGCAGTTTCCTCGAAAGCGTTTCCAGTTTCAGAACCCCATCCACCAAAACTACAAGCATGTGAAGACGCTGCAAAGAGTACTGGGCGTCGGGCCGGAGCATGTGCACTCGGTCATCACGTTCGTGGGCGGCAGCACGTTCAAAACGCCGATGCCGGCGAGCGTCACTCAAGGTGGGGGACTGGTGCGGTACATCAAATCCTTCGAGCAGCCGGTTTTCACCGACGCGCAGGTGATGTCCATGCTGGAAATTTTGAAGGCAGGTCGCTTGGTTCCGACGTTCGCGACGCGACGTGAGCATGTGCAACGTCTCAAGCTGCGCGATGATCCTACGGCCGCTCGGCTCTGCCCACGCTGTGGCAATGCACTGGTGGTGCGCACCTACAAAACCGGCAATAAAAGCGGCCAGCAATTTTGGGGCTGCAGCACATATCCTAGATGCCGGACGATGCAGCCGATTGCCGCTGATCGTTGAATCCTATTTTCGGGTGTCCAGGCCCCGGATTGTTCGCATGAAGCAACCTACTTACCGCTAGTGAATTCAACGGATGCTGCTTTGAAGATAGTGAAATCTACCCGCTTTGATGATGTCGACCACGATGCTGGATATGAGTATCGTGGTTTCAACTACGACATACAGAGCGACGAAGATGTTTTCCTTGTCCGAACTTACGACGACGAACCCGGGCGGGCAACGGTAATTAGTCCGAGTTCGATGTCTAAAAACGCCAATCTGAGGAAGCTTGTTGAATTCTTACGATCTGCGCTAGCAGTGTCCAGAATCCATCTCTTTAGGGGCGGATCGGGGTCTTACGCCGAGATCGATCTTGATAGCTTGGCATTCTGTAAATGACCACCTCTCCATGATGCCCGGCGCCCAGCAACTATCAGCGCATCACCCACGCCCATCCCAACGCATCAAAATAATTTGAACCGCTTTTGTACGCGCTCGCCTAATGATCAGCTTGTGGAGAATCGCACAGGCATTTTGCCAAGACCGGCATACTCCGAGAGGTGGTTAACGTGGCTAAAGACGACAAGAAAACCAAAGACGACGCTTCGAAAGCCAGCAAGGACTTGAAAGACAAAAAGTCCTCACCGGCAAAGAAATCAGCTGCGGCTTCGGCTCTTTCGAAATCTTCCGATAAGAAAGATAAGAAAAAGGATGCCGAACCAAAAAAATCTGCAAAAAAAGCTGATAGCAAGCCAGAAAAAGCCAAGAAATCAGAGAAGTCCGAAAAGGCAGATAAGCCTGCAAAAAAGAAAAAGTGATAGCTGCTGTCCGCTAGGGCTTTACGCCCTAGCTCTGCCAGCCTGTGATGCAATCGCTAGCCCGGCGGTGATCTGCTCGGGCGTATGAGCTTCACACCGCACTGTTATCCAGTCGTTTATTCTCAAGTAAAAAAATACAACCCAGTACCCCTCAAGCATGACCGCTTTGAGACATTTTTGGCTTTGCGGACCTGACAGCTATCGGTCGACTGCAGCTCACCTCAAGCTCCATTCCCGCCATTTGACTTGGAATCCGCCAACCCGCCTCCATAACATACCTACACCCAACATCCCGAAGAGGAAGCACCCACCATGACCAGTCAAACCGAAACTGCCATTCTCGCAGGCGGCTGCTTCTGGGGCATGCAGGACCTGCTGCGGCGCTACCCCGGTGTGCTGCATACACGCGTTGGTTACACCGGCGACGATTTGCCGAACGCCACGTACCGCAACCATGGCAATCACGCCGAAGCCATCGAGATCGTGTTCGACCCTGTCGTGATCAGCTACCGACAGATCCTTGAATTTTTCTTCCAGATCCACGATCCCAGCACACCCAATCGTCAGGGCAACGACCTCGGCGCCAGCTATCGGTCGGCGATCTATTACCTCAGTGAACAACAACGCGACATTGCCGAGGACACTGCCGCCGACGTCGACGCGTCAGGCCTGTGGCCCGGTCGTGTGGTGACTGAAATCGCACCGGCGGGAGCGTTCTGGGAAGCGGAGCCGGAGCATCAGGATTATCTGGAGCGCATTCCCAACGGCTACACCTGCCACTTCATTCGTCCGGACTGGAAGTTGCCGAAGCGTACCTGAGCGCGATTGATGGACTCCATTAGCCAAACGGAAAAATGAGAAAACCGGAAGTCTGTCTCAGACAGATCACCCGGTTTTGGCTGATGTCTACCCGAGCACTGGCAGCTCGCGCAGCTCGCCCCCTTCTTTGCCAAGGCGCTGCAGATACGCGGCGGCATCGAGCAGTTGATAAGGAAAGTACAGGCCTGCCGAAGTGGGTGGTTGACCATCCAGCCCGAGCAGTCGCTCAAGTAGCATGGCGACGCTGAGGCCGGTCAGCGCCGCAGCGCCTGCCGGGTGAACGACGGCATGACGCGTGTGCAACGGCGCCCCCTGCAAATCCTCGCCAGTGAGTTCGATGAGGATCTCGGTAGACATTGGCCGACCTTCGCGCCGGGAAGAGCTCACCCCAACGGCCAGATTGAACTGAACGTTGGGCGCACCCGTCGCAGCCGCCAAGCCAACGACATCGATGGACGAGAAACCATTGGCCTCCATCTTCGTACCATCGACCGCATGGAAGCTGACCTTGGCATCCTCCCCTTCTCGCCAGACGTACACGCCATCGCGCCGGGTCAAGGCGGCGGGGAGCATCTTGTTCAAGTGTTCGAAATCCGTGGCGACCGTTGGGCCTCCGCCGTCCTGCTCATCGACCAGTGCATTGATGGTGATGTCATGCAACCGGCCAAACGCCTTCGCAATATTCAGCGTCGAGACTGTCGTCGCGCCGACCATCCATTCATAACCCAGAACAATAGGCGCCGCATCGGGCGTATGGATGTGGGTGGCAATTTGCGGAGCGATTTCGAAAACCCCAGAGGAGATGCTGAGGTGAGGCACGCCGCGCTGTTGGGCGAAACGCAGTCCGGCCAGGGCATGATCCATGTAGAAAACCACGACGCCGCTGACCGAGCGATTGCCCAGGCCCAGGTCGTCTGCGCCAGGGTCAATGACCACGCCCTGCGCCCCGCCGATTTGCTCGGCGGCTTGCTGAGCTTTGGCCAGGTCGCGGCCACCGATCAGCAAAGGCACGTCGGGATGCGCGGCGCGCAGAGCCCGGGCCGTCTGGTGGCCGATCGCGCCAGAACCGCCCATTAACAGGATAGGATGAAGTGACATTGTGTATTCTCCTCGTTGTTTGGGTTGCAACCTACTCTTGGTAGACACCCTAACACGAGGATTGCAACTATCCCCTACCATTGGTAGGTTTTATTGTTCTGGAAGCGATGAAGTGCAAAAAGACACCGACAACTCCACTCCTCCCGCGGCCACGCGGCGCCTTGCGAAAGCCGACCGCAAACGACAATTGCTCGATACAGCCCTACTGATCGTGCGCGAAGAAGGCGCGGACCGACTCACCCTGGGACATCTGGCCGTCCGCGCGGGCGTGTCCAAACCGGTGGTTTACGATCATTTCGCCACTCGGTCGGCCTTGTTGATCGAGCTCTACAAGTGGATCGATACCGAGCGGGTCGATGCGTTCCGTGACGCCATGGCTAAAACCACCCTGGGTCTGGAAGAGACCGCACTGATTCTCGCCGACGCTTACATCCAGTGCGCGGCAAATCACACTGACGAGTTTCACGCGGTGGGCGCAGCTTTGGCAGGCAGCGAAGAAAAGTCGGCGGTTTTTCAGGAGTTATTGGATAACTGCGTGCAGATGTTCGTGACAGTGCTCAAACCTCAAGCCGCCCCGACAGTGTCGGCGGCCGAACTGGAAATACGCTGCATCGGCCTGATCGGCGCGGGCGAAGCACTTTCCGGCGCGTTGGTTCGGGGGCGGCATGACAAGGACCAGATGATTGCTTCTTTTGCGTCACTGATACGGGGTGCATTACGCTGATGTACTTGCTTTAAAGGCGTTGCCGCTACCCAGCGTTCAATTCAGAAGGTGCACCAATCGTGGTTCCAGAGAAGTTGCACTGACTTCCAGTATCGCCAACGTCACTGGCAGCTTGAAGCGCCGTCGCCCCGCGCTGCCAGGATTGAGATAAAGCACCTCATCGTGCCATTCCATGCTCGGCTTGTGGGAGTGACCGGTGATGACGAGTTTTGTAGCCGCATCAAGCTCGGCGGGCACATCGGCGATGTCATGCACCAGGAATGCCTGCCAACCGTTAATCTCGAAACAGGTCAGATCTGGCAGATGGTCGGCCCAGCTACTCTGCTGGTCGTTATTGCCGCGTACGACATGCAAAGGAGCAATGGACGCAAGTTGATCGAGAATCTCCGGGCTGCCAATGTCACCCGCGTGAACAATCAGCTCACAACCTTCCAGCGCAGTCAGCGCTTCAGGTCGCAGCAGGCCGTGGGTATCGGAAATTACGCCGACTTTCATGTTTGCTCCGAGAGGCGTCTTTCGTTCACTGTCTTAACCGTCTTCCAGGGTGCGTTCGGCGCTGGACGATTCGAGGACCGTTTGTACAACGGCCATATTAGCTTCCAGCTCGTCCAGTGCCTCCTGGTGATCCGCCCCCCAGCGGTAGAGCATTTCAACTGCTTGAGCGAACGTCTTGCCCAGCGGCGTTAGCTCGTATTCCACCTTGGGCGGCACGACACTGTGCACGTGGCGCGCGACCAATCCACGAGCCTCCACGTCGCGCAGCGTCTGCACCAGCATTTTTTTCGAGATGCCTGGCAATGCTCTCTGCAGTTGCCCGGTACGACAACGCCCGCCCGGCCAGCGATCAAGTGCGTGCAGCACCAGGCTGACCCACTTCACGGTAAACAAACCCATGACCCTGCGTGGGGCGCAACTGGCGTCAAACACCAACTGGGTGTCGTCAATTTTAGGCATTGCATGGTTACCAATGGGTGTCTATGTCCCCAAATAGTACCTAATTTCCAAAAAAGCTCCAGGTCTCTAGTATTCCCCATCGACTACGCAATTCAATTGAGAGGGACTGTTCATGCCTGCTGCCATTTGGGCACTGGCCATTGCCACCTTCGGCATTGGCACCACCGAGTTCGTCATCGCCGGCCTGTTGCCCGGGATTGCGGCCGAGTTCGACATTTCCTTTTCCGCTGCCGGTTACATGGCGACGAGCTATGCATTAGGGGTGTTTGTTGGCGCGCCATTACTGATCATTTTGGGCGCCCGCGTGCCGCAGAAAGCCATGTTGATATCACTGATGGGGTTCTTCATCGCCGGCAATTTGTTGACGGCCCTTTCGCCGACTTTCGCCTGGGCCTTGACCGGTCGAGTCCTTACATCGCTGACACACGGCGCCTTCATTGGGATCGGATCAATTCTGGCGTCGGAACTGGTGGCGCCCAACCGCCGTACCAGCGCCATTGCGTTCATGTTCAGCGGCCTGACGCTTGCCAACCTGATCGGTACACCGGCGGGTACCTG
>NZ_JMCL01000152.1 GCF_000690905.1 Pseudomonas sp. Ant30-3 | reverse complement strand
AGCTACGACGTTGCTGAAGAGACCCGCAATCAGGTGGCCCTGCCTTGGTATGCCCAAGTAGGTGCGACCAGCCCTCAAGTTATTGGTGCTTCCAAAGGCGCGGCTGCCATGGCTCTTTTTACTGAGCGTGTGGGTCAAGATCGTCCTTGGGACCATAAGCCGATACTCGCCGAGAAATACAATGGTGTCGTCTACCACAAACAGGGCGATTACGATTACTTCTATGATATTTGGTCGAACATCCACTACGGATACGTCGGGCGAGCTGGTGGACTTTCCGAAAGCATCCTTCTGGATGGCGCCGGGGCCGAGCAAATCGTTTCGGACACACTCAGAAAAGTGGGTGAGGTCCTAAAAAAACCTAAAGAGGAAAGGAGACTTCCGGGGCCTAATCGCTCGGTCGACATTGACGGGCTCCGTGCATGGGACGACGCACCAGACCGGACTTCCATCAGCATAGGTATCAAGCTATTCAGTCAGCATCCTAACGGGGGAGTTACAGCAAAAATGGTCATGAACGAAGTTTTGGCAGTACCACCGGAAGCATGGGGGGCAGGCATCCGTGAACACAAATGCAAGCAAAACTAAAATTAGGTTTGGCCGGTGGGCGTTTGCCGTTCTATTGGCTTTTCCCATTGCATTTTGGTACTTGGCTTCGCCAGTCGTGGCAGTCAATTTTTCACATGAAGGAAAGGAAGATTTTCGATACATCTGGAATACACAGCATCGAATCTATAAGGGCGAAATGCCCATAGGAGGCGGCGCATCCGTTGAGTGGGGCCACATTTTTCCCGATAAGGATTTCTTCATGAGGTTCGACTGGTGGACCGACAAGGGGGCGCAAAGGTGTTTCTATGTGACGCCGGAATGGGGGCGGATGATAGATATTTACCTCGATGCTAAAGGTCGAATCGACACTGCTGTGACTGCGCCTGACGTTATCAATCGTTTAAAACAATGTGCTGGCGAACCTGACCCCTTCCGGCCCTAGGCGCCTACTAAAGCGTCCTGTCGGCGTCACGGCAAGTTCATCGATTAATCTCTTCAAGCAGCATCCTAATGTTGGCATAGCAGTCAAAACGGTGATGGACGAGCTTCTATCGGTTCACCACAAAGTGGGGAGCAGGTGCTCAAGTCTGTAAGGGTCACATGCCCGTAGCTGGCGGCAATGTAAATCGGCAAACCTGACGAAAAGATTCCGCAACCATTTGGAACCGTTACGCCTTGTAGCCCTGGATGTACTGCCGCGAGGATTTAAGGAAGCTCAAGCGGATCACCCTGTTGTGGGATTACATCCGCTCAGTGACTGAGCAGAATCAGGGTTTGTTGATGGGCGTAGGGCGGGAGATGCTGTTTGCCGACTGACACTCTTTTAGGGAAGATGGCTTTCCCCGCGCCAGTTTTTAGGGCTGGTTATTGTTTATGGACGAAAGACACAAGGACGATGCTCAATGATTTCTTCTGCTCGACTGGGTGACAAACACGTCTGCCCATTGCCCGGCCACGCACCACCCCTATCGCCTCTGCATCTGCTGACACCAACATCAACTTTATGGGCTCAGCCCGGGTTGGCGATACCTGTGGGTGTGGTGCAGTCATCACTACAGGCTTTCCTTCCATTCAGGTAAATGGCCGTCCCATGGCCCATTTAGGGAGCCCAACCAGTCACGGCGGGACAATCATCACTGGCTCAGGAGATGTCGGGGGTGGTTTTGTCATGGGGGACGCTGGTGG
>NZ_JMCL01000151.1 GCF_000690905.1 Pseudomonas sp. Ant30-3 | reverse complement strand
AAAACCACGAGGCGATCTGGACCTTGATCGCTTCGCTGCCGGCCGACCAGTTGCAGCCGACCACTGCCGATGACCTTGGCGGCTGGATGAGCCTGGCACTGGCGGTGAAAACCGCCGGCACACTGGAGCAGCAGCAAGCAGCGATTGACGCATGGCGCGCTCAGAACCCCAAGCACCCGGCTGCCATCCAGCTGCCGCTGCCATTGACTCAACTCAAAGAACTCGCCAGCCAGCCGCTGACCAAGATTGCGCTGCTGTTGCCGCAAGAAGGCCCGCTGGCTTCGGTCGGTCGCGCTCTACGCGAAGGCTTCATGGCGGCGCACTATCAGGCTCAGCAAGCCGGCCAGAAGCCGCCAGCCATTGAGTTCTACGACAGCTCGCGCCTCACTTCACTCGACGAGTTCTATCGCAAGGCTCAGGCGGACGGCGTGCAAATGGTCGTCGGCCCGCTGGAAAAGCCGCTGGTCAAACAGCTCAGCGCTCGCCCGCAATTGCCGATCACCACACTGGCGCTCAACTACAGCGAAGGCGAACAAGGTCCGGCACAGCTGTTCCAGTTTGGTCTCGCCGCTGAAGACGAAGCCCGCGAAGTCTCCCGTCGCGCTCGCGCCGATGGCTTGCATCGCGCCGCAATCATGGTACCCAAGGGTGAATGGGGCGATCGCGTGATGAAAGCGTTCAGCCAGGACTGGCAAGCCAACGGCGGCAGCATCGTTGCCACCGAACGTGTCGATCAGCCGGTGCAACTGGCCCAGCAGATTGCTGACATGTTCCAGCTGCGCCAGAGCGAAGGTCGCGCCAAGAGCCTGCAAAGCACTGTCGGTTCTCAGGTCGCGGCCCAACCGTCGCGGCGCCAGGACATCGATTTCATTTTCCTCGCCGCTACGCCCCAACAGGCTCAGCAGATCAAGCCAACGCTGAATTTCCAATACGCGGGTGACGTGCCGGTTTACGCGACATCCCACGTGTTCAGCGCCAGTGGTGACCAGAATCAGTACAACGACATGAATGGCGTGCGCTTCTGCGAAACGCCGTGGTTGCTTGATTCCACCGATCCGTTGCGCCAGCAGGTCACTGCTCAATGGCCGCAAGCTGCCGGCAGCCTCGGACGCTTGTATGCCATGGGCGTTGATGCCTACCGCCTGGCGCCACGCCTGGGACAACTGAAGACCCTGCCGGACAGCCGCATCGAAGGCCAATCGGGCAGCCTCGGCATGACCCAGACCCAACGTGTGGTTCGCCAGTTGCCATGGGCGCAGTTCGTTAATGGTCAGGTTCAACGCCTGCCGGATACGCCACGCTGATGCCTGACCGGTCACGCCAGCAAAGCGGTAAAGATGCCGAGCGCCATGCGCTCGAGCATCTGCAACAACAGGGTCTGAGCCTGCTGGCGCAGAACTGGTTGTGCAAACGCGGCGAGCTTGATCTGGTCATGCTTGATGGCGATACAGTAGTATTCGTCGAGGTCCGCTACAGGAAGAACACTCAATGGGGTGGCGCGCTCGACAGCGTTGATGCGCGCAAACGGCAAAAACTGATTTTCGCCGCGCAGTATTTTCTTCAGCGCGAATCGCGTTGGGCCAACTCCCCCTGCCGTTTTGACGTGGTTGCCATCGACAGCAGCCTCGATCAGTTGAACTGGCTGCAAAATGCCTTCGACAGCTGATCGCACGCGCTCCGAACCGTGCACTTTCACCCTACACTTTTGCTCTTTGCTTTGCGGGCTGCACATTCATGTGCCAGGTAGCCGCGCTAATTAAGGTCACACAGATGGACATGCAATCGCGAATTCGCCAGCTCTTTCAGGCCAGTATCGACACCAAGCAACAGGCGATGGAAGTACTTGCACCGCACATCGAGCAAGCCAGCCAGGTCATGGTCAACGCCCTGCTCAATGAGGGCAAGATGCTGTCCTGCGGCAACGGCGGCTCAGCCGGCGACGCCCAGCATTTTTCCTCCGAGCTGCTCAATCGTTTCGAGCGCGAACGCCCGAGCCTGCCAGCCATTGCGCTGACCACCGACAGTTCGACGATCACCTCGATCGCCAACGATTACAGCTATAACGAAATCTTCTCCAAACAGATTCGCGCCCTTGGCCAACCAGGCGATGTGTTGCTGGCGATTTCCACCAGCGGCAACTCGGCGAACATAATTCAAGCGATCCAGGCCGCACATGATCGCGAAATGATTGTCGTAGCAATGACCGGTCGTGATGGTGGCGGCATGGCGTCCCTGCTATTGCCTGAGGACGTCGAAATTCGCGTACCGGCCAACGTCACCGCACGTATTCAGGAAGTCCACCTGCTGGCGATCCATTGCCTTTGCGATTTGATCGACAGCCAATTGTTCGGGAGTGAAGAATGACCCCTAATCGCCTAGGCCTGATGGCCTTGACCCTGTGCCTCGGCATCAGCGGGTGCACCTCGGTGGTTAACGCCAGCCGCGAAGCGCCGATTGATGACGACCGTGGCACACGCACTTTCGGCAGCAAAATCGATGATTCGCTGATCGAAACCAAAGCCGGCGTGAACATCGCCAAGGCTGACCCCGCCCTGGACGACGATTCGCATATCGTCGTCACCAGCTTCAACGGCGTGGTACTCCTGGCCGGGCAGACACCCCGCGCAGACCTGAAAGCCAAGGCCGAACAGGCTGCGGCTTCGGTGCAACGGGTGAAGAAGGTCCACAACGAGCTGCAAGTGTTGCCGCCCTCCGGTTTCCTGGCTCGCCAGAACGACACCTGGCTGACTTCCAAGATCAAGACGCAGATGCTCACCGATGCGAGCATTCCAGGCTCGCGAATCAAGGTTGTCACTGAGAATGGCATCGTTTATCTGCTTGGCCTGCTGACCAAGCAGGAAGCTGCGCAAGCGACCAATCTGGTACAAGGGGTTTCTGGCGTGCAGAAGATTGTGAAGTTGTTTGAGTACATCGATTGATACCGATGATGGCATCTATCCACCATCGACCCCTGAAACCGTAGGAGCTGTGAGCGAAGCGAAGCTGCGATCTTTGGACATTTGTCGAAAAAAGATCAAAAGATCGCAGCCTCGCTTCACTCGACAGCTCCTACGTTTGAAGGCGGTGAAGCAATAAAAAAGGCGATCCATTCGGATCGCCTTTTTTATTACTTCACCACCTTCAAACTGGGTCGACCGCTGGGACGCGGAGGCTCGCTGTCGGGTGGTGGGATATCATCATCCGGCTCAATCTCATCCTCGCCATCCATAGGCGACTCCAGATCAAACACCATGCCCTGGCCATTCTCCCGGGCGTAAATGCCCAGGATCGATGCGATAGGCACGTATAAAGTATGCGGCACACCGCCAAAGCGACCTTCGAAGCTGACCGCTTCGTTGTCCATGTGCAGATGACGCACGGCGGCTGGCGATACATTCAGGACAATCTGTCCGTCATTGGCGAAACCTTGCGGCACCTGCACCGACGGGTATTCGGAATTGACCAGCATGTGCGGGGTGCAATCGTTATCCACAATCCACTCGTAGAGCGCGCGGACCAGATAAGGTCGACTGGAGTTCATAGCGGCTCCTTAAGCCTTAGCGCATATCGCGTTCGACACCAGACAGACTCGCCTGGAAAGCCTCACGCGCAAACGAGCGCTCCATGTAATCAAGCAACGGCTTGGCAGGCCGCGGCAGTTCAATACCCATGATCGGCAAGCGCCAGAGTATGGGTAATAGGCAGCAATCCACGAGGCTTTGTTCCTCACTGAGGAAAAACGGCTTGTCCGCGAACAATTGCGAAACACCAGTCAGGCTCTCACGCAGCTCTTTTCGAGCCACGACACGGGCAGCTTCCTTGGATCGCGAATCCAGAATCAGATCCACCAGGCCACACCAGTCACGCTGGATTCGATGAATCAGCAGACGGCTATTGGCACGCGCCACTGGGTAAACCGGCAGTAATGGCGGGTGCGGGTAACGCTCATCCAGATATTCCATCACCACGGTCGACTCCCACAACGCCAGGTCACGATCGACCAGTGTGGGCAGGCTGCCGTAAGGGTTCACCTCAATCAGTTTAGGCGGCTGACGACCAGCCTCCACATAAATGATCTCGGCGCTGACACCCTTCTCTGCAAGTACGATACGCACTCGGTGGGAATAGTGGTCGGCGGGGTCGGAGTAACAGGCCAACCGATTGGTCACGCCCATGGCGGTCCTCCTCGCTTGTAAAAATTATCGGGAGCGGAAAAACGAGCGCGCCCAGAGGGCGCCTCCCCGT
Organism: Pseudomonas sp. Ant30-3; assembly: GCF_000690905.1. Lineage (GTDB taxonomy): Bacteria > Pseudomonadota > Gammaproteobacteria > Pseudomonadales > Pseudomonadaceae > Aquipseudomonas. The sequence continues at coordinate 13,166 of NZ_JMCL01000151.1, read as the reverse complement.
AACGCCTGGCTCACCAGGCTCGTTACACGTTCAGAGACGCCCTTGGGCGCGCGCGATTAACAGCAATTGCTTGAATCTTAATCAGTGCACATCTTTCCAGTATTCACGCTTGAGCAAGTATGCGAATACGAAGAAGAACGCCAGGTACAACAAGACGTAGGTACCAATGCGCTGATGCTGCAGCTTAACCGGGTTAGCCGAGTAAGCGAGGAAGGTTACCAGATTCTTGACCTTCTCATCGAACTGCTCTTCGGTCAGCGCGCCGCTTTTCGGCACGATGGTCAACTGATCGCACGCTTCATGCGTCAAAGGCGTACCGGTCAGCGGATCATATTGCTTCTTGCCGTCTTCGACGATCTGCACCTGTTTGCATCCGACCACCTGACGACCTTGCAAAGGCGCAAGGACGTTAGGCATACCGACGTTCGGGAAAACCTTGTTGTTCACGCCCCAAGGGCGCGTCGGGTCCTCGTAGAACGCTTTCAGGTAACCGTAGAGCCAATCAGTGCCACGAACACGTGCAACCAGGGTGAGATCGGGCGGCGCCGCACCGAACCAGGTCTTGGCGTCAGCAGGCTGCATGCCGATGTTCATGTGGTCGCCAATCTTGGCACCGGTGAAAACCAGGTTCGACAGCATCAGATCGTGAGGAATGCCCAGATCGTCGGCAACGCGTTCATAGCGCTGGAACTTGGCGCTGTGGCAGCCCATGCAATAGTTGGCGAACGTACGCGCGCCATCCTGCATGGCAGCCTGGTCGGAAACGTCGATGTCGACTTTTTCCAGCTCCGGACCACCTTCTGCAGCGGCGAACGACAGTGCTGGCAGAGCAGCAAAAATCAGTACAGCAAATAGCTTTTTCATCAGCCAGTCACCCTTTCCGGAACCGGTTTGGTCTTCTCGAGCCTGGTGTAGAACGGCATCAGAATGAAGTAGGCGAAGTACAGGAAAGTACAGACCTGCGACAGCAGCGTACGACCCGGAGTCGGTGACAGAACACCCAGCACGCCGAGGATCACGAACGAGATGCAGAACACCCACAACCAGATCTTGCTCATCCAGCCTTTGTAGCGCATCGACTTGACCGGGCTGCGGTCGAGCCACGGCAGGACAAACAGGACAGCAATGGCCGCGCCCATGGCGATGACGCCCAGGAGCTTGTCCGGCACCGCCCGCAGAATTGCGTAGAACGGTGTGAAGTACCAGACCGGAGCGATGTGCTCAGGGGTCTTGAAGGCGTTCGCCACTTCGAAGTTCGGCTTCTCCAGGAAGTAACCGCCCATTTCCGGGAAGAAAAACACGATCGAGCAGAAGATGAAGAGGAACACCACCACGCCGACGATATCTTTCACGGTGTAGTACGGGTGGAAGGCGATGCCGTCCAGTGGAATACCGTTTTCGTCCTTGTGTTTCTTGATGTCGACGCCATCCGGGTTGTTCGAACCCACTTCGTGCAGCGCCAGGATGTGCACCACCACCAAGCCGAGAATAACGATTGGCAGTGCGACCACATGCAAGGCAAAGAAGCGGTTCAGCGTGATCCCCGAAATCAGGTAGTCACCACGAATCCACTGCGTCAGGTCGTCACCGATGACCGGGATCGCACCGAACAGCGAGATGATGACCTGGGCGCCCCAGTAGGACATCTGGCCCCACGGCAGCAGATACCCCATGAACGCTTCAGCCATCAGCGCCAGGTAGATCAGCATGCCGAAGACCCATACCAGCTCGCGCGGTTTCTGGTAGGAACCGTATAGCAAGCCGCGGAACATGTGCAGGTAAACCACGATAAAAAACATCGATGCGCCGACTGCGTGCAGCATACGCAGGATCGACCCGTGCTCGACGTCGCGCATGATGTATTCGACCGACGCGAAGGCTTCTTCGGCCGACGGGGTGTAGCTCATGGTCAGCCAGACACCGGTGACGATCTGGTTGACCAGAACGAGCAGCGCGAGCGAACCAAAAAAATAGAAGAAGTTGAAGTTCTTCGGGGCGTAATACTTGCTGAGGTGGTCTTCCCACATTTTGGTCGCGGGAAAGCGCGCATCAACCCAATCCATGAACTTGCTCATCACGCTTTCTCCGTATCGACGCCGACGACAATGATGTCATCAGTCTCATAGGAATGCGGGGGAACTGGCAGGTTCAAAGGCGCAGGTTGCGACTTGTAGACGCGACCAGCCAGATCGTAGTGGGAACCGTGGCACGGGCAGAAATAACCACCTACCCAGTCTTTGCCCAGATCAGCAGGTGCCACTTCAGGACGGAAAGTCGGCGAGCAACCCAGGTGAGTGCAGATACCGATCAGCAGCAGAACTTCTGGCTTGATCGAACGCGTCTCCGGGTCGACATAAGTCGGTTGTGTCGAGTTCTTGGAGGTTGGGTCAGACAGCTGGCCCTCGATCTTTTTCAGATTCCCCAGGATTTCCTCGGTACGGCGGACGATGAATACCGGCTGACCACGCCATTCAGCAATCATTTGCTGACCTGGCTCGATTTTGCTGACATTCACCTTCACCGGTGCACCTGCAGCTTTCGCTTTGGCACTGGGAAACCATGACCCCACGAACGGGACCGCAGCCCCCACCGCTCCTGCAGCACCCACCACGGATGTGGCTGCTACCAAGAAGCGACGCCGGCCTGCATTCACGCCGTCATTGCTCATTCAGTCCTCTCCCATCAGCTTTGTGGCCTGTTAAATCAGGCGTCTACTAAATTAAAACTATGTACTTATAAAAATTTTGCCGAATGGTAATGAAAAGCCCCAATCCTGACAAGGTAATTACCGAAGGGCTCCACTGCCAAGCCTTGCAGTATAGGGCCTCTGCGTCTGTGGCAAGTTGTCACAGCGCAATTCTTTGATAAATCGCGCCCATAAAAAAACGCCCTGCTTCGCGAGGAAGCAGGGCGTTCTTTTTGAACGAGAAAGCGAATTAACGCTTCGAGTACTGCGGGCGCTTACGCGCTTTACGCAGACCGACTTTCTTACGTTCAACTTCACGAGCATCGCGAGTAACGAAGCCAGCTTTGCGCAGAGCGCCACGCAGGGTTTCGTCGTACTGCATCAGTGCGCGAGTGATACCGTGGCGGATTGCGCCAGCTTGACCACTTACACCACCGCCGATCACGGTGACGTAGATGTCGAACTTCTCGACAGTCTCAGTCAATTCCAGCGGCTGACGAACTACCATGCGGGCAGTTTCGCGGCCGAAGAAATTATCCAGCGAACGGTTGTTGATGGAGATGTTACCAGTACCCGGACGCAGGAAAACGCGTGCGGTTGCGGTCTTGCGACGGCCAGTGCCGTAATTTTGAGTCGCCGACATAATGAACTATTCCGTTAAAACTTCAGTTCTTGGGGCTGCTGAGCAGTATGAGGGTGTACAGCGCCCGCATAGACTTTCAGCTTACGATACATGTCGCGACCCAGCGGGTTCTTAGGCAGCATGCCTTTGACCGCGGTCTCGATCACGCGCTCAGGGGCTTTGGCGATCAGCTTTTCAAAGTTGATCGACTTGATGCCGCCCGGGAAACCGGAGTGGGAGTAGTAGATTTTGTCGGTGGTTTTAGCACCGGTTACACGAATCTGCTCGGCATTGATAACGACGATGTAATCGCCGGTATCAACGTGAGGAGTGTACTCAGCTTTATGCTTGCCACGCAGACGGCTCGCGATTTCGGTGGCCAGACGACCCAGGGTCTGACCTGCAGCGTCGACGACAAACCAGTCGCGCTGTACTGTTTCCGGTTTAGCAGTAAAAGTTTTCATTCTTTATAGCCTCAGGGGCCGCCCTGTAAATTAGACGGCGGATCTTACTGAATAGTGCGTACTTTGACAAGTCAAAGGCAGCCGGATACAGACGCTTTCGGGGGCTCGGGTCGGCGCGTCCGTTCAACGGCAAGATTCTTCGGCGGCGGCGCATCACTTCCACTGCAGAAAGAGGTGCGCAATTATGCAGATTGCGAAAAATATTTCAACCTGCTTTTATGATTGTTTTGCCCAAGGAGCATCCGATGGACTATCGCCAGCTAGGCCGAACCGATCTGAACGTGAGTGCACTGTGCCTCGGGACCATGACCTGGGGTGAGCAAAACAGCGAGGCTGAAGCCTTCGCCCAGATTGAAAGGGCCAAAAGCGCCGGGATCAATTTCATCGATACTGCCGAGATGTATCCGGTGCCGCCCAAGGCCGAAACCTACGCCACCACCGAACGCTACATCGGCAATTATTTCAAAAGTCGGGGTGATCGTACCGACTGGATCCTCGCCAGCAAGATAGCGGGCCCCGGCAACACGATCGATTACATCCGCGACAAAAACCTGCGCCACAACCGTCAGCACATCACCGAAGCTGTGGACGCCAGTCTGAAGCGCCTGCAGACCGACTACATCGATCTTTATCAATTGCATTGGCCGGAGCGTAGTACCAACTTCTTCGGGCAGTTGGGCTACAAACACAAGACCGAGGCCAACCTGACACCGCTGGAGGACACCCTCGAAGCGCTGGACGAACAGGTTCGGGCCGGCAAGATCCGCCACATCGGCCTGTCCAACGAGACGCCGTGGGGCACCATGCGTTTCCTCGCGCTGGCTGAATCCCGCGGCTGGCCGCGTGCGGTATCGATCCAGAATCCGTACAACCTGCTCAACCGCAGCTTCGAAGTCGGTCTGGCAGAAATCGCTATTCGCGAACAGTGTGGCCTGCTGGCGTACTCGCCGCTGGCGTTTGGTTTTCTGTCGGGTAAATACGAAGGTGGGGCACGCCCACCGAAAGGTCGACTGAGCTTGTACAGCCGCTTCAGCCGTTATTTCAATGCGCAGTCGGAAGCGGCGTGCAGCCGATATGTGGCGCTGGCGCGAGAGCATGGTCTGGACCCGGCACAGATGGCATTGGCGTTTGTCACGCAGCAGCCGTTCGTCACCAGCAATATCATTGGCGCGACGACGCTAGAGCAGCTGGACAGCAACATTGCCAGCTTCGATCTGAAATTGTCCGATGAAGTGCTTGAGGGCATTGAGGCGATTCACAAAGACCACCCCAATCCTGCGCCTTGATTGATTCATAGATCCAATCGCGAGCAGGCTCGCTCCCACAGTTGATTGGTGTTGATCCACACCCTTGTGATCAACACAGAACCCAAGTGGGAGCGAGCCTGCTCGCGATGGCGACCTGACAGTCACCACAGCATCAAAGCGAGCGCGCAATAATCTCCTTCATGATCTCGTTAGTCCCCGCGTAAATCCGCTGCACCCGCGCATCCGCCCACGCGCGGGCAATCGGGTATTCCCACATGAAGCCATAGCCGCCATGCAACTGCACGCACTCGTCGAGCACCTTGCATTGCAGGTCAGTGCCCCAGTATTTGGCCATTGCCGCCGTCGGCACGTCGAGCTTGCCCTGCAGGTGCAGCTCCAGGCAGCGGTCGACGAAAACCCGGCCAATCTGAATTTCGGTCGCCATCTCCGCGAGTTTGAAGCGGGTGTTCTGAAAGTCCGCAATCGCCTTGCCGAAAGCTTTGCGTTCACGGGTGTAATCCAGCGTCCATTGCAGCGCCGCTTCGGCGGATGCGAGGCCGCCGATGGCGACTGTCAGACGCTCCTGCGGCAATTCCTGCATCAGGTAGGCAAACCCCATCCCGGCCTGCCCCAGCAGGTTTTCCTTGGGCACGCGAACGTCCTGGAAGAACAGCTCGGAGGTGTCCTGTGCTTTCATCCCGACTTTTTCCAGGCGTTTGCCTTTGTCGAAACCGGGCGTGTTCGCCTCCACCAGAAAAAGACTGGTGCCCTTCGCGCCCGCCTTCGGATCGGTCTTGGCGACAACGATCACCAGGTCGGCGAGAAAACCATTGGTGATGAACGTTTTCGAACCGTTGATCACGTATTCGTCACCATCGAGCACGGCAGTGGTCTTCACCCCTTGCAGGTCGGAACCGGCGCCCGGCTCGGTCATCGCAATCGCGGTGACCATCTCGCCCGACACCAGTTTTGGCAGGTATTTGTGTTTCAGCGCTTCACTGCCGTAATGCAGGATGTAAGGCGCGACAATATCCGAGTGCAGGGAGAAACCAATCCCGGTAAGGCCCAGCCGGCCGACCTCTTCGATCACCACCGTGCTGTACAGGAAGTCGGCGCCCAGCCCACCGTATTCTTCAGGAAGGTGCGAGCAGAGCATCCCCGCCTCCCCTGCCTTGTTCCACAGGTTACGATCGATGAAACCTTGTTTTTCCCATTGCCCATGAAAGGGCACGGCTTCTTTCTCGAGGAACGTTCGCACGCTGTCACGAAAAAGTTCGTGCTCGGAACTGAACAAGGTTCTGGGGATCATGCGGCACCTGTCGTTATTGTTAGAGAGTTAGCCTCCAGAGACTAAGCCTCGCCTGCGCTACAGGACACTGGACACATCAGACAAAAAATAAGACGATCCAGCCGTCTGGTGACCACTTTCCCCTATAAGAATAAAGTTGAATTATGTCTAACCAAGCCTCCACGCCTTTACGGCGCGTCAGCATACTGGCGATCGACCGCGTTTTCGCTTCCACTCTCATGCAAGCCAAGGATTTCTTCCACCTGGCCAGCCTGCGCTACGGCAAACAACTGGGCCACGGCCTGACACCGGCGTTCGAAACGCGGCTGGTCAGCCCCGACGGCAACCCGGTCAACAGCTTCAGCGATGTGATCATGCCGGTGGACGGCGCTCTGGAAAATGCCGATATCATCATTCTCCCGGCGTTCTGGGACGATTTTGAAACGTTGAGCAGACGCTATCCGCAGATCTTGCCGTGGCTGCGCCAGCAACATGCTCGCGGCGCAGTTCTATGCGCAGAGGCCACCGGCGTGTTCTGGCTGGCCGAGGCCGGCCTGCTCGACGGTAAGGAAGCGACCACCTACTGGCGTTTCTTCAACGCATTCGCCGAGCGCTTCCCCAAGGTTTATCTCAATCAGGACAAGCACCTGACCGATGCAGACAACCTGTACTGCGCCGGCGGCACTACGTCGGCGTGCGACCTTTACATTTATCTGATCGAGCGGTTCTGCGGCGCCAACATCGCTCAAGCGGTGGCGCGCGATATTCTTTACGAAGTCCAGCGCAACTATGCGCCCGGGCGGATCGGTTTTGGCGGACAAAAACTGCATCAGGACGTGATCATCCTGCAGATTCAGCACTGGCTCGAAGAGCACTTCGCCGACAAGTTTCGTTTCGAAGATGTCGCCCGCGAACATGGCATGAGCATCCGCAATTTCATGCGCCGCTTCCAGACCGCCACCGGCGACAAGCCGCTGCACTACCTGCAACGCCTGCGCATCGAAACCGCCAAAGGCTTGCTGTCAGGCAGTCGCAAAAGCATCAAGACCATCAGTTATGAAGTCGGTTATGACGATGCGAGCTTCTTTGCGCGGTTGTTCCGCCAGCACACGGATTTGTCGCCGAATCAGTATCGGCAACAGTTTCAGCGGGCTGCTTGAACGCGCCCGCATTACCCGATGTGGGAGCAAGCGCGCTCCCACATTGTTCGGCGCTGTGCCCGAATCGGTTATTTTCCCACGCCAGAAAACGAATTCTGAGCCCCCTCCCGGTCCTTTTGACTGCTAGTCGCTGAGCGCTGAAGTCTTCAACATCTTCCTGCCAACACCATCAGGGAAGATGAACAATGACCATCGGATCAAGCTATAACTACCCCGCACACGTCGCCAAAAATGCACGAAAAAAGCGTTCGCCACACACTCCGTGGGCGGGCCGATTCCCCAATCCGCCAGACCTGTGCTTCGACTATCGCGCGTTGGTTGAACAGGAAAACGGCATCGCCAAAGCAACCGACCCACACCACAGAATCTGCATCATTGGCGCCGGCGTGACCGGCCTGACGGCTGCCAGAGAGCTGCATCGCTGCGGATTCACCCGCATCACCCTCATCGAGCAATCGACCCGTATCGGCGGCAGGCACTTGACTGTGCCGGGCAGTCGCAACTCCGAGGCGAGCCACACGCCGTTCGAGATGGGCGCCATGCGCATGCCTTTTTTCAACCGCGCAGACGAGTCACCGACCGAGGGCCGCTCGTTGATGGCTTACTACGCTAAAGCCTTCGATCTGGCGTTTACGGACTTTGCCAACCCCGGCAGCCAGTTCGTCACCTCTACCGGTATCTACCTGCGCGAGGGCAGCATGGGCGGTGCAGAGACGCCGCAGATGTTGATCTGGAAGAATGACGACGGCAACACCGCGCCACCCGGTGAAGAATTGCGGGCAGTGCATGCCAAGTGGAAAGCTTTCGCCGACCGCATGACGCGGCACGTTGCGCAGGTTTATGGCAGCCCGGAATGGGAAGTCATGTGGGCGGCCATTGTCGAGAAATACCACGATGTTTCGTTTCGGGACCTGGTCAGCATGCCGGTCCTGAACGCCTGGACGGAAACCGCTCCCGGCGATTTCGGCGGGATGGGCATGAACGCCAGGGAATCCGCCACTTTCTACGCCATCGGCATTGGCGATGGCAGCTGGGGGGCGTTCTATGATGTCTGCTCGCTTTACCCACTGCGCACGGCCATCTTCGGTTTTAGCAGTCAGTTGCAACTGATCCAGGGCCGGGTCGACGCGAACGGCGATCCGTTAACGGACTGCCCTCACTTGAAAAGCAAGGCCGTGTTTGATTCGACCGGGCTGAGGTTCGACCAGCCTCGCTACCTTGGTCTTGCCGCGCTGAACGAATGCCTGCTGTTCCTGAAGCCTGCTGAAACGGAAAAATCCTTATACGAACGCTGCCTCGAACGGCCGAAAGGCTTGCTGACGGATTCGTCCGTCACCAAGATCAGAAAGCTCGGTAATCAGCAAACCCGAGTGTATTACAACTGGAAACACAGCCAGCCGGAGCACGCCCAGGAACACTACGAAGACTTCGATTCGGTCATCTTGACCCTGCCTTCCTGGCTGATCGAAACCCGCATCAAGCTGGAAAATTTTACCCCGCAGATGCTGCCTTTCGAGACGATCCATGCCTATAAGACAGCGCACTGGGAAACCAGCTGCAAAGTCTTCGCACCGCTGAAAAAATCGTTTCTGTCCGGGAACAGCAAAATCCCCCAGGCCATCGTCACGGACAGCTTCATCCACGATGTCTACACCTACCGCTACAACGACAAATACAGTTATGACTGCATTTTGCTGAGCTACACGTGGGAGGACGACGCGACCAAACTTGCCACCTTCAGCGACAAGGAACTGGTGACCCGCTGCGCCGACGAGCTGGACCGGATCCTGCTTAAATCGACCAACATCCAGCAAAGGATTTCGCCCTATATCGGACTGGAGCAAGCCGTGGTTCAGCGCTGGATCACCGATAAAAATGCCCTCGGCTGTGCAAAGTTGTATCGCCCTGGCGCCTACTACGACGCGGTGAGTCTGATGAAATACAACCGCGACTTCGCTCACGTTTCTGGTCTGTATTTATCCGGCGAATCGTTCTCCGTCGATGCAGGATGGACCGAGCCGTGTTTCCGCGGCGCGGTCGATGCGGTCATTCATATCTGCAACAAAACCGCAGCAACTTTCAACGGTGGCTTCTCAATGGCCGACTACCCGCATTACGCCGTTGCAACCTGACGTGAAGTCCCGGCCCAGAGGCCTGCCTAGCGTCTGAACGCTGCCATCTTGTACTGCCAAGCCCAGGCTCGGCCAATACAGTTTGGGACATGGACTACACGCTAAACGGAAGCGGCTGACTGACTCGCCCATACCGATTCGACTCTTATGAGCACGCAATTCAACAGCGTGAATAACAATAAAAAGAGGTCATTCGGTATGAGCGAAGCAATCAGCCCTGTTCGTGTAGCAGTCGTGCAATTCGATCCACAGGTCGGCATGCAAAACCGGGAAGCCAATCTGCGTCAGAGCCTGGATCTGGCTCGTGAGGCCGCCTTGGGCGGAGCGAATCTGATCGTGCTGCCGGAGCTGTCCAGCAGCGGATACTTCTTCAAAACTCGCCAGGACGCCTTCGACCATGCCGAAGGTGTTCCCGATGGGCCGAGCGTGCGGGCGTGGATGAACTTTGCCCGCGAGCACCAGGTTTATCTGGTCGCCGGCCTGACCGAGCGTGATGGCATGCGGCTGTTCAATACCGGCGTTCTGCTCGGGCCTGACGGCTTCATCGGCAAGTACCGCAAAGCGCATTTGTGGAACCTGGAAAAATTGTGGTTCACGCCGGGAGATCTGGGTTTCCCTGTGTTCGACACGCCAATCGGCCGCATTGGTTTGCTGATCTGCTGGGACATCTGGTTTCCGGAGGTGCCGCGCATCCTCAGCCAGCAAGGCGCGGACATCATCTGCAGCCTGAACAACTGGGTCTGGACACCCCCGCCGCTGTTCGATGAGGCGGGCAAATGCATGGCTTCGTACCTGACCATGACCGCTGCCCACGTCAACAATGTGTTTATTGCGGCGGCCAGCCGAATCGGCGAAGAACGAGGCGCGCGTTACCTGGGCTGTTCATTGATCGCCGGCACCAACGGCTGGCCAATCGGTGCCGTGGCGTCGGCCGATCAGCAGGAAATCCTGTTTGCCGATATCGACCTGACCAGCTCCCGCAGCGCGCCGATCTGGAACAGCCTGAACGATTTACATCGTGATCGCCGCACCGACCTCTACGATCCGATGCTGGGGTACCTTCAGCACCCTTGCCTGCCGCGCTGACCGGAGGCGATGACTGATGGAATCCTCAACCCAAAAACAGACACAGAGCCGCCAGGTCACGCGATCAACGCTGGATATCGCCATTGTTTTGCTGGTACTCGGCGCGGCGCTGTCGATCATCTGGCTGTCATTCACTCACCGCGAGTCCTGGTCCGCCCACTGGCCGGATTACGCGCACATGGTCTCGAGCCTTCCCGATCCCGGTGCGTGGTTGCGCTGGGTCATCGGTGACATCAGCGAGGTCGCGTTCTACAAACACGAGTTCGCCTCGATCGGATTGTTGGCCGGTGCCTATCTCGCGTATTGGGCAAATCGCACGGGCAAAGTCTGGCAAGGTTTCAGCATCTGTTACGGCACCGGCTTATGGCCCTGGTTGATCACCAGTTCATTGCTGGGCCTGCTGCTGAGCAATTTGCTGTGGGGCTGGACCGTGACTGCCGACAGTTGGCAACCGACTTTCGCCGCCTTCGTTTCCTTGCCGGCGGCGATGGTGCTGATGTTCGGCGCGGGCTGGAAGGTCACGATCAATGGCGCAATCATGGGTGCACTGCTGGTCACACCGATGTGCCTGCTGATCGTCAACTACGTGTGCGTGCCGCTCGGTTTGCCGGTGGTCATTGGCAACGTTACTGGCATGGCCGTCGCCAGCGTCGTGGCCTTTTTGCTCTGCCGTTACTTGCCGAGCCTGGTGAAATCCGAGCAGTCGCGCAAACCGCCAGAGGCGCCGCCCGCAGTCGGCAAAGCACCTGATTACGGCGTTGTCTGGAGCCTGCGTCGGGTGCTGGCAGACTTTTCCGAAGCGCCGTTTTTCGGCAACGAATGGGCCAGCCTCGGCCTGATCGTTGGCGCCTTGTTGGCATTCACCCTGAATCCGCTGAGCCCGGCGTACGGTTCAGGCCTGCTGCCGCAACTGATTGGCGCGCAGGCGCTGACGTCGGCAATAGGAGTGGTCATTTGGCGTAAGCAGTGGATCCGGCTCGGCTGGTACCCCACTTATGTGCCACTGGTGTCCGTGGTGCCGGCCGCAGTGCTGACGTACGGCGGCACCTGGCCGGTGATTGTCTCGAGCGCTGTGCTGGGCGCACTGATCGCGCCGCCGCTGGCCTGTGCCTTCGCCAAGCGCTTGCCGCCAGACATGCACGGCTTTATCGGCAATGTCCTGTCGATGGCGATGAGCACCGTGCTGATCATTCCATTTGTCGGATGGTTGACGAGCAACTGATACAGGCCGCCAAGGCTGTGCCAGGAACCCGTTCCGGGCACAGCCTTCATCTTTTACCCACACGAGGTATTCCATGGACCTGCCCAAACTGGCCATCGCCGCGCTTGGCGGCACCGTCAGCATGAAAGCCCGCCATATCAACGAAGGTGTCATCCCGACGGTTAACGGCGAAGCACTTCTGGCGTCTGTGCCTGAGTTGAAAACACTCGCACGGGTCAACGTCGAAACACTCGGGATGCTGCCGAGTGCGTCAGTGGATTTCGAGTTCTTGCTGAGCGTTCTGTCCTGGGCAAGCTTTCAGATCAAGCAAGGCGCCACCGGCGTTGTGATCACCCAAGGCACCGATGCCCTGGAAGAAGTCGCAACCTTCTTTGACCATTTATGGCACCACGACCAGCCGTTGGTGCTGACCGGCGCCATGCGTTCAGCCGCGCAAGCGGGGGCCGACGGTCCGGCGAATCTCCTGGATGCTTGCCGCGTTGCACTGGCCGCCAGCAGTCGGCAACGGGGTGTGCAAGTGGTCATTCATGGCCAGATTCATCAGGCGAGCGCGGTGCGCAAAACCGATTCCCTGGCGCTCCGGGCGTTTTCCTCCCCGATCGTCGGCCCCGCCGGCCTGCTGGTAGAGGATGCTGTTTGCTATCTGCGGCCACCCTCCCCGCGCAACGTCCTGCCCCTGCCGCACCAGACCAGCCACAAGATCGCCCTGCTGGAAGCTTCACTTTCTGCAGACACCCGAATCCTGGAAAACATCATTGGCCTGGGCTACGAAGGATTGGTGATTGCGGGTTTTGGTGCCGGGCACGTTTCTGAAAGCTGGGCGCGCACGATTGAAATCATCACCAAACACATTCCAGTGATCGTGGCGACCCGGACGGGCTCGGGCTCTACCGCTCGGGCAACCTATGGTTTTGATGGCAGCGAAATGGATCTGGTACGCAAAGGCGCGTTGATGGCCGGGTTTGTCTGCCCGCGCAAAGCGAGGATTTTGCTGTGGCTGCTGGTGGGGTGCGAGCGGCAGGAGGAGTTGGCGCTTCACTTGAATTAAGACTTGAACGGTATCGGTGGGACCTGTCCGATGGTTGCCATGGGAACGATCAGAGTCGATTGTTTATGCAGCGATGAGCACCTGTGGCGAGGGAGCTCGCTCCCGCTCGACTGCGCAGCGGTCGTAGTCCGGCTAACCGGGGGTGTGACTGACATAGCGAGGTGAATGGTTGAGGGCCGCTTCTCAGCCCAGCGGGAGCGAGCTCCCTCGC
>NZ_JMCL01000150.1 GCF_000690905.1 Pseudomonas sp. Ant30-3 | reverse complement strand
GGTGAAACTGTGGCGAGGGGGTTTACCCCCGTTCGGTCGCGTAGCGGCCGCCATCAGATGCGCCGCGGGTTTGAAGGGGAGTGCTTCGCACTCCAACGGGGGTAAACCCCCTCGCCACAAAAATCCCCTCGCCAGAAAGTCAGCGCCCAGCTCAGGTCATTTCAGCTCATTTGCCCGCTTCAACCTACGCAAAACCCTGTTTTAAAGGCTTTGCGCCCAATGCCTGTCACAGAACGGTCATCCGCCAACCCTAGCTTGCCCTCCCAGTTGCCGGGTCACTTGCCTGGCGTTAACGGGTTTCTGGGGGAGGCATTCATGTACAAGCGCAGCAGCAGCGCAGGGGTGGTCAGGTTCACGCTCACCGCATTGACCCTGGCGATTGTCAGTGAGCGTTTGAGCGCGGCCGACGCCGTTGCGAACACTGAGCATGTCCAAGTGGTCGGGCAAGCGGCGAGCATCGACCAGGCGCTCAAGGAGCAGCGCAGCTCCGACAGCATCAAAAGCGTGGTGCACGCGGATGGCATGGCCCAGTTGCCGGATGAAAACGTCGCCGAAGCGGTGCAGCGCCTGCCGGGTGTCAGCGTCGAGCGCGATCAGGGCGAAGGGCGTTTTGTCAGCGTTCGCGGGCTGGGACCGGACCTCAACAGCGTGACCATCAACGGCACGCTGGTGCCGTCGCCGGAGAGCGAGCGTCGCGCCGTCGCACTGGATGTATTGCCCTCGGAACTGGTGCAGTCGCTGTCGGTGATCAAAACCCTGACGCCCGACATGGACGCCAACTCGCTGGGCGGCACCGTGGACGTCAAAAGTCTCTCCGCATTCGATCACAAGGGCCTGTTCTACACCGGCAGCTCTGAGGCCAGTTACGACAAAAACACCCACCAGACCAGCCCGAAATTTTCCGGCGCGGCGAGCAACCGCTTCAGCCTTGGCGACGGCATCGACAACTTCGGCGTGGCCGCCGCGCTGAGCTGGCAGAAACGCGATTTCGGCTCCGACAACGTCGAAACCGGCGGCGCCAGGGACTTCGAGCAAGGTGCGCGACTGGAGGAATTCGAACAGCGCGATTACGACATCAGCCGCGAACGCGCCGGCGGCGGTTTGAACTTCGATTACAAACCCGATGACCTCAGCAGCTATTACCTGCGCACGCTCTACAGCCGCTACAAGGACAGCGAAACGCGCAACGCCGCCAGCTTCGAATTCGCCGATCCACAAGCCGCCGGCGAGGTGGGCGATGCTGAAGGTTCTCGCAATCTCAAACAACGCGAAGAGACTCAGGAGATTCAATCCTACGTACTCGGTGGCGAGCGCATGTTTGGTCTGTGGACGCTCAGCGGGCAGGCCGGCTACAGCCGTTCCAGCGAAGACAGCCCGGGGCATATCGCCGACGCTGCGTTCACCGGCATTGATGATTTTGCCGACAGCGGTTTTTACGACAACGACAAGCCGCGACCGATCGTAGGTCAGGCATTTTACAACCCGAGCAATTTCAGCCTCGACCAGGTTGACTGGGAAAAACAGAACACCACCGACACCGACAAAAACCTGCGCCTGGACCTGGCCCGCGACTACGACCTGAGCGGTTATGCCTCCCAGGTCAAATTCGGCGGCAAGGTCAGCCGGCGCAACAAGGACAACGACCTCGAAGCCTGGGCCTACGAAGACTTCGACGACCTGGGTTTCAGCGATGACCAGCTCAACCTGTCGGGTTTCCAGAAGGGCAGCCTCGATTATCGCCTCGGTCAGTTTGGTCCGGGCATCAGCGGCAGCGCCATCAAGCAACTGCTCGGTGGTCTGAATCGGGCGGATTTTTATGACGAAACCGAATCCCGGGTCAACGATTTCAAGATCAGCGAAGACATCAACGCCGGCTACCTGATGAACACTGTCGATATCGACGACTGGCGTTTCATTGCCGGCATGCGCTACGAGGGCACCGAGTTCGAGGCCAAAGGCACCGGCGCCACCGACGGCGAGTTTCAGGCGACCGACACCAAACGCCGTTATCACCATTGGCTGCCGGGCCTGCATGCGCGTTATCAGCTGGACAAAAACACCCAGGTCCGCGCCGCGTGGACCAAGTCCGTGGTGCGCCCGACCTTCGGCCAACTGGCGCCAGGTTTTGTCATCGACGATGACGAAGCCACCTTCGGCAACCCCGAGCTCAAGCCGCTGGAGTCGAGCAACCTTGACCTTGGCATCGAGCATTTCATGGGGCGCGCCGGCACGGTGTCGGCATTCGTCTTCTACAAGGACATCAAGAACTTCGTCTACAACACCGACCTCGCCGGCACCGGCGCCTGGGCCGATTTCGCCGAGGCGCACACATTCGCCAACGGTGACAGCGCCAAGCTGTATGGCCTGGAACTGGCGTATTCGCAAAAATTCGACTGGCTACCGGCGCCGTGGAATGGCGTGCTGATCGGCGCCAACACCACCTTCAGCCGCTCGGACGCCGAGATCGAAGGCTTCGACGCTGCCAGTGGCGTTAACCGCACACGCAGCATCGATCTGCCCAACCAGTCCGACACGGTCGGCAACCTCATGCTCGGTTGGGAAGACGACAAGCTGAGCCTGCGTCTGTCCGCCAATTACAAATCCGACTACCTCTATGAGCTGGCCTCGATCACCGACAAGGCCCACGACTCGCATGTGGATGCGCAGACCTTTGTCGATTTCAGCGCGCGTTACTCGCTGAGCAAAAACCTGCAAGTCAGCTTCGAGGCGCAGAACCTCACTGACGAGTCTTATTTCGTCTACACCGGCCACCGCTCCTACAACGGGCAATTCGAAGAATACGGCCCGACTTACAAGCTCGGCCTGACCTTCACTCACTTCTGATATTCCCGGGGCTGCGGCCTCACGACAAGGATTCGCCTGTTGATGAGCACTTCATTTCTACCCGCGCGCCACTGGTTCGGCGCAGTGATCTGCCTGGTGGCCGGCCAGACGCTGGCAGCCGCGCCGAGCCTGACGCTCACGCCTTGGGCGGCGAACCTGACGGTCAACGCCGTCGCATTTCTGCCCGCTGAATCGGCCAGCGAACGCCTCGCCGCCAGCGAGCGAGACGGCTTGCTGCTGCTCGATGCGCAAGGCCGCGAGCTGGCGCGGCTGCCGGGCTCTTTCAGCGGGATCGACAGCCGCGCTGCGGGCCAGCACACCCTTGTGGCCAGTCTCGACAACGCGCGGCAACAGGCGCTGCTGGTGAGCGTCGATTCAGCCGGACGCCGCTGGGGAACGCCGGTTTACCTGCCGACGCGGGACTACCCGGTCAACGGCGTGTGCCTGTACCGCGACGACGCCAGCAACCTGTTTGTGTTTCTGGTGGGCGAGGAGGGCAAAGGGGAGCAATGGCTGGTGGGCCACGGTTCGACGCTGAACCCGCAGCCGCAACGCGTTCGCGCGCTGCCATTGCCGCCGTCGGCCAGCGATTGCCGGGTCGACGACGCTGCCAATCAGTTGATCGTCAATGAACAGAATGTCGGCTGGTGGGCCTACCCGGCGCATCCTGAAGCCGACGTCACGCGCACTCCAGTGGCCATGCGCGCACCGTTCGGCGCGATCAAAGAGTCGGCGGGCGCCATGGCGTTGGTGCCGGGTGGCATCGTCGCGCTCGACCCGAAAGCAGCCCAGTTACACCTTTACCAACAGCAGGGCGAAAGCTGGTCGGCGCAGGCAGTTTTGCAACTGCCCGGCCTGAAGGAAGCGGAAAACCTCGCCGTGCACCCGACTGCCAGAGGCGTGCAGATCATGCTGCGCGATGACGATGACGGGCGTCTGTATCAGGGCGACATCGACTGGCAGGCCAAACCACAGCCATTGGCCTCGGTGCTGTCGAGCGTCAAGCCGCTGGCCCAGAGCGATCCCGTCGGTCGCCAGGGCGATGCGGCGGATGACCCTGCGATCTGGATTCACCCGCAGCAACCGGCGCTGAGCCGGGTGTTGGGCACCAATAAAAAACAGGGGTTGCTGGCCTACGATCTGCAAGGCAAGTTGCTCCAGGAGTTGCCGGTCGGGCGTTTGAACAACGTGGATGTGCGGCCCAATTTCAAACTCGGCGAACACAACGTCGACCTCGCCGTGGCGAGCAATCGCGATCGCAACAGCCTCAGTCTGTTCAGCATTGATCGTCAGAGCGGCGAGCTGCGCGAGGCCGGCGAGATCGCCACGCCGCTCAAGGAAATCTACGGCATCTGTCTGTTCCAGCCGGCGAGCGGCGAACTCTTCGCCATCGCTAACGGCAAGGATGGCACCTTCCTGCAATACCGCCTGAACGCGCAGGACGGCAAAGTGCGCGGCGAGCTGGTGCGCCAGTTCAAGGTCGACAGTCAGCCCGAAGGGTGTGTCGCCGATGATCAGCGTCAACGGTTGTTTATTGGCGAAGAAGACGTCGGCGTGTGGGCGGTGGATGCCCGCGCTGATCAGCCGGCGACGTTGACCAGCGTGATCAAGGTCGGGCCGCAACTGCATGCCGATGTGGAAGGTCTGGCGCTTTATCAAAGCGCAACGCGCGATTACCTGGTGATTTCCAGCCAGGGCAACGACAGTTATCTGCTGCTGGATGCCGAGCCACCGTATGCCTCTCGCGGAGCCTTTCGGGTCGGTTTGAATGCCGACCTCGGCATCGATGGCGCCTCGGAAACGGACGGCCTGGAAGTCACCTCGATGAACCTCGGTGGGCCCTGGAGCCAAGGCATGCTGGTGGTGCAGGACGGTCGCAAACGCATGCCCGAGCAAACGCAAAACTTCAAGTTCGTGCCATGGGCCGAGGTCAGCAAAGCCTTGCAGCTGCCTTGACCAGAACTGTCATCAACCTGTCATCCGTTTTTCATCGAATAGCTCAAGGGCCGTCGCACATCGCCGGTCCGAAAGCGCCAGACAAGGAGTTACACCATGCAGGCCACGCTTGAACACATGACTATCTGGGGCTTGATCAGTGACGCCAGTCTGCTGGTCAAAGCCGTCATGCTGACCCTGTTGCTGGCATCGCTGCTCAGCTGGTTTCTGATCATCCAGCGCAGCCGCGTGTTGCACCGTCAGGAACGGCAGATGAATGCCTTCGTGCAGCGTTTTCGCAGTGCGTCCGACCTGCAACCGCTGTACCGCGAAACGGCTGAAATTGTGGGTGGTGTGGAGCCGATTTTTTATGCCGGATTGCATGAGTTCAGCCATCTGCATCAGCGTTCCGGCAACAGCGCCGACGTGGTGCAACAAGGTGTCGAGCGCGCCTTGTACGTGGCCATCAGTGAGCAGGAAGTGCAGCTGGAAAAGGGTTTGCAGTTTCTCGCCACGGTTGGCTCGGTCAGCCCCTATATCGGTCTGTTCGGCACCGTATGGGGGATCATGAACTCCTTCCTTGGGCTGTCTCAGGTGCAGCAGGCCACGCTGTCCACCGTGGCGCCGGGCATCGCCGAAGCACTGATCGCCACCGCCATCGGCCTGTTTGCGGCGATTCCTGCGGTCATCGCCTACAACCGCTTTTCGTCGCGCAGCCAGACTTTGCTGACGCGCTATTACGCCTTTGGCAATGAGCTTCAGGTGCGTCTGCATCGCACCTTGCACGGCGCGCCATTGAACCTGGCGGCTGCCGCCTAAGGAGCATCGACATGCTGGTCAAACCGCAGCGCAAGCACGGGCCTAAAGCCGAGATGAACGTGGTGCCGTACATCGATGTGATGTTGGTTCTGCTGGTGATTTTCATGGTCACCGCGCCGATGCTCACCCAAGGCGTGAAAATCGAACTGCCGAAAGTGGCCAGTCAGGCGCTGGCCACCGACAGCCGTCAGCAGATTCTCACGTTATCGGTGAAGTCCGAGGGGGGTTACTACTGGAACCTCGGCAGCGAACTCGATACGCAACATCACACCGACAGCGCCGTGACGCTGGACGATATGCGCGCCAAAGTGACGCAAGTGGTTGCCCAGCGGCGAGACACGCAGGTCTACATTCGTGCCGACAAGGACGCCGGATACGGCAGCGTCGTTGCGGCCATGGCAGCGCTGCAGCAGGGCGGGGTGACTAACCTCGGGCTGGTGACCGAGGCGCCGCAATGACCGCGATGATCATGCACGGGCCGGCCGCGATATTGTCGGGCCGCCTGCGCAGCGGCTTCTGGCAGAACGGCCTGGCCGCCGCTCTGGCAGTGGCGCTGCACGCGATTGTGCTGGTGTTGCTGGTGCACGGCTGGTCGGTTGCGCCACCGCCCGCCGCGCAGCCTGCCGTGCTGAGAACGCAGTTGGTGATGCTCGCACCCACGCCTGCTCCGTCACCGGCGCCCGCTGCGGTCATGCCCGAACCTGCGCCCGTATCGGAGGAACCGGCACCGGCTCCCGCACCTGCACCCGTGCCGGAGCCGGTGATTGCGGCCCCGGTCAAACCCGCTGTCGATCCGCAGATTCAGGCGCAAAAGCTTGAGCAGGCGGTGTTGGCGCGCAAGCGTGTCGAGGACAAAAAACGCGAGCTGCATGCTGAGCAACAGCGTCAGGCATCGGAACAACGTTCCCGTGAAGCGCAAGCCGACCAGCAACGGCTGGCCCGGCAACAGGCGCAGCAAGCGCAGCAGGCAGAGGCGCGACAGAGCGCCGAGCGCGCACGTCAGCAATCAGCACAAACCGCTGCCAGCAGTCGCCAGTACCTGCCGTTGAGCAAGGAAGCGCCGGACTACCCCCAGCGGGCCCTGGACAAAAATCTCGAAGGCGATTGCACCGTGGAATACACCGTCAACCCTCAGGGCAAAGTCGAAAACCCGAAGGTGCTCGACGGCTGCCATCCACTGTTCATGCGTCCTTCGCTGGCCGCGGCCAATACCTTTCGTTATCAGCCCAAAGTGGTTGATGGGCAAGTGGTTGCGGTGCCGGCGGTGCGCAATACGTTCCACTATCGGATCAAGTGAGGGGCACCTGACAATCAGCGCTTTTTCCGATTCGCGTCGGGTGCTATACCTTCGTTGAGCGCAGTAAGAACCCGGGCACACCGCCGGTTCAGCCAACGAAAAGAGTCGAACATGCAGCAGCAAAACTTCCAGCTACTGGAAGTCGCCAACGGCAAGCCGATCAAGCTGTGGACCGAAGGCGTTCCGGTAGAACCCGAGGCCCGCCAGCAGCTGATGAACACCGCGAGGATGCCGTTCATCTTCAAACACCTGGCGGTGATGCCCGACGTTCATTTAGGCAAGGGCTCGACCATCGGCAGCGTCATTCCAACCCTGGGCGCGATCATTCCGGCTGCAGTCGGCGTCGACATCGGCTGCGGCATGATCGCCGCGCGCACCTCGCTGACGGCCAGGGATTTGCCGGACAACCTGCACGGCTTGCGCTGCGCCATCGAAAAAGCCGTGCCCCATGGCCGCACATTGACCCGTTCGAAGCGTGACGAGGGCGCCTGGAACAATGTTCCGCAGCAGGCCGATCAGGCTTGGGGCGCGTTGGCTCCGCGCTTCAAGTTGATCACTGCGAAATACCCGAAACTGACCAGCACTAACAATCGCGCACATCTGGGAACGTTGGGCAGCGGCAACCATTTCATCGAGGTGTGCCTGGATGAAGCCGACCGCGTCTGGTTCATGTTGCACAGCGGTTCCCGGGGCGTCGGTAATGCCATCGGTAATCTGTTCATTCAATTGGCCCAGGCCGATATGCGTCAGCACATCGCCAATCTGCCGGACCGCGACCTGGCCTATTTCAAGGAAGGCAGTCGGCATTTCGATGATTACGTCGAGGCGGTGAACTGGGCTCAGGACTTCGCGCGGCAAAACCGGGCCTTGATGATGCAAGCGGTGATTCACGCCACACGCAAGGTCATCAGAAAACCGTTCGATGTGGCGCTGGAAGCGGTGAACTGCCACCACAACTATGTGCAGAAAGAGCGGCATTTCGGCGAGGACGTTTTCGTCACTCGCAAAGGCGCGGTCTCTGCCAGGAAGGGCGAGCTGGGCATTATTCCAGGATCGATGGGTGCCAAAAGCTTCATCGTCCGTGGCCTCGGCAACGAGCAATCGTTCTGTTCCTGCAGCCACGGCGCCGGCCGCACCATGAGCCGCACCAAAGCGAAAAGCCTGTTCACCGTGCAGGACCAGATCCGCGCCACGGCCCACGTCGAATGCCGCAAAGATGCGGCGGTGATCGATGAAATCCCGATGGCTTACAAGGACATCGAGCAAGTCATGCACGCCCAGCGCGATCTGGTGGAAGTACTGCACACATTGCGTCAGGTGGTGTGCGTAAAGGGCTGATCCCTCGTTTACCCACCTGTAGCAGCTGCCAAAGGCTGCGTCCGGCTGCGAAGCAGTCGTAAATTCAGCAGAACGCGGTGCATCAGACTGACTCCCTTGCGCCACCACACGACTGCTTCGCAGCCGGACGTCCGAACGCGGCCCGAGCCTGCGCCAGCTGCTACAAGGTTTGCGTGGTGCTACTGATCCTTCTCGCAATTGACCATCCACGACACGCCAAACCGGTCAACCAGCATCCCGAAACGTGCAGCCCAGAACGTTGCTTCCAGTGGCATTTGCACGCTGCCATCCTCCGATAACGCCGCAAATACCCGCTCTGCCTCCGCGATGCTGTCAACATTCAGTGAAATCGAACAACCGGCCATGTCATCGGTGGGGCGGTGGGGCGTAGTGTCCGATCCCATGATTGCCTGGTCGTCCACCGACAGTGAGGTGTGAATGATCAGGTTGTGCAGGTCGGCCGGGAAATGCTCGCGGGCAGGGCTTTCACCGAATGTCATCATCACCTCGATTCGCCCCTGCAGGGCTTGCGCATAAAAAGTGAAAGCGGCTTTGCAGTCGCCGTTGAAGATGAGGTAGGGATTGATCCTCATGGTGTCCTCCCGATAACGAAGCAGGCCATGGGGCTGACCGCCGCCGACGCTGCAGTGATTTGACTCATCAGCAAAGCGCTAGCGGTCGGGATTGGCAACTATTGGCTAGATGATTTTATTCTTGGTGCGGCAAATTTTATGGTTTCACCTGCAAAGCGTTGAGTTCCGCGAGCCCGCCTGCTCGGGTTCGAACCTGCGCCGACAAAAACAACGCAGCAGCCACCGCTGGACCCGCAGCGGTCTCAGGCTGAAGTAACATGGCGGATTGCAGTTAACGCCTAGCCGGGTCCCGCGCCTCATGCCACTTGCCTTGAACCGTTTTACCTCGCTGCTCGACCAGGGCCGGCGTGCCTTGCTGCTGGTTTGGGGCACCTCCCGCGGATTGTTTCTGGGGCTGGTGGTGGCGACGCTGATCGCCGGCATTCTCCCGGCGCTGGCCGCCTGGCTGGGGCAGCGTATCGTCGATGCCGTGGTTGCCGCGATGCAATTGAACACGCAACAGGGCAGTGCGCCGTTGTGGCCGGTGGTGCGTTACGTGTTGTTCGAAGCCGGGGTGCTGGCGTTGCTGTCCGCCACCCAGCGCGCCTTGTCGGTCCAGCAATCGCTGTTGCGCGTGCAGCTGGGGCAGAAGGTCAACACGATGATTCTGGAGAAAGCCCAGACGCTCTCGCTGGTGCAATTCGAGAATTCCGAGTTTTACGACAAATTGGTGCGGGTGCGGCGCGAGGCGTCGACCCGGCCCTTGGCATTGGTGATGAAATCGCTCGGGTTGATCCAGAACCTCATCGTGCTGATCAGCTTCGGTGTGTTGCTGGTGCATTTTTCGCCGTGGGCGCTGGTGTTGTTGGTGGTGGGTGCGTTGCCGGTGTTTTTTGCCGAGGCGCATTTCTCCGGCGATGCCTTCAGATTGTTCACTCGACGCGCACCGGAAAGTCGCCAGCAGAATTACATCGAGACGCTGCTCTCCCATGAGGGCTATATCAAAGAGGTGAAACTGTTCGGCTTCGCGCCGTTGCTGTTGCAACGCTATCGCGAGACGTTTGCGCGTCTGTACGCTGAAGACCGGCAGCTGACCTTGCGCCGCGATGGCTGGGGATTTGTGCTGGGTTTGCTGGGCACCGCTGCGTTTTATCTGGCCTATGCCTGGGTGGTGGTCGACACCATTCACGGCAGTATCACCCTCGGCCAGATGACCATGTACCTGGTGCTGTTCAAGCAGGGGCAGACCGCGGTGAGCAACAGTCTCACCGCAATCAGCGGTCTTTATGAGGACGGCCTGTACCTGTCTAGCCTGTATGAATACCTCGCCGAACCGGTGATCGCCGACACCGGCCGGCTGACGGTGGGCACGCTGCCGGGGGATGGTTTGCGCTTCGAGCAAGTGAGTTTTCGCTACCCGGGAGCGAGTCACGCCGCGCTGGAGAATATCGATCTGCATTTGGTGCCGGGGCACAGTGTGGCGCTGGTGGGCGAGAACGGTTCAGGCAAAACCACGCTGATCAAATTGCTCACGCGGCTTTACCGTCCCGATCACGGTCGCATTCTGCTGGACGGCAGCGATTTGCAGGTGTGGGAAGAAGACGCGCTGCGCCGACGCATCGGGGTTATTTTCCAGGATTACATCCGCTACCAGTTTACCGTCGGCGAAAACATCGGCGTGGGTGACACGTTGGCATTCCATGATGAACAGCGCTGGCAGGAAGCTGCCGCCGAAGGCATGGCCGCGCCGTTCATTGAACGTCTCGATCGTGGCTATGCAACGCAACTGGGGCGCTGGTTCGCAGGCGGCCAGGAATTGTCGGGAGGGCAGTGGCAGAAGGTCGCGTTGTCGCGCGCGTACATGCGCCGGGACGCCGATATCCTGATTCTCGATGAGCCCACCTCGGCACTGGACCCGGCCGCCGAGGCCGCAGTGTTCGAGCACTTCAGTCAGCACACCGAAGGCCGCATGACGCTGCTGATTTCCCATCGTTTTTCCAGTGTGCGCAACGCCGATCACATCATCGTGCTGGATCAGGGCTCGATCCTCGAACGCGGCGATCATGACAGTCTGGTCGCTGCCGGCGGGCGTTACGCGCAGTTATTCGGTTTGCAGGCCAAGGGTTACCGATAGCGCTCAGGATTGCGGCGAAGGCCGGACCACTAACGGCCCGGCCATCTGCGGCGGTCTGGTTTTCATCAAACCTTCCAGCGCCTGACGATACTGGCTGTTGCCGAGGCTCATGCTGTTGTTGTGGGTCCCACCCGGCACCAGCAACAGGCGTTTGGGTTCGTTGGCGGCATTGAACAGTTGCTGGCTGAAACGCGAAGGCATGAACTGGTCAGCCAGGCCGTGCACCACCAGCAGCGGCATGTCGATGTCGACGATCTTGTCGATCGAGTCGAATTTCTGCGACAGCAACCAACGTACCGGCAGCCATTTCACCGGCAGTTTGCTTTCCGCCACTTGCGCCACCGCGTCACCCAGCGTGGTGAACGTGGACTCGATCACCAGTCCGCGCACCGGAACTGCAACGTCGTCTTTTTTAGCCTGCGCGGCGAGGTCGGCCGCCAGATCGACGGCCACCGCACCGCCCAGTGAATGGCCGTAGATCAGGCGTTTACTGGCGTCAGGTTGCATCTGCGTGAAACGTTCCCAGGCAACGCGCGCGTCTTCGTAAACACTGGCCTCTGACGGAAGATCGCCTTTGCTCCGGCCAAAACCGCGGTAGTCGATGGCCAGCACCGAATAGCCCATGGCGCGCAGCTGCTCGATCCGGAACGCCTGGCCCGTGAGGTTCCAGCGCACGCCATGCAGGTAGAGGATCGACGGCGCATCGCGGCGCGCTGCCGGCCACCACCAGGCATGCAGGTTTTGTCCGGCCTTGAAATCGGCCGGTTTGATGTCGAACTCCTGGACGTCTGCAGGCAACCCGCGATACCAACGGGCCGTACCCGGCTCGATGCGAAACAGCAACTCGCGTTCTGTTTGTTCCAGCACACCACAACCCGCGGGCAGACCGACAATCAGCGCGGCCATGCACGTCAGCGTCAACCAGCGTCGGCGCAGGCGGGTGAGGAGGGGAAGGGGCATTGGACGGATTACCGTTTAATGACTGGAGTCCGGTTTTTAACAGATGCGTGGCAGGGGCGGGAAAAATTGCGACAGCCGTGCGTTTTGGGGGCGCGACGCGGCCCTCAAACTGGCACCGCTGCCGCAGTCAGGCTCTCTGGCACAGGAAAACAGTCAATCCACTTGCAACACAATCTTGCCGATGTGATCACCGGCTTCCATCCGGGCATGCGCCTGTGCGGCTTCAGCCAGCGGGAACACCTTGTCGATGATCGGCAAGCAGCGCCCGGCGGCGAGCACCGGCCAGACGTACTCGCGCAACTGCTCGGCGATCGAGGCTTTTTCTTCGCGGGTGCGGGAGCGCATCAGCGAACCGGTGATCGTTGCGCGTTTGCCCAGAATGGCCATCAGGTCGATGTCCTTGGCATGCGCACCGCCAAGAAACCCCAACATCACCAGACGTCCGTCCATCCCCAGCGCCGCGATGTTCTGATTCAGGTACGAGCCGCCCATGATGTCGAGAATGACATTGACGCCCTTGCCGGCGGTTTTTTCCTTCAATACCTCCACAAAATCTTCATCGCGATAGTTGATCGCCTCGGCGCCCAACTGGCGGATCGCCGCACACTTTTCCTCGCTGCCCGCTGTAGCGAACGCTTTGACGCCGAATTCGCGGCACAGCATCAACGCGGTGGTGCCGATGCCGCTGGTCCCGCCGTGAACCAATGCACGCTGGCCTTTGCTGGCGCCGCCGATGTCGAACAGATTCGCCCACACCGTGAAGAATGTTTCCGGGACGGCCGCCGCTTGCACCCACTCCATGCCATCAGGAATCGGCAGGGTCTGGCTGGCCGGCGCGACGCAATATTGCGCGTAGCCGCCGCCATTGGTCAGGGCGCACACGCGGTCGCCGACAATGAATTCGCTGACGCCTTTACCGATGGCCACTACTTCACCGGCGACTTCCAGGCCGGGGATCGGGCTCATGCCCGGTTTCATCGGGTACTTGCCGCTGCGCTGAATGACGTCGGGTCGATTGACCCCGGCGGCGTGCACGCGAATCAGCACTTCGCCCGCATCGGCGACGGGCACCGGTTCCTGACGCGGCTTCAGCACCTCCGGCCCGCCGGGTTCGGTGATTTCAATCAGGGTCATGGTTTGGGGCAGAGTCATTTTGGAGTCCTGTTGGGAGGCGTTCAATTAAATGGGACCGCGCAATGTTGCGGTTGATCAAAAGATCGCAGGCTGCGATTTTCAGACCTCAAGAGCAATTCAGCAGCGCCGGCGGCCGACGACGACTCACCAGGCGCATCACCAGCTCCAGCAACAATGCCACCATGATCGCCCCGGCCGCGATGCCGAACAATAATTGATGGTGACCGCCACTGGCATTGAACAGCGCCGAATAGGCAAACCCTGCAATCGCCTGGAACGTGGCGAACGACACGGTGGCGCGGCTCCAGGCAATTTGCTGCTGGTGATGATTCGGAATCAGTTCGTGAACCCGCGCCAGTGCCAGCGGAACGATGCCGGGTGGAAATGACCCGAGGATGACCGCGAGCAGTGCCAGTGCTGCAAAGGAGTTGGTCAGCGCGAGCAGACTGACGGCTATCGCCTGCACTGCCAAGACTAATCGGATACTCAGTCTGGCGCCGAACCGGTCTGCGAGTAAGCCATAACTGACGGGGCCGATGATCGCGCCCACCCCATACATCACCCAGATCAGAGCTCCGACATGCGCTCCGGCACCGAGCCCGCGGGCCACGTAATCCACCAGGAATACCATCGCCGGGACAAGGCCGGCGGCCATGAATGCGTACTGGGCGAACAACAGGTAAACACCTGGGTCGGTTGTCACCTTTGCAGCGTCTACCGATGCATTGTCGGTTACAGCGTGACGGGTTGGTACGGTTATGGCCGGAGCGTACGCGACCGGTGCCCTACGACGTGTGGCTTGTGACCCATGCGGACTTGCGGCATACGGCGCGGGTGCGGGCGGTAATCGATGAGATCGTTGCGGGGTTTTCAGGGGCGGGGGATTAACGTTTATAAAAGATCGCAGCCTCGTTTCACTCGACAGCTCCTGCAGGGATTTTGAATTCCTTGTAGGAGCTGTCGAGCGAAGCGAGGCTGCGATCTTTTGATCTCCAACTTTTACGGCATTTCCGGCAATTCCTGTGGGCGCAAGTCAAATACCAGCACTTCGGCATCCACGCCGTTACCCAACGTCAATACCTGTTCCTGCCGCAACCGCACGCCGTCGCCTTCCTGCAACTGCACGCCGTTAAGTTCAACGCTGCCGCGCGCCACGTGCACGTAGGCATAACGATTGGCCGCCAGTTCGAGCGTGGCGCTTTCCTTGCCGTCGATCAGCGCTGCGTACACCCGTGCATCCTGGCGCACTTTCAGCGAGCCCTTGTCGCCGTCAGGCGAAATGATCAGCTGCAAGCGGCCACGTTTTTTCTGCGTACTGAAGTGCTCTTGCTGATAACGCGGTTTGGCGCCGCTCACTTGCGGCACGATCCAGATTTGCAGGAAATGCACCGGGCGCGTCTGCGAGTGGTTGTACTCGCTGTGAGCCACGCCGCTGCCGGCGCTCATCAGTTGCACATCGCCAGGACGAATCACCGAGCCGGTGCCCAAGGTGTCTTTATGTTCCAGAGCACCTTCGAGCACGTAGGAGAAAATCTCCATGTCGCGGTGCGGGTGCTGACCGAAACCTTTACCGGCCGCGACGCGGTCGTCATTGATCACCAACAGGTCGGAAAAACCCTGCTCTTCCGGGTTGCGGTAGTTGGCGAAGGAAAAGGTGTGGAACGACTTCAACCAACCGTGATTGGCCGCACCGCGATCAGAAGCTTTGCGAAGAGTCAGCATGATGAAATCTCCTGTTGGGACGTTGATTCGTCCGAGTGAGGAGAAGGTTAATGTTTACTGCTGGGTGCAATAAGTAGATGAAAATTGAAATACTGTCCTGATGGAGTTGACAGTTAACAGTGGATCTGCGGAAGACGCCTTGCTCGGCCATAATGCATCCTGTCTCGCAACTGACCGCTTTGCTCCCACAGACTTTGCACCTGCAGTTTTAGCGTCCACCCCCATTTTGACTCCAGTGATTACGTATTCATGAAAACCGTGGCAATGGTGCTGTTCCCCGACTTTCTCCTGCTCGACATGGCCGGGCCGATGGAGGTTTTTTCCATCGCCAATCGTTACCTGCCGCCAGGCGAGCATTACCAACTCACGACCATCGGCACCGAGCCGGGGCCGTTGCGGGCGTCCAACGGCGTCAACGTGCAGGCCGATGTGCACATCAATCAGGCCAACGAGCGTTATGACTTGCTACTGGTGCCCGGCGGTCCCGGCGCTTACAACGAACGACACCCGCCGCTGCTGGCCTGGTTGCAGAGCGCCGTCAGCCGCGCCGGTGGCTACGGCTCGATCTGCACCGGTGCCTTCGTACTCGGGCATGCCGGTTTGCTCGACGGCTACCGCGTGACCACGCACTGGCATTACACCGAACGCCTGATCAAGGGTTTCCCCAAAGCCAGCGTCGAAACCGACCAGATCTACGTGCAGGACCGCAACCTGATGACTTCCGGCGGGGTCACTGCCGGCATCGACCTGGCACTCGCCGTGGTTGCGCAGGACCATGGCAAAAAAGTCGCTCAGGACGTCGCCAAAGTCTTGCTGGTGGTGATGAAACGCCAAGGCGGGCAGGCACAGTTCAGTCCGTTGATGGCCGCGGTGGCCCCTCAAGAAACGCCGGTCACGCGGGTGCAGAATTACGTGCTCGAACACCTCGGCGAAGGGTTTACGATTGAGCGCATGGCCGGTCTGGCCACCATGAGTACTCGGCATTTCGCGAGGATGTTCACTCGGGAAGTGAACATGACACCCATGGAATTCCTCCAGAGCGCGCGCATTGATTGCGCGAGAAATTTGTTGGAAACCAGTGAGTTGCCGCTCAAGACGGTCGCCTTCAAAAGCGGCTTCGGCAGCGTCCGGCACATGCGCTTTCTGTTCAGTGAAAAACTCGGTTTGACCCCCACTCAGTATCGCGAGCAGTTCAGTTGACCCGGTTTTGTCCGTTGCGCGCACCGTGATGGCCGCGACGCTCCCTCCGTGGCAGTTGTGCCGTCATCATCGCCTGCCAAGATAGTGCTGAACTCTTTGCAATGGAGGTGCGCGAGCCTGGCGCAAGCGCAAGCGGCCCGGGTTTGCGCACATGAGCGCGCATGAACAGCCTCAGAGATTTGAACAGCGCGGCCGTGCTGCAATTCGGCCCCTACGTGTATCACCCTCGGCAGCGGCTGATCCTCGATGGCGACCGGCCGTTGCGCATGGGCGGTCGGGCACTGGACATTCTGCAGGTGCTGGTGCAGCGCGCCGGCTGCGTTGTCAGCAAAGACGAATTGATCGCCGAGGTCTGGCCGACGTCGGTGGTCGAAGAAATCAACCTGCGCGTGCACATCGCGGCGTTACGTCGTGCTTTGGGTGACGGGCAGAACGGCCAGCGTTACATCGTCAATATTCCACAGCGTGGTTACAGCTTTGTCGCGGTGGTGCAGCAGGTGCCAGCAAGTGAGCAGACCTCGATAGCGGCCGTGCAGAAACCGCAGCACAATCTGCCCGCACGGCTCACTCCGGTCACCGGTCGCGATTCCATTGTCGGTGGTCTGGTCCGGCAGTTGCCGGTCCGGCGGCTAATGACTTTGGTCGGCCCCGGCGGCATCGGCAAGACCACCGTCGCACTGCGCGTGGCGGAGTTACTGTTGCAGCACTATCAGGACGGCGTTTGGCTGGTTGATTTCGCCAGCATCGATGGCCCGGCGCAGGTCGTCGATCATTTGACGAGGGCCCTGCAACTGGAGAGGGGCACTGGCCTGGAAGCGTTAGCGCAACGGCATGCCTTGCTGGTGCTGGACAATTGCGAACACGTCTTGGACCGCTGCCGGACGCTGGTCGAGGCGCTGATCGAATCTGCACCACGCCTGTCGATTCTCGTCACCAGCCGTGCGCCGTTGATGGCATGCGGAGAAACGCTGCTGCGTTTGCCCGCGTTGGCAGTTCCACCGTCGACGTCAGTGCACACTGTCACCGAGTCCATGGGCTATTCGGCAGTTCAGCTGTTCGTCAGCCGCGCGCGCAACCGTCAGCACGGGTTTGCCCTGCGCGAGCAGGACCTGCAAAGCGTGCGGGAAATCTGCCGACGCCTCGATGGCTTGCCGCTCGCCATTGAACTGGCCGCGTCGCAAATTGATGCCTTGGGGCTGGTGGGATTGCAGGCGCAACTGGATAACTGCTTTGAGTTGCTGACGCTCGGTCGGCGCACGGCGGTGCCTCGACACCAGACGCTCAAAGCCACACTGGACTGGAGCTATGAACAGCTGAGTGAACTTGAGCAAACCGTGCTGCAACGGTTGGCAGTGTTCAAATTAGCCTTCACCCCCGACGTCGCGATCGGCGTGGTCAGTTGCGCGGTGCTGCCGCCGAGTCGACTGCTGGATGCGATGGAAAGTCTGGCGCGCCAGTCGTTGCTGTCACTGGAGCAGGGCAGTGGCCTGACTCGCTACCGGCTCCTGAACACCACCCGCACCTATGCGCTGGAAAAGCTAGAACACAGCGGCGCATCGCGCGTCTTCGAAAGGCGTCATGCCCGCTACATCAGCCAAGTGCGCTGGCGCTCAAACCGACAGATGGCCCTGCAACCCGTCGAGTAGCTGTCGGGCTTTGATCACGTCCGGGGTGGCAAAGCCTTCGGTGAAGCGGCCGTAAATCGGTGCGAGCACTGAGTGAGCTTGCGAGTGCCGGCCCTGATGCTGCCAAAGCCATGCAAGCGACGTCGCGCTGCGCAGCTCCCACGCCAGCGCGCCCTGATGCCTGGCTACGCTCAATGCCCGGATCAGCACGGCTTCGGCGGTTTCGGCGTTGCGTGGGCAATCATCCACCAGCAACGCCTGCGCCTTGGCACGGAGGATTTCCGCAGTACTCCAGCCTGCCGTGCCGGCGTCCGCTCGTTGCAATAAATCATCGTCGACGAACGCGGTGTCGAGCGTGATCATCAAGTCCTTGATCAGCCCGACACCTGGCCTCAGCGGCGCCTGCACACCGGCGTGGTCGATCACCTGCGCATACTGGCGCCCCCAGGTATAGAACAGCAGCACCGAGTGTTTCTGCGCTTGTTCGAGCAGGAGACGCAGCAGCTCGCGAGCGGTTTGCGTGTCGCCGTTGTAGTGCGCGATCAGGCAGCCGGCCATCGCCAGGGTGTAGCAGATGGACGTGCCATGGTCGATCTGAATCGCGATGTCCAGCGCCTGGCGAGCGGTGCGCCAGGCCTTTTCCGGTTGGCCTTGCAGCCAGAGAATGCGCGCCAGAATCGTCAGCGCTGCAACGCTCTGATCGTATTGCACGCCGAACCCGTGAGTGAAGCGGTTAAGGTGGCCGCTTTGGGCCATGCGCTGGAGGACCTGGTCGGCATCCGCCCGTGCGAGCATTTGATCACCGGAAAAGTGCAATGCCAAGACGCGAAGTCGCTGCGTGCTGAGCGACAACAGCGCATCGTCCGGCAGTCCCAATCGGTCGAATTGCTCGCTCTGTTCGAGGGCCATCTGGTAATTGGCGCAGCTCAGGTTCACCGCCATGTGGCCGGACAGCGCACGCAGTTGACCGGCCACGTCATCGCATTGTCGGGCCAGGGATCTGGCGCTGGCGAAAGCTTCGATGGTCTCTGCGGTGCCGCCCTGGGAGTGGTAGCAGGAACTGCCCAGCGCCAGCTTCAGGACCATTTGCAGTTGAGGGCAGGGTGTCGGTGATGCCTCAAGCAACGCCAGTGCCTTGCGCACGTAACCGCCGTGTTCCTTGAGCAGCGACAGTTCCTGCCACAGGGGGGCCGATGTCGCGGTCAGCTGGATCGCCAGTGTCTGCGGACCGTCTCCATTCAAGCCCCAGTCGAGAGCCGAGCGAATGTCCTCAAGGCTTCGGGCGTAGCGCTCGATCCAGACCGCTGTAGCAATAAGCTCCCAGTTGAGTTGCGCCTGTTGCATCAACATCAGGCAGCGCTCAGCGTGACGTTGGCGGGTGGCGTCCAGCTCGGCGCTCTGTTCGAGTTTCTCCACGGCGTAGCGGCGCGTGGTGTCGAGCAGGCGATAGAACACGTGTTCATCGCCGACTTCCACGTTCAGCAGCGACTTGGCCACCAGTTGCGTGATTGAGCCAAGCACTTCACCCGGTTCGATGTGCTCGCCGATGATCACGGCCGCAGCGGACTCCAGCGTGAATCCCGCGTTGAACACCCCCAGGCGGCGCAAACAGGTCTGCTCGCAGGTGGTGAGCAGGGCGAAGCTCCAGTCGAGCGTGGCGCGCAACGTCTGGTGGCGACCCAGCGCGGTTTGAGTGCCGTGAGGGGGCAGTCGGAAACAACCTTGCAGCTGCGCCAGCACAGCGTGCATTCCGAGGCTGCCGACTTGTGCGGCGGCCAGTTCCAGCGCTAGCGGGATGCCATCCAGGCGACGGCAGATTTCGATGGCATGGGGCAGTGCGTCGTCGGTCAGTTCAAAACTTTCATGGCTGGCCATGGCGCGTTCGACAAACAATTGCAGGGCTGGAAATTTCAGGGCGTGAGCGCGGTCCGGCACGGCAATCGGCGGCGGGCAATCCAGCGAATCGAGACGCTGCACAAATTCCCCCTCGGCCCGCAAACTCTCGCGGCTGGTCGCCAGGATGTGCACGTGCGGAGCAGCACGCAGGATGCTTTCGCTGAGCAGCGCAATGGCGTCGATCAGGTGCTCGCAATTATCGATCACCAGCAGCATGTGTCGTTCGCGCAGCGCGTTCGCCAGGCTGCCCGGCAGTTCGACTTCGTGCAGGGACAGCTCGAGCAGGGTTGCCAGGTGCGCAGTGATCATCGAAGGGTCGTTGATCGGCGTGAGATCCAGCAGGCGAATGCCGTCCCGGTAATGGCCGATCAACTGTTCGGCAACGCGCAGCGCCACGGTGGTTTTGCCAATGCCGCCGGGCCCGACCAGGGTTATGAAACGCTGCCGTGAG
This sequence comes from Pseudomonas sp. Ant30-3, assembly GCF_000690905.1. GTDB lineage: Bacteria > Pseudomonadota > Gammaproteobacteria > Pseudomonadales > Pseudomonadaceae > Aquipseudomonas. Next base: position 2,062 of record NZ_JMCL01000150.1, on the reverse strand, counting down.
AGCTGCACGACGAGGCTGTCGATCAGGCCTTCACGGCCGATCATGCGTGTGCGGCGCACCGGCAGATTGTGAGCATTTGAACGGGCAGCTGCGCCTTCCGGCTGTTGCTCGATGTGCTCGACGGAGTAGGGCGCGACGAAGCTGTAGCCGCGCTGCGCCACGGTGATGATGTAGCGCTGGCCAGCCTGACCGTCGCCGAGGGCTTTACGCAACGCCGCCATGTGCACGCGCAGGTTGATGTCTTCGACCACGCTGTCGGGCCAGACCCCGGCGATCAGTTCCTGTTTGCTCACCACACTTCCAGCGTGCGCCAGCAGGATCAACAGAATGTCCATGGCGCGGCGACCCAGGCGCAGCGGCTGGTCGGCTTCCATCACAAGGCGTTGAGCCGGGTAAATCCGGTAGGGGCCGAAATGGATGGCCGGGGCGGGGGAAAGGGTCAACGTGTCACTCCTGCTTGCATCCGTCTAATTCGCGGTTTAGCGGCATATTCCTCAGGTTTTTCCAGGAGCGCAATCGACAATTAACAACGTTTAACTCGTCTCGCCAAGTGGCTACGCCCGACACTCCGGGTAGACAGCCGCACGATGTCACGCAGTAGCGGTCCGCGCCTCACATTCGCCAGGGAGACACCGCATGAGCACGTTTACCACCCGAGACGATACCGAAATTTACTACAAAGACTGGGGCAGCGGTCAGCCCGTGGTGTTCAGCCACGGCTGGCCACTGAACGCCGACAGCTGGGAATCGCAGATGATTTTCCTGGCGTCCAAAGGTTATCGGGTCATCGCCCACGACCGCCGTGGCCATGGACGCTCCAGCCAACCGTGGGCCGGCAATGACATGGACACCTACGCCGACGACCTCGCGCAGTTGATCGAACTGCTCGATCTCAAGGGCGCCGTGCTGTTCGGCTTCTCAACCGGCGGCGGCGAAGTGGCGCGCTATATCGGTCGCCACGGCACTGCACGCGTGGCCAAGGCCGGGCTGATTTCCTCGGTGCCGCCGCTGATGCTCAAGACCGAAGCCAACCCGGGCGGTTTGCCGATTGAAGTCTTTGACGGCATTCGTGAGGCGTCGCTGAAGGACCGTTCGCAGCTGTACATCGACTTGGCCAGCGGTCCGTTTTTTGGCTTCAACAAACCCGACGCCAAGCCTTCGCAAGGCATGATCGACTGGTTCTGGATGCAGGGCATGACCTCCGGCCACAAGAACGCTTATGACTGCATCAAGGCCTTCTCCGAAACCGATTTCACCGAAGACTTGAAGAAGTTCGATGTGCCGACGCTGGTGGTGCACGGTGACGCCGATCAAGTGGTGCCGATCGAAGCCGCCGGCATCGCTTCGGCAAGACTGGTGAAGGGGTCCACGTTGAAAGTCTACCCAGGCGCCCCGCATGGTTTGACCGATACCCACAAGGACCAGCTCAACGCCGATCTGCTGGCATTTCTCCAAGGCTGACGCACTTTGTAGGAGCCTGGCTTGCCAGCGATGGCGTCTTCGAAATCGCCATCGCCAGCAAGCCGGCTCCTACGGGATTTGTGGCGTGGCGACGCTCGGGAGCATGCCCTCAATCCTGTGGGAGCCTGGCTTGCCAGCGATGGCGTCTTCGAGATCGCCATCGCCAGCAAGCCGGCTCCTACGGGATTTTGTGGCGTGGCGAAGCTCGGGAGCATGCCCTCAATCCTGTAGGAGCCTGGCTTGCCAGCGACGGCGTCTTCGAAATCGCCATCGCCAGCAAGCCGGCTCCTACGGGATTTTGTGGCGTGGCGACGCTCGGGAGCATGCCCTCAATCCTGTGGGAGCCTGGCTTGCCAGCGATGGCGTCTTCGAAATCGCCATCGCCAGCAAGCCGGCTCCTACGGGATTTTGTGGCGTGGCGACGCTCGGGAGCATGCCCTCAATCCTGTAGGAGCCTGGCTTGCCAGCGACGGCGTCTTCGAAATCGCCATCGCCAGCAAGCCGGCTCCTACGGGATTTTGTGGCGTGGCGACGCTCGGGAGCATGCCCTCAATCCTGTAGGAGCCTGGCTTGCCAGCGATGGCGTCTTCTAAATCTTCGT
>NZ_JMCL01000149.1 GCF_000690905.1 Pseudomonas sp. Ant30-3 | reverse complement strand
GCTGTCGGTTGGCCCGCCGTATTTCAACGCGCTGTTCATTCCGTTGATGGCGTTGCTGATGATGGTCATGGCGGTCGGCATGCTGGTGCGCTGGAAAGACACGCCGGTCAAATGGCTGGTCGGCATGCTGACGCCGGTGTTGCTCGGCAGCGCCGCCTTGGCGGTGGTCGCAGGTATCGTGTACGGCGATTTCAACTGGGCGGTCATTGCAACCTTCATGCTCGCTGCCTGGGTGTTGCTCGCCGGCGTGCGCGATATCTTCGACAAGACGCGCCATAAAGGTCTGATCAAGGGCTTGCCTACGCTGACCCGCAGTTATTGGGGCATGCAGACTGCTCACCTCGGCATCGCCGTGTGCGCGCTCGGCGTGGTGTTGTCGAGTCAGAACAGTGCCGAGCGCGATCTGCGCCTGGCGCCGGGCGAGTCGATGGACCTGGGCGGATATCAGTTTGTGTTCGAAGGCGCCAAGCACTTCGAAGGCCCGAACTTCACGTCCGACAAAGGCACGGTTCGGGTGATCCGCGACGGCAAGGAAATCAGCGTGCTGCATCCGGAAAAGCGTTTGTACACCGTGCAGAATTCGGTGATGACCGAAGCCGGGATCGACGCCGGTTTCACCCGTGACCTCTATGTTGCGCTGGGTGAACCTCTGGGCGACGGGGCCTGGGCCGTGCGCGTTCACGTCAAACCGTTCGTGCGCTGGATCTGGTTCGGCGGCTTGCTCACCGGCCTAGGCGGCTTGATCGCGGCAATGGATCGGCGTTATCGGGTCAAAGTGAAAAGCCGCGTGCGTGAAGCACTGGGCATGACAGGAGCCACTGCATGAAGCGCTGGTTGATGCTGTTGCCGCTGGCCATTTTTCTGCTGGTCGCGGTTTTTCTGTATCGCGGTTTGTACCTGAATCCGGCCGAGTTGCCCTCGGCGATGATCAACAAACCATTCCCGGAATTTTCCCTGCCAGCGGTGCAGGGCGACAAAACCCTGACCCGCGCCGATATTGTCGGCAAACCGGCGCTGGTCAATGTCTGGGGCACCTGGTGCATTTCCTGCCGGGTCGAGCATCCGGTGCTGAACAAACTGGCCGAGCAGGGCGTGGTGATTTACGGCATCAACTACAAGGACGTCAACGCCGATGCCTTGAAGTGGCTGGCTGAATTCCATAACCCGTATCAGCTGGATATTCGCGATGACGAAGGCACGTTGGGCTTGAACCTCGGTGTTTACGGCGCTCCGGAAACCTTCTTCATCGACGCCAAAGGCGTTATCCGCGACAAATTTGTCGGCGTAATTGACGAACAGGTCTGGCGTGAAAAGCTCGCCGGTAAATATCAGGCGCTGGTCGATGAGGCCAAGCCATGAAGCGCTGGATTGCCGCTGTTGTTTTGGGCTTGAGCATGGCCGGCATGGCCCACGCGGCCATCGATACGTATGAGTTCGCCAGAGAGAGTGATCGTGAACGATTCCGCGAGCTGACCAAAGAGCTGCGCTGCCCGAAATGCCAGAATCAGGACATCGCCGATTCCAATGCGCCGATCGCAACCGACCTGCGCAGAGAGATTTTTCGTATGCTGGGTGAGGGTAAATCCAACCAGCAGATCATTGATTTCATGGTCGACCGCTACGGTGATTTCGTCCGCTACAAGCCCGCGCTGAACGCCAAAACCGCGTTCCTCTGGTTCGGCCCCGCCGCTCTGTTGCTGGGCGGGTTTGTCATCATTGCCGTGATTGTCCGTCGTCGCCGCGTGCAACGTTCCGACACCCCGGACTCGCTTTCTGCCGAGGAGCGCGAGCGCCTCGACCACCTGTTGGATAAAACCAAGAATGATTGATTTCTGGCTCGCTGCAGGCTTGCTGCTTCTGGTTGCCCTGAGTTTTCTGCTGATTCCGGTTCTGCGCGGCCGTCGTGCGCAACTTGAAGAGGATCGCACGGCCCTCAACGTCGCGCTGTATCAGGAGCGCGTTGCCGAGTTGCAGACACAGCAGGAAGAGGGCGTGCTCGATACCGCGCAAGTGGACACCGGTCGCGCCGAAGCGGCGCGCGAACTGCTCGCAGATACCGAGGGCGTCGAAGCGCCACGCGTGTCGCGTCTGGGCAAACCGTGGCCGTTGCTGGCGGCGATTCTGGTGCCGGTGGTCGGGCTTGGGCTTTACCTGCATTTCGGTGCCAGCGACAAGGTCGAGCTGACCCGCGAATTCGCCCAGGCTCCACAATCGATGGAAGAGATGACCCAGCGCCTGGAGCGCGCGGTCGAGGCTCAGCCAGACTCGGCGGAAGGCCTGTACTTCCTCGGTCGCACCTATATGGCTCAGGATCGTCCGGCCGACGCGGCGAAGATTTTCGAGCGCACTGTGGCGCTTGCCGGGCGTCAGCCTGAATTGCTCGGGCAGTGGGCGCAGGCGCAATACTTTGCCGATGGTAAAAAATGGTCGGACAAGGTTCAGGCGCTGACCGACGAAGCGTTGAAGGCCGATCCGAAGGAAGTGACCAGCCTCGGCCTGCTGGGCATCGCCGCGTTTGAGAGCGAGCGTTATCAGGACGCCATCGATTACTGGAATCGTCTGCTGGCGCAATTGCCGCCGGAGGATAATTCCCGCGCCGCGCTGCAGGGCGGAATCACCCGCGCCAGCGAGAAACTGCTCGCCAGTGGCGGCAAGGTGGCCGAAGCGCCGGTGGCCAAGGCTGCGGCGCTGCTCAAGGTCAGTGTCGACCTCGCCCCCGAGCTCAAGGCCAAAGTCCAGCCCGGCGACAGCGTGTTCATCTTTGCCCGCGCCACGTCCGGCCCACCGGCGCCGCTCGCCGCGAAACGCCTGACCGTGGCCGACCTGCCGGCGACTGTCGAGCTGGGTGATGCCGATGCGATGATGCCGCAATTGAAACTGTCGAACTTCCCTGAAGTCCAACTGGTTGCGCGCATTTCCCGCGCCGGCCAACCGACTGCCGGCGAGTGGATCGGTCGCAGCCAACCCTTGGCCAGCAGCACCACCGCACCGCAAAAACTGACAATTGACAGCCCGGACAAATAACAGGAAGCCTTCATGACGGCCATCGCTCGTATCACCCTGCTCAGTATCATGGTCCTGGGCTTAAGCGCGTGCGCGGTCCAACGACCAGAGCCGACGCGAACGCCGCTGCCGCCGATCCCGCCGTCGCAGCCGAGCCCGACGCCGTCCACCTCACCGACGCCGAGCAAGCCAAGCATCCCGGCGAAGCCTGCTAAACCGGTGCCGCGCACCTCCGCCAGCTTCGCCCCGCCACCCGGTGGCAACAGCCATTGGGACGCCAAACTCGGCGTATACGTGCTGGACGACCAGACCAACACCTTCTACCGCCAGCGCACGTATTACCGCTGGAACAACGGCTGGAGCCGCTCGATCAGCCCGAACGGGCCGTGGGAAGACACGGATATTCAGGGTGTTCCGGGAGGGTTGGGACGCAAATTCGGGCAGTGACTGCCCAGGCAAAACAAGGCGACCTTCGGGTCGCCTTTTTGTTATGGTCGCCGAATTAATTCCGGGCTGAACAGGCTTGGGACAGCCAAGAGGTTTTATCGATGTCGGGCAGGTTGATCTATCTCATCGGACCCTCAGGTTCGGGCAAGGACAGCCTGCTGGATGCCGCGCGGTCACAATTGGCGCAACGCAATTGTCGTATCGTGCGGCGAGTCATCACGCGCTCGGCGGAAGCCGTGGGCGAAGCGGCCCACGGCGTCAGCGCGCAACAATTCGCCGATATGGAGGCGCAGGGTGAGTTCGCCCTGAGCTGGCACGCCAATGGCCTCGCTTATGGCATCCCCCTTGAAATAGACGATTGGCTGGCGGCGGGGCAAGACGTGCTGGTGAATGGCTCCCGTGGTCATCTGTCGGCCACCCGACTGCGCTATCCGAATGCGCTGGTCCTGTTGCTGACGGTGGATGACGCAGTATTGCGCCAGCGTCTGCTGGCGCGCGGGCGGGAATCTGCCGCCGACATCGAACAGCGCCTGGCACGCAATGCCCGGTTCAGAGCCGATGCTGGCACTGACTCATCACTGCAGGTGATTGATAATTCCGGGCCGCTGGAGCAATCGGTGCAGCGCCTGCTTGCTTGCCTCGACAGGTAATCCGATCGGCCTTCGAGCGCCTTCCAATCACACTCTGTAAAACAACTGCAGTTCACGCGGCTGAATTCCGTGCTTGAATAAATATAACTCTAGGGTTACTTTTGTCTAAGCCCGAGCAAGGAGGCGCGTGGTGCAAAGCAGGCTTTTGATCAAGGAATTGGAAGAGGCGGGTTGGGTACTGGATCGAATCACGGGTAGTCATCACCTTTTCACTCATCGTTACAACCCCTACACGATTCCCGTTCCTCATCCAAAAAAGGATCTACCGATCGGAACGGTCAAAAGTATCAGGAGGCGAGCCGGGCTGTTGTGCCCGCAAGCCAGTTACGCAGGAGATCCATAGATGCAATATCCAATCTGTATCGAGTGGGGCGACGAGAAAACCGCCATCGGTATTCAGATCCCTGACATTCCCGGCGCGGTGACGGCTGGGGATACCTTTGAGGACGCTTATAACGCGGCGATCGAAATTGCCCACATCATGCTTCAGGAAATAGCGGCTGACGGTGCGCCCATTCCCATGCCGACCTCGGCGGCCGAGCATCGCGGCAACCCGGATTTTGCTGACATGGGATGGGGCATGCTGGAACTGGACATCGCGCCGTACATGGGCAAGACCGAAAAGGTCAACGTCACGCTGCCGGGCTATGTGATTCAACGGATCGACCGGTATGTGCGCGAGCACAACGTCAAAAGCCGCTCGTCCTTTCTGGCGGATGCGGCGATGGAGAAGCTGGTTCGGCATTGAGTCTGTATCACCACCTTTGCGGGCAAGTCAGCTTGCCCGCGAAGCTTTTAGCGCGATATCAAGCAGCAGCGAGCGAACGCTTCTCGGAAACACTCAGGAACCGCACCAGCGCCAGTAACGGAAAAGCGCTGCCGACAATCACGATCCACAACCAGCCACCGTGTTCATACACCGCGCTGGCAATCGATGAACCGAACGCGCCGCCGATGAAAATGCTGGTCATGTACAGGGCATTCAGGCGACCACGGCTCTTGGCATCAAGGGCGTAGACCGCGCGTTGGCCGAGGACCATGTTCATCTGCACACAAAAATCGAGGACTACCCCGGTGACCGCAAGGCCGATAACGCTGTAGAGCGGATGGATGAACGCCGGCAGGAAACTCAGGCTGGCAAACAGCAGGGCCAGCAGCGATGCCATGCGGGTATGGCCGGCATCGGCGAGGCGGCCGGCGATGGGCGCGGCGATGGCACCGATGGCGCCGACCAGGGCGAAGATCGCAATTTCGGTTTGCGACAGGCCATGATTGCGCGCCAGTTCCAGCGGAACAGCGGTCCAGAACAGGCTGAATGAGGCAAACATGCAACCCTGATAGAACGCGCGCTGACGCAGCACCGGTTGCTGGCGTAGCAGCGTCCACAGGGAACCCAGCAACTGGCCGTAAGTGGCGTTATGGTCGGGTTGGCGTTTGGGAATCGTCAGCGCCAGCACGATGCTGATCGCAGCCATCAAGCCCGCTGCAATCATGAACATGGCACGCCAGCCGAAGTGGTCGGCGATCACACTGGACACCGGCCGCGCCAACAGGATGCCGAGAAGCAAACCGCCCATGATCCCGCCGACCACGCGGCCCCTGGATTCTTCCGGGGTCAGGTGTGCCGCCAGGGGGATCAGGATCTGCACCGACACCGAACTGAAACCCACCAGCAACGAAATCAACAAGAACACGTTGGGCTGATCGGTGAACGCCGCGCCGAGCAGGCTGGCAATCGCGACCACGGTGGTGATGATCATCAGCCGGCGGTTTTCCAGCAGGTCGCCCAGCGGTACAAGGAAGAACAGACCCAGCGCGTAGCCAATTTGCGTCAACGAAACGATCAGGCTGGCCATGGTGCTGGTCAGGCCGATGTCCGGCGCGATCAGGCCGATAATCGGCTGCGCATAGTAGATGTTGGCTACGATCGCGCCGCAACAAAAGGCGAACAACAGCACCATGCCCTTGGTCATCGTCGCGGCGCCATGAGTGGCCTGATTCGGTTGATTCATCTTGAGTCTCGTCGAACTGAATGGGTAGGAGTGAGCGCAGATTAAAGCGCTGTCCGACATCTTTTGAATCAATTTGCAGTGATAGTGATTATGCCAGGGGGGAATGGGTGCTCGCAGGCTTCATTTGCCCGGTAAATCGCCATAAAAAATGGCTGGCGTCAAGCATTGTGTTGAAATCACGCGAAGCTTGAAACCATATATGGGGCAATAGGTTAGCTCTGTTTCATGCCGTTCGCAGAGGATGCGGCATTGTGGGCTGGGAGCCACATAAGAGCCTGGAGAAAGAGAGTCGAGTCGCGTTGCAGCGATGGAGATTGCCAATGGCTGGCAGGCTTGTTCAGTCATCTTAGCCGATTCCCTCGCAGCCTATCCAGAACGGAGAACGCGCAGCGTTGGGCTGCGCGTTCGAGGGATGGTCAGTCTGCTTCCAGTGCATCTTCAGCTTGGCTTCGGTGGCACGGCCTTGCTGCCGTTTCCTTTCCTGAATCCCCGATCCCCCGCCATGAACGCCTCCAGCATGTGCGGGATCAGCGTCGAGGCATCGACCGCCTCGCCATACGCCTGCGCGTGCAGCGCGGCATAGCGGTCGAGATCGGCTTTCAAGCTGGCCGGGCAAGCGAAGGTCAGCTTGACGCTTTCGGTCTTGGGTAGCGGCCCCAGCCGCAGTTTCTTGGTCGTGCTCATCGAGAAGTCCCCTTGTTGAAGAACAGCGGCTGATAAGGCCGTAGCACCAGATCGCGGTTGACGATGATGCGCACCGGCAAGCCGGGGCGGCTGGCCAGCGTGGGTTGGATGTTGAGATTGCGCCGGGTCACTTCCTGGCCGACCTGGTTCACGGTGTCCTGCAGGCTGTCGCGCCCGGCGATGATGACGCGATCGCCGTCCTGGCGGTTCTCAGGTGCAGCCAGTTCGGCACCGACACCCAGCAGCGTGGTCAGCACGGCACCTGCAAAGATCCGATCCCAATGCCAGTCCACGTCGTCCTCCAGACCGGCATAGCCTGCCGGGTCGGTGCCGATCAGGTTGTCGAGCGTGAGCGAAGACGTGTCCGGCAGGATGATGCGGTTCCACACCACCTGCACGCGACTCTGGCCGTAGCTGACTTGGCTGTTGTACTTGCCCAGGATGCGCGAACCCTGTGGGATCAGCAGGAACTTGCCGGTGGCCGTGTCGTAGATCGGCTCCGTCACCGTGGCGATCACGTCGCCCGGCAAGTCCGACTTGATGCCCGTCACCAGCGCCCCAGCGACCACCGTTCCGGACATGACCTGATACTGCGAAGCCGGCAGGGTCAGATTGCCGGAATTACGGGTTTCCGTGGAACCACCTTTTAGGAACGCCTCTTTCTGGTCTTGCCGGTTCTGCGCGGCAGTCGGATCAGCAGGCTGGGCCGCCGTCGAGGCCGGGCCAGCGGCCAGCGGGTCGAAAGCGGCATTGGCAGCGAAGCCTGGTGCGGCAGCGACCTGCGACTGCGCCACAGGCGCTGCTTGCGGGGAACCAGTGCGGAAGAACACCGATGAAGCCGCAGCCGCTTCTGCCTCCTTGCGCAGCGCATCGTTGGGGTCGTAGCCCGACGCGGCATAGGTGGCGGCGACCGGCTGCTGCGAATTGACGATGGCTGGCCCCAGGTCGCCGGGTAAAGGAGGCCCCAGCTCCGGCACGTCGGGCGGCAGCGCTGGCAGCTTGGAATAATCCGTTGGCAACGCATCCAGTCCTTCGGAGCGCGAGACGCGATCCACGTTGTACAGCTCCGTGGATTCGCCCGCGCCGCGTTGCTGCGGTTGCAGTGACCAGATCAGCGCGCCCATCACGCCAACCGACAGGCCGCCGGCGAGGATCGCCAGCGTGCGCCGGTTCAGGCGCGTGACCGGTCGCGGTTGAGCGCGCAGCGCCACCGCCTCGGGTGCCATCTTGTCCGCCTGCGGCGTGGCAAGGTCGGGAGTGTCGTCCTGGCTCATGCTCAGTTCCTCCCGACGATGCCATCCGCGCGCTCGATGCGCACCATATCGCCCTTGTCGGCCCCCAGGCGCAGTTCTGCTGCACCGAACAGGCGATCCACGATGTAGTACGGCGAGCGGAAGCGATAGTTCACCAGTTGCCCGTCGCCCTGTGCGCCGATGACGAACAGCGGCGGCAGCTCGCCCTGGGCGATGCCTGCCGGGAACTGGATATAGACCTTCTCGCCATCATCAAAAGCGCGCAGCGGTTTCCACGATGGATTGCTGCCGCTGATTGCATAGCGAAAGCGGATGTTATCCAGCGACAAGCCTGCATCGACCGGCGCGGCAGCGTTGGCGGCTTGGGCTTGGCGCCGCAAGGCCAGCATTCGGTCTTTCGGGTAGTCCCAGGACACCGACGCCATCCATGCCTTGTCGGTCGAAGTCAGTTCCAGCAGGTACGTCCTGCGGCTGGTGGTAATGACCAGATTGGTCTTCAAGCTGGAACGGATAGGCTTGACCAGCACATTGACGCGCAGATCGGCCCCGCTGCCGCTGGAGGTGTCACCGACGATCCAGCGCACGGTATCGCCCGCAGCGACCGTCACCAGTTCCTCGCCAGGCTGGAGCGCGATCACCGTCACGCGACCTACTGACGCATAGACCTGGTACAGCGCGCCATCGCTATACGGCCAGACCTGGATCGCATTGACATAGCCTTCGCGCGTCGGAGCCACCCGTGCCTCGGCATTGGCTTTCGAGACACGTACCGTCTCATCAGCCGGTTCAGGCGCAGGCTTCGCATCCTTTTCCTCCGGCACTGGCTTCAACTGCTCAGGCAATGGCAGTGGCTCTGCAATAGTGACCACCTCGATCGGCACAGGCATTTCCGGCAAAGGCTCCGCCTGTACCGGCTCATCCAAGGAAATCACTGGCGGGGGTTTGCCCTGCGTGGCGCAGCCGGCCAAGGCCAGCACGACAAGCGGCAAAGCGTAAAAACGGAAAGGCACATTCATGGCTTCACTCCTTCAGACGAATCCAGTTCACGGCTCCACGACAGGCCATTGACGTAGATGCCCAGCGGGTTGCGGCGCAGGCGTTCTTCGGTGCGCGGGGTCTGCTGCACGATGGACACCACCGCCGTCCATCGCTCCAGCCCGGCAGCCGCGCCATTGACGTAGCGGCGTTCCGTCCAGCGCACGTTGAACGACGCATCACTGGCGCGAACCACGCTGGTGATCTGCACCGTCACCGACTCCTTGCCGATGCGGGCGAACGGGTCATTGGTGCGGGCGTAGTCGTTGAGCACCGCCGCGCCCCGGTCGGTGGTGTAGTCGTAGGCATCCAGCCAGTTCTGGCGCACGACGATGGGGTCGATGGACAGCGAGCGCACCAGCGTCACGAAGCGCGCGATGTGGTGCGCGGTCTGCGCATCGGAGGGCCGGTACGGCGTGGCCGCTTCGCCCACGGTGCGCACCTGGCCGGACTGATCGACCTCGATGACATAGGGCGTAACGATGGACTGGGCCGAGCGCCACACCAGGCCGCCGGCCATCAGTAGCGCGAGCACCAGGCAGCCGAAGGCCATCAGCCGCCAGTTCTTGGCCTGCACGCGGGCCGAGCCGATGCGCTCGTCCCACACCTGGGCGGCGGCTTGATACGGGGTGGCAGGCTGTGGCGTATCGGCATAACGCACCTGCGGTCGTTTGAATCGCATGGAGTTCTCCTTGAAAGTCAGCTATCGGAATCCCGCAGGCTCGGGCCTTGGCCCGAACCGCCGCCGTCACCACCGCGCAGCGTGTGCGCGGCAGTGGTGGTGGCCTGGGTGAGTTGTTGGCGGCGTTGCAGGCGCTTGGCCCAGCCGGGTTGTTCCTGCTTCTGCGCGTTGGCCGTGTTGCCAGCGGCATCGCCTGCGGCGGCTGGCCCAGCAGTGCCGCCGCCTGAGCCGCCATCGGCACCAGAGCCTTGCCAGCCTGCTTTGAATGGCGCGGCCGCCTTGGCTGCCGCTGCCTTGATGCCAGCACCGGCGCGTTGGCCTGCCGTCTGTGCGCCGCCCTTGGCAACACTGCCCAGCCCTGCCACTGCACCCTTGGCCCCGCCGCCCGCAGCGGCAGAACCGGACTGGAAAGCCGACTTCGCGCTGCCAGCCGCCGAGGTCGTGGCCCGTGCGCCAGCCCCGGCGAGCTTGGCGGCAGCCGGTGCCATGCGCGCCCCGGCCATCACCGCACCGCCCACGCCGGTGGCGGCGGCACCTACGGCAACCGCCGCACCTGCGGTACCAACGGCGGCACCAGCCATCGCGCCGGCACCAAGCTGCGGTGCGCCGGATACCAGCCCGGTGGCAATACCAGGGCCGAAGATCCCCAATGCCAGCAGCGTCAATGAGGCCAGCATGATGACCACGGCATGGTCGATGGACGGCTCGGCTGGTTGCACCTGGAACTCGGCGAACAGGCCCGATCCAATGCCGACGATGACGGCCAGCACCAACACCTTGATGCCCGATGACACCACGTTGCCCAGCACCTTTTCGGCGAGAAAGCTGGTCTTGTTCCACAGCGCAAACGGCACCAACACGAAGCCCGCGAGCGTGGTCAGCTTGAACTCGGTCAGCGTGATGAAGAGCTGAATCGCCAGCACGAAGAAGCACAGGATCACCACCGTCCAAGCCAGGAACATGACCACGATGGGCATCATGTTGACGAACACTTCGGGAAAGCCCGCCATGTCGCTGATCTGCTCAAGGATCGGCGCCGCCGCGTCGATGCCGGTCTTCGCCAGTCGCCCCGGTTGTAGGAATTCGCCCATGCTCATCGTCGAGCCGCTGGCTGTCAGGCCCAGGCCCGCGAACGAGCGGAAGACGATGCTGGCCAGCCAGTTGAAGTTGTTGATGATGTACGCGAAGGCACCGACGTAGAGCACCTTGCGCAGCAACTTGGCGATCACGTCATCGCCCTGGCCGGTGGCGTGGCTCATCGCCCAGTACAGCCCGGCAATCGTCATGTCGATGACGATCAGCGTGGCGGTCAGGAATGCCACTTCGCCCTGCAGCAGCCCGAAGCCCGAGTCGATGTAGCGCGAGAAGGTAGCGAGAAATCGGTCGATCACTGTCACGTCGTTCATGGCACGTCCCCCTCGAAGGGCATGGCGTCCTGGTTACTGGAGGGCGTGTCGAAGCTCGGCTGGATCGGCGGCAGATCGGCCAGCGTGCGGAACTCGTCAGGCCCGGTTTCACCGGCGAAGAAGCGCAGCCGGAAAGCATCGGCCGCGGCCAGGCAGGCGTCCTCGTCTGCGGCCGTCCTGTCGGCGGCACACTGCGCATGCAATGCCTTGAACCGCACAGGATCGGCGGCCAGGGCAGCGGCTAGGTCTTCGGTCGGCTGCTGGCCGCAAGCGACCAGCAGCACGGGCAGCAGCAAGAAAGCGCATCGCATGGCCGTCTCCCGTCAGTTGCCGTAGAAATCCACGCGCTGCGGCGTGTAGGGCGTGCCATCACCCAGGAAACGGCGCGTTACTTCCCGGCCACGTTCGACAGCCGCTGCTTGGCGTGCCAGTTCCAGCGCGGCGGCGCGTTCCTGCGTGATCTGGAGCTGCTGCGCCTGGATCGACTGCTTGGTCTGCAGGGCCAGAAGCTGGTTGGTCGCCTGCATGGCTTGCAGCGCGCCGGTTGCTGACTGACTCTGGCTGACCAGATCGGACAGTGCGCTTTCGTCTTGGGCCAGGTTCTGCGACACCTGGGCCTGCATCCGCATCGCGGTATGCAGACCATTCAAGGTGTTCTTCCAGCGCTCCTGCGCGTCGCGTAGCATCTGGTCGCCGCTCACGGTCGCGGCGTACTGCTCCGGGTACAGCCGGGCGAAGGTGGCATCCATGCTCTGCACGTCATAGGCCAGACCGCGCGCCTCGGCGATCAAGCGCTCGGTCGTGGCGAGCGTCGAGCGCAAGCGATTGACGATGTTGAAGTCCAGATTCGCCAGATTACGCGCCTGGTTCATCAGCATCTGGGCTTCGTTCTGAAGCTGGTTGATCTGGTTGTTGATCTGCTCCAGCGTGCGCACGGCGGTCAGCGTGTTCTGCACGAAGTTCGACGGGTCGAACACTGTCAGCGCGGATGCGGGCTGAACGGCCAGCAGCGACACCGACAGCACGGCGGCGAGCGAGGCGGACAGCAAACGGGGCTGGGTCTTCATGGTGAAACCTCCGGTCGTTGAGAAGCGAGGAAGGACGCTGCTGCCGGTGAGGACGGCAGCAGGTCGGCGGCCCAATCGAGGCCGCGATGGCGCAGCCACGCGCCGGCAAATCCCGGTGTGCCGGCGTCCAGCAGCACGCGATCCATGTCGCGTTGGTCTTGCGGGATGGAAGCCCCGGCAAAGGCCAGCGTGGCTGGCCCCAGGTCGAGGTCGAACAGGCGATTGCCCAGGCGCGATTGGTAGTAGTAGTCACGCTTGGGCTGCGCGGTCGCCACGATCTCGATCTGGCGCGCGTTCAGCCCAAAGCCTTCGTAGATCGTGCGAATCTGCGGCTCGGTGGCCTGCGGGTTAGGGAGAAAAATCCGACTGGCGCAGCTTTCGATCACTGCCGGGGCAATGCTCGAATCCTTGATGTCGGCCAGCGACTGGGTGGCAAAGATGACGCTCACGTTCTTCTTTCGCAGCGTCTTCAACCATTGCCGGATGCGGGCGGCAAACACCGGGTCATCGAGGAACAGCCAGGCTTCATCGAGTATCAGCAGCGTGGGTGCGCCGTCGAAGCGTTCATCGAAGCGGGCGAACAGGTAGCCCAGCACGGCCAGCACCGCCGCCTTGCTGTGCATCAGCTCTTCCATCTCGAAGCCCTGCACGCTGCCGGAGCCCAGTCGGTCGGCATCGGCGTCCAGCAGCTTGCCGTGGGCACCACCCAGCACATAGGGTGCGAGCGCCTGGCGCAGTGCGTTTGATTGCAGCAGTACCGACAGGCCCGTCAGCGTGCGTTGCTCCGCTGGCGCACCGGCCAAGCTGCCTAGTGCCGACCAGATCGCAGCCTTCTCGTCCGGGCCAATGACGACACCTTCATGCAACAGGCGGCCTTCCACCCATTCGGCGGCCCAGGTGCGGTAGCCCTCCTGGTCGATGCGGGCCAATGGCTGAAAAGCAATCGCCCCGTCATTGCCGAGGTCGTAATGCTCGCCGCCCAGCCCGAGGATGGTGGCGCGCATCGAGCGGCCCATGTCGAAGGCGAAGATGCGCGAGCCGGGATAGCGGCGAAACTGCATTGCCAGCGTGGCGAGCAGCACCGACTTGCCCATGCCGGTTGGCCCGGCGACCAGCGTGTGGCCCACATCGCCGATGTGCGTCACCAGCCGGAACGGCGTCGCGCCATCGGTGCGGGTGACGATCAGCGGCGGGCCATCCAGATGCGCGTTCTTCTCCGGCCCGGCCCACACGGCGGACAGCGGCATCATGTGCGTCAGGTTCAGCGTCGAGACGATGGGCTGGCGCACATTCGCGTAGGCGTTACCGGGAATGGACGACAGCCAGGCATCCACCGCGTTCAAGGTTTCGGGGATGGTGACGAAGCCGCGCCCCTGAATGACGCGCTCTACCATGCGCAGCTTCTCGTCGGCCACGGCAGGGTCGGTGTCGAGCACTGTCACGGTAGCCGTCAGGTAGCCGAAGGCCACCTGATCGCTGCCCAGTTCTTGCAAGGCGGCGTCTGCATCGGCGGCCTTGTTGTTGGCGTCGGTATCGACCAGCGGGCTTTCCTGCTGGAAGATCGTTTCACGCAACAGCGCGACGACATTCTTGCGCTTGGCGAACCACTGGCGACGCAGGCGTCCAAGCTCTTTTTCCGCTTCGGCTTTGTCGAGGCAAAGGAACCGGGTTGCCCAACGATAGCCGAAGCCCAAGCGGTTGAGGTCGTCCAAAATCCCCGGCCAAGTCGAGGTCGGAAAGCCTCGCACCGACACCACGCGCAGGTGCTGATCGCCCAGCATGGGTGCCAGACCACCGACCAGCGCGGAGTCGGCCAGCAATGCGTCGATGTGGAATGGCACCTCGGGTACGCCGACGCGGTAGCGCCGCGTGGACACCGTGGCGTGCAGGTAAGTCAGTGTCTGGCTGTCATCGAGCCAGGCAATCTCCGGCATCACGCCGTCGAGCAGGTCGAACACGCGATCCGTTTCCGCCACGAAGGCTTCCAGCCGACCCTGCCAGTCCACGCCATCGCCCGGCGCATTCTCATAGAGCATCTTGGCGGCACGGGCGCGGGATTCTTCTGGTGGCAGGTAGGCCAGCGTCAGGTGATAGGCGCTCTCGTAGTGGTGGCCGGATTCCTCGAAGGCTGCACGGCGTTCTTCCTCCACCAGCCAGGACAACGGCTCGGGGAAATCGGAACGTGGATAGCCCGCCGCTGCGCAGCGCTCGGCTTCGATGAACAAGGCCCAGCCCGACCCCAGGCGGCGCAGTGCGTTGTTCAAGCGTGCCGACGTGGCGATCAGCTCGCCTTGCGTGGCGCTGTTCAGATCCGGCCCGCGAAAATGTGCCGTGCGCTGGAACGAGCCATCCTTGTTCAAGACGACGCCCGGCCCGATCAGCCCGGCCCAGGGCAGCCAGTCGGCCAGCAGTGCGGGCCGCTGGCGGTATTCGGCAAGGTTCAGCATGTCGGCACTCCCCTATGCGTCCAGCAGCGGCTTGTGCTTGATGTGCCGGGCGAAGACCTGCATGAACTGCGGATCGACGCGCGCGCCCCAGACCGCCAGCGAATGGCCGGCGATCCAGAGCACCACGCCGGGAATCCACAGTTGCAGGCCCAGCCCGACGGCGGCGGCCAGCGTGCCGTTGGCAATCGCCACGGTGCGCGGCGCACCGCCCAGCAGGATCGGCTCGGTCAGCGAGCGATGCAGCGGCACTTCAAAGCCCGGAAGATCGGTGGCCGTGCTCATACGACGGCCCCGCCGGAGAAGCTGAAGAACGACAGGAAGAAGCTCGAAGCCGCGAAGGCGATGGACAGGCCGAAGACGATCTGGATCAGCTTGCGAAAGCCGCCACTGGTATCGCCGAAGGCCAACGCCAGGCCGGTGGCGATGATGATGATCACCGCGACGATGCGGGCTACCGGCCCCTGGATGGATTCGAGAATGGATTGCAGCGGGCCTTCCCACGGCATTGAGGAACCGGCGGCCTGCGCCGTGCCCGCCAGCAACAGCATCAACACCGCGAGCAGCAACCCTTGTCCTGCGGGTCGGGCCAGGCGATGCAAACGCGCCAGCATGGGCAGCGGGGAAAGCGGGTTTACAGAAAGACGGAAAGCATCAACGTGCGTCATGGCAGTTCTCCAGGTTGTTCAGGGATCGAGGAAGGCGTAGCGGCAGCGGCTGTAAGAGGAACCGGCGGCAGCTCGGGAAGCGTCGCTTCCAGCGCATCCGCCAGGCGGTAGCCCGCGCCGTCGAAACCGACGACGCGGGAAATGGTTTCGACGTGGCGCTTGCGGCCGCGGCCTGCGATGTGGATCACGACATTGACCGCCTCGGCGATCAGGGCGCGGGGCGGATTCACCGCCACTTCGAGGATCAGTTGCTCCAGGCGCAGCAGCGCGCCCAACGCGGAGCCGGCATGAATGGTGGCGATGCCGCCGGGGTGGCCGGTGCCCCAGACCTTCACCAGATCCAGCGCTTCGCCGCCGCGCACTTCGCCGACGATCACGCGGTCGGGCCGCAGGCGCATCGTGGCCCGCACCAGCTCGGTCATGGACACGACGCCGGCGCGGGTGCGCAGCGGCACATGGTCGCGGGCCGCGCATTGCAGTTCGATGGTGTCTTCGAGCACCAGCACGCGGTCGCCGGTGGCGGCGATCTCGGCCAGCAAGGCATTGGCCAGCGTGGTCTTGCCGGTGCTGGTGCCTCCGGCGATCAGGATGTTGTGCCGCTCGCGCACGGCATGACGCAGAAACTCGGCCTGCCCAGTGGTCAGGATGCCATCAGCCACATAGCGATCCAGACCGATGATGCTCACGGCACGCTTGCGCAGCGCAAAGGCCGGGCCGGGTGCGGCGGGCGGCAGGATGCCCTCGAAGCGTTCGCCGGTTTCAGGCAGTTCGGCGGTCAAGAGCGGTTGGCCGCGATGCACCTCCGCACCGACATGGGCGGCGACCAGGCGGATGATGCGTTCGCCATCGGCTTCGGGCAGTTCGACGCCGAGCGGCGCACGGCCAGACGACAGCCGATCCACCCACAATGTCCGGTCGGGGTTGAGCATCACTTCCACCACGTCCGGGTCTTCCAGCGCAGCGGCGATCACCGGCCCCATCGCCGTGCGCAGCATCTGGATGCGGCGATCCTGGGATGCTGCAGCGGATGAGCGCGGTTCGGGCGGGATTTGAGGAACGGCACTCATGACGCACGCTCCGCAGTGCGTTCATGGGCGGCGGCCATCGCGGCCGCGTCATCCATGCGCATCTCGAACTCACGATCCTGGGGATGCAGTTCTTCCACCACGTCCCGTACCAGGCTGCGGCCACGCAGCAGGTGGCGGCCTAACTGTTCGACGAACTGCTCGAAGCGCGCCTTGCCCTGCGCGCGAGCCGCATCCTGATGGGCCTCCGGCACCGGCGTGCTGACGGTCAGGTAGTAGCGGACGAATAGCGCCAGCGTCTCGATCTGGATGTTCTGGTCACGCTCCAGGCGCTCGGCCTGCCGCGACAGGCGATCCAGTCGTTTGGCGATGGCGGCCTCACGCTGGTCGCCGGCATCGGGTGACAGCCAGGACGCCAAGGCAGCGGCGACGATGCTGGACTTTGACACGCCTTTCTTCGCGGCCAGCTCGTCCAGACGCTTGGCGTGCTCGTGCTGGATGAACAGGTTCAATCGGTATTGGCTCATATGTCGATTCCGTCGTTGGGGTCGAGAGATGCCAGCCGCGCCGTGCGTTGCAGGGCGGGGTCGAACTGGCCGGGAAGCAGCGGGGGCATGTCGTCGTCATCGAGCAGCGCCAAGTCGCTGGGCGTGTAATCGGGTTCGGGGTCGTAGGCGACGGTTTCGGACAGCTCGGGCTGACGGCGGGGGCCGCCGTCGTCGGAGCCACCCAGGTCATCGGCAGATGCCGTGGCCTGTGCCGCAGGCACGGCCGGGATCGCCAAACCGCTCCAGTCATCGGGACGTGCAGGCGGCACATCGGCATAGCGGCCTGCCGTTAGCGCAGGCGGCGGCAGTACCCGCTGCTTGAAATTGGCATCAGCGTAGTAGCGCAACTTCTTGGCCTTGATCGGCGCGACGCTGGACACCATCACCACTGATTCGTCTGGCGCAAGCTGCATGACTTCGCCGGGCGTCAGTAGCGGCCGCGCCGTCTCTTGGCGGGACACCATCAGGTGGCCGAGCCACGGCGCAAGTCGATGGCCTGCGTAGTTCCGCTGCGCACGCAGTTCGGTAGCCGTGCCCAGCGTTTCGGAGATCCGTTTCGCCGTGCGTTCGTCATTCGTGGCGAAGGTCACGCGCACATGGCAGTTGTCCAGAATCGAATGGTTCTGCCCATACGCCTTGTCGATCTGGTTGAGCGACTGCGCGATCAGGAAACTGCGGATGCCGTAGCCGGCCATGAAGGCCAGCGCCGTCTCGAAGAAGTCCAGGCGCCCCAGAGCCGAGAACTCGTCGAGCATCAGCAACAGCTTGTGGCGGCGCTCAATGCCGTCGCTGCCATCGAGCGACTCGGTGAGCCGTCGCCCGATCTGGTTGAGGATCAACCGGATCAGCGGCTTGGTGCGGCTGATGTCCGAAGGCGGCACCACCAGATACAACGACACAGGGGATGCAGACGCGATCAGATCGGCGATGCGCCAGTCGCAGCGCGACGTGACTGCGGCCACGGTCGGATCACGGTACAGGCCGAGGAACGACATGGCGGTGCTCAACACGCCGGAACGCTCGTTGTCCGACTTGTTGAGCACTTCGCGGGCGGCGGACGCGACAACGGGATGCGGTACATCTCCAAGATGCCGCGTGGTCATCATCCGATGCAGCGTCAGCTCGAACGGGCAAGCCGGGTCACTGAGGAAGTTCGCCACGCCGCGCAGCGTCTTGTCCTCTCCCGCGTAGAGCACATGCAGGATCGCGCCGACCAGCAGCGCATGACTGGTCTTCTCCCAGTGGTTGCGCTTCTCCAGCGCCCCTTCGGGATCGACCAGGATATCGGCGATGTTCTGCACGTCGCGCACCTCGTGCGCGCCGCGCCTCACTTCCAGCAACGGGTTGTAGGCCGCCGAACTGGCATCGGTCGGGTTGAACAGCAGGCAGTGGCTAAATCGACTGCGCCAGCCAGCGGTGATCTGCCAGTTCTCGCCCTTGATGTCGTGGATGACGGCGGATGCCGGCCAGGACAGCAGCGTCGGCACCACCAGGCCCACACCCTTGCCCGAGCGCGTGGGCGCAAAGGTCAGGACGTGTTCCGGCCCTTCGTGCCGCAGGTAGTGGCCGTCATGCTGGCCGAGAAAGACGCCGGCGGGCTGCGTCAGCCCGGCCTTGCGAATGTCGGCGACATCGGCCCAGCGGGCCGAGCCATAGGTCGTCACTTTGCGCGCCTGGCGCGAGCGCCACACCGACATGGCGATGGCGACCACCACGGCCAGCAGGCCGCTGCTCGCCGCGATCATGCCGCCGGTGTCGAACACCTGCGGCGCGTAGGCGTCGAAGAAGAACCACCACTCGAACAGCTTCCACGGGTAATAGACCGGCGTGCCGTGGAAGTCGAACCAGGGCGCGCCCAGGCGTAGCTGGTAGCCCAAGGCGGCGGCGGTCCATTGCGTGGCACCCCACACACCGGCGATCACGATGCCGAAGACGGCGGCGATCTGCCCGAACAACACGCCCTGAGCTTGCATACCCTGGCCTCCGATTTCTCCTGCGCTGATTCCCCGTGGAAAACGCGGCACAAAGGCGTGCCGCAGGCGTCAGGATCGGTGCCGGTTCAGTGCCGGTCAAAGACCGTTATCGGCAGCAAGGTGATGCAAAAAGCATGGTGTCATGCAGAGGCGAAACCAGTAAAAACGCCGCAGGCGTGAGCGCGCGGCGGCGTGTCGAGAAAGAAAAATCAAGATTCGCGGCAGAAAGCCAACAATCAGAACTTCGGCGGCGTGTAGGGCGTGTTTCCATAGCCAAAGAAGCGCTTGTTCGTCGCCTCGGCCACCCGGTTGCACAGCACGTCTCCCATCGTCGGGCGTTCGGTCTTGCACTGGCGGCGCAGCTCCCTCAGGCGCGCAGGATCTGCGACCAGCTCTTCCACGGTCGGTACATTGGTTGCCTGTTTCGGTGTTTCGGACTGGCCGCAAGCGGACAGCGCGGCGACCAACAGGAATGGGGCGATCTGCTTCATGGTCATGACTCGACTTCCTCTTGGGAATCGGGTTCAAGGGGGGGCGTGGCTCTGATGCCGTCCGGCGATTCGATGGCCTGCACACGCTCGATAAAGCGTGACAGCACGTCCGAGGATCCACCTTCCCGGTGCAGCACATAAGTGGTCAGCATGGGTGAGCGACCCGCCAGCGGCCGAGCCACAATCCCAGGCTCACGGCTGCCTGCGATATGCGGCGCTCCGGCTAGGCCCA
>NZ_JMCL01000148.1 GCF_000690905.1 Pseudomonas sp. Ant30-3 | reverse complement strand
GCCCTGAAACAGTCACCTCAACCTATCGTCCAATGGCGGTGACCGGTTAACGACTGCTTCGCAGCCGAGCGGGGGCAAGCCCCCTCGCCACAAGCCCGCATTAGCACGGTGCGAAACCCATATTCCGTTCATAGTTCGAGAGCCATTCATGCCCGTACCCGCCAACGTCACCAGCGCGCCCATTGCCCACAAGGCTGACGGTTCTGATCCGTACGCCTGGCTGCAGGAGCGCGACACCCCTGCGGTGCTCGATTACCTGAAAGCGGAAAACAGCTATCAACACGCGCAGACCGCCGATCAGGCAGCGTTGCGTGAAACCCTCTTCGAAGAGATCAAGGGACGCATTCTCGAGACCGATCTGTCGCTGCCCTCCCCTTGGGGTCCGTACCTGTATTACACGCGGACCACCGCCGGCGATGAATACGCCCGTCACTACCGTTGCCCGCGACCTGCCGATGACAGCCTGCAGCTCGACGAAAGTCGCGAGCAACTGCTGCTGGACCCGAATGAACTGGCCAACGGCGGCTTCTTCTCCCTCGGCGCGTTCAGCATCAGCCCGGACCATCAGCGCCTGGCCTACAGCATCGACGCGGCGGGCGATGAGATTTACACGCTGTTCGTGAAGGAATTATCCAGCGGCCGCGTCAGCGAACTGGAGTTCGAGGATTGCGACGGCAGCATGACCTGGGCCAACGACAGCCTGACCCTGTTCTTCGGTGTCCTCGACGAGACCCATCGCCCGCACAAGCTGTTCCGCTATCGGCTGGACGGCACGGCGGCCGAAGAAGTGTTCCACGAGCCAGACGGTCGCTTCTTTCTGCACTGCTACCGTTCAAGCTCCGAGCAGCAATTGCTGCTGGCCCTGGGCAGCAAGACCACCAGCGAAGTCTGGGTGCTCGACGCCTTCCAGCCGCATCAGCCGTTTACCTGCATTGCGCCAAGGGTTGAGGACCACGAATACGATGTCGATCACGGCGTACGGGATGGCGAATGGACCTGGTTCATCCGCACCAACCGCGACGGCATCAATTTCGCGCTGTACACGGCGGTCGATACCGGCATCGCGCCGACCGAGGCTGAATGGCAAAACCTGATCCCCCATCGCGATTCGACAATGATCGACGGCATGAGCCTCAATGCCGGCGCCATGACCCTCAGCCTGCGCGAAGGCGGCTTGCCGATCATCGAAGTCCACCCGCAGGATCTGCCGAGTTATCGCGTTCAGTTGCCGGATGCCGCCTACAGTCTGCACGTGCAAAACAGCCTGGAATTCGTCAGCGAGAGGATTCGTTTGCGCTACGAGGCGTTGAACCGTCCGGCGCAGATCCGTCAATTGGCATTGGCCAGCGGTGAGCAGGTTGTGCTCAAGCAAACGCCGGTGCTCGGCCTTTTCGATGCGGATGCCTACGTCAGCCAGCGCTTGTGGGCAACCGCGCCGGACGGGACGCAAGTGCCGATCAGCCTGGTGGTCAAACGTGAAGCACTCGGTCAGCCAACGCCGCTATATCTGTACGGCTACGGCGCCTATGGCGAAAGCCTCGACCCGTGGTTTTCCCACGCCCGCCTGAGTCTGCTGGATCGCGGTGTCGCTTTTGCGATCGCGCACGTGCGCGGCGGCGGCGAACTGGGTGAAGCCTGGTATCGCGCCGGCAAGCAGGAACACAAGCACAATACGTTCAGCGACTTTATCGCGTGCGCCGAGCACCTGATCGACAATGGCTACACCACCCCAAAACAACTGGCGATCAGCGGCGGCAGCGCCGGCGGTTTGCTGATCGGCGCAGTGCTCAATATGCGTCCGGAATTGTTCGGCGCAGCGATCGCCGAAGTGCCGTTCGTGGATGTGCTCAACACCATGCTCGACCCGGACCTGCCATTGACCGTCACGGAATACGACGAGTGGGGCAATCCTGAAGAGCCGGACGTTTATGATCGGATCAAGGCCTACGCGCCGTACGAAAACGTCACCGCGCAGGCATATCCGCCGACGTTGGTGATTGCCGGCTACAACGACAGTCGCGTGCAGTACTGGGAAGCGGCAAAATGGGTGGCGAAATTGCGCGCCACCAAAACCGACACGAATCCTTTGCTGCTCAAGACCGAATTGGGCGCCGGACATGGCGGGATGAGCGGGCGTTATCAGGGATTGCGTGACGTAGCACTCGAATACGCATTTGTTTTCAAGGTTTTGGGTATTGCCTGAGGAACTTGGGCGGGTGGTCTGGTCTCAACACCAGAACGCTTGGCGCGATAAAACACAGACCCTGTGGGAGCGAGCCTGCTCGCGATGAGGGCGTGTCAGTCGACATCATTGTTGTCTGGTACACCGCCATCGCGAGCAAGCCCGCTCCCACAAGGGACTGGCAGTGAGCACCAACGCCTGAACCGCGACAAATCACAAAAACCAGAACGTGACGACATGTCAGAACCGACCTTACTGAATAACGAAATCCGCTACTGGCTGATGGACTGCGGCCTGTTCGATCAGCTGCTGCCTGCTGACTTTGCAGCGGCCTCGGGCTATTTCAGCATCAGCGCCGTGCCTGAAGGCGAAGAGATTTTCCATGAGGGCGATGCCGGCAGCTTCATGTGCATCATCCACACCGGCCAGGTGGCCGTGCAAAAAACCAACAGCGAAGGGCAAGCAGTGACCATGGCCACGTTGCGCAGCGGTCGCGCGTTCGGCGAAATGGCCGTGCTCGACGGTGAACGGCGCTCGGCCACTTGCGTGGCGGCGAGCAATTGCCAGCTGCTTAATCTGGGCAAGGATTCGCTGGAAAAAATGCTCAACGATGCGCCCAAAATTGCCGCCAAGATTATCCGTGCGCTGGCGGTCTCGCTGTCCAAACGCCTGCGCATGGCTGACGGGCAATTGCTTTCTCAACAGGTTTAACCGCCCGGCGATTTGATCTTCATGCCGTCCTGCTCAAGGCCCCGCAACGGCTGATCCTTGGGTGGATTGGGCACGCTGATCGGCGGCAACAGCGGCGGTCCACCGCTTCCCGGCCCAGCCTTGGGCACGCTGTTGGGCGTGATTTGCGGGTATGGCGTGGGCGTTGCCGTGCCAGGCGAGCCGGGCGACGGTGCAGGTGTGGTCGGGATGGTTTGGAGATCCGCAGCCTGCACTGCAGTTATCGAGAGCGCGGCCAGGGCAATGACCGTTAGAATAGTGCGCTTCATCAATGGCTCCGTTGGCCTTGTTGTCTGTTTGCAGGCTACTCCCAACTGCGTTCGTTTGCCCTACCCAATGCCCATTCTTCTCAAGTGAGCCCCATGAAACGTTTCGTTCTGCTCGACACCGCGCCCATTCCTGAAAACGGCGGTGCCCTTAGCCTGTTCGAATACGGTGAGGATTTCGTCATCAAGATCCAGGGTGGCGACGGCGGGCAACTGATGAATACACGCATGCACGGCTCGGAAGATGCCTTGGCGGAAATCCCTTGTCGCAAGGTTGCCGGACGCCCGAACTCGCGGGTGTTGATCGGTGGCCTGGGCATGGGCTTCACCCTCGCCTCGGCCCTCAAGCACTTGGGTAAAACGGCCGAAGTGGTGGTCGCCGAACTGGTGCCTGGCGTCGTCGAATGGAACCGTGGGCCGCTGGGGGAGAAATCCGGCAATCCGTTGCTCGACCCGCGCACGGTGATCCGCATGGAAGACGTGGCGAAAGTCCTGCAGGCCGAGCCACAAGGTTTTGATGCAATCATGCTCGACGTCGACAACGGCCCTGAAGGCCTGACGCAACGGGCCAACAGCTGGCTCTACTCCGCAGGTGGGCTGAGTGCCTGCGCCAAAGCGCTGCGGCCCAAGGGTGTTCTGGCGGTGTGGTCAGCCAGCGCCGACAAGCAGTTTTCTGAAAAACTGAAGAAGGCCGGCTTCAAGGCCGAGGAAGTGCAGGTGTTTGCCCACGGCAACAAAGGCACCCGCCACACCATCTGGATTGCCGAGAAGCTCAAGGGCTGAGCTAAACTCCTCACCAATACCGTAGGAGCCGGCTTGCTGGCGATGGCGTCAGTATGACCGCTGTCGCCAGCAAGCCGGCTCCTGCGGGTAATGTGTTCATAACCGTCATTAGTCTTTTACAAAGGTGAACCCATGAGTTCGTCAACGCCGACCAACACGTCGAAACTGGACCGCATCCTCGCCGACAACCAGCGCGACAAGGAAATGGGTTACCGCGACAAGGCCCTGAAGATGTACCCGCACGTTTGCGGCCGCTGCGCCCGGGAATTTTCCGGCAAGCGTCTGAGCGAGTTGACCGTGCATCACCGCGATCACAACCACGACAACAACCCACAGGACGGCTCGAACTGGGAGTTGTTGTGCCTGTATTGCCATGACAACGAGCACTCGCGCTACACCGATCAGCAGTATTTCCACGAAGGCTCGCTGAGCACGCCGAAGA
Source organism: Pseudomonas sp. Ant30-3 (assembly GCF_000690905.1). Lineage (GTDB taxonomy): Bacteria > Pseudomonadota > Gammaproteobacteria > Pseudomonadales > Pseudomonadaceae > Aquipseudomonas. Next base: position 362 of record NZ_JMCL01000148.1, on the reverse strand, counting down.
TCGCCAAGGCGACGCACAACCCGTTCGCGGCGTTGGCGGGCTTGATGAAGAAGGAGGACTGAGGTTTTCGCTGCCTGATCCGGCCTCATCGCGAGCAGGCTCGCTCCCACCGGGGTAAGTGGCGAGAAGGTAGTTTGCGTCTGGTGGTAATCCAACGTGGGAGCGAGCCTGCTCGCGATTGCGGTGTGCCAGTCACCTTTGTTCAAGCTGACACTGCGCAATCGCGAGCAGGCTCGCTCCTACAGGTTTTTCGGTGCACATCGTATGTGGGACCGCCCTGGCTCCAGAGTGGGAGCTAGCCTGCTGGCGATAGCTATGGTTCAGACACCGCCGATCTCAACCGAACACCCCTCCCCCAATCC
>NZ_JMCL01000147.1 GCF_000690905.1 Pseudomonas sp. Ant30-3 | reverse complement strand
GCGGCATGCTGGTGGAAAAGAACGGCCAGCTGCTCTCGACCGGTGCCGGCGCCGCGGCGCTCGGCTCGCCGGTCAACTGCGTGGCCTGGCTGGCCAACACCCTCGGCCGGTTCGGCATCGGCCTGAAGGCCGGCGAGGTGATCCTGTCCGGCTCGCTGGTTCCGCTGGAGCCGGTCAAGGCAGGCGATTTCATGCGCGTCGAGATCGGCGGCATCGGCAGCGCCTCCGTGCGCTTCATCTGATCGAACAGAGGACAACCCCCATGAGCAAGAAACTCAAGGCGGCCATTATCGGCCCCGGCAATATCGGTACCGATCTGGTGATGAAGATGCTCCGTTCCGAGTGGATCGAGCCGGTGTGGATGGTCGGCATCGACCCCAACTCCGATGGCCTCAAGCGCGCCCGCGAATTCGGCATGAAGACCACAGCCGAAGGCGTCGACGGCCTGCTGCCACATGTGCTGGACGACGACATCCGCATCGCTTTCGACGCCACCTCGGCCTATGTGCATGCCGAGAATAGCCGCAAGCTCAACGCGCTTGGCGTGCTGATGGTCGACCTAACCCCAGCGGCCATCGGCCCTTACTGCGTGCCGCCGGTCAACCTCAAGCAGCACGTCGGCCGCCTGGAAATGAACGTCAACATGGTCACCTGCGGCGGCCAGGCAACCATCCCTATGGTCGCCGCGGTCTCCCGCGTGCAGCCGGTGGCCTACGCCGAGATCGTCGCCACCGTGTCCTCGCGCTCTGTCGGCCCTGGCACGCGCAAGAACATCGACGAGTTCACCCGCACCACCGCCGGAGCCATTGAGCAGGTCGGCGGCGCCAGGGAGGGCAAGGCGATCATCGTCATCAACCCGGCCGAGCCGCCGCTGATGATGCGCGACACCATCCACTGCTTGACCGACAGCGAGCCGGACCAGGCCGCGATCACCGTCTCGGTCCACGCGATGATCGCCGAGGTGCAGAAATACGTGCCCGGCTACCGACTGAAGAACGGCCCGGTGTTCGACGGCAACCGCGTGTCGATCTTCATGGAAGTCGAAGGCCTGGGCGACTACCTGCCCAAGTACGCCGGCAACCTCGACATCATGACCGCCGCCGCGCTGCGCACCGGCGAGATGTTCGCCGAGGAAATCGCCGCCGGCACCATTCAACTGCCGCGTCGCGACATCGCGTTCGCGTGAGAGGAGTAGCACCATGAATTTGCACGGCAAGAGCGTCATCCTGCACGACATGAGCATGCGCGACGGCATGCACGCCAAGCGCCATCAGATCAGCCTGCAACAGATGGTCGCGGTGGCCAAGGGCCTCGATGCGGCAGGTATGCCGCTGATCGAGATCACTCACGGCGACGGCCTTGGCGGTCGTTCGATCAACTACGGCTTCCCGGCGCACAGCGACGAGGAGTACCTGCGCGCCGTGATCCCGCAGCTCAAACAGGCCAAGGTGTCCGCCCTGCTGCTGCCCGGCATTGGCACCGTCGAGCACCTGCGCATGGCCCTGGACTGCGGCGTCTCGACCATCCGGGTGGCCACCCACTGCACCGAGGCGGATGTTTCGGAGCAGCATATTGGCATGGCACGCAAGCTCGGCGTCGACACCGTCGGCTTCTTGATGATGGCGCACATGATCAGCGCTGAGAAAGTCCTTGAACAGGCCAAGCTGATGGAAAGCTATGGCGCCAATTGCATCTATTGCACCGACTCGGCCGGCTACATGCTGCCCGATGAGGTCAGCGAGAAGATTGGCCTCCTGCGTGCCGAGCTGAATCCGGCCACAGAGGTCGGTTTCCACGGACACCACAACATGGGCATGGCCATTGCCAACTCCCTGGCTGCCATCGAGGCAGGTGCAGTGCGCATCGATGGCTCAGTCGCCGGCCTCGGCGCCGGTGCCGGCAACACCCCGCTGGAAGTGTTCGTCGCGGTGTGCAAGCGCATGGGTGTGGAGACCGGTATCGACTTGTACAAGATCATGGACGTCGCCGAGGACCTGGTGGTTCCGATGATGGATCAGCCGATCCGCGTCGACCGCGACGCCCTAACCCTGGGCTACGCCGGGGTGTACAGCTCGTTCCTGCTGTTCGCCCAACGCGCCGAGAAGAAATATGGCGTCTCGGCCCGCGACATCCTAGTCGAACTGGGCCGACGCGGCACCGTCGGTGGCCAGGAAGACATGATCGAAGACCTGGCCCTGGACATGGCGCGGGCTCGTCAGCAGCAGAAGGTGAGCGCATGAACCGTACTCTGATCCGCGAACAGGTGCTGGCCCTGGCCGAGCACATCGAAAATGCCGAGCTGAATGTCCACGATATCGGCAAGGTGACCAACGATTTTCCCGATATGACCTTCGCCGACGCCTACGACGTGCAGTGGGAAATCCGTCGGCGCAAGGAGGCCCGCGGCAACAAGATCGTCGGCCTGAAGATGGGACTGACCTCCTGGGCGAAGATGGCGCAGATGGGAGTGGAAACGCCGATCTACGGCTTCCTCGCCGATTACTTCAGCGTGCCGGACGGCGGCGTAATCGATTGCGCCCAGCTGATCCATCCGAAGATCGAGGCGGAAATCTCGGTGGTGACCAAAACGCCTCTGCACGGCCCGGGCTGCCACCTCGGCGATGTGATCGCGGCGATCGACTACGTGATCCCCACCGTCGAGGTGATCGACTCGCGCTATGAGAACTTCAAGTTCGACCTAATCAGCGTGGTCGCCGACAACGCTTCCTCGACCCGCTTCATCACCGGTGGCCGGATGGCCAGCCTGGAGGAGGTCGACCTGCGCACCCTCGGCGTGGTCATGGAGAAAAACGGCGAAGTGGTCGAACTCGGTGCCGGCGCCGCGGTGCTCGGCCATCCCCTGTCCAGCGTGGCGATGCTGGCCAACCTGCTGGCAGAGCGCGGTGAGTACATCCCGGCCGGTACCTTCATCATGACCGGCGGCATCACCGCCGCCGTGGCGGTGGCGCCGGGCGACAACATCACCGTGCGCTACCAGGGGCTTGGCAGCGTCTCCGCGCGCTTCGTCTGAGCCATCCGGCCGCCCAGCCCGGGCGGCCTCTTCTTCAGGAGGCACACCATGCCTATTGCCCAGATCCACATCCTTGAAGGCCGCAGCGACGAGCAGAAGGAAACCCTCATTCGGGAAGTCAGCGAGGCCATCTCGCGCTCCCTGGATGCGCCGCTGACCAGCGTACGAGTGATCATAACCGAGATGCCCAAAGGCCACTTCGGCATCGGCGGCGAACTGGCCAGCAAGGTCAGACGCTGAAAGTGGAGATGCGCAAAGGCATTTCGGGTCGAAGAACCCGACCTGGATTGGCAGGCGGCCACAAAGAGCGCGGGCAAACGCCGGCACAGCAGCGCTATGCAGCTATCGCCAGTGGAGTTTGAGAAACGCTATTTCAGAGCTTGGAGAGTGTCTGGGAATGCCGGGGCGATTCAACCCATCCCTTCTTCGGCTACGTTCGTAATCAAGCCACTTCCTTGCATTGACGCAGGGTGTCGGAAGGCAACTCGCCGAACGCGCTCCTATAGTTTTCAGCGAAACGTCCCAAATGTAAGAAGCCGTAGTCTAGGGCTATCTCAGTTATACTACGCACATTGGCACTGGGATCGCTCAAGCAGGCGCGGATGCTTTCGAGCTTACGGTTGCGGATGTAGTTCTTCGGCGTGGTGCCGGCATGCTTCTCGAACAAATTGTAGAGCGAGCGTGGACTCATCATCGCCAGCTCCGCTAACCGCTCAAGGCTGATATTGCGTTTGAGATTCTCCTCAATGAATTGAACGACTCGCTCGAAAGACGGGCTACCTTTGCTGAAAGTTTCGCGGCTGACATTGCTGCCCAGCATTTCGAGCAGCTTGGAAGCGATGATCCCCGCATAGTACTCTTGGACCCGAGGCATCGACTTTGTATGTTCAGCTTCGTCACAAGCTAACCCGAGTAGATTGATAAAGCCATCGAGTTGCTGGAGATTGTGTCGCGCGGCGAAACGGATACCCTCTCTCGGCTTGTGCCAATTGTTCTCACTGCATGCCCGATCAAGGACCACTGAGGGCAATTTAACGATAAATTTCTCGCAATCTTCTGAATAGGTCAGGTCCGCTTGGTCATCCGGATTGAGCAGCAATAGTTCGCCCGGCGCAAAATAGTGCTCCTGGCCATGGTCACGCCACAGGCAATGGCCTTTGAGTATTATTTGCAGATGATAACAGGTCTCCAAACCAGGCGAGATCACCCTCACGCTACCGCCGTAGCTGATTCGACACAGGTCGAGGCCTCCGAAGATTCTGTGGTGCAGCCTGCCTGCCGGGCGCCCGCCCTTGGGCAGGCGAATAGAGTGCGTACCGACATACTGGTTAACATAGTCGGAGACTGCATAGGGCTCGGCATGGACGAAGATCTGACTTTTCTCGTTCAATAAGCGAAAATCCATAGCTCACGGTTCTCTTATTTTTATGTGGGCTGCTTGGTGTGATGTAGAAAGGCGCCAGGTCAATGAAAATGCATCTCGACGTGATGCGTATACGGTTTACCCCCATTGCCACGTTGCGCCAACCTTTTTGCAATCAGTGACCACCTTGCAACGCAAAAACAATGCCAAGAAGAACGAAAACGTTCTTTTTAAGAAGCGAGAACACCAGAAAACATTCAGTTCATGCTGTCGGGGCATACGGCGACGAATTGGCGGATAAAGGGATCGGCGTTGAGGTGGATTTCAGTTAATCAATTGGTTAATTTTTCAGGACCACCTAAGCAAATGCTAAAGTGGTAAATGGAATGCTGAGCCGGCAAGCACAGGCCTTGACGTTGCAAGGTAGTCATGACCGCAGTGAGCCTCTAATGTGCTGCGGGGTGGATCATCCCGATAAAAACAAGAGGAAAACAATGTCCCTTATATACAGACCCAAGATGCAGCATGAGGATATGCAAGACCTTAGCAGGCAGATCCGTTTCGTTGCCGCCGAAGGCAAGATCTGGCTGGGAGAGCAGCGCATGCTGCTAATGCAGCTATCTACGCTGGCCAGCTTCCGTCGCGAAATTATCAGCTTGATCGGTATCGAGCGGGCCAAGGGTTTCTTCCTGCGGTTGGGCTATCAGTCCGGCCTGATGGATGCCGAGCTGGCACGCAAGCTGCGGCCGGCCATGCGCGAGGAGGAGGTGTTCCTGGCTGGGCCTCAATTGTATGCGCTCAAGGGGATGGTCAAAGTACGCTTGCTGACAATGGATATCGCCATCCGGGACGGACGTTTCAACGTGGAGGCCGAGTGGATTGATTCCTTTGAAGTGGATATCTGCCGTACTGAGCTGGGCCTGATGAATGAGCCCGTCTGCTGGACGGTGCTAGGCTATGCTAGCGGCTATAGTTCGGCATTCATGGGCCGCAGAATCATTTTCCAGGAAACTAGCTGTCGCGGGTGCGGTGACGATAAATGCCTTATCATCGGCAAGACCGCAGAAGAGTGGGGCGATGTCGGCAGTTTCGAAGCCTACTTCAAAAGCGACCCGATCGTAGACGAGCGCTACGAACTGCAGACCCAGGTTGCCAACCTGCGCAACCGCCTGAAACGGTACGATGGGCAGTATTACGGCATTGGCCATTCGCCAGCCTACAAGCGCATCTGTGAGACCATCGACAAGGCTGCACGTGGCAAGGTTTCGGTCCTGCTACTGGGTGAGACTGGGGTGGGCAAGGAGGTAATCGCGCGCAGCGTGCATTTGCGCAGTGAGCGCGCAGAGCAACCGTTCGTCGCGGTGAACTGTGCGGCAATTCCGCCGGATCTGATCGAGTCGGAACTGTTTGGTGTCGATAAGGGCGCCTATACGGGCGCGGTCAATGCACGCGCTGGACGTTTTGAACGGGCCAACGGCGGCACCATCTTTCTTGATGAGGTGATCGAATTGACGCCGAGGGCCCAGGCCACCCTGCTACGGGTATTGCAGGAAGGAGAGCTAGAGCGGGTCGGCGGCGACCGCACGCGAAAAGTCGACGTGAGGTTAATCACCGCAACAAACGAGAACCTGGAAGAGGCCGTCAAGATGGGGCGCTTTCGCGCAGACCTGTTCTTTCGGCTGAATGTTTTTCCCGTGCATATCCCGCCGTTGCGCGAGCGAGTGGAAGATATCCCGCTGCTGGTCGAGCATTTTCTTAGAAGGCACCATAAGGAATACGGTAAGAAGACTCTTGGCTTGTCTGATCGAGCGATGGAGGCCTGCCTCCACTACCAATGGCCAGGCAATATCCGCGAGCTGGAGAACGCCCTTGAGCGCGGGGTGATTCTTACCGAGAGCAACGAAAGTATCAATGTCGAGTCGCTGTTCCCGGGGTTGGCGACGGCTACTGAAGGCGACAGGCTATCGAGCGAGGGCCGGGTGGTGGAGGAGTCCGGTGACAGTTGGTTTAGGCAAATTATCGACCAGGGCGTCAGCCTCGAGGATCTCGAAGCGGGTTTAATGCGCACGGCCATGGACCGTTGTGGGCAGAATATCTCACAGGCGGCGCGGTTGCTGGGATTGACCCGCCCGGCAATGGCCTATCGACTTAAGAAGCTTGACCCCAGCTTATCTGTGAAAGCAATGGGCCGATAGCTGCCTTGCGCCAGGTTTGGGCCTTTCTAAGGTCCTTCGCGGATTCTGGGGAAAGAGCGAGTTGACAGGCAGGGAAGTGGGTAAATTGGCAGTCGCTCAACATCCCAACCCCCACACCCTGCTGTCACCGTGCATCCTATTGATCTTGCCGCTTTCTGGCCAGGCTACGACGACGTCGCCTCTCGCCCCGTAGCTGAAAATACCCTGCTGATCGAGCTCGAACCCCAGGCCACGCGAGTGCCCCGGTGTGGGCGCTGTCTGCAGCCCTGTCCGTTGATTCACGAACGGCGTCTACGCCACGTGCGTGACCGCGACCTGCTGGATCAGCGGGTGTTGCTCCAATTGCCCGTGCGTCGCGTCGACTGCCTGCGGTGTGGGCGGGGTGACCGAACGGATCGATTGGCTGGAGCCGGCTTCCCGCCTGACTCGACGTTTGCAAACCTGGCTCGAGGGCTTGTTGCGGATACTGCCCATCAGCCACGTCAGCCAGTTCACCGGCCTGCATTGGCACACCCTCAAGGCCCTCGACAAACGCCGCCTGGAAGCGGAGGCAGGCGCCATCGAGCCGGGCGACGTCCGGCGCCTGGGGATGGACGAGTTCGCCCTGGACCAGCGCCATCGCTACGCCACGGTGATCATGGATGCGGAGCGAACACGCGTGCTGTGGGTCGGCCACGGCACCAGTCGCCAGGCGATTCGCCCATTCTTCGAGTGGCCCGGTGAGCATTGCCAGCACATCGAGGCGGTCGCCATGGACATGAACACCGCTTTCGACCTGGAAGTGAAGCGGCACTGCCCTCAAGCCGAAGTGGTGTACGACAATGTTCCATGGGGTGGCGCGCTACGGTCGTGAGGTGATCGACCGTATCCGCGTCGACCAGGCCAACCTCCTGCGCGATAACAAAACAGCGCGCAAGGTGGTGGTCAAGCGCAGCCGCTGGCTGCTGCTGCGCAACGCTGAGAACCTCAAGGACGGCCAAGCCGTGCAGTTGCAGGAGTTGCTCGCCGCCAACCAGCCGTTGGCTACGGTCTATCTGCTCAAGGACGCACTGAAGGAAGTCTGGTACGCCCCGAGCGTATGGGAAGGCTGGCAACGCTGGCGGGCCTGGCTACGGCATGCCCGTGACAGGGGCTTAGCGCTTCGCCAAAAACCTCAGGCGCTATATCCGCGGCATCCTCGCCAGCGCCCGTTTTCCCATGCATACCAGCCTGCTGGAGGGCGTGAACAACCGTATCAAGGTGATCAAGCGCATGGCCTATGGTTTCCGGGGCTCGGACTACTTCTTCCTGAAAGTCAAGGCTGTCTTCCCCGGGAAAGCGCGATGAACCTTTTTTATCGCTGCCTTGATCAAATCGACAGGTGGTTATGCGCGATTGATGATTTGCTCAAATACAGCCAGCGTGCTGTAGATTTTCTCTCATACCCCCCCTTTCTTTTTTACAAAGAAAATCAATAATTTAGATGAAATAAGGGGATCGGTATAAGCAATGGCATGGCGGTTGCTAGCTATACGAGACTTAAAATAAAAATAGTGGAGACCCTTCAATGTTGTATTTTCTCAACTCTGTTCAGATTGGTTGCTTTCGCCATGTATATCCTCAAAGCGGGCCAGCCGTAGCCGTTACGCCTGGAGTCTGTGACGCTGGCCTAGTGCTTTCTGAGGGCGAGCCCAAGAAGGCTAGCCCGACCACCAATTTTGGTGAGGCCAAGGTCATTGGCGTGCGTGCGACTTTGCGCACCATTTTCGTCGCAGTTATCGGCTTCATCTCTCGTGATAGGGGTTATAGATGCCAGTCCAACGGTGCGGCTGCATCAATCTTCAATCTCATCGCTAACCTCAACCGACTATATGCCCAGGTCTGCAACGATATATCCAGCCTGTCGCGCATTCGCTCGAGCCTTAGTCATCTACCGCAGTCACAGCTGCAGCGACATTACTAACTAGTCGTGTCGATCTCGGAAGCTGTGCGTTTGTTGCCGAGAACTTGGCTGCATGTGATGCATTAAGTGATTTGATATCGACGTCCTTGCTACCTATAACATTTGACGTCTACATAGGTGATTCAATGCTCGCGATAAGGAAAACTAAAGCAGGGCCAGGAGGGCTATCTGTCGATGATGTGGCCGCCCCTAAAGAGGCCCACAGTACTGACGTGCTGGTGAAAGTTGAAGCGGCCGGTATCTGTGGTACTGACTTGTTGATCTATAAATGGGGCGAGTTCGCCAAAAGAATGAAACTCCCCACTATCTTGGGTCATGAAGTTAGCGGGGTGATTGAACAGGTCGGATCTGACGTTAAAGGTCTAAGGCCTGGGATGCGCGTCAGTCTGGAGAGTCATCTCCCTTGTGGAACGTGCTACACGTGTCGACGCGGTTGGGCGCATGTTTGTCCTAAGACGCGGTATCCGGGGGTCGACTTTGATGGAGGCTTCGCGTCTTTCGTTGTGGTTCCGGAAAGCGTGTGTTGGCCGGTGCCGTGCGGAATTCCTCCGCTCCAGGCGGCAATGATGGAGCCGTTCGGGCTTGCGGTGCATGCAAGTCTGGAGGGTTCTGGGGTTTCGGGATTGAATGTTCTTGTTTCTGGTTGCGGTCCGATCGGACTTATGAACATTGCAGCCGCCAAAGCACTGGGAGCAAGCAAGGTCATTGCAACGGACATTCATCCTCTGCGCCTCACTGCAGCAGCCAAAATGGGGGCGGATGAATGCATTAATGCAGCTGAAGAGAGCGTTTATAAGACTGTGCGTTCGCTGCTCGGTGAGAGGGGAGTAGATGTTGCAATTGACTATTCTGGGCAAGCAGCGGCGTTAAAGGAGCTTATTCAATCCATCACCCATGGTGGTGAGTTGCGACTGATGGGCGTCCCGTCACATGATATTTTGCTCAACTTAGAGGAGTGGCTTTTCAAAGGCCTTATTGTACGTGGCCTGCATGGCAGGCGTCTGTATGAAACATGGGAGCGTTCAACTAGCTTATTGGTTACAGGGCGTGTTGATTTGTCTTCGCTCGTATCGCATCGATTGCCACTATCGGCGGCAGAGGATGCGTTCGAAATGGCCCTAAATGGTCAGTCCTTGAAAATCCTGTTTGAGCCCAATGGCTCATGTATCTAATTTATAACTTTGAAGTTAAGGAGGCATAATTATGCGGGAAACAAAAGAGCAGCCTATCTGGCACGGGAAGGTGTTTAGTTCTAATTGGGTGGAGGCGCAGGGAGGTGTTGCCAATGTTGTAGACCCGTCCAATGGAAACATTATTGGCGTTACGGGCGTGGCTAACGGCAAAGATGTCGATGCTGCTGTTAACGCAGCTAAGAGAGCGCAAAAGGAATGGGCCGCAATACCATTTAGTGAAAGAGCCGCTATTGTCCGCATGGCTGCCGAAAAACTAAAGGAGCGCGAACATGAGTTCGCCGATTGGAACGTGCGGGAATGCGGCGCGATTCGCCCGAAGGGCTTATGGGAGGCCGGAATTGCCTATGAGCAAATGCATCAAGCTGCGGGTTTAGCTTCTTTGCCCAATGGTACGTTGTTTCCATCGGCTGTCCCAGGGCGCATGAATCTTTGTCACCGCGTACCGGTTGGCGTGGTGGGTGTAATTGCACCTTGGAACTTCCCGTTGTTTTTAGCAATGCGTTCGGTAGCACCAGCCTTAGCGTTGGGTAACGCGGTGATCTTAAAACCCGACCTTCAGAGTGCTGTCACCGGGGGGGCGCTCATTGCCGAAATCTTTTCCGACGCTGGCATGCCTGAAGGTGTTCTTCATGTTCTTCCTGGTGGAGTCGACGTAGGAGAGTCGATGGTTGCAAACTCCGGAATTAACATGATTTCTTTTACCGGATCCACACAGGTGGGCCGGTTGATCGGAGAGAAATGCGGGAGAATGCTGAAAAAGGTTGCGCTTGAACTGGGTGGTAACAATGTCCACATTGTGTTGCCTGACGCCGATTTAGATGGGGCCGTCAGATGCGCTGCTTGGGGTACGTTCTTGCATCAGGGCCAAGTGTGTATGGCTGCCGGACGTCATTTAGTACATAGAGACGTTGCTCAGCAATATGCAGAGAAACTGGCGCTACGTGCCAATAACTTAGTGGTGGGAGATCCAAACTCGGATCGAGTACATCTCGGCCCCCTTATCAATGATAAACAGGTAGTTCGCGTCCACGCGCTCGTCGAATCTGCACAAAGGGCCGGTGCTAAGGTTTTGGCAGGAGGTACATATCAAGATCGCTATTACCAAGCAACCGTAATCATGGATGTGAAACCTGAAATGGAGGTTTTCAAATCTGAAATTTTCGGTCCGGTGGCTCCGATCACTGTTTTTGACAGTATTGAAGAGGCGATTGAATTAGCAAACAGTTCGGAGTATGGCTTGGCTGCGTCTATTCATACAACGGCGCTGGCGACTGGTCTGGACATTGCGAAGCGTCTAAACACCGGTATGGTCCATATTAACGATCAGCCAATCAACTGTGAACCGCATGTTCCTTTCGGTGGAATGGGTTCTTCGGGGAGCGGTGGACGGTTTGGCGGACTTGCAAGTATTGATGAATTTACCCAATCTCAATGGATTAGCATGGTTGAAAAGTCAGCTAGCTATCCCTTCTGAGTTAATAATAAGTAGGAGATAAAAATGGATACCGTTCGTTACTACCTGATCCCTCTTGTTACTGCGTGCGGGCTAATCGGATTTTTCTATGGCGGCGCCTGGGTTTGGCTCGGGGCGACAACGTTCCCTGCGCTAATGGTGCTTGATATCGTTTTGCCAAGGGACTTTGCAGCAAGAAAGGTCAATCCATTTTTCGCAGACCTTACTCAATACTTACAGCTACCGTTAATGATCGGTCTATATGGATTGCTAATTTTCGGGGTAAAAGGCGGGAAGATCGACCTAGGTCAGCCATTACAAGTGGTAGGGTGCATCCTTTCTTTGGGTTGGCTAAGTGGTGTGCCAACTCTTCCAGTTTCGCATGAGTTGATGCATCGTAGACACTGGTTGCCTAGGAGAATGGCGCAGCTACTGGCCATGTTTTATGGTGATCCGAACCGAGATATTGCCCATGTCAACACACATCATCTTTACCTAGATACGCCCCTCGATAGCGACACCGCGTATCGTGGACAGACAATTTACAGTTTCGTGATCAGTGCAACCGTTGGTTCCGTTAAGGAAGCGATAAAGATTGAGGCTGAAACTTTACGTAGAAAAGGAAAGTCGCCATGGAATTTGTCTAATAAAACATATCAATATTTCGCACTCTTGTTTGCTCTGCCTGGTCTGGTCACTTTTTTAGGAGGGGCGACTTTAGGACTAGTTACGATTGCTGCAATGATTATTGGGAAAGGGATAGTTGAAGGTTTTAATTACTTTCAGCACTATGGTTTAGTACGCGACCTAGATAAGCCTATCCTCCTGCACCATGCTTGGAACCATATGGGAAGGATTGTACGCCCGCTTGGTTGCGAGATTACCAACCATATTAATCATCATATTGACGGCTATACACGGTTCTATGAGTTGCGTCCGGAAAAAGAAGCCCCGCAGATGCCTTCGCTCTTTGTGTGTTTCCTTCTAGGGCTTATTCCGCCTCTTTGGTTCGCTCTCATTGCAAAACCAAAGTTGAGAGACTGGGACCAGCGGTACGCAACTCCAGGTGAGCGCGAACTGGCTATGGCTGCAAATAAAAAAGCGGGATGGCCACTGTGGTGTGAAAGTGAACTGGGTCGGGTGGCTAGCATTTGATAATACAGGCAGTCTAAACCGTTTCGACTGAGACCGTAGATAAGCGAAGAGCGAACGAACTCTACGGTCTCTTTTTGAAAAAAACGTTCCAAATGGGACAAAGTTTCCGTTTTTTCTAATTAACGGGCGTCTAACTGAGCAATGGGTTTATGAATGAGTTTTTTAAGAAAATCTCTGGTTTATTTGTGCCGCCTCCGGAATCTACCGTTTCAGTCAGAGGGCAGGGGTTTCAGTTTAAGGTGCCACGCGGGCAAACCATTCTGGAAAGCGCTCTGCATCAAGGAATTGCCTTTCCGCATGATTGCAAAGTCGGATCTTGTGGGACATGTAAATATAAACTGATATCTGGCAGGGTCAATGAGTTGACCTCTTCTGCTATGGGTCTGAGTGGCGATCTGTATCAGTCCGGCTATCGTTTGGGTTGTCAATGCATACCAAAAGAAGATCTCGAGATAGAGCTAGACACAGTGCTCGGGCAGGCGTTAGTTCCAATAGAAACGAGTGCCTTGATTAGTAAGCAGAAACGGCTGGCGCACGATATAATCGAGATGGAAGTAGTGCCCGATAAGCAGATAGCCTTCTACCCCGGCCAGTATGCAGATGTAGAATGTGCAGAATGCTCTGCTGTAAGGAGTTATTCTTTTTCCGCTCCGCCCCAACCTGACGGCTCCCTGAGCTTCCATGTTCGCCTTGTCCCAGGTGGAGTTTTCAGTGGTTGGCTATTTGGTGGCGATCGTACAGGAGCGACACTAACCCTGCGAGCGCCTTATGGACAGTTCGGGCTCCATGAGAGCAATGCCACGATGGTCTGCGTAGCCGGCGGAACGGGGCTTGCTCCAATTAAATGTGTTTTGCAGAGCATGACCCAGGCCCAGCGAGAGCGTGATGTGTTGTTGTTCTTTGGAGCTCGTCAACAACGTGACCTATATTGCCTCGACGAAATAGAAGCGCTGCAACTCGATTGGGGTGGGCGCTTCGAGCTTATTCCAGTTTTGTCCGAAGAGTCTTCTACGTCGTCATGGAAAGGGAAACGTGGCATGGTAACCGAGTATTTTAAGGAGTACCTCACTGGGCAGCCTTATGAAGGATACCTTTGCGGGCCGCCCCCTATGGTGGACGCTGCCGAGACCGAGCTCGTTCGACTTGGTGTTGCGCGGGAATTAGTGTTTGCGGACCGTTTTTATAATAGACCTCCTTGCTAGCAGTAGCAGAAGCTTACAAGTTTAACTGTGGTTCGATGCATAGTCTAGCTTACGGTATTCGAGCTAATCGGTGAGTTAATGATTGGAATCGTCTTGCGGCCAAAAATTGATGGCAGTGAGATAAATAGGTTGTTGTCCAAAAGGTTGGTAAAGATCGGTTTATAACTTTAGTCTAAAATAAAGAGGGAGATGGAAATGGAAATCAAAGCAGCAATAGTTCGCCAAAAAAATGGCCCGTTCTTACTTGAGCATGTAGCTCTTAATGAGCCAGCTGAAGATCAGGTTCTCGTTAGATTGGTTGCAACCGGGCTGTGTCATACGGATCTGGTTTGTCGCGATCAGCATTATCCGGTTCCACTACCGATGGTATTTGGGCATGAAGGGGCTGGTGTGGTTGAGCGGGTTGGGTCCGCGGTCAAAAAGGTTCAGCCGGGCGACCATGTTGTTTTGACATTTTATACCTGCGGGAGTTGTGATGCTTGTCTTTCCGGAGACCCTACCAGTTGTGCAAACTCATTTGGCCCTAACTTTATGGGGCGCTCGGTAACCGGGGAGTGCACCATCCACGATCACCAAGGGGCAGAGGTGGGAGCAAGCTTTTTTGGGCAGTCCTCCTTTGCGACATATGCGCTATCTTATGAACGTAACACTGTGAAGGTTACAAAAGACGTACCGCTTGAGTTGCTTGGGCCTCTTGGTTGTGGCATTCAAACTGGCGCAGGGTCTGTTTTGAATGCGCTTAATCCGCCAGCGGGTTCTTCTATCGCGATCTTTGGTGCCGGGGCCGTAGGCCTTTCGGCAGTTATGGCTGCCGTTGTGGCGGGGTGTACGAAAATCATCGTTGTCGATGTCAAAGAGAATCGCCTTAAATTGGCCGATGAGCTTGGGGCGACGCATGTGATTAATGCAGCAAGTTCTGATCCAGTTGAGAAGATTAAGGAAATTTGTGCTGGCGGCGTTCCGTATGTGCTCGAAACTAGCGGTTTGCCTTCGGTTCTTCAGCAGGCGATCCTCAGCTCCGCCATAGGTGGTGAGATAGGTATTGTAGGTGCACCACCGATGGGTGCCACAATTCCCGTTGATATTAATTTTTTACTGTTTAATCGTAAGCTTCGAGGTATTGTTGAGGGGCAATCTATTTCGGATATATTTATTCCAAGATTGGTGGAACTATATCGTCAAGGGAAGTTTCCATTTGATAAATTGTTAAAGTTCTATTCCTTTGATGAAATTAATCAGGCAGCGGAGGACTCGGAAAATGGAATAACCCTTAAGCCAGTGCTTCGAATATCCTAAAATTAGTATTATTAAATTATCATTGGCGCGCCGTTCTCATATACGGCGCAGCTAAATTCCAGAGCGGTATTTCATCCTCCCCCCTTCTTTCTAGGGAAGGGCAGTATAATTATAATAGATGGTGAGTGCTAAGATGATGAGAAAAATTACGGTCGGTTCGATTTTAAGTTGTCTATCATGCTATGCGCTAGCGACGGACGGGTTGTTTTTAGAGGGCTTTGGGCCAATTTCGAGAGGCATGGGAGGGACAGCTGTTTCTAATTACGTCGGGCCTGCATCAATGATGGTTAACCCAGCGACAATGGGTTTGTCAGATGCTACAGATGAAGTTCTACTCGGTTTCGACCTTATTACAACAGATATAAGTGCCTCGAATCTTGCTACGGACGAAAAAGTGTCATCAAGCACGCACTCTCAGAATAGAGGGCCTTATGTTGCCCCTCAGCTAGCGTTTACCCATAAGATTTCAAACTGGACCATTGGCGCAGGCATGTTTGCACAAGCTGGCGTAGGTGTTGAATATGGGAGGTCTAGCTTTTTGTCTCGCGGTGACGTTGGTGGGAAGGGTTATGCTACCGGCGCTGAGACGGGGCTTGAGAACTCGAGTCGTTTGTTTATTCTTGACGTGCCTTTCGCCGTAAGTTTTCAAGTTAATGATCGTCTTGCTGTCGGCGGATCGCTTGATGCAAAATGGACCGGTTTAAATCTTGATTATTTGCTTGGGATGAACCAGTTGGGTAGTCTGGCGAAAAATGGGCGAGCGTCTGGTTCCTTACTGGGATTGATAGGTACGTTGCCTGATCCGCAGGGCGTACATTTAAGCGTTAGCAAAAATAAAGCAATTGCGAGTGGTGCAGATGGTTGGGGGATCTCAGGTAAGTTAGGCTTGCTGTACAAGGTAACTCCCATAACAAATTTTGGTGCTTCCTATATGTTCAAAAGTCATATGAATGATTTAGAGGGGCGAGGGACTGTTACTGCTGTGGATGGTATCATTGGGAATGTGCCGATTGAAGGGGACGTTCGTTTTTTGAACTTTAATTCCCCTGCCAAGCTTGATCTAGGGCTGAGCCATCAGTTTACGGATAAATTTTTGGTCGCTTTTGATGTTTCTCGTGTTTTCTGGAAGGATGCTTTGAAGGATATTAAGGTGGGGTTTTCCAGTGACGTCGGAGGGGTTGATCTTAAATTACCTCAAAACGCTAAGGATCAAACGATAGTGGCGATCGGAACTTCGTATGCCGCTACCCAGAATTTAACTTTGCGAGCAGGATACCGTCAGGCTACTCAGCCATTCAACGACGAGGGTTTGCTTGCCCTAATACCAGCAGTTCTACAGAAGCATGCCTCCTTAGGTTTTAGCTATAATTTCTCTCAATCGAGCAGATTTGATGCTGCATATTCGCACGCCTTCGAGAGCAGCATGACCAATAGATCGGCTTACAACACTTCGTCACCTGTCAGGTCGTCCATGGCACAAGATAATTTCGTCATTGGCTATAATTATTCATTCTGATAGTAGAATTGAAATCGCCCATAGCGAAGAACCTGAAGTTCCGGGTTAGGGAAGCGCTGATATATTCACATTACGCTTGGTCGTCCCCACGGAAACCGTGGTTTCCAGGCCTGCTGTCCGGCTATAGCATGAATACTTCAGCGTTTTCCTAGTTATGATGTAATTCGCTATCTTTGTTGGCTTGATCTTCCGTTACTAAAAGCGGGTTGGTTGAAGTAGCGGAGTAGGCATACTTGGAATCTGAGATACGCTCCGCGCAAATCGGGCTGTGGACGATAGGCCATGCTGTTGGCGACGATCCGGGCACTTAGGGACGTTTGGGGCGCGGTGACTGTTGACCGTCATTCTTAAAACATATTAAGTTGGGTATAAATCGATGGTACTTATTCAGTGGGCTTTCTGGGTGTTGGCTGCGGCTGCTGCGGGCGGGTTGTTCTTAGGGTTGCTGTCGAAAAGGAAAGTGCGTTATCCCTCTTGGTTCGGCTTGGGGCATGGCGGGCTGGGCTTGGCGGGTCTCATGACGCTGGTCTATGCTTTGTATACCGCCGGACCAGAAGCCGCGTTCCCGCAGGCCGCGTTCTGGGCACTCGGTCTGTTGGGAGCAGCGTTTCTGGGGGGGGCGCTGTTTTTCGGCATACTGTTCCGCCAAGCCAAACCTTGGTGGGCGATCGTGGGTCACGGTGGCTTGGCGCTGGCCGGCGTCGTCGTGCTGTTTTTTGCCGCCTACTGAGGCTGGCGGGGCCCTACCTGGGGCCCTTCACATCATTGATGTCTCCGGCCCCCCCCCCCCGATGTCAAACTTCA
>NZ_JMCL01000146.1 GCF_000690905.1 Pseudomonas sp. Ant30-3 | reverse complement strand
CGCTCTGGAAAACCAGGGCAGTTGCTCGATTCTGGAACTCAATATCACCCTGCCGGATCGCTGATCGATCCGACGGGAGCCACGGCGGCTCGATCATTTACGCGCCCCTGTCCTGTAGGAGCCGGCTTGCTGGCGATCGCATCAACGCGTTGTGTCATTTACACCGCGTGGATGCGATCGCCAGCAAGCCGGCTCCTACGGAAGGGATCTGCAAATGATCGCGTCGCCGTTGCCGTTTGTTACGAGGCTGTTTAATGCCGCTGTCCAACATCAGCATCATCCATCAGGACGCCGCCGTTCTGGTGGTGAACAAACCGACCCTGCTGCTTTCCGTCCCTGGCCGCGCCGAGGACAACAAGGACTGCCTGATCACCCGCCTGCAGGAAAACGGCTACCCGGAAGCGCGAATTGTTCATCGCCTCGATTGGGAAACCTCCGGCATCATTCTGTTGGCCCGCGATCCGGACACTCACCGCGAACTGTCCCGGCAATTTCATGATCGTGAAACCGAAAAGGCCTACACCGCACTGTGCTGGGGCCAGCCGGAACTGGACAGTGGCAGCATTGATCTGCCCCTGCGCTACGATCCGCCGACCAAACCTCGCCACGTGGTGGATCATGAATTCGGCAAGAACGCCCTGACCTTCTGGCGCGTGCTTGAGCGCCGTGAGGATTGGTGCCGCGTTGAGCTGACACCGATCACCGGCCGCTCCCATCAGTTGCGCGTGCACATGCTCTCCATCGGTCATCCGCTGCTGGGCGACGGGCTCTACGCCCACGAGCAGGCGCTCGCCGCCTGGCCACGGTTGTGCCTGCACGCGAGCATGCTGAGCTTCACGCATCCGCAGACCGGCGAGCGCCTGCGCTTCGAGTGCCCGGCACCGTTCTGAACACCCCGCACAACCTGTGGGAGCGGGCTTGCTCGCGAAGCGTTGTGTCAGACCCTGTCGATGCTGACTGATAAACCGCTTTCGCGAGCAAGCGCGCTCCCACAGTGGATCTCCGGCAGATTCATTCGCGAAGCCATCCGCTCCAGCACCCCACCGCCAATTCTCCGACCAATACGTTAAACTGACGCCATTGCTGTCTGGAGCTATTTATGCGCGAAGAGTTGAACCAAGGCCTGATCGATTTCCTCCGGGCCTCCCCTACCCCGTTTCATGCTACCGCCAGCCTCGTTCAGCGCCTGGAAGCGGCGGGTTATCAGCGGCTCGACGAACGCGAGCCCTGGACCACCGAGGCCAACGGCCGCTATTACGTTACCCGTAACGATTCCTCCATCGTCGCCATCAAGATGGGCCGACATTCGCCTCTGCACGGCGGCATTCGCCTGGTAGGCGCACACACCGACAGCCCGTGCCTGCGGGTCAAACCGCAGCCGGAATTGCAACGTCAGGGCTTCTGGCAACTGGGTGTGGAAGTCTATGGCGGCGCGCTGTTGGCACCGTGGTTCGACCGTGACCTGTCCCTGGCCGGTCGAGTGACCTTTCGCCGCGACGGCAAGGTCGAGAGCCAGCTGATCGACTTCAAGGCGCCGATCGCGACCATCCCCAATCTGGCCATTCACCTCAACCGCGAAGCCAACATGGGCTGGGCGATCAATGCCCAGACTGAATTGCCGCCGATTCTCGCGCAATTTGCCGGTGACGAGCGTGTGGACTTTCGCGCCGTGCTCACCAACCAGCTCACGCTGGAGCATGGCCTGAATGCCGACGTAGTGCTCGATTACGAGTTGAGTTTCTACGACACCCAAAGCGCTGCCGTGATTGGTCTCAATGGCGACTTCATCGCCGGTGCGCGTCTGGACAACCTGCTGTCGTGCTACGCCGGACTGCAAGCCTTGCTCACCGCTGACACCGAAGAAACCTGCGTGCTGGTCTGCAATGACCACGAAGAAGTCGGCTCCTGCTCGGCGTGCGGCGCGGACGGCCCGATGCTCGAACAAACCCTGCGCCGCTTGCTGCCCGAAGGGGATGAGTTCGTACGCACCATTCAGAAGTCTCTGCTGGTCTCGGCCGACAACGCCCACGGTGTGCACCCCAACTATGCCGACAAGCACGACGCCAACCACGGCCCGAAACTCAACGCCGGCCCGGTGATCAAGGTCAACAGCAACCAGCGCTATGCCACCAACAGCGAAACCGCCGGCTTCTTCCGCCATCTGTGCATGGCCGAAGAAGTCCCGGTACAAAGCTTCGTGGTGCGCAGCGACATGGGTTGCGGCTCGACCATCGGCCCTATCACCGCCAGCCACCTCGGCGTGCGCACCGTCGACATTGGTCTGCCGACGTTCGCCATGCACTCGATCCGCGAACTGTGCGGCAGCCATGACCTGACGCACCTGGTGAAAGTGCTGAGTGCGTTTTACGCGTGCCAGGAACTGCCCTGAGGCAGCAGCTGGTTGGTGAATGAATAGATACATCTGTGGCGAGGGTGCTTCTGTGGTGAGGGGGCTTGCCCCCGTTCGGCTGCGAAGCAGTCGCAAAGCCAGTAAATGCGGTTTGCCTGAAGAATCACGGTTGCCTGATTTTGGGGCGGCTGCGCAGCCCAACGGGGGGAAGCCCCCTCGCCACAGGGGCTCCATACCACAGCTATCGCGCTGCTCCTGACGCATTCTGACCCACATCACCCCAAGCTCGCCTAAACCGACCTAAACTTCGAGTAACCCTCCGACAAGGCAGTCGCCCCATGATCTCGATGCAATCCTTCCACGCTATGCTGATCCCGATTCTCATCGGGATGATCCTGCTGGCGATCGGCTACAACTTCCGTGACAAGAACGCAGGCATTTTCGCCATGTGGGTCGGTATGTTGACCATCCTCGGCACTGTGATTTTCAAGATCCTCGCCAAACTCAACGAATAAATGCCCACCCGGCTCGCATTGGTTTTGACGGGCTCGTACACTCGTTCGATCCGCTTAGCCCGAGGTTGACCGTCCAGTGTTCGCTCGTTTTTTCGCCCTGCCGTATTTTCTTCTCGTCTGCCTGCTGATGCTGCTACCGATAGCGTCCGCCGAGGCGGTCGGTTTGCCCAGCCTGCTCAACGGCGGCGCCAAGACCCAACCGCAAGCCGAAGAACCGCTGGGGCAATCGCTGGACGAGGTCATCAAGTCGCTGGAGAACGATCAGCAACGCACCCAGTTGCTAACCGACCTGAAAAAACTTCGTGACGCCACAGCGAAAGCTCAACCGACACCCGAGCAAGGTGTGCTCGGCCTGATCGGCGGCACCCTGACCAATTTCGAGAAACAGTTCTCCGGGGCAGACAGTCCGCTGACACGCTGGTCTGCGGAATTCAAACTGGCCGAGGACGAACTCGCGGCGCTGATACTGCCGGCCAACGAATGGCTGCCGATCATCTTTGGCTTCGCCATGATTCTGATGGTCTGGAGCCTGCTGGCGGCGGCGCTGATCTGGCTCGGCCACCGCGTTCGGATGCGCTTCGGTCTGACTGCAGAATTGCCGCAGCACCCCAAGGCGCTCGACATGTTGCGCTTCGCTTTGCGCAAACTTGGACCGTGGCTGATCGCCTTGGTGATCACCGTTTATATGAGTTACGCCCTGCCCTCGTCTCTGGGCAAAAGCCTGGCGATGGTGCTGGCTTACGCGCTGGTGGTCGGCACGTGTTTTTCGGCGATCTGTGTGATTGCGTTCTCCGTACTCGACGGCCCGCATCGCCACCGCGCCTTGTATATCCTGCGCCATCAAGCCTTTCGCCCGCTGTGGCTGATCGGCAGTTTCGCCGCCTTCGGTGAGGCCCTGAGCGACCCGCGTCTGGTCACCAGCCTCGGTACTCATCTGGCGCACACTGCCGCGACCATCGCCAACGTACTCGCGGCGCTGTCCACCGGACTGTTCATCCTGCGCTTCCGCCGGCCGATCGCGCACTTGATCCGCAACCAGCCGCTGTCCCGGCGCCTGACCCGTCGCGCGCTCAGCGACACGATCGAGATTCTCGGAACCTTCTGGTTCGTGCCAGCGCTGGTACTGGTGGCGATCTCGCTGTTCGCCACATTCGTCTCGGCCGGCGACACCAGCACCGCGCTGCGCCAATCGCTAATCTGCACCGTGCTATTGGTGTTGTGCATGGTCATCAACGGGTTGGTACGCCGCCATTCGCTGCGACCGCAACGCGGGGTAAAACGCCACGCGCTGTACTCGGACCGCTTGAAAAGCTTCTTCTATACCCTCGCCCACCTGTTGGTCTGGCTGGTCTTCATCGAGCTGGGCCTGCGGGTCTGGGGCATGTCGCTGATCGCATTTACCGAGGGTGACGGGCACGAGATCAGCGTCAAACTGTTCGGCCTCGCCGGCACACTGATCTTCGCCTGGCTGGTGTGGATTCTCAGTGACACGGCCGTGCATCACGCGCTCACCCGATCGCGCAAAGGTCTGGCCAATGCCCGCGCGCAAACGATGATGCCGTTGATCCGCAACGTGCTGTTTGTGGCGATTTTCATCATCGCGCTGATCGTCGCCCTGGCCAACATGGGCATGAACGTCACGCCACTGCTGGCGGGTGCCGGGGTAATCGGTCTGGCCATCGGTTTCGGTGCGCAATCACTGGTCGCCGACCTGATTACCGGTCTGTTCATCATCATCGAAGATTCGCTGGCCATCGACGATTATGTCGACGTCGGCGGCCACCTCGGTACCGTCGAAGGCCTGACCATCCGCACTGTGCGCCTGCGAGACATCGACGGCATCGTCCATACCATCCCGTTCAGCGAAATCAAAAGCATCAAGAACTATTCGAGGGAATTCGGCTATGCGATTTTCCGGGTGGCAGTGCCGGCCAATATGGACATTGATAACGCGATCAAACTGATGCGCGAAGTCGGTCAGAAAATTCGCACCGATCCGCTGCAGCGGCGCAACATCTGGTCGCCGCTGGAGATACAGGGTGTCGAGAGTTTCGAGTCAGGCAACGCGATCCTGCGCGCCCGTTTCAAGACAGCGCCGATCAAGCAGTGGGAAGTGTCGCGCGCCTTTAACCTGTCGCTGAAACGTCATCTGGATGAAGCAGGCTTTGATCTGGCAACGCCGCGCATGAGCGTGCAAGTGGTCACAGCTGGAGGCGGAACGGCAACGGAATAACCCTGTAACAGCGGCATTGTGGCGAGGGGATTTATCCCCGTTCGGCTGCGCAGCAGTCGTGAAATCGGACAGCGAGGTCTTGCAGACGCACCGTGCATGCAGGTTTACGACTGCTGCGCAGCCGAACGGGGATAAATCCCCTCACCACAAGACAGCTGTTACAAATCGCAGGCAAAAAAATCCCCGAACCAGTCGGGGATTTTTCATGTTCGATCAATCAGCTCTAGAGCGGATCAATCTTCGCGATAGCGACGCAGCTTCAACTGCTTACCAGCAACGCGAGTGTCCTTCAGTTTGGTCAGGAGTTTTTCCAGACCGTCTTCCGGCAGCTCGACTAGGCTGAAGCTGTCACGCACCTGGATGCGACCGATGGCTTCACGAGCCAGACCACCTTCGTTGAGGATGGCGCCCAGCAGGTTTTTGGCAGCGATGCCATCACGCGCACCCAGCGCGGTACGGCAACGAGCACGACCTTCGGCCAATGCAACCGGAGCGCGACGCTCACGATCACCACGGTCCGGGCGATCACCGGTACGCTCTGGACGATCGCCACGCGGTGCATTGTTCGGCACCAGTGGACGTTCTTTCTCGATAGCGTCCAGGGTCAACGCTTGACCGTTGGTTGCCTTGCGCAGCAGGGCTGCGGCCAGGGCACGCGG
The DNA here is from genome assembly GCF_000690905.1 of Pseudomonas sp. Ant30-3. Classification (GTDB taxonomy): domain Bacteria; phylum Pseudomonadota; class Gammaproteobacteria; order Pseudomonadales; family Pseudomonadaceae; genus Aquipseudomonas. The sequence continues at coordinate 2,617 of NZ_JMCL01000146.1, read as the reverse complement.
GCTGCAACCGATGTCGGCGGTCAGACGATCGAGCAGATCACCGTGAGTCGACTCGGCATCGCCAACCAGCGGCGACAGACTGTTGGTCAGTTTCTTGATGCGCGCATCGAGAACGGCCTGAGCATCCGGCAGGCGGACTTCAGCAACTTTTTGACCGGTTACACGCTCGATCACTTGCAGCATGCGGCGCTCGCGCGGAGTCACCAGCAGCAATGCACGACCTTCGCGACCGGCACGGCCAGTACGGCCGATACGGTGAACGTAGGATTCCGGATCGTACGGCATGTCCACGTTGAACACGTGAGTGATGCGCGGAACGTCCAGACCACGAGCGGCAACGTCGGTCGCCACAACGATGTCCAGACGGCCATCCTTGAGGGATTCGATCACGCGCTCACGCTGGTTCTGAGCAATGTCACCGTTCAGCGCAGCGGCTTTGTAGCCTTTGGCTTCCAGGGCACTGGCCAGGTCCAGGGTCGCTTGCTTGGTGCGCACGAACATGATCAGGGCGTCGAAGTCTTCGACTTCCAGCAGGCTCAATACAGCCGAGGTCTTCTGGTCAGCGTGAACCAACAGGTGAGCCTGTTCGATCGCGGTAACGGTCTGGGTCTTGGTCTGGATCTTCACGTGTTGCGGATCGCGCAAATGGCGTTCGGCAATGGCGCGAATGGACTGCGGCAGGGTCGCCGAGAACAATACGGTCTGACGGGTAGCAGGCAAGGCCTTGAAGATAACTTCGAGGTCGTCCATGAAACCCAGCTTGAGCATCTCATCGGCTTCGTCGAGAACCAGGTGGTTCACGGTCGACAGCACTTTTTCGTCACGACGCAGGTGGTCGCACAGACGGCCCGGGGTGGCGACAACGATCTGTGCGCCATTACGGATTGCTTTCAGTTGTGGGCCCATCGGGGCGCCGCCGTAAACGGCCACAACGGTCACGCCCGGCATTTGCTTGGCGTAGGTTTCGAAAGCGGTTGCTACTTGCAGCGCCAACTCACGGGTTGGCGCCAGGATCAGGGCTTGCGGCTCGCGCTTGGCAGGATCGATGCAATGCAGAATAGGCAGGGCAAAAGCGGCGGTTTTACCGGTACCGGTTTGCGCCTGGCCAATCATGTCCTGGCCGGCCATGATGATCGGGATCGATTGCTGCTGAATAGCCGAAGGTTCTTCGTAGCCGGTCGCAATGACGGCTGCAAGAATGTTCGGATTAAGATTAAAAGCGGCGAAGCCGCCGGTTTCCTGGGTCATGGGTCTGCCTCTAAGTGCATCCGCAAAGACCCATGCTCCAAAGCTGCGCATGCCGTGTAAGACTCAAGAGTCGCCCTGGCTGCTTTGTCGGCGGGGATTTGCGAAAACGAATGAATGAAAAAGATTCGTCAAGGGAGAGTCCGCTGTGCGGACGTGCAGCCGAAGCTGACTTCGGGGAATTGCGCTACCTAAACGCGGCCCGGTTAAAGGCCGGCGCGCACTATACCGGAATTCGGCCAAAAAGGGAGCATTATTTGTCGGAAAACTGACACGTATGCCGTTACGTCACACGCTTTGCGCAGATTCGATACACCGACTACTTTTCAATGGCCCGGCCCCGCTGGTGATCGCGCTAAATCGGTTCACCTGAATCACGCAAACTGGCGCGCGCTCTTCCCGCTCACGCCCCTTCCCGCACGAGGAATTGCTTGATGAATCAGCCCCCTTCGAGTCGTGTCACCTGCGAGCGGCACGGCCACGTCCTGATGATCGGTCTGGACCGGGTCGCCAAGCGCAACGCTTTCGACCTCGAACTGCTCAACGCGTTGAGCCTTGCCTATGGCGAGTTCGAGGCTGACCGCGAAGCGCGGGTGGCGGTGGTGTTTGCCCATGGCGAGCACTTTACCGCCGGGCTCGATCTGGTCAACGCCAGTGCGGCGCTCGCTGAAGGCTGGCAGGCGCCGCCCGGTGGTTGTGATCCGTGGGGGGTGTTTGTCGGCCCACGGGTAAGCAAACCGGTGATCGTCGCTGCGCAGGGCTACTGCCTGACGATCGGTATCGAGCTGATGCTCGCGGCCGACATCAACCTGTGCGCCAGCAATACCCGTTTCGCGCAGAAGGAAGTACAACGCGGGATCTTCCCGTTTGGTGGCGCGACCCTGCGCCTGCACCAACTGGCCGGTTGGGGCAATGCCATGCGCTGGTTACTCACCGGCGATGAGTTTGATGCCCATGAAGCGTTACGCCTGGGCCTGGTGCAGGAAGTCATGGCCAGTGAGGATTTGATGCCGCGAGCCATTGAGTTGGCACAGCGGATTGCGTGCCAGGCGCCGCTTGGGGTGCAGGCGACGCTGATGTCGGCGCGGCAGGCGCGTCACGAAGGCGAAATGGCGGCGGCAGAGGCGTTGCCGGCGCTGGCGAAGCGCTTGCTGGGCAGCGAGGATGCGCAGGAAGGAATGCGGTCGCTGGTGGAGAAGCGTCCGGGCGTCTTCAAAGGCTGCTGACAATGCTTTTGTGGCGAGGGAGCTTGCTCCCGCCGGGCCGATCCGCGTCCGGGCGAAGCGGCCCCAAAAATCTTCGCAACCAATGCACATTTTGTGAATGCTGCGCACTGGAGCGCCAGCCTGGCCAAGCGGGAGCAAGCTCCCTC
>NZ_JMCL01000145.1 GCF_000690905.1 Pseudomonas sp. Ant30-3 | reverse complement strand
CGAGGGAGCTTGCTCCCGCTGGACTGCGTAGCAGGCCTAAAACCAGGCAACTCGGTGTATCAGCACGAGCGAGTGAATAGAGTTGGGCCTGCTGCGCAGTCCAGCGGGAGCAAGCTCCCGCGCCACAAGAGAACGATCAATCACTGCCCACAAGAGGCAGCACCTCAACAACCCTGAGGCCCACACCGTGATCAAAACCCTGAACCATCTACCGCACCCGCACGAAAATGCGGCCGCTCTCGCCAGCCATTTCAGCGATCTGGCGCCGCCGCTCAACGCACGCCAGGCGCACCTGGAAGCCTCACGTTGTCTCTACTGCTACGACGCACCTTGCGTGAATGCCTGTCCCAGCGACATCGACATTCCGTCCTTCATCCGCAATATCCATCAGGACAACGTCCAGGGCGCGGCGCAGAAAATTCTCTCGGCGAACATCCTTGGCGGCAGCTGCGCGCGGGTGTGCCCGACAGAAATCCTCTGCCAGCAAGCCTGTGTGCGCAACAACGCGCAGGAATGCGCGCCGGTCTTGATCGGCTTGCTGCAGCGCTACGCGGTCGACAACGCACACTTCAAGGCCCACCCCTTCCAGCGCGCGGCCGCTACCGGCAAACGCATCGCCGTGGTGGGTGCCGGTCCGGCCGGTTTGTCCTGCGCTCATCGCAGCGCCATGCACGGGCATGAGGTGGTGATTTTCGAAGCTCGGGAGAAGGCCGGCGGACTGAATGAATACGGGATCGCCAAATACAAACTGGTCGACGATTACGCGCAGAAGGAACTCGATTTCCTCCTGCAGATCGGCGGGATCGAAATCCGTCATGGGCACAAACTCGGGGAAAACCTGACCCTCAGCGAATTGCATCAGCAATTTGATGCCGTGTTCCTCGGTCTCGGCCTGGCCGCCAGCAAACAGCTGGGGCTTGCCTGCGAAGAGGCACCGGGCCTGCTCGCCGCCACCGACTACATCCGCGAATTGCGCCAGGCCGACGATCTAACGCAACTGCCGCTGGCCGACCGTTGCATCGTGCTCGGCGCTGGCAACACCGCCATCGACATGGCCGTGCAAATGGCGCGTCTCGGTGCCCGCGACGTCAATCTCGTCTACCGCCGCGGTGTCGAGGACATGGGCGCGACCGGTCACGAACAGGACATCGCCAAAGCCAATCAGGTGCGGTTGCTGACGTGGGCGCAACCGCAAGACGTGCTGCTCGACGACAGCGGCCACGTGCGCGGCATGCGCTTCGCTCGGACAACGCTGGTGGAAGGCCGCCTGCTAACAACAGGAGAAACCTTCGAACTGGCCGCTGACGCTATCTTCAAAGCCATCGGCCAGGCCTTCGATTCAAGTGCCCTCGCCGACCCGCTGGCTCGTGAGCTCAGACGCATCGGCGAGCGCATTGAAGTGGACGCCAACCTGCGCACCAGTATTCCCGGGGTGTACGCCGGCGGCGACTGCACCAGTCTCGATCAAGACCTGACCGTGCAAGCCGTACAGCACGGCAAACTCGCCGCCGAGGCGATCAACGCGCAACTGATGCTTAACGTGGAGGCTGCGTAAATGGCCGATCTGTCGATTGTTTTCGCTGGCATCAAATCACCCAATCCGTTCTGGCTGGCCTCCGCGCCGCCGACCGACAAGGCCTATAACGTGGTTCGCGCATTCGAGGCCGGCTGGGGCGGCGTCGTGTGGAAAACCCTCGGGGAAGATCCGGCGGCGGTCAACGTGTCCTCGCGCTACTCCGCACACTTCGGCGCCAATCGCGAAGTGCTGGGTTTCAACAACATTGAATTGATCACTGACCGCTCGCTGGAGATCAACCTGCGGGAGATCACTCAGGTCAAAAAGGACTGGCCGGATCGCGCGGTGATCGTTTCGCTGATGGTGCCGTGCGTTGAAGAATCGTGGAAATACATTCTGCCGCTGGTGGAAGCCACTGGCGCCGATGGCATCGAATTGAATTTTGGTTGCCCGCACGGCATGCCGGAACGCGGCATGGGCGCGGCCGTCGGCCAGGTGCCCGAGTATGTCGAGCAGGTCACGCGGTGGTGCAAGACGCACTGCTCGCTACCCGTGATCGTCAAGCTCACGCCGAACATCACCGACATCCGTGTCGCGGCCCGCGCAGCGCATCGTGGCGGTGCGGACGCGGTGTCGTTGATCAACACGATCAACTCGATTACCAGCGTCAACCTGGAGCGCATGGTCGCCTACCCTACCGTCGGCAGCCAAAGCACTCACGGCGGTTATTGCGGCTCGGCGGTCAAGCCGATCGCGCTGAACATGGTCGCCGAAATTGCTCGTGACCCACAGACTCACGGCCTGCCG
>NZ_JMCL01000144.1 GCF_000690905.1 Pseudomonas sp. Ant30-3 | reverse complement strand
CCCGCCATTCCCGATTCGCCCCGCTTGAGGCCGCTTTCCATGTCCGTCACCGCCACCCCCGCCAGCCTCGCGCCGGATCAGCACGCACAATTCATCGATCTGCTGCAAACCAGCCTCAACGCCAATGCTTTCATCAAACTGGTGCTGGCCAAATACGCCGGCACTGAGCCGGATCTGCAGCGGTTGATCATCAAACAGCTTATGGTCAAGGATCAGCCTTGCCTGTCTTTCGTTTACCGCTACAAAACCCGCGATATCACCAAGAACCTGTCGATCAAGGAGGGCGTGTCGACCATCGCTGCGTTGTTGCCTGCGTCGTTCAAAAATGCACATTTACTGTCGCTGACCGATGAAGTCCAGCTCGAATACAGCAAAAAGGGCAAGGCTTCACTGTTCAAGAGCAAACCTCAGCAATTGCGTGAAGTGCCTTCGGCAGACCACAACCGCGAGAAAAACCGTTTTCTCGACCTTGGCCGGCCGTTCCTCGCCGACCTCGGTGTGACCAACGGCAAGCATGAGCTGATCCCGGCCATGTCGCGCAAATGGAAGCAGATCAACAAGTTCATCGAAGTCTTCAGTCACGCCCTGACTACATCGCCGCTGGCGCTGGACAAACCGGTGCGGGTCGCGGACTTCGGCTCGGGCAAAGGCTACCTGACATTTGCGATTCATGATTACTTGCGTAATACCTTGGGTGCCGAAGGCGAAGTTACGGGTGTCGAATTGCGTGAGGACATGGTCACGCTTTGCAACACCGCGGCGGCAAAACTCGAACATCCGGGGTTGGTGTTCAAGTGCGGTGACGTGCGCAGCGTGGCGCCAAGCGAGCTGGACGTGATGATCGCATTGCACGCCTGCGACATTGCCACTGACTACGCGATCCACACCGGCATTCGCTCCGGCGCGTCGATCATCATGTGCTCGCCGTGCTGCCACAAACAGATCCGCCTGCAAATCCAGAGCCCGGCGCTGCTCAAGCCAATGCTGCAATACGGTTTGCATCTGGGCCAGCAGGCGGAAATGGTCACCGACAGTTTGCGCGCGCTGTTCCTCGAGGCATGCGGTTACGACACCAAAGTGTTCGAGTTCATCTCGCTGGACCACACCAACAAGAACAAAATGATCCTGGCGGTCAAACGCGCCGAACCGGTAGACCCGGTTCAGTTACTGGTGAAGATCCAGGAGCTGAAAGATTTCTATCACATCAGCGAACACTGCCTCGAGACCTTGCTCCGGGCCGACGGCTACCTCTGACCGCACAGCGTGCGGGAGCAAAGCTTGCTCGCGATGACGATCTCAAATACGCCATCGCCGGCAAGCCGGACCGCCTGCTCCCGTGGGAGCAAAGCTTGCTCGCGAAAAACGATAACGCGGTAGTCCCGCTGCAAACCTCAGGCCTTGATGCTGACCAGGCTCAACAACTGCCCATCCATCACGGCGAATTGCGCGTCCAGTTCTGTGCCGTTGCGCCATTCGCTGGACAGGTCGGTGAGCAGCCGAAGTCGCACTTCGCCGCGCTCGCTCCATTCCAGCACCTCGGCGTGTTCAAAATAGAAGCGCTGCCGAACGATTGGATACAGCGCCTTGAATAGACTTTCCTTGACTGAAAACGTCAGGGTCACCTGCAGCGCCACTTGATCCTGCGAGCCAGCAGCCATGCGTTGCAATTCCGCTGGCGTGAGGATTTCACCGGCCAGACGTTCAGCCCGCTCCGGAGCGAGCAGGTTTTCCAGGTCCATCCCCAGACCGCGCCAATCACGTTTACGCGCGACGATCGCCGCAGCGCGGCCGCTGCTGTGGGTAATGGAACCGCTGATATGCGCTGGCCACACCGGGGCGCGGTCTTCGCCAATGATGGGCGTAAAGTCGAGCCCTTCCAGCGCCAGCAACGCGGCGCGGGCGCACACCCGTCCGGCCAGAAACTCGGCCTGACGCTTGGCGACCGAGCGCTGGATGCTCGCCGGTGGCTCGATGGCGCTACGCCGGAAATCATCGCCGGCCAGTTGTGAGGTCTCGAAACGGGTACTCAGCAGCACCGTATCAGCCAGCGCAAAAGGCAGCGGCCAATGGGCATCGAGCGGGGAGCAGCAGGCGGGCAGAGCGGGGGCGGGATTCATGACGGGCATTTTGCCGCGTTGTCTTCGGGCTGGGTAGCCCTGGCGCCCGAACGCAGTGCCCGCCACTCCTGAACAGGCCGCGCCTCGGTCGACCGATCAATCCTCAAAACAGCCTCGTCGATTTGCTTCAGCTTGGGTTCAGCGGGCGTTCAGGGCCGGTTCAGGACGGCTTGATTACTCTTTCCTCGCCGCACAACAACAATGAAATCACGAGGAGTAATACCCATGACTGGATTCAAAAAACTGCTGCTGACCTTCGCACTGCTCGGCGCAAGCACCGCGACGTGGGCGTTCGACGATACGTTCGCCAGCCTCACGTTTGGGCAAACCAGCGACAAAATCAAAAAGTCCCATGCACTTAATGACAGCCTCAATCACCCGAACGCCAATGGCGTGATTGGCAAGGACAACACCTGGGGCGTACGGCTGGGCCAGCAAAATAGCCAGGGCCGCTACTACGCGACTTACGATAACGTTTCGGGCTCGCACAATGGCATCAAACTGCGTCAGGAAAACCTGCTGGGCAGCTACGATCTTTTCTTCCCGGTGGGTGGTAGCACCAAGCTGTTCGGCGGCGCGACGGCGGGTCTGACCAAAATGACTCAGGAGGCCTCGGGGTTCAGCCGCGACAAGGACATCGGGTACGCCATCGGTGGCCAGGCGGGGGTTTTGCAACAGGTTTCGCAAAACACATCGGTTGAACTGGGTTACCGTTACCTGCGAAGCAATGCCAGTACTGAAATGAGCGAACATCACGGCAGTAAAAAGGGTTCGTTGAGTCTGAACAGCAGCGCCCAGACTTACCTGGCCGCCAACTACGCTTTCTGAAAAGCGTCATGCCGCAGAGGAGTGCCGGATCATGCGAGCTGATCCGGCACTCCTCTGTCGGCCATCAAAACGAGCAGGCCTTTGGAGATGTTGATTTGCCCGGGAGAGCGTTATGAAATTGCTGGTCGTCGAAGATGAAGCGCTGTTGCGCCATCACCTGCAAACCCGTCTGACGGACAGCGGCCACGTGGTCGAGTCTGTGGCCAACGCCGAAGAGGCGTTGTACCAGACCGAGCAATACAACCATGACCTGGCGGTGATCGACCTCGGTTTGCCGGGCATGGGCGGGCTCGACCTGATCCGCCAGTTGCGCGCGCGTGGCAAGAGCTTTCCTATCCTGATCCTCACGGCGCGGGGCAACTGGCAGGACAAGGTCGAAGGCCTGGCCGCCGGTGCTGACGATTACGTGGTCAAGCCGTTTCAGTTCGAAGAACTCGAGGCACGCCTCAATGCCTTGCTGCGTCGTTCCAGCGGCTTTACCCAGTCGACCATTGTCGCCGGGCCGCTGTCGCTGGACCTCAACCGCAAGCAGGCAATGCTTGAGGAACAGCCGCTGGCACTGACCGCCTATGAATACCGGATCCTCGAATACCTGATGCGCCATCATCAGCAAGTGGTCGCCAAAGACCGCCTGATGGAACAGCTTTACCCGGACGATGACGAGCGCGATCCGAACGTGATCGAGGTACTCGTCGGCCGACTGCGCCGCAAGCTGGAAGGGGCGTCGGGTTTCAAACCGATCGACACCGTGCGCGGCCTCGGCTACCTGTTCACTGAGCGCTGCACTTGATCCGTTCGCTGCGCGTGCGCCTGATGCTCGCCGCCACGCTGCTGGCGGTGTTGTTCATGCTCGCGCTGCTGCCGGCGATGCAGGGCGCGTTCAGCTTGGCGCTGCGCGATTCGATTGAGCAACGCCTGGCCTCGGACGTCACCACGCTGATCTCCGCGGCCCGCGTGGAAAACAATAACCTGCAAATGCCCGCGCAGTTGCCCGATGAGCGCTTCAACCTCACCGATGGCCGCTTGCTCGGTTACATCTATGACCGCGAAGGACGCCTGGTCTGGCGTTCGAACGGGACACGCGAGGAACACCTCAATTACACGCCGCGATACGACGGGCGCGGTACCGAGTTCGCCAGAATCCGCGAAGCCAATGGCCAGGAATTCTTCGTCTATGACGTTGAAGTCAAACTGCTTGGCGGTAAAAGTGCGGCGTACAGTATTGTTGCGCTGCAACCGGTGCGCGAATACGAAGCCACGCTCGAAGGCCTGCGCGAAAATCTTTACCTGGGTTTTGGTGCCGCGCTGCTGGTGCTGCTGGCGTTGCTGTGGATTGGCCTGACCTGGGGCTTGAAAGCCTTGCGCCGGCTCAGTCAGGAACTGGATGAAATCGAAAGCGGCGAGCGCGAAAGCCTCAGCGAACAGCACCCTCGCGAATTGCTGCGCCTGACCGGTTCGCTCAACCGCTTGCTGCACAGCGAGCGCGAGCAGCGCAGTCGTTATCGCGATTCCCTCGATGATCTGGCGCACAGCCTGAAAACGCCGCTGGCGGTGTTGCAGGGCGTCAGCGAAGACATGGCCAAACGTGCGCAGGAACGCGATCAAGCCTGGCTGCTGCAAACCCAGATCGAGCGCATGAGCCAGCAGATCAGCTATCAATTGCAACGGGCCAGTCTGCGCAAAAGTGGTCTGGTACGCCATCAGGTGCGCCTGCGCCCGGTGCTGCAAAGTCTGTGCGATACGCTGGACAAGGTTTACCGCGACAAGCGTGTGCAGGTGAGTTTTGATTTGCCCGAGCAGTGCCACGTGCCGATCGAGCAGGGTGCCTTGCTGGAAATGCTGGGTAACCTTCTGGAAAATGCCTATCGCCTGTGCCTCGGCAAAGTGCGCATCAGCGTGCGGGAAACGGCGGACATCATTGAACTGTGCGTGGAGGATGACGGCCCGGGTGTGCCGCCGGCTGAGCGCGCGCGGATTCTGCAAAGAGGTGAACGGCTGGACCGCCAGCATCCGGGGCAGGGGATCGGGTTAGCGGTGGTCAAGGACATCATCGAGAGTTACAGCGCGAAGCTTACCTTGAGCGATTCATCGATGGGGGGAGCAGCCTTCCGGATTCATTTTCCTGTGGTTTGACCTCGACCTTTGTAGGAGCCGGCTTGCTGGCGATGGCGTCCCGGACATTGCCACCGCCATCGCCAGCAAGCCGGCTCCTACAGGTTCTGCGTCAACAATGAACCCTGTGGGAGCGGGCTTGCCCGCGATGCGGCCGGTAAGTCCACACACCCATCAGCGTCGAGAATCAATTCTCCTGCGCCCGATAAGCCCCCGGCGTCAAACCGGTCCACTTCTTGAACGCCCGGTGAAACGCCGATGGCTCGGAAAACCCCAGCTGTTCGGCAATCTGCTGCAACGACAGATCCGCTCGCCCCAGGTGGTAAATCGCAATGTCGCGACGCAACTGATCCTTCAATTCCTGGAAACTCGAGCCTTCTTCACGCAAATGCCGGCGCAAGGTCTGCGGGCTGATGTGCAGGTGCGCGGCCACCGTTTCCAGGTCCGGCCAGGGTGAACTGTCGCGACTGAGCAAACGACGCAACTGGCTGCTCAGGCTGTCGCCGTCATCCGGGCGCGAGAGCAGGTCGGCGGGCGAGCGCTCGAGAAAATGCTTGAGCGTGCGTTCGTCCTGCAGCAACGGCATGGCGAGATAACGACTGTGGAACAGCAGGCTGCTTTGCGCCGCCGAGAAGGTCAGCGCGCAGGGAAACAGCAAATCGTATTCGGCACCGTGCGCAGGCTTGGGATAACTGAAGGTGGCTTGTTCCAGCCGAATGCGCTGGCCGATCAGCCAGCTGCCGAGGCGGTGCCACACCATCAACTGGCTTTCGGTCAGGAAATGGTCCGGATCGCGAAATTGCGAGTCGTCCAGGCACAGGCGGATCATCTCGCCTTCGCGGCTCAGGGTCAGGCCCGGGCCGTCCGGGAACAGGCTGTAAAACAGCAAGCCGCGCTGAAGGGCTTTATCCAGATTGCGGCAGTGAATCAGCGCATGACACATCATCGCGAAGGTGCCCGGCTTGCTCGGCAGCGGGGCAAACCCCAGGTACTCGTCGTCCAGTGCCTGCCACAGGTTCTGGATCAGCCGAGTGAACTGCTCCGGCGCAATGCGCGCCCGAGGCTCGTCGAGCAATTCGGCGCCGATCCCCACCCGTTGCAATACCGCTGAACAGTCGTACCCGCGCATCCGCGCTCCGCCGAGGGCGGCGCGGGCGAAATGGCTGGCGATGGTGCGTTCACGCATGCGGGCAGGTCCGTCTATAGAGCGGCGGATGGTAGCCGCCATGGCTGGCGGTGAACAAGGCGGATATCCGCCAAATTGTAGGAGGAGTTCGGGCGCGTGGGCGGAAACCCGCCACCACCCTTTGCTGACGAAGCGTCTTTAAAAACTCTCTAACCCCCATACCACAAGGCTCGCAGGACTTTTGCCGAACGTGGCACGGCGCTTGCGATATATCCCGCAGAGACCTGCCGCTGCGCAGCTCGAAAAAACAAATCCCTCCAGTGCAGGAGGGTTCGCGATTCAGGTGTTTCGGCCAACAGACGGATGTTGTCACGGGACACTCTTGAGGAACTTTGCAATGACGACTCGTCAGCCAATCTACAAATCCCTGTATTTCCAGGTGATCGTTGCCATCGCCATCGGCATCCTGCTCGGTCACTTCTACCCGCAAACCGGTGTGGCCCTCAAGCCGCTGGGTGACGGGTTTATCAAACTGATCAAAATGATCATCGCCCCGATCATCTTCTGCACCGTCGTCAGCGGCATCGCTGGCATGCAGAACATGAAGTCGGTCGGCAAAACCGGCGGTTACGCGCTGCTCTACTTCGAAATCGTTTCGACCATTGCATTGCTGGTCGGTCTGGTGGTGGTCAACATCGTCCAGCCGGGCAACGGCATGCACATCGACGTGTCGACACTGGATGCCTCCAAAGTCGCCCAGTATGTAGCGGCCGGTGCTGATCAAAGCGTGGTCGGCTTCCTGCTCAACGTGATCCCGTCCACCATCGTCGGCGCCTTCGCCACTGGCGATATCCTGCAAGTGCTGATGTTCTCGGTAATCTTCGGTTTCGCCCTGCATCGCCTGGGTTCGTACGGCAAGCCGCTGCTGGACTTGATTGATCGCTTCGCCCACGTGATGTTCAACATCATCAACATGATCATGAAGCTCGCGCCCATCGGTGCCTTCGGTGCCATGGCGTTCACCATCGGTGCCTACGGTGTCGGCTCGCTGGTGCAACTGGGTCAGTTGATGGCCTGCTTCTACATTACCTGCCTGTTGTTCGTCCTGGTCGTGCTTGGCGGCATCGCTCGCGCTCACGGCTTCAGCGTGATCAAAGTGATTCGCTACATCCGTGAAGAGCTGCTGATCGTGCTGGGTACTTCTTCTTCGGAATCGGTACTGCCGCGCATGCTGATCAAGATGGAGCGTCTGGGTGCGAAGAAGTCCGTCGTGGGTCTGGTGATCCCGACCGGTTACTCGTTCAACCTCGACGGCACCGCCATTTACCTGACCATGGCGGCGGTGTTCATTGCACAAGCCACAGACACGCCAATGGACCTGTCGCACCAGATCACTCTGCTGGTGGTGTTGCTGCTGTCCTCCAAAGGCGCTGCAGGCGTGACCGGTAGCGGCTTCATCGTGCTCGCGGCAACCCTGTCGGCTGTCGGCCACTTGCCGGTTGCCGGTCTGGCGCTGATCCTCGGCATCGACCGCTTCATGTCCGAAGCTCGCGCCTTGACCAACCTGGTCGGCAACGCCGTTGCGACACTGGTTGTCGCCAAATGGGTGAAGGAACTGGACACCGACGTGATGCACGCGGAACTGGCGTCCGGCGGTCGCGGTATTGCCGAAGAGCGTGAAGAAGACGATCTGGGCGTTGCTGAAGGTCCGACCCCGGCCAGCGTCAAGTAATCTCGCAATACTTTCGCAAGACAAGAAAACCCGCTTCGGCGGGTTTTTTTCTGCCTGCGAATCGAGCGTAACGGTCAGCGACACTGATGCATAAGGTGATTGCCGCAATGCCAATGGCTGCCTAGTCTTGGGGGATCGCACGGGAGGAAATTTATGCTTGGTCCACTGGCCTCACTCAAGATTCTGGATTTCTCTACTTTGTTGCCGGGGCCATTTGCCTCTTTGTTGCTGGCGGACATGGGCGCCGAGGTGTTGCGCATCGAATCGCCGACCCGCATCGACCTGCTGCGCGTGCTGCCGCCGCACGATCAAGGCGTCTCTGCCAGTCACGCCTACCTAAACCGTAACAAGCGCAGCCTGGCGCTGGACCTCAAGCAACCGGAGGCGCTCGAGGTGATCAAGCAGCTGGTGCAGGATTACGACATCGTTCTGGAGCAGTTTCGCCCCGGTGTGATGGAACGCCTGGGCCTGGGCTACGAAGCCTTGAAAGCGCTCAACCCCAAGCTGATCTATGTGTCGATCACCGGTTACGGCCAGACCGGCCCTTACAAGGATCGCGCCGGGCATGACATCAACTATCTGGCGCTGGCAGGCCTGGCCAGTTACACCGGCCGCGCGGACAGTGGCCCGCTGCCGTTGGGCATGCAGGTGGCGGACGTTGCGGGCGGCTCGCTGCACGGGGTGATCGGTTTGCTGGCGGCGGTTATTGCCCGGCAGCAAACGGGGCAGGGTCAGCATCTGGATGTGAGCATGACCGATTGCGCGTTTAGCCTGAACGCCATGGCCGCCGCCGGTTACCTGGCCTGTGGAGAGGAACCGGGCCGTGAAACGCAAATGCTCAATGGCGGCAGCTTCTATGATTATTACCGTTCCCGGGACGGTCGCTGGTTGTCGGTCGGCAGTCTGGAGCCGCCGTTCATGAAGCAACTGTGCACGGCGTTGGGCCTGGAAGAACTGGCTGCGTTGGGCCTGTCACCGCAACCGGAGCAACAGAAAAAGCTCAAGGAAGCGTTGAGGGTCGAATTCGAGAAACACGACTTTGATGAATTGTCTGCGCTGTTTGCCGAGCTGGATGCTTGTGTCGAACCGGTTTTGACGATGGGCGAGGCGGTGCGCCATCCGCATTTCAAGGCGCGAGCGCTGGTGACTGACGTGCCGCGTGGCGACGGGTCAACGCAAGCGCAGATGGCTTGCCCGCTGAAGTTTTCCGAGGGCCTGCCAGTGCCCCGGCATGTCGGCGCGGCGTTAGGTGAGCATACCGATCAAGTGTTGGGGGAGTTGGGATTCAGTGAGGAGCGGATTGCCGAGTTGCGGGGTGCCAAGGTCATTTTTTAGCGCTTTTGCCGGCCTCTTCGCGAGCAAGCCCGCTCCCACAAGGGATCTGCGTAGGCACGCATCCAGTGTGGGAGCGGGCTTGCTCGCGAAGAGGCCGGCACAGACTCCGAAAATCCAGCTTACTCAACGCGCATCTCACCGCTAAACACCAACGTACTGCGACACCGTCGGCACAGATAACGCCGGCCTTGCCGCACCAACCCATGGCGCTGGGCCGAGAACGGGAAGTCACTGTCCACGCACGGGCATTTATAAATGTAGCGGGTCACGCTGCGGCGTTTGACGTCGTAGGTGTGGCAGCGATTGGGCGGCAGTTCGTACACGCCGCGCATGATCAATTGCCACTCTTCACCGTGCGGTTGAATGCGGTCACCGAACAACTGGTGCGCGATCAGGTGGGCGACTTCGTGCGCGACCGTTTGCTTGAGGAAATCTTCGCTGTTGTCCCGGTACAGCTGTGGGTTGAAACGCAGCAGGTTCTCGTGCAAATGCGCGACGCCGGCTTTCTGCCCGCGCAGCTTGAGGCTCACCACGGGGCGTTTGAAGGTTCGTTTGAAAAAGGATTCGGCTTGCAGGTAACACTCTTCGACGCGGGTATTGAGTTGCTCGGGCATGCTTGATGGGTCTCCAGAGGTGACGAGTATGCCGCAACCTCAGGTGCTTGCGAATCGCCGAGGCGCCGAATGGTTATGCCGCGAATGAGAAGGCCGCCCGATGGCGGCCTGTATTGGCAGATCTTGATTTCTGGAAAGCGCTAATTGGTATAGACGGGCCCCACGCCCAGTCCCCAGACAATCACGGTGAACGCCATGATGGCCACCAGCACCACCAAACCTACGGCCAGCACCGAACTCGAAAACAGAAAACCCTCGTCAGATGGAATGTTCATGAAAGTCGGCAAACCGACGTACAACAGGTAGACCGTGTAGCAGATCGCCGCCGTCCCGACGATCATCCCCAGCCACATATGTGGATACAGCGCCGCCAGACCGCCGACAAACAGCGGTGTCGCGGTGTAGGTGGCGAACGCAACGCACCGCGCCAGGCTCGGATTGGCGTCGTAGGTGCGCGCCATCCAGTGCACGAACGCGCCCATCACAGCGACGCCACCCAGCATTGCCAGGTACGACATGATCGTCATCCACAGCGCACTTTCCATGGTCAGCATCACCGGCGGTCTGTTGCCGATAACCCAGCCGACCTGCGTGGTGCCGATAAAGGCCGATACCGCTGGGATCGCCGCCAGAATCAACGTGTGAGTCAGGTACATGTGGCTGATGCTTTCCTCTTGATCGCCACGGATTTCTTTCCATTCTTGGTCAGGGTGGGTGAAGAGCCCCACAACGTGATGGATCATGCCAGTCACTCCTCTTGTCGTTACGTCGCCCCCCAGTGGAGCGCCTACGGGCCAAAGTGGCCGGTAAGGATCAGATCTGTGCGACCTTATGTCGCAGTATAGAAAGGAGTTGTTGGCACATGTGCGAGGGGCTTAGAGCAAATTGCGCTGTAAACATGGGCTCTAATCGCCGCAAGCTCTGGAGTACACAGTTCTGTAGCAGCTGGCGAAGCCTGCGTCCGGCGGCAACTCAGTCGTGTACTTGGTGTAGGTAATTTGCCGGAGCACCGAGATCAGTAAGTTTTACGACTGCTCCGTCCGATCGCGGCCCGAGCCGGACGCAGGCTTCGCCAGCTGCTACAAGGGCCGTGTAGGCAAGGACTTCGCCGGTGGCAGGTTTTTGCGTAAAATGCTCGCCTTTCGTCACACCTCACCTCACGGATTTCGCGTCATGGGCACTCTTACGGTCAACCAGAACAAGCTGCAAAAGCGCCTGCGCCGTCAGGCCGGTGAGGCCGTTGCCGATTTCAACATGATTGAAGACGGTGACAAGGTCATGGTTTGCCTGTCCGGTGGCAAGGACAGTTACACCCTGCTCGACGTGCTGCTGCATTTTCAGAAAGTTGCGCCGATCAGGTTTGAAATCGTGGCGGTGAACATGGACCAAAAACAGCCCGGTTTTCCCGAGCATGTGCTGCCGGCCTATCTGAAACAACTGGGCGTCGAATACCACATTGTCGAGAAAGACACGTACTCGGTGGTTAAGGAGCTTATCCCGGAAGGCAGGACCACCTGCTCGCTGTGTTCGCGCCTGCGTCGTGGCACGCTATACACCTTCGCCGACAAGATTGGCGCGACCAAAATGGCCCTAGGTCATCACCGCGACGATATCGTTGAAACGTTCTTCCTCAATATGTTCTTCAACGGATCGCTCAAAGCCATGCCGCCGAAGTTGCGCGCCGACGACGGGCGCAATGTGGTGATTCGTCCGCTGGCCTACTGCAATGAGAAAGACATCCAGGCCTACTCCGACTTCAAGCAGTTCCCGATCATCCCGTGCAACCTTTGCGGCTCTCAGGAAAACCTGCAGCGTCAGGTGGTCAAGGAAATGCTGCAAGATTGGGAACTTAAGACGCCTGGCCGCACCGAAAGTATCTTTCGCAGCCTGCAAAACGTAATTCCGTCGCAACTGGCCGACCGCAACCTGTTCGACTTCACCAGCCTGAAGATCGACGAAACTGCGGCTTCGCGTTTTGTAAATGTAGTCAATCTGTAAACACGCGCGCGACTTGTGGCGAGGGGGCTTGCCCCCGTTTGAGTGCGCAGCACTCACAAAATCACTGGCTTATCGACAATTTCCGGGACCGCTTCGCCGCCCGCGGGGGCAAGCCCCTCACCACAGCTTGCAGGCACCGTATTTTATTTTTCATTCCTCAGGAGAGGGCATGCACGATTACAAGTGGCTACACGAATACTGTCTGAACCGCTTTGGTTCGGCGGCTAAACTGGAAGCCCATCTGCCCGTTCCGAAAACCCCGGCGCAATTGCGCAAGATCAGCGACGACCGCTATCTCTCGACCATGGCGCTTAGGGTCTTTCGCGCCGGCCTCAAGCACAGTCTGGTGGATTCCAAGTGGCCGTCTTTCGAAGAAGTATTCTTCAAGTTCGACCCGGAAAAAGTCGTGCTGATGAGCGCCGAGCACCTCGAACGCCTGATGCAGGACGCGCGGATCATTCGCCACCTGGGCAAACTCAAGAGCGTGCCGCGCAATGCGCAATTCGTGCTGGACGAGGCACATGAGCGCGGCAGTTTTGGCGCGCTGATCGCCGACTGGCCAGTGACCGATATTGTCGGGTTGTGGACGTATCTGAAAAAGCGCGGGCATCAACTGGGCGGATTGTCGGCGCCGCGTTTTTTGCGCATGGTCGGCAAAGACACCTTTGTGCCCAGCTATGACGTGGTCGCGGCGTTGAATGCGCAGAAGATCGTCGACAAAGTGCCGACCAGTCTGCGCGATCTGGCCACGGTGCAAGGCGTGTTTAACCAGTGGCACGAAGAAAGTGGCGGGCGGCCGATGAGTCAGCTGTCGATGATGTTGGCGTATACCGTCAATCATTAAGACCGAGTTGGTCGAGCGCGACCCAGGCCCATCGCCAGCAGGCTGGCTCCCACAGTGGATCTGTGGTGTACGCAATTCCCCTGTGGGAGCTAGCCTGCTGGCGATTGCAATCTGTCAGGCAACCGAGGGCTCGCCTTCACCCGCCAGCCTGCGATTG
>NZ_JMCL01000143.1 GCF_000690905.1 Pseudomonas sp. Ant30-3 | reverse complement strand
GGGCAAGGTCGATCCCGCGCGGCTGGATAATCACTGGAATTTCGATGCCAACGGTGTCGACCCGCGTGACGACGTCAACGCTTTTTTCGCCGCTCTGGACAATCACGATGTGGCAAAAGCGTTTGCCCAGGCCCCGCCGCAAGAAGCGGTGTATGTCGGGTTACGCCAGGCCCTGGCACAATTGCGCAGTGTTCGTGAGCGCGGCGGCTGGCCGAAAGTGGTGGTCGATCATTCGCTTAAACCTGGCATGGACGAGCCGGCCGTTGCGCAGTTGCGTGCGCGACTGGTTGCTGCAGGCTTCCTCGATTCGCGTCTGATCCGCGGCACTCAGTACGATGGCGCCGTCACCGCTGCGGTGAAAAAATATCAGAACGAACAATACCTGACCGCCGACGGCGTGGCCGGCGCGACTACGCTGGCGGCGTTGAACGTGCCGGTCGAGGCGCGTATCGATCAGGTGCGGGTCAACATGGAGCGGGCGCGCTGGCTGCTTTACAAACTCCAGGGCACGTTCGTGATTGTCGATATCGCCGGCTACAAGGTGGCTATGTACCGAGATGGCCAGCCTATATGGCGCTCCCGCGTGCAGGTCGGCAAGGCGGCGCGCAATACGCCGATCTTCCAGGCGCAGATCAGCTACATCACCTTCAACCCTACCTGGACGGTGCCGCCGACAATCCTCAAGGAAGACGTGCTGCCGAAGGTTCAAAGCAATCTCGATTACCTCGCCGCCCACCGGATGCGCGTGCTCGATCGCGAGGGCAACGTGCTGGACCCCTCGACCGTCGACTGGAGCAATCCGCGCGGCATCAGTTTGCGCCAGGACGCCGGACCGGACAGCTCGCTGGGGCAGGTGGTCATCCGTTTCCCTAACGATTACGCGATCTATCTGCACGACACCCCGCATCGCGAGCTGTTTTCCAGAACCATCCGCGCAACCAGTTCGGGCTGCATTCGTGTGGAGAATCCGCTGCAACTGGTTGAGTTGCTGTTCAACGACCCGGTCAAATGGAACAGCGCCGGTATCCAGAAGCAACTGGCCACTGGCAAGACCCAGAACATTCTGCTGCCGGTCAAAGTCCCGGTGTTGCTCGCCTATTGGACAGTGGACATGGGCAGTGACGGGCGCGTGGCGTTCAAGCCCGATGTGTATGGCTACGATGCGCCAGTGTTGAGAGCGTTGAATCGGCCTTCGCAAATGCCCGTGGTGAATTTACAGGCAGCAAGGGTGGCGACGGGCAATCTGCGGTAAGGACAACTGGTGTGTGCCTTGAAGTACACTAGGCGTGCCATTTCCAAGAGTGTCGGGCCTTCGCCCATGCCGTACTCCTGCAGGACTAGCTTTTGCCTATCTCGCTAGACGATCCGCGCCATGCCACCGGCGCTGCATTGAAACGGCTGCCGCTGCGCAAGGCCGCGCTGCTGTTTGTCGGCATCGTGTGTCTGTGCCTTTGCGGTCTGTTGTACCTGCAACTGGAGCAATCGCGTCGGCACGATCTTGCGTCGGCTGAAGAGGACTCTGCAAACCTCACGCGTGCCATGGCCCAGCAGGCTGAAGATACTTTCATGAAAGCCGATCTGGTGCTGACCAGCCTCGCAGACTGGATCCAGGCTGACGGCTTCAGCGGTGAACAGAAGCCCCTGTTACGCAAAACCTTTGCCCGCCGGGTGCAGGCACTCAACCAGCTGCACGGTGTGTTTCTGTTTGATCAGAAGGGCCAGTGGGTGGTCACCTCGTTCGAAGATCTGCCGCGCGGCTCGGGTGTTGAAGACCGCGAATATTTCAGGTTTCACCAGCAGAATGTGTCGTCCATTGCGCACATCGGCCCGGCCATTCGCAGTCGCGAGAACGGCGAATGGATCATCCCGGTTTCCAAACGCGTGAACGACGAAAGTGGCCTGTTCCAAGGTGTGTTGATGGCCGGCATCAAGATGTCGTATTTCGACCAGTTCTTCAAAAGCTTCAGCATCGATAACGATGGCTCGATGTTCCTCGCGCTTAGCGACGGCACGCTGTTGGCGCGACGCCCTTTCGTGGAGGCACAGATTGGCAAGTCGCTGGCCAAGGGCGAGATCTTCAGCAAATACCTGGCTGGCGCGACGTCCGGCAACGCGATGATTCCTTCCGTGCTGGATGACACCGTGCGCCTGCATGGCTTCCGTCAGCTCGATGCTTATCCGGTAGTGGTCTCGGCCGCTTCATCGAAAGATGCCATTCTCAAGGACTGGTACGCCACTGCATTTCATTCCACCGTGATCGTTGCGCTGGTCGTGCTGGGCGTAGGCCTTTTTGGCTGGGTGTTTGTGCGTCAGGTGCGCGTGGGTGAACGCATCGAAAAGGATCTGCGCAAGGCCCAGGAAGCGCTGAAATTGATCGCGACCCACGACAGTCTCACTGGGCTGGGTAATCGTCGGCTGTTCGAGCAAGCGCTCGACATCGAGTTTGGCCGAGGCGCTCGGCAATCGACGCCGTTGAGTCTGATCCTGCTCGATATCGACTACTTCAAACGCTACAACGATGCCTACGGACACGTGGCCGGCGACCACTGTCTTGTACAAGTTGCGAAAGCAGTCAAAAGTTGCTGCCAGCGCCCGACGGACCTCGCCGTACGTTACGGGGGTGAAGAGTTCGCTGTGTTGCTATCCGATACCGACATCCATGGGGCGATGGCCATTGCCGAACAGATCAGGCGTAGCGTCATGGCGCAAAACATTCGTCACAGCGGTTCGCCCAACGGTTTTGTCACGGTCAGTCTCGGCTGCTACGCGTTCGTGCCGACGGGGCACGATGACAAGGAAGTGTTCATAAAGCGCGCGGACGCTGCTCTGTATCAAGCCAAACATTCGGGTCGCAACCGCTCAGCGGTGCTCTCAATGGAAGGCACGGTCGAGGCGTTGATGCGCTCGGACCGTTAGGCGGTAACTGCGGGACTGATCCAGAAAGCAGCCGACGATGTCCGTCATCGGCTGCCTTTGCGCGTTCAGCTGCCTGTGCCGCCGCCCGCTCCACCGGTGCCGCCACCTGCTGCACCCGTGCCACCGCCAGCGCCGGAGCCACTGGTGCCGCCACTTCCGCCAGCGGGTGGCGCGGGTGTCGGATTAACGCTGCCATCGGTGTTAGGACGCGGGGGGGCGCTCGGGTTTGGCACTGTTGTAGCGCCGCCGACCGATCCGGATTTGGTGCCGGTAGCGTCTGCGCCATCGCCAGAGCCTGCAATTGCAGTAGCGGAAGCTGCAGAGAGCAACCCGGCCAGAAGCAACGGCGTGATTTTGATCTTCATCATCGTTCGTCTCCAAGGGTGAGTCGTTACTTCATGTTGGTGTCGGCGGCGATGAGGTTGGTGCCCATTGGATGACGAGCGGTCGTGTCGCGCAGCAGAGCGCCAAATCAACGCAACCACCCGAATGTGGCGAGGTCACACAAAGATCATCCGCGACAGGAGCACTGGCCTGTGAAGAATCTGCGAATTGCAACGTTCAACGTCAATGGCATGCGCGCCCGCCTGCCTAATCTGCTGGCCTGGCTGGAGCGGGAGAAGCCGGACATTGTCTGTCTGCAGGAGCTGAAATCGGTGGACGCTGCATTTCCCGCCTCAGACATCGAGGCCGCCGGTTATGGCGCGCTCTGGCAAGGGCAAACGTCGTGGAACGGTGTGGCGATTCTGGCACGGGATGCGCAACCACTTGAGAGTCGCCGAGGTTTGCCCGGCGATGACAGCGACACCCAAAGTCGCTACATCGAGGCAGCTGTGCACGGCGTACTCGTCGGTTGTTTGTACTTGCCCAACGGCAACCCGCAGCCGGGGCCGAAATTCGACTACAAACTGGCGTGGTTCGAACGGCTGATCAGCCATGCAAAAGATTTGCAGAGCAGTGAACATCCGGTGGTGCTGGCCGGCGACTACAATGTGGTGCCCACCGATCTGGATATTTACAACACGCGCTCTTGGCTCAAGGACGCGCTGCTGCAGCCGGAAAGTCGCGAGTGCTACCAGCGCCTGCTCGATCAGGGCTGGACGGATTCCCTGCGGCATTTGTACCCCGAAGACCGTCTCTACACCTTCTGGGACTATTTCCGACAGCACTGGCAGAAAAATTCCGGGTTGCGCATCGACCACCTCCTGCTCAATCCGGCATTGAGTCCCTACCTGCACGAAGCGGGCGTTGATGCGTGGGTGCGCAATGAACCGCACGCCAGCGACCATGCACCGACCTGGATCCGGTTGGGCACGCGCAAGCGTCGCTGAGTTTGCCGAGTCACGGCAATTGCCTGAATCAATTGTTGTGACCGGGAGCTTATGCTTTATACATGGCGACCATTGGCGGAGATATCCGCGATTCCCTGCACAAGGATCTCGCAATGAACGAGCCACGCTTGAGCAATCCTGCGCTGTACCTGCAACGCCTCGGTTTCGACACGCCACCACAGCCCACGCTCGAGACTCTGCGTCAGCTGCAATTGCGTCATACCGGCGTTTTTCCTTTCGAAAACATCAACACCCTCGCGGGCCTTCCAGTGCTCATCGACCTGCCATCAATCGAGCAAAAACTCCTTCACGAAGGTCGCGGTGGCTACTGCTATGAGCTGAACGGGATGTTCTTTGCGCTGCTGCGGACGCTGGGTTACGACGTGCGCGGCATTACCGGTCGCGTGGTGATGGGCCAGCCCGAAGGGGCGTGGACGGCACGCACCCACCGCCTGAACCTTGTTGTTGTGCAGGGCGTGCGCTACATCACCGACGTCGGGTTCGGCGGCATGGTGCCCACGGCGCCACTGCTGCTCGATACTGAGGACGAGCAGGCGACTCCCCATGAACCTTATCGAATCGAACGACATGAAGACGGCTACACCTTGTTCGCCAAGGTCGCGAGCGAATGGCGGGCGATGTACATCTTTGATCTGCACCGTCAGGAAGAGATCGATTACGCCGTCGGCAACTGGTACGTCTCGACCTATCCGCAATCCTCGTTTGCCAGGCAACTGATGGTGGCACGAACGGGAGAGGGCTGGCGTCGCACGTTGAACAACGGCAGCTTCGCGATTCATCGGATTGGCCAGGAATCCGAACGGCGGGAAATAACCGGGCTGGATGAATTGGCCGAAGTGCTGAATCGTGAGTTCTCCATTCGGCTGCCCGAGGATGCGCAGATCAGGGGTGCGTTGGCGAGAGTGCTCGCACCTGCTGACTGATTCGACAACCCTGGGCAATCCTCACGCTGGCGCAGTTAGAGCGCACATCGGCAGGCTTATTGCAGAAATGTTGTGGCGTGCGCCAACCAGTTTTCAGGAAGATTTGAACGCCTGTTCATAATTTGACTGGTGAGTTGTATACAACTCTATAGACATTTGTCGTGAGTCTTGCATACAGTGTGCGCATAACAAAAAACCAGGGAACCCCCCAATCATGAAAACGCCCCATGTTTCACACCAACGGCCTGAGGACGAAAACCTCGGGGTCGGCGCGAATATGGCTTACGGCCTGCAACACGTTCTGACCATGTACGGCGGCATTGTCGCGGTGCCATTGATCATCGGCCAGGCGGCCGGGCTGTCACCGGCGGACATCGGTTTATTGATTGCTGCTTCATTGTTTGCGGGGGGCCTGGCAACATTACTTCAGACGCTCGGCTTACCGTTCTTCGGTTGTCAGCTGCCTTTGGTGCAGGGCGTATCGTTCTCCGGCGTCGCGACCATGGTGGCAATTGTCAGCAGTGGCGGGGGGGGGGGGGTTTAA
>NZ_JMCL01000142.1 GCF_000690905.1 Pseudomonas sp. Ant30-3 | reverse complement strand
TTTCGCGAAGAAAAAAAAAACCGCCTCAATCGAGGCGGTTTTCGTTTGACCTGCAACCGGATTATTCAGCCAGTTTGAAGGTGATGAAGCTGGCGCGACCTTGACGCAGAACCCGCATCGACACCGAGCGGTTCTTCGGCAATGCCTTGGCGATGTCGGTGAACTCCTTGGAGGAGCCAATCGCCTGGTTGTTCAGGTGAGTGATCACGTCGCCAGGCTGCAAGCCAATCTGGGAAGCAGGACCGTCCTGAACTTCCTTGATGATCACGCCGCCTTTCAGATCGTAGGTTTTCTTCTGTTCATCTGTCAGCTCGGCGACCGCAACGCCCAAGCGATTACTGCTGCGCTCGGCGCTGGATTTGGCCAGCGAACTTTGTTCGTCGCCCTCCTCGGGTATCGTGCCAACGGTGAGCTCGACATTCTTGCGCTTGCCATCGCGGATCACTTCCAGGTTGGCTTTGGAGCCTGCCTTGAGTGCGCCAACGAGGTGCGGAAGGTCAGCAGACATGACGATCGCCTGACTATTCATGCTCAGGATGACGTCGCCTACTTGCAGACCTCCTTTGGCAGCCGGACCATCTTCCTGGATCTGCGCAACCAGTGCTCCGGCCGGTTTATCCAGCCCGAACGACTCGGCCAGGTCTTTGCTCACTTCCTGAATCACTACGCCCAACCAGCCACGACTGACCTTGCCACCCGACTTCAGCTGATTGGAAACGTCCAGCGCGACGTCGATAGGGATCGCGAACGATACGCCCATGAAGCCACCTGAACGGGTGTAGATCTGCGAGTTGATACCGACGACTTCGCCCGCCAGGTTAAACAGCGGACCACCCGAGTTGCCCGGGTTGATCGGCACGTCAGTCTGGATAAACGGCACGTAGTTTTCGTTGGGCAGGCTGCGCCCAACGGCGCTGACGATGCCTTGCGTCACGGTATGGTCGAAACCAAACGGCGAGCCAATCGCTACGACCCACTGCCCGGCCTTAAGGTCCAGGGACTTGCCGAGCTTGAGCACCGGCAGGTCTTTGCCTTCAATTTTCAGCAGTGCCACGTCGGAACGTGGGTCAGTGCCAACCAGCTTGGCTTTCAATTCGCTGCGGTCGGCCAGACGAACGAGAATTTCGTCGGCATCGGCGATCACATGGTTATTGGTCAGAATGTAGCCGTCTGGCGAGATGATGAAACCCGATCCCAGGGATTGAGCTTCGCGCTGACGATCACCACGAGGTGAGCGGGATTGCGGCGGCATGCCTCGCTCGAAGAACTCGCGCAACATCGGCGGCAAGCCTTCAAGATCGGGCATCTGCTGATTGACCTTGCGGTCTGGAAGTTTCTGCGTGGTACTGATGTTGACTACTGCAGGCGAGGCCTGTTCGACCAGTTGGGTGAAGTCAGGCAGTTCGACCGCTTGAACAGCGACCGCCTGACCGAGCACCAGCACGGTGGCAAATATGGAGAGGTAAGACTTCAAGCGTGGTATCGACATACGGCTCCCGTTACGACGAGCATGGTTAAGCGATATGGAGCAAAGGAACACCGGAACGATACGCCGGTATTTTTGTTCCGGGAACAAAAAACAAGGCCAGAGCCGAGAGGCTCTGACCTATAAGAAAATTGGGCGGGATTTGCAAACTGAAATGCTCACCAAACATTTCGATCTCGACTCACTGCGTGGTGGTGGCATCATCTTTGCGCATGGATAAAGCAATACGCTCAGCGGTGCCGACCGGTATCTCGCCGACGACGGTCACCATCATTTCGCCTTGCGGCGTCGTCAGACGCCGGGATACCGCCACCGTTGGTCCCAGCTGAGTGC
The DNA here is from genome assembly GCF_000690905.1 of Pseudomonas sp. Ant30-3. GTDB lineage: Bacteria > Pseudomonadota > Gammaproteobacteria > Pseudomonadales > Pseudomonadaceae > Aquipseudomonas. Next base: position 6,924 of record NZ_JMCL01000142.1, on the reverse strand, counting down.
GGGTGTCGGTAACGGTGGCACCATTCAACGGTTCGAGAAACACCGAGAAACGGGCCAAACCATCGTCATACATCAAACTGTTGACCTGTGTTTTGGTTACGGCGTCCGTGTGGGCAGTGCTGTTGATCAGTTCAAAGCCAGGTGGCAACCAATCCGAACGCCACGCCTGCGCGACTTTCTCTGCGGACGCCTTGCTGCTATTGATGGCAACCGGTTTGCAATCGGCTCCCGGACGTAAATCAGTCTCGGAAGGAACACCAGTTGTCTCAAGTCGAGTGAACTGGAACCGCTCCAGCAGTTGCGCTTTGTCATTCAGCAGCAACGACTTGAGGGGTAGACCGGTTTCTTTATCCAGGTGCAACTCAAATCCATAACGGTGCTGATCACGTGGCGTCAGGGCAACGATGACTGCCGGGCGACCGGCCACGCGCGATTTGCCAATAACGGCAAGGTCGTACCAGTTTTTGAGTTTTTTTGGATCAAGGGCACGAGCTGCAGCGCTGGGAGAATCCCCGAGGCCCGCGATCAGGGTGCCGCTGACGCATTGAGTCAGTCCATCAACGCGTACGACTTCCTGCGCAGATCCATCGAGCTGGAGCAATCGCTCGCGAACCTTGCCATCCTGAACACGATGCCAGATGTTATGGGTCGAGAAACTGCCACTGCGCTCGTAAACGAAGGTGCCTTGAAAGCTTTGCTCTTGCTCGGCGTGACCAAGACGAGTCAACCAGTCCTGAGCTTCGTCGGCGTGGGCTGGAACAACGAACCAGCCACCGAGCAGAAGCGTAAGTAGAGGTATGGCGCGCATGATCCTCCTTAACGGTTTTCCAGGCTTGCCGCACGAGCGTAAGGCAGAGCGCTCTCGGTGCCTTTCAGTGCAGCTTGTTGCGCATGCTGACGCAGGTAGCTTGGCAGACGCTGATCATGCCAACCTGGCTGACCCTGCAAAACACCGTTGGCCATAGGACCGGTGGCTTCCGTGCTCTCGCTGTAGCCGGCCAATACTGCAGGGCCTTTGACTTGCGGGGTTGCCAAACCGGGTTGTGTCGACTGCTGAGCCAGCTGAGCACCGGCAATCTCATCCTGGTTGTAAAGACGAACACCAGCCAAGACAGCAACGGTAACCGAAGCAGCGACCGCCAGACGACCCAGGCTGCGCCATGGACCACGGGTAACTTTTGCCGGTACGGCCTCGTCGGCAAGCGCAGCAGAAACTGCCGCTGCAATGTCCAGACGTGGAAGCAGCAAATCCTTGTGCATTACTGCCCGAGCGATTTGATAACGAGCCCACGTTTCACGGGTTTCAACATCGTCAAAGGCGTTAAGCACTCGACGCAGTTCCAGTTCGTCCGCTTCGTTATCCATCACTGCGGACAGCGATTCCTGCAGGGCTTCACGACTCATGGCGTTCCTCTCTTGGCTATCGCCGCTGTCTCAGTTTTCCTGCAACAACGGCTGCAGGGCTTTATCGATGGCCTCCCGAGCGCGGAAAATCCGGGAGCGCACGGTACCCACCGGACACTGCATGACGCTCGCAATGTCCTCGTAACTCAGACCATCGAATTCACGTAAAGTTAAAGCCGTACGCAAATCTTCTGGCAGTTGCTGGATGGTTCGATGGACAGTTCCTTCGATCTCATCCCGCAGCAATGCACGTTCTGGTGACTCGAGATCCTTGAGGCCATGATCGCCATCGTAGAACTCGGCATCTTCGGAACTTACATCACTATCCGGCGGCCGGCGGCCGCGTGAAACCAGATAGTTTTTCGCCGTGTTAATGGCGATGCGGTAAAGCCACGTATAAAACGCACTGTCTCCGCGAAAATTTCCTAGCGCTCGGTACGCCTTGATAAAGGCTTCCTGCGCCACATCCTGGGCTTCATGGGTGTCGTGCACAAAACGCACGATCAACCCGAGAATTTTGTGCTGATATTTCAGCACTAGCAGATCGAAAGCTCGCTTGTCGCCGCGCTGAACGCGTTCGACCAGTTGCTGATCCTCTTCCTGGGTTAGCATGAACTCTCCTCGATAAGCTCGGAGGAAGCTTGCATAACTAAACGACCAGACTTGCAAACATAGACTCGGGCTTTTCGCAAAAGTTCTCCCCCTTCCAAGCAAGTTTCCTGCGGGCTCTGATTTGGCACGCACGAAAAGCGCAGCACGAAATAATCCGGCTGCGCGAATAATCTTTTCATCGGACCGGCGGCGAGGATCGAAACAACCCCGCACATAAATCCGATGCTGTCCCTTGACTCAGGCAACGGTCTATTGATCCTGGGCTTTCGGCAAAAGTTCCAATTATTTCTAGCCGTGTCCGCGCCACATTGTGCAACATTGAGCGCAAAACCAGTGTTAAATCCACGATACAGTCGCCGTGTCGCCGAACCGGCGGAAAAACCATCCGACGAAGTGTCGACCATTTTCAGTTTACCGTAGTTTCAAATTGCCATATGTGTCCGCTATTGTGCCGCTCCCCCCCTCTATATACTAGTGGGCTGTGTGGTTGCGTTGCCTCGGCGTTACAGTAGTCGTGCGCCAACCCAGATTCGGGTCGCTTTGAGCGGAAATTTCCAGATGAGCCAACAGTTCCAACACGATGTCCTGGTCATAGGAAGCGGCGCTGCCGGCTTGAGCCTTGCGCTGACCTTGCCCGGTCATTTGCGCATTGCGGTTTTGAGCAAGGGCGATCTCGCCAACGGCTCGACGTTCTGGGCGCAGGGCGGGGTTGCCGCCGTTCTCGATGATACCGACACCGTAGAATCCCACGTCGATGACACCCTGAACGCCGGCGGCGGCTTGTGCCATGAAGACGCCGTGCGTTTCACGGTCGAGCACAGTAAAGAAGCGATTCAGTGGCTTATCGACCAAGGTGTGCCCTTTACTCGCGACGAACAGTCCGGCACCGAAGACGGTGGCTTCGAGTTTCACCTGACCCGAGAAGGCGGTCACAGTCATCGGCGCATCATCCACGCAGCCGACGCTACGGGCGCGGCCATCTTCAAAACCTTGCTCGACAAGGCAAGACAGCGTCCGAACATAGAATTGCTGGAACAACGAGTCGCCGTGGACCTGATCACCAAAAAACGATTGGGCATGCAAGGCGACCGCTGCCTCGGCGCCTACGTTCTTAATCGCGGGACCGGCGAGGTGGACACCTACGGCGCCCGATTCGTCATTCTTGCGTCGGGCGGCGCCGCAAAGGTTTATCTCTATACCAGCAACCCCGATGGCGCGTGCGGTGATGGCATCGCCATGGCCTGGCGTTCGGGTTGCCGAGTGGCGAATCTGGAATTCAACCAGTTTCACCCCACCTGCCTGTATCACCCGCAGGCCAAGAGCTTTCTGGTGACCGAAGCCTTGCGCGGCGAAGGCGCACATTTGAAGCTGCCCAATGGCGAACGCTTCATGCAGCGTTTCGACCCCCGTGCCGAGCTGGCGCCGCGCGATATCGTCGCTCGGGCGATCGACCATGAAATGAAGCGCCTGGGCATCGACTGTGTCTATCTGGACATCAGCCACAAGCCCGAAGAATTCATCAAGACGCACTTCCCGACGGTGTACGAACGCTGCCTCGAGTTTTCCATCGACATCACTAAACAACCGATTCCGGTTGTTCCTGCAGCGCATTACACCTGCGGCGGGGTGATGGTGAATCAGCAGGGTCGCACCGATGTGCCAGGCCTCTACGCCATCGGCGAGACCAGCTTCACCGGTTTGCACGGTGCAAACCGCATGGCGAGCAACTCGCTGCTGGAATGCTTCGTTTATGCACGTTCCGCGGCCGCGGACATTCTTGAGCAATTGCCGCAGATCTCAACGCCTGTCGCCCTGCCCGTCTGGGATGCCAGCCAGGTTACCGATTCGGACGAAGACGTGATCATTGCGCACAACTGGGATGAATTGCGGCGTTTCATGTGGGACTACGTGGGTATCGTTCGCACCAACAAGCGTCTGCAACGAGCACAACATCGCGTGCGCCTGTTGCTGGACGAGATCGACGAGTTCTACAGCAACTATAAGGTCAGCCGGGATTTGATCGAGCTGCGCAACCTGGCTCAGGTCGCAGAACTGATGATTCTGTCAGCGATGGAACGCAAGGAAAGCCGGGGTTTGCATTACACCCTCGATTATCCGGACATGCTGCCAGAGGCGCTCGACACTATTCTGGTGCCGCCCACCTACGCCGGCTGAACGTGAGCCGGACTCGCAGGCGACGGTGCAAATCGGCCGCCTGCGAATCGCGCGGTACGCAGATCGACCGGATCCGTCGCTCGCCTTGCAGTCGAAAACGCAGCACCACAATCAACGGCAGCGCCAGACTGTCTGGCCTCAGCTGTACAGGCTGCCAGCCCGACGCGCGATTCCACAACTGCCAGCCATCGGCATCGCGTCGCAGCCCCATGAATGCCTTGGGATGTGTCAGTAGAATCTTCCGTGGCAGGGTCCCCGCGCCATGCGCCAGGCAGGCGAAAATGCCGAGCACGCTTGCCCAGATGGGAATGGAAAGAAGAAACAGCGAACCCAGCGCGAACAGCTGGGCCAACAGATACACCGCCAGCAACTGCCGCGAGGCATGCCAGCGGCATTCGAACGCATTACTTGGGCTGGACACGATCCAGGATCATCCGAACCATGCGCTGAAGCTCCGGATCTTCCGATTCGGCGCGTTCCATGAACCAGCCGAACATGTCCTGATCTTCGCATTCGAGCAGACGGACATAGCAGTCGCGATCAACCTGATTGAGGTGCGGATAGACCTCTTTGACAAACGGCACCAGCAATACGTCAAGCTCAAGCATGCCGCGGCGGCTGTGCCAGTAGAGGCGATTCAGTTCAACATCTTCGACCATGGAGCGCTCCTCAAATAGGCGGCAAGTATACAGTCCCGGACGCCACCGAACAGTCGGCTTTGGTCGGGCATCACCTACCTTTGGAAACTACCCATTTCATGGGCACACCCTTATGATGTGCCCCAGACTCTTTACCCTGCGATGACCCATGGCCGACTCTGCTTTTTTTTGCACCCTGTCTCACGAAGGCGTACTCGCGGTCCGCGGGGCCGATGCCGGCAAATTCCTGCAAGGGCAGCTGACCTGCAACCTCGATTATCTGAGTGAACATCGGGCCAGCCTCGGTGCGCGCTGTACGCAGAAAGGCCGGATGCAATCGAGTTTCCGCATTCTGTTGCAGGGTGACGGCGTGCTGATGGCCATGGCCACTGAGCTGCTGGAGCCGCAGCTGGCGGACCTGAAAAAATACGCAGTGTTCTCCAAATCGAAGCTCACCGATGAAAGCGTAGCGTGGGTGCGCTTCGGCGTCGTTCTAGGCGACACCGTGCTGGCAGATCTGGGTCTCGAGCTGCCGGCAGACACCGACAGCGTTGTGCGCCATGACGACCTGATTGCCGTGCGCGTCTCGCCGGACCGTGCGGAACTCTGGGTGCCTGCTGATCAAGCTGACGTGGTCAAAGGCAAGCTGTCGGCCGTACTGGCGCCGGGCGATCTGAATGAATGGCTATTGGGTCAGATCCGCGCAGGGATCGGGCAGGTGATGCCGGCGACTCGCGAACTGTTCATCCCGCAGATGCTTAACCTGCAAGCCGTCGGTGGAGTGAGCTTTAAAAAGGGTTGCTACACTGGCCAGGAAATCGTCGCGCGGATGCAATATTTGGGCAAACTGAAGCGCCGTTTGTATCGGCTGAGCCTGCCCGCCGGCGAATTGCCGGAGCCGGGCACACCGCTGATTTCGCCTTCGCACGGCAGCTCGATCGGCGAAGTGGTGATTGCCGCGCACGCGGAGCGTAATATTGAACTCCTGGCTGTACTGCAAGCCGAAGCAGCTGAAGGTGGCGATATCCATCTTGGCGCGCTAGAAGGGCCCGCTTTGCAGTTGCTCGACCTGCCTTACGACCTGGATCGCGATCGCGAAATCCAGCGCTGATGCAGCATTGCCGTAATCCTAGAGAATCGAAATGAGCGAGCTGGCGGATAAGGTCCAACAGGATTTGGTTGCGGCCATCAGTAATGATGACCTGGTGCTGCCAACGTTACCGGAAGTTGCCCTGCAGATTCGCAAGGCTGCTGAGGATCCGGAAATCAGTGTCAGTGCCCTGAGCAAAGTGATCGGCCGGGATACGGCGCTGTCGGCGCGCCTGATCAAAATCGTCAACAGCCCGCTGCTGCGCGCCACGCAGGAAGTCACGGACCTGCACACCGCCATCACGCGGCTGGGGGTCAATTACAGCAGCAACCTGGCCATCGGCCTGGTGATGGAACAGATATTCCACGCGCGCTCCGAGGTGGTGGAGCAGAAAATGCGCGACGTCTGGCGCAAGAGCCTGGAAATTGCCGGCGTCAGTTATGCCTTGTGCCGCCGCTACACTGACCTTAAGCCCGATCAAGCTGCCCTCGGTGGTCTGGTGCATCAGATCGGCGTACTGCCGATTCTGACCTACGCCGAGGATCACAATGAACTGCTGGCGGACCCGGTCAGCTTGAACCATGTGATCGACAAGATTCATCCGGTGATTGGTGAGAAGTTGCTGCGGGTCTGGGATTTTCCAGAAAAACTGGTGAAAGTTCCGGGACTGTACCTGGACTTCGAGCGCGACTCCGAGCGGGTCGATTACGTTGACCTGGTGCAGGTCGCGAGCCTGTTTTGCCACAAATATACCGATCATCCTCTCGCGCGGATCGATGCGTCGAACGTCCCGGCGTTCAAAAAGCTGAAGATTGATCCGGAGCACGAAGCGATGCACAGAGACCTGGAAGAATCGCGTTCGATGTTTCATTAAATCTTGTGGCGAGGGGGCTTGCCCCCGTTCGGCTGCGACGCAGTCGTGACAGTGATTAATTCGATATTCAAGTAACCACGGCAGCCGTTTTGGGACCGCTTCGCAGTCCAACGGGGGCAAGCCCCCTCGCC
>NZ_JMCL01000141.1 GCF_000690905.1 Pseudomonas sp. Ant30-3 | reverse complement strand
GTCCGGCTGCGCAGCAGTCGTAAAATCAGGCGGCGCGGTTTTTCAGGGCAGCCGCGAGCGCCCAATCGACGACTGCTGCGCAGCCGGACGCAGGCTGCGCCAGCTGCTACAGTCCTGTGTCGTATCGGACAGAATGATCCTGCACAGACTGCGCGCTGCCCCGTCGGAAGGCCGAGCGCAGGTTCTGCGCAGTGGGCAACCCGGCAAGGATGCCGGCGGGCCCACGGAGCAGGACCGGAGCGAGGGTATGGCGAGCCTTAGCGTGCCACCGTACGTCGGGGTGCAGGCGCTTGGTTACTTGGCGCCGGGCCGCGCAGGCTTTTCCAAGTGACCCGCCGTAAGGGCGGAACCCATATCAGCCATCACCGCAAAAACGGATATGTACACCGTCTGATGAGCCTGATTCATAAACCGGCGCATTGCCAAAAATCGCTTGGAAAGTCCGCCCCATCCCGCGGTCTATCACCAATCAAGCCCCACACCCAGGATTCCCCATGACCCACCCACGAATCGGTTTCGCCTGCCAGTTCAAGCATCCCGAGCGCGACCTTTCGCTCAGTGCTTTGAAACTCATCGAGAGCCCGTTCAACCCGCGAACCACCACGTTGCGCTGGATGGATAGCGTCGAAGCGCAGGTGGCTCGGGACCGTTTGCTGGAAGTGATCGCGCATAATCTGGAGGCGCAACTGCGCTTGCTGGCCTACGTCGCCGAGTTGCCGCCAACCTTGCGCATGCTGCGGCTCAGCAGCGATTTACTGCCGTTCTACAGTCACCCGAAAGTGGCTGCGTTCTATCAGGACCCGGCTATTCAAGATCAGCTCGCCGAGCGCTTCGCTGCCATCGGTACGCTGGCGCGGGCGGCGGACATTCGCTTGTCGTTTCACCCCGGCCAATACTGCGTGCTGGGTTCGGACAAGCCGAACGTGGTGGAAAACAGCCTCGCCGAGTTCGAATACCACGCCGACATGATCCGGATGATGGGCTACGGTCAGCGTTTTCAGGACTTCAAATGCAACGTACACATTGCCGGTCGCTTGGGGGGCGAGGGCATTCGGGCGGTCTGGCCGCGGCTGTCTGAAGTGGCGCGCAACTGCATCACCTTCGAGAACGAAGAGAAAACCTACGGCGTCGACGACTGCCTGCAACTGGCGGATCTGGCCCCGGTGGTGCTCGACATCCATCATTGCTGGATTAACGAAAACGACTACATCGCGCCGGATTCCGCGCGTGTGCAACAGGTCATCGACAGCTGGCGCGGGGTCCGGCCGACGATGCATTACTCGCAGCCCCCGGAGCGCTTGCAGGAGTTGGGTTTCGACGCCGACCGCAAGCTGGAAATGCCCGAGTTGCTGCAAGTGGTGACCAAGCGCGACCTCTACGGCCACAGCGCGCAGATGTGGAATCGCTGGACCAACACTTACGCACAGCTGTTCATGGATCGGTTCGACGTCATGCTCGAAGCCAAGGACAAGAACCTCGCGGCGCTGGCCTTCTATAAAGAGTTTGCGCCCGGGGCGTGAAGCACAAAAAAAAACGGCCCATCAGGCCGTTTTTTTATGTCGCGAGAAACTCAGGCAAGCCTTACAGGTGATCCGCATCAATCACCGCCTTGGCGAACGCCCGCGGGTCTTCCTGCGGCAGGTTGTGGCCGATGCCGCCGCTGATCAGGCGGAATTCGTATTTGCCGGTGAAGCGCTTGGCGTAGTCCTCGGGCGCCGGGTGTGGTGCGCCGTTGGCATCGCTTTCGAGGGTGATGGTCGGCACGCTGATGGACGGTGCCTTGGCGAGTTTCTGCTCGAGCGCCTCGTACTGGCTTTCACCCTGAACCAGGCCGAGGCGCCAGCGATAGTTGAACACGGTGATGTCGACATGATCGGGGTTGCTCAACGCCTTGGCGCTGCGCTCGAACGTGGCGTCGTCGAACGCCCATTTCGGCGAAGCCAGTTGCCAGATCAGTTTGGCAAAATCATGGGTGTTCTTCGCATACCCGGCACGGCCGCGCTCGGTGGCGAAGTAGAACTGATACCACCACTGCAATTCAGCCTTGGGCGGCAGCGGATTTTGCCCGGCCGCTTGATTGCCGATCAGGTAACCACTGACCGCCACCAGCGCCTTGACCCGCTCCGGCCACAACGCGGCGACGATGCCGGCTGAACGCGCGCCCCAATCGTAGCCGCCGAGCACCGCCTGTTTGATTTGCAGTGCGTCCATGAAGTCGATGACGTCGCTGGCCAGCGCCGCCGGTTGACCGTTGCGCAAGGTTTTATCGGAAAGGAAATGCGTGTCGCCATAGCCTCGCGCATACGGCATCAGCACGCGATAGCCCTTGGCCGCGAGCAACGGCGCGACCTCGTCGTAACTGTGAATGTCGTACGGCCAGCCGTGCAGCAGAATCACCACCGGGCCATTGGCAGGACCCGTTTCGGCGTAGGCCACGTCGAGCAGGCCAGCCTTGACGTGCTTGAGCGGGCCGAACGGGGAAGGGCTCGTATATGAAGCTTGCGCGTTATTTGCCGCGGGCTGGGCGGTCGCTGCGGTCTGCGCCTGGGCCACGCCGAGCACGCCGAACAGGGCGAGTGCGAGGATTGACGAGCCGGCCAAGTGGCGGCGAGTTTTATTGGGTTTGTTGTTCTGCAGTGCCGTTTTCATGTGAAGTCTCCGTTGCGAGCCAATGATCGAAGGGCTGACTGCTGCCCTTCAAACCTGGCGCCCATTTCAACGCGGTGACGTATCCGGGCTGTGTCGAATCCCCAGCCCGGTGAAAACCCATGTATCAAAATAGCAGCCATATACACACTGATACACCGCAGGAGCATTGCCGCACAAACCTGTAGCAGCTGGCGCAGCCTGCGTCCGGCTGCGAAGCAGTCGTAAAATCAGCCAACTCGGTGAATGACCAGAACGCATTCACCATCACGACTGCTTCGCAGCCGGACGCAGGCTTCGCCAGCTGCTACAGAGACTGCACTGGCGATCAGTCAGTTGATCAGAGGCCGTGCTGGCGATCGATCAGTCAACCAGGACCGCGGCGGTTGCCGCAGCGCCCATCAGTTAATAACAAACCCCGCGCCCACCGGATCATTGCGTTCGATCACCCAGCGCGAAGTGCCGAGGATGCTCGCCGTACCTTTGACCGTCGGGCGTACTGCGCGGGTGCCATTGAGGTCGACTTCGCCCAGCAGGCAGCCTTCAAAGGTGCCGCTACCCAACAACCCTTCGGACAGAATCGGTTGGTTCAAACCGAGTTTTCCCCGAGCCTCGAACATCGCCATCATCGCGCTGGTGCCCGTGCCGCCGGGCGAACGGTCGAGCTGACCGGCGCTGAACACGTGGACGTTCTTATAGAACGCGCCTTCGATGGTCGCCGGGTGCCAGAAAGTGATGAAGTTGAGGTCATTGATGTGCGCCTCGGTGGGGTGCTGGATCTTCAGTTGCCGGTTGATCTGGTCACGCGCCAGCAGGCCGAGACGCGACAGTTCGCTGCCGTTGTCGGGGCTGATGCGCAGGTCGCAATCGCTCAGGTCGATGATGCCGAAGTAGTTGCCGCCCCAGACCAGATCAGCCTTGAGGTCACCGTAGCCGGGCAGTGTGATCGGGATGTCCTGAGCAGCGACGTAGGCCGGCACGTTTTCAAAACGGGTCCACAGTACTTTATCGCCTTCGGAAGCGACCTCGGCCACCACCAGGCCGGCGGTGGTTTCGAAGCGGATTTTGGTGATGCCATCGGCACCGCGCGGCACCAGGCCGAGCGCGACCATCGCCATGCTCACGGCGATCGTGCCGTGACCGCACATGTGCGAATACACACTGCCGTCCATGTAGATCAGGCCGGCGTCGAATTCGCTGCTCGATGGCGGCGTGAGGAACACGCCGAACATGTCCTTGTGGCCACGCGGTTCCTGCATCAGGGCCTTGCGCAACCAATCGTAGTTCTGCTCAAGAAAGGCGCGCTTGGCGAGGATGCTCGAACCGGCGGGGTAGGGAATGCCGCTGTGAACGATGCACAGTGGTTCGCCTTCGGTATGGGTATAGATGACATCGAACGTGTCTTGCATGCGCATGACTGAACTCCTGGCTGACGGGCGGATTTATGGCTATGTATGGCTGGAAGTGGACGGTTATTTGCGTTCTGACAAAAGGTCGAGACCGATACAGAGGTCGAGAATGATCACCGCGAGCACCACGACGATAATGGTCGCGCCGGAGGCGGCGGCGATGGTCGGGTCGACGGTGTACTGCACGTAGTTGAAGAGTTTCACCGGGATGGTGTTGAGGTCTGGCGTGGTGTTGAAGATCGACAGCTCGACGTTGATCCACGACGAGATGAACGCGAAGATCGAGCCGGTGACAATGCCCGGACGAATCTGCGGCAGCACCACCAGAAAGAAGGTCGCCCAAGGCGTACCGCCGAGATCGCTGGACGCTTCTTCCAGGGCGCGCTGTTCCGGCGTCAGCATCGACAGCACCGAACGCAGCACGAAGGGCGAAATGATGATGGTGTGGCCGATCAACAACGCCAGAAAACTGCGGGTCAAACCGAAGTAACCGCCAAATTGCAGCAGCGCTGCGCCGAGCACGATGTGCGGAAATACCAGCGGTGAGGTGAGCGCCGCGAGGATCGTGCCCTTGCCGGGAAAGTCATAGCGCGCCATTGCCAGCGCGGCCGGCACGCTGAGCAGCACTGCCACCAACGTCGCGACCAGGGCGAGCAGGGTGCTGGTGGCAAATGACGCCACATAGCTGGGGTCACCGAGCATTTTTGCGTACCAATCCAGCGTCCAGCCCTGCGGCGGGAAGGCCAGGAAAGAAGTCGCGGTCACAGACACGCCGAGGATCACCACCAGTGGCAGCAGCATGTAGCCAAGCACGGCCCACGACACCAGTCTGACCAGCATTTTAGTGATCATTGATTGCTCCCCCGAATGCTGCCGACCCGTCCGGCCAAGCCGACCATGATCAGGGTGAAAATCAGCAGCACCACGCTCAGCGCGCCGCCGTAATTGAAATCGAAAACCGAGCTGTATTGCTGGAAGATCAGCATCGACAGCACTGAAATGCGTCCACCGGACAGCAGCGCCGGGGTTACGTAAGCGCTCGCCGCCAGGGTGAACACCATGATCGAACCGGAGATGATCCCAGGCATGGTCAGCGGCAGCACCACGTGGAAAAACGTCGAGCGTGGGCTGGCGCCAAGGTCCTCGGAGGCCTGCTCAAATGCCGGGTCAACTTGCGCCAGTGCGTTACCGGCGGCGAGCACAATGAACGGCAGCAGGATGTAGACCATACCGATGAGGATGCCGAGTTCGGTGCCGAGGAAGCGGATCGGCGTTTCAATCAGGCCCGTCTCCAGCAGGCTCTGATTCACCAGGCCTTTGCGCCCCAGCAACACCATCCAGCCGAACGAACGGACGATATTGCTGGTGAACATCGGCACCACCAGCAGAATCACACAGGCCCGGCGCCACGCTCGCCACTTGACCACGCGCACCAGATACCAGGCCAGCGGGTAACCGAGCAGCAAGGAAATCAGCGTGGTCAGCGCGGCGATGCGGAAGGTCACCAGAATCACATCCCAGTGGTACTGATCGCCCAGCACGCGGATGTAGTGTTCAAGGGTGAGCGTTTGATCGGCACCCTGGGTCAGGCTGGCGAAGATCACCACGGCGAACGGCGCCAGAAAGAACGCGGCGAAAAACGCCAGAGCGCCGAACAGCATTAACGCCGGAGCCAGCACCTGGCGTTTCATAGCGCTTCACCAATCAGGTGCAGGTGCGCAGGATTGAAGCCCAAGCGCACGCTGCTCCCCGTGACCAGATCGGCGCGCGGGAAACCCATCGTGCGCGCAACGATCGCTTGCCCGTCGATCAAGGCATGCACCAGCGTATGACTGCCGACGGTAACGATATCGGTCACCGTGCCGTGGATTTCGCAGGCGCGGCTGCTCGACGCATCCAGCACCTCCAGATGTTCGGGTCGCAGCACGGCCACGCCACGCGGCAGCAGGTCTTTTGCCGGATGGATAATGGGTGTGTGCCCGATGCCCAGACGAATCTCGCCATTTTCGCTGACCTGATAGCCGATCAGGTTGGCCTCGCCGATAAAGTCGGCGACGAAGCGTGAGGCCGGTGCGCTGTAAATCTCGCTGCACGCCCCGACCTGCTCGATGCGGCCGGCATTCATCACCACGATGCGGTCGGCGATGGTCATCGCTTCTTCCTGATCGTGGGTGACAAAAATGAAGGCGATGCCGAGCTTGGCCTGCAGGTGCTTGAGCTCGAGCTGCATGCGCTTGCGCAGTTTCATGTCCAGCGCCGACAGTGGCTCATCAAGCAACAGCAGTTTCGGTTGATTGACGATGGCGCGAGCCAGCGCCACGCGTTGTTGCTGGCCACCGGACAAGCCGCGAGGGAATCGCTCTTCGAGGGTTTCCAGGCCGACCATGGCCAAGGCTTCACGCGCCTTCAGTTTCGCTTCAGTGCGGTTGACACCCTGGCGGCGCGGGCCGTAGGCAACGTTTTCCAGCACGGTCATGTGCGGAAACAGCGCGTAGTTCTGGAACACCGTGTTGAGCGGTCGACGGTACGGCGGCAGGCGACTGACGTCCTGACCCTCGATCGCGATGCTGCCGGAATCGGGCTGCATGAAGCCGGCAATCGAACGCAGCAGGGTGGTCTTGCCACAGCCACTGGGGCCGAGCAGTACGATGAATTCGCCCTGCTCGATCTCCAGGTGAATGTTGTCCAGCGCCTGGTATGGCCCAAAGCTTTTACAGACGCTGTCGATGCTCAACAAAACTGACATTGCAGACCTCTTGAGCTAGTTTCTGGCGGTGACTTTGCGGTTCCAGTCGTCGGTTACGCTGGCGCGCTGGGCATTGATCTGGCTCCAGTCGAACAGCCGCAGGTTGTCAATCGAACCGCCGACACCCCAAGGCAACTTGCGCGCCACGTCATCCGCCACTTCGACGCCTTTCACCGCCGGCCCCAGGTACAGCTTGCCGGCCAGGCAGGACGCCGCTTCCTTGGTCAGCGCGGTATTGATGAACTGTTCGCCGGCCTTGCTGTTCTTCGCCCCCTTGATCAGGTGCAAGCGCGCATCGGTGGCCCAGGCGCCTTCCTTGGGAATGGTGAAAGCGATCGGTGCGCCCTTGTCGATCAAGTCCCAGGCGCCGACGTTGAAGTGCGCGCCAATGATCGCTTCGCCGCTCTGAAAAGCGTTGGTGGCAGCACCCGAACTGTCAAAAAACAGCGCGGTGTCGAGTGCGCCCAATTTGCTGTCAAGCGGATCGAGATTTTTGCGGTCGATGCCCCACACGTCCGCCATGAAAAACACGAACGGCACTCCGGAGGAGTTGGCCGGCGAGGGCAGGGCGATGGCGCCGGCGTATTCCGGATTCCACAGGTCTTTCCAGCTGGTGGGCGCTTCCTTGATTTCCTTGGTGTTGTAGGTGAGGCCCAAGGAATAGAAACCGCTACTGACGGCGAAGGTATGACCGCCCTCGGCGTAGACCGCTTTTTCTTCGACGTTTTTCAGGTTGGGAATGGCTGCAGCATCGAGGTCAGCGATAACGCCGGCGGCGTAGGCCAGTTCACTGATGCCGCCATCCATCCACGCCACATCAATGGTCGGGCTGGATTTTTGTTGCTGGAGTTTTGCCAGCGTGGTGGTCGACGTACCGACTTCCGCTGCCACCGCAACACCGGTGGCCTGCGTGAAAGGTTCTGCAACACATTTAAGGAACGCCTCCCCCCAGTTGCCGCCGTACAACGCAACGGTCAGCTTTTGTGGATCAGCCAGGACGGCGGGTGAGGAGATGCAGCCGGTAACCAAAAGAGCAGCGGTGATTTTCTTGCCTGTCTTCAGTTTCATCGTGTGTCCCCTGGGGCGTGGGTGGACGTTTCCCCTTCGTTGCATCTTGCTCGTGTCAGTGATTGGAGCGCTTGCACTTCGGGGCCTTAAAGTTGAATAGTTAGGTCATGCGCACACTCACTTCGACTCATCCCGACAATGCCCTGCCTGACTCGCTCAACGGCGAGCCGGGAGGGCGCCCGCAGCTGTCGGTCGGGCTGGTCCTGCTTGACCAATTCACACTGGCCGCGTTTTCCGGTTTTGTCGATGTGTTGCGCTTGTCTGCCGACCTCGGTGGAGGCAGCCGGCAGATCCATACGGCGTGGCGGGTGATGAGTGTCGACGGATTGCCGCGCACCTCCAGTGCCGGTATCACCCTGGAAGTGTCCGGTGGCCTGGCACAGGACCTCGACGAGTTTGATTACGTGGCCATCTGCGGCGGCAACGACTACCTCAACACCCATTTGCCGAATAATCTGCGCGACTGGCTGCAGCGCGCGGCCAAGAGCCGCACACGCTTGCTCGGCATCTGCACGGGCACCTTTGCCCTGGCGCAGGCGGGCGTGGTCGGCAGCCGTGCAGTGTGCGTGCACTGGAACGTGCTGGACGCGTTTCGCGCACGCTTCCCCAAGACGCCGGCAGCGGTCGATCATCTGTTCATCGACGAAGGCGACCTGATCACCTGTGCCGGCTCAACGGCCGCCATCGATCTGGGCCTGTATCTGGTGGCCCGCCATTGCGGGCGCGAAAAAGCCCAGCAGGCGGTCCGGCACATGATGTTGCAGGGCATTCGCCAAGGGCGGCAACCGCAGGCGCATTTTTACGCCAACCTGGCGGACATCAAGGATGAGCGGGTGCGCCAGGCGGCGCATTACATCGAACAGCGCATGGACAGCTTGCCGACGCTGGATGCCATCGCGCGGTATGTGGGCCTGGGAAGACGTCAGCTGACCCGGGCATTCCAGCAGTCGCTGGGTCTGTCGCCCATGGAGTTCCAGCGCTCGCTGCGGATCGAGTATGGCGGCTGGTTGCTGACCAACAGTCACAGCAGCATCACCCAGATCGCCATGGACTGCGGCTTCTCCGACGGCGCACATTTCTCCCGCGAGTTTCGCAGTCGCTTCGGTGTGTGCCCGCGCCAATATCAACGTCAGCAACTGCCTGGCGTGCCAGTTGCTGATTGAAGGTTGGCGCCGTTTATCGGAGGGATAGTGGAATTTTTTGCCGCCGCTCGACTCAGAGCAAAAAGGAAACAGCGCCCTGAAATGTGAACGTCCGGTCAGGTTTTTTCTGCAAAACCCTGTTCCTGTGTACCATTCCTGGCTGATTTTCCTCCCCCATGGCCGTGATGAGGCCCGACCGCTAGAGCTCACTACATGCAATCAAAAGGCCGCAGCGTCGGTGTTCCGTTGGTGCTTCAAAATTTGCGCGCGGAAACCGCGCCCCTGCACACCGCCCTGGAAGAACGCCTGCCGTTTTTCTCCCCGGTGCTTGACCACGTTCACTATCAGCGACTGATCCAGGCGTATTATGGTTTTTACCAGCCTCTGGAACGACGTCTGCTGGATAGCCATCAAGTGCCGCCCGATTTCCTTTTGCCCGAGCGACTCAAGACCGCCACCTTGTACAGCGATTTGCTGGCATTGGGGCTGACCGAACGTAAGATCGCTGAACTGCCGCTGTGCCAGTCCTTGCCGGTGATCGACTCGCCCGCAGCCTGCCTGGGCGTTCTTTATGTGCTGGAGGGCGCTACGTTGGGCGGTCAGATCCTGCGTCGAGAAATCGCCGCCCGTCTTGATCTGGATGCGGCCAGTGGCGCGGCTTTTCTTGATGTTTATGGTGACGCAACTGGCCGACGCTGGCGTGAATTCATCGACTACCTGGCCACTTTCCCACTGGATGATGCCGCGCGGCAGTCCGTGGTGAGCGCCGCCCAAACGACATTCGCCTGCTTCGAAAGCTGGCTCGAGAGCACCGAGGTATTGTTATGAAGCGGTTGGACAAAGAGGCCTTTGATGAACTGCTGGCCAATTGTGACGATGAACCGATTCGTACGCCCGGCGCCATCCAGCCGCACGGCGTGCTGCTGACCTTGTCGGAGCCCGGCATGTGCATCGTGCAGGTCAGCGCCAACGTCGAAACCTTGCTCGGCCAAGCGCCACAGGCCCTGTTGGGCTCGACCCTGGCTCAGCTCATCGGCGACGTCTATGCACGCGAGGTCGAGCAGGCCGCGCAGCATGAAAATCCACTCGACATCCCCAGCCTGTATTTCACCCTCAATGGCGCAGCGTTCGAAGGTTTCGTCCATCGGCACCAGGGCGTGCTGGTGCTGGAACTGGAAGTTCAGGCCAAGCCGGCGCAACCCGTTGTCGACGGCAAGGGCAATAATTTGGGGCGCATGCTGCAGCGTCTGCAAGCGGCGAAGACTTTGCAGGCGTTGTACGAAATCAGTGTTCAGGAAATCCAGGCGATCACCGGTTACGACCGCGTGCTGATTTATCGCTTCGAAGAAGAGGGTCACGGTCAGGTGATCGCCGAGGCGACGTCGCCGTCCATGGAGGTGTTTCAGGGGCTGTTTTTCCCGGCCTCGGACATTCCCGAACAGGCCCGCGAACTCTATCGCACCAATTGGCTGCGGATTATTCCCAATGCGGATTACCAGCCAGTGCCGCTGGTACCGAAACTGCGCCCGGACACCGGCCAGCCGCTGGATTTGAGCTTTGCCAGCCTGCGCAGTGTGTCGCCGATCCACTGCCAGTACATGAAGAACATGGGCGTCTTGTCCTCCATGAGCATCTCTTTGCTCAAGGGCGATAAACTCTGGGGCCTGATCAGTTGCGGCAATCGCCAGCCGCTGCACGTGCCGCACGAATTGCGTAGCGCCTGCCAGACCATCGGCCAGGTCTTGTCGCTGCAGATCAGTGCCATGGAAGCGCTGGAAATCAGCCGCCAGCGTGACGAGAAAATTGAAGCGCTGGGGCTGCTCAATCAGGCGATGGTCGATTCGCCAGACACGGTCTTCGACGGGCTGGCGGCGCAGCCGGCGGTGTTGTTAGCGCTGGCCAATGCCGGCGGCGTGGCGATCATCGATGACAACAAACTACATCGCTACGGCAACTGCCCCGAGCCGGACGACATTCGGGCGCTGCACAAATGGCTGCAATCGTCCTCTCAGCAGGTTTTTTCCAGCCATGAGCTGTCGAAGGTCTATCCGCCTGCAGCGGCCTTTGCGCAAGTTGCCAGCGGCGTGCTCGCGATGAGCCTGCCCAAGCCGGTCGACAATGGCGTGCTGTGGTTCCGCCCGGAAGTGAAGGAGAACATCAGCTGGAGCGGCGACCCGGACAAGCCGCTTAACCTGGAGGATTCCGACACGGGGATGCGCTTGCGTCCACGCACCTCGTTCGAGATCTGGAAAGTGGAAATGGCCGGCATTTCCAACAAATGGAGCAACGGTGATCTGTTCGCGGCCAACGACCTGCGACGCTTTGCGCTGGAGTCCGATCTGGCTCGTCAGGTGGTGCGCGAACAGCGTGCGGTTCAGGCCCGTGATGATCTGGTGGCGGTGGTGTCCCACGATTTGCGCAACCCGATGACAGTCATTTCGATGCTCTGCGGCATGATGCAAAAAGCCTTCAGCTCTGAGGGTCCGCACACCTCGCGGCGCATCAGTCGAGCCATCGACACCATGCAGCAGGCGGCGGGGCGAATGAACACGCTGCTGGAAGACCTGCTCGATACATCCAAGATCGACGCCGGGCGCTACTCCATTACGCCGCAACGCATCGCCGTCGATGAGATGTTTGAAGAGGCTGATTCGTTGCTGTCGCCGCTGGCGATGGACAAGGACATTGAGATTTCCTTCACGACTGAACCGCAGCTCAGCATCCATGGCGATCCCGAGCGGCTGTTCCAGGTGCTGTCGAACCTGGTGGGCAATGCGATCAAGTTCACCCCGCGCAGCGGCAGGATTGGTGTCGCGGCCATGTCAGCGGGGGACGAGATCGTTTTCAGCGTGAGTGACACCGGCGAGGGTATCCCACCGGATCAGCTACCGCACGTGTTTGATCGCTACTGGACCGTCAAGGAAGGCAACCCTACGGGCACAGGGCTTGGTCTTTACATCACTCAAGGCATTGTCAACGCGCACGGCGGGCATATCGAAGCGCAGAGCGAAGTCGGGCGTGGCACGGAGTTTCGCTTCACTGTGCCGAAGTCGGGTCACTCGGCGGTTCGGTAAACGCCACTGCCCGCGAGGCCTGCATTGGATGCAGCGCATCGGCCGGGTCCGAGCACTGTGGCGAACACTCGTCGACCGGTTATGCTGCATGCTCTGACCCTTTCAGGTGATCCCATGTCCCGTTCACTGCTGTCCCTGCTGAACATTGAACTGCCGATCCTGCAATCGCCGATGGTCGGCGTGTCGACTCCCGCACTGGCCGCAGCGGTGTCGAATGCCGGCGGCCTGGGCGCGATCGGTATCGGTGCGAGCATCGTCGAACAGGCGCGGGCGATGCTGCGCGAGACGGCGGCGCTGACTGACAAGCCGTTCAACGTGAATCTGTTCTGCCACGCGCCGGCCGTTCAGGACGTTGATCGTGAAGCGCAGTGGCTGAAAGCGCTTGCGCCGTATTTCGCGGAGTTCGACGCGGCTCCTCCCGCTTCGCTGCGCGAGATCTACACCTCATTCGTTACCGATCCGGCCATGCTGCAGATGCTGCTGGAAGAAAAACCGGCGGTGGTCAGCTTCCATTTTGGTCTGCCGTCACAGGCAGCTGTGGATGCGCTGAAGGATGCCGGCATCGTTTTGTTTTGCTCGGTAACGAGTCTGGCGGAAGCACGTCTGGCGGAACAGGCCGGCGTGCATGCGCTGGTGGCGCAAGGGTTTGAAGCGGGCGGGCACCGCGGGGTGTTTGATCCGCAACAGGACGGCGAAATGGGCACCTTCGCCCTGGTGCGCGTCCTCTGCGCGGCGAGCTCGCTACCGGTGATCGCCGCCGGTGGGATCATGGACGGTGCGGGGATCAACGCCGTTCTGCAGTTAGGTGCGAGCGCAGCTCAACTGGGTACGGCATTCATCCTCTGCCCGGAATCATCGGCCAACGCGGCGTGGCGCGAAGCACTCAAAGGCCCACGGGCGCACCATACCCAAATTACCAGCGCCATCTCCGGACGGCCGGCGCGGGGCATGGTCAATCGAAACTTCAGCGATCTGCAAATCAGCGGCGCGAACGTGCCGGACTACCCGATTGCCTACGACGCCAACAAAGCCTTGAACGTCGCCGCCAGCGCGAAAAACAACAGTGACTTCGCCGTGCAATGGGCGGGGCAGGGCGCCCCGCTGGCGCGCGAACTGCCTGCTGGCGAGTTGGTGAGATTGTTGGCAGCAGAAATGAACGTGTAGCAGCTGCCGAAGGCTGCGTCCGATCGCGGCCCGACCGGACGCAGGCTGCGCCAGCTGCTACAGGGTAGCGTTGCGACTGATATTTAACGCAATCAAACCACGCTCAACACTTGCTCCAACGGACGACGCGGTTTCTGCGGCCAATTTTCCGGCAGCGGCTCCCCGACAGCCACCAGCATCACCGCAATCTCATCCTCAGCCAGGCCAAATTCCTCAGCCACCGCCTCGGCATCAAAGCCGATCATCGGTGACGAACCCAAACCCATCGCCTGCGCCGCATAAATAAGCGTGCCAGCGCCGAAAGTCGCCGTGCGAACCGCTTCATCACGCTGCCTCAGCGGCTGATCATGGTAGAGACTCTTCGCCGCGCCTTCCCAGCCAGGCACCATCTGCTCCGGCATCAACCCGGCCTCAACCGACGGCGCCAAGCGGTCAGGAATGGTTTTGTAGTCCGCCAACTGCCCGCACACGATGAACGTCACCGCCGCCTCGGTCACCTTGGCCTGATCCCAGGCAATCTTGCGCAGGCGCGCTTTCGCCTCGGCTGTATGCGCAGCGATAAAACGCCAGTTCTGCAGGTTGAACGCTGTGGGCGCGGTGGTCGCCAGGCGAATCAGCTCAACGACTTGCGCTTCCTCAATACCCCGCGAGGCATCAAACAGGTTGACGGTACGACGCGCCTCGATGGCGCTGATGATCGGGTCTTTCATCGCAAGTTCTCTCTATTTGGTTGCTGACGGCCGTCGTGTTGGATCGGTGACAAACCGCCAGCGCAATGATTGGAATGGTTTATTCAGACGATGCTGTCGATCACGCCGCCATCGACGCGCAGCGCGGCGCCCGTTGTGGCGGACGCCTGTTCCGAGCTGACGTAGATGATCATGTTGGCCACTTCCTCAACGCTGGCTGCACGGCGAATGATCGATGAGCCGCGATGGGCATTGACGAAATCGGCTGCTACCTTCTCCAGACTGTCGCCGGAGCTTTCGACGGCGGGCCGGAGCATTTCAGCGACGCCTTCAGAGAGCGTCGGGCCTGGCAGCACTGAGTTGACTGTCACCCCGGTGCCGGCCAGGCGTTTGGCCAGGCCGCGCGAAATGGCCAGCTGAGCGGTTTTGGTGAAGCCGTAATGGATCATGTCTGCCGGGATGTTCAGCGCCGATTCGGATGAGATAAACACGATCCGACCCCATTTGCGCTCCACCATGCCCTGTGCATAGGCCCGCGAGAGGCGCACGCCGGACATAACATTGATGTCGAAAAACCGTTGCCATTCGCTGTCCGGTGTCTCGAAGAAATCCTGCGGATTGAAGATGCCCAGGTTGTTGATGACGACGTCGAAGTTGCGATGCTCTGCCACCAGTTTCTGGTAGCCGGACTCGCTGCCCAGATCGCCGGCAAACCCTGTGGCGTTCGCGGCCAGTGCGCCCAGACGTTGCAAGGCATTGTCGACGCTGTCCTGGCTGCGCCCATTGATGACCACATGCGCACCCGCCTGCAGAAAGCCTTTAGCCGTCGCAAAACCGATGCCGCTGGTGGAGCCTGAGACCAGAATTTTCCGGCCGGTAAAGTCGATGTTCATGATGACCTCGCAATTCTGTGGATGAGCGAATCCTGAAGTATTTTCGTCCCATCGATAATCCGGCCGGATTCGAGATGACTTTTCGAGTCTGCCGAATTATCGTCGACGCACGCTCCCTTCGGATCAAATGCTCATGGACACACTCGATGCCTTGCGCCTGTTCGTCAGCATTGCTGAGGCCGGCAACCTGACGGCAGCGGCGCGTCAGGAATCGGTGGCCACCTCGACGGTCACCCTCGCGTTGCAGCAGCTGGAAGAACGGGTAGCAGCGCGCCTGATCGCGCGGTCCACGCGCAAGCTGACCTTCACCCACGAAGGTGAGCAGTTTCTGATTTATGCCCGGCGATTTTTGGCGGAGTGGGAGGGGGCGATCGACGGGATCCGCCAGACCGGGCCATTGAAGGGGCCGATCCGCATCACCGCGACCAGCGATTTCGGCCGTGTGCAACTTGTGCCTGCGATTGATCGGTTCATGCAGTTGCACCCGGGTATCCAGGTCACCCTGCATCTGGGCGATGGCGTCATTGACCTGATCGATCACAACCTTGACCTGGCGCTGCGCAATGGGCCGCTGGTGGATTCGAACCTGCGCTCCCGAGCATTGGTGCGCAGCCAGCGGATCATCTGCGCGGCGCCCGCCTATTGGGATGCGCACGGCAGACCGGATCATCCCGAGCAGTTGGCAGCGCATAACTGCCTGATCCTGCACCGCCCGGGCGTGCCGTTTTCCACCTGGCCCTTCGTCGTTGATGGCAAACCGATCGCTGTTCGGGTGTCCGGCAACCGTATTGCCAACGACGGCGGGGTACTGCGCCATTGGGCCGTGCAGGGGCACGGCGTGATGATCAAGAACCGCTGGGAGGTCCGTCACGAAATTGAAGCGGGACTGCTTGAAACGGTCCTTGATGAATTCGTTCCCGCGCACGTCGATCTGTACGCGGTAACCACCGGCCGCACTTCAAGCAGACGCGTCTCGGCGCTAGTGGACTTTCTCGCCGAACAACTGCACGACGACTAATCCACATGCTTCTGTATCCGGAGTGAGCGCGCTCATGTAGCAGCTGCCGAGCCCGCGAGACCGCGTCCGGGGCCGGTGTGAATAAGCTTCTGTAGCAGCTGCCGAGCCTGCGAGGCTGCGTCCGAGGCCGAAGGCCTCGCCATCCGGCCCCACACATTACCGACCGTGAGCCGCCGCTGCCAATTGTTCGGTATCCACCCGAACAAACACAGAATCACCCACCGCCGTCAGCACATCGCCCGCGTACACCTCACACATAACGCGAGTCTTGCGTCCGACTTCACCGTCTACTCTGGCCTTCAGCGTCAATGGCAAACCCATCGGCGTCGGCTTGATGAACTTGATGCCCAGATTGCCGGTGACGCAGTTGATGCGCGGCAGACTGGTGGCCTCGCGCTTCTCCGCTCGGTAGTGATAAGCCATCGCCGTCCAGTTGGAATGACAATCCACCAACATCGCGATCAGCCCGCCGTAGACCAGATCCGGCCAGCCGCAATAGCGAGCGTCCGGCAGGTGCTCCGCCATCACATGCACACCGTCCTCGTGCCAGAAACTCTTGATATGCAACCCATCGACATTGCGACTGCCACAGCCATAACAAACGCCCTCCGGCGCGGCACTGTCCTGCAGGGAAGTCTCGGGAGTGGACATGACAAGTTCATCTCTAAAGGAAAAAACCTCAGGATATTAGCGCCGAATCCGAAGACCCGATACATCGGCCAAACGCGAAATGCGCGCACGCCGCCCATTCCCTGTGGGAGCGAGCCTGCTGGCGATGAGGCCGGTACAGACGGCAGATATCTGCGACCGATGCACCGCCTTCGCCAGCAAGCCGGCTCCTACAATTGACCTGGGCCAGGCACGAAATGTAACCGCGGCCCCGATCCACTGTAGGAGCGAGCCTGCTGGCGATGAGGCCGGTACAGACGCCAGATATCTGCGACCAATACACCGCCTTCGCGGGCGCCACGCTCCCACAGTTGACCCCGGCCAGGCACGAAATGTAACCGCGCCCTCGATCCCCTGTGGGAGCGAGCCTGCTCGCGATGAGGCCGGTACAGACGCCAGATATCTGCGACCAATACACCGCCTTCGCGGGCGCCACGCTCCCACAGTTGACCCCGGCCAGGCACGAAATGTAACCGCGCCCTCGATCCCCTGTGGGAGCGAGCCTGCTCGCGATGAGGCCGGTACGGACGCCAGATATCTGCGACCGATACACCGCCTTCGCGGGCAAGCCACGCTCCCACAGTTGACCTGGGCCAGACACGAAATGTAACCGCGCCCTTGATCCCCTGTGGGAGCGAGCCTGCTCGCGATGAGGCCGGTACAGACGCCAGATATCTGCGACCGATACACCGCCTTCGCGGGCAAGCCACGCTCCCACAGTTGACCCCGGCCAGGCACGAAATGTAACCGCGCCCTCGATCCCCTGTGGGAGCGAGCCTGCTCGCGATGAGGCCGGTATAGACGCTAGATATCTGCGACCGATACACCGCCTTCGCGGGCAAGCCACGCTCCCACAGTTGACCCCGGCCAGGCACGAAATGTAACCGCGCCCTCGATCCCCTGTGGGAGCGAGCCTGCTCGCGATGAGGCCGGTATAGACGCCAGATATCTGCGACCGATACACCGCCTTCGCGGGCAAGCCACGCTCCCACAGTTGACCCCGGCCAGGCACGAAATGTAACCGCGCCCTCGATCCCCTGTGGGAGCGAGCCTGCTGGCGATGAGGCCGGTACAGACGCCAGATATCTGCGACCGATACACCGCCTTCGCGGGCAAGCCACGCTCCCACAGTTGCCCCGGCCAGGCACGAAATGTAACCGCGCCCTCGATCCCATGTGGGAGCGAGCCTGCTCGCGATGAGGCCGGTACAGACGCCAGATATCTGCGACCGATACACCGCCTTCGCGGGCAAGCCACGCTCCCACAGTTGCCCCGGCCAGGCACGAAATGTAACCGCGCCCTCGATCCCATGTGGGAGCGAGCCTGCTCGCGATGAGGCCGGTACATACGCCAGATATCTGCGACCGATACACCGCTATCGCCAGCAGGCTGGCTCCTACAGTTGACTTGGGCCAGGCACGAAAACGAAGCACACCGCCAATCGCCTCACTTAAGGCACTGAGCCCCTGTCTTGGCCACCTGCGCGTCCTGCTCGGCCTTGACTCCCGATACGCCAATTGCGCCGATCACTTGCCCGTCATGAACAATCGGCACACCGCCTTCCAGGGAGGTGAGCAATGGGGCAGAAAGGAAGGCGAAGCGTCCGCCGTTGACCATGTCTTCGTAGCCTTTCGATTCGCGGCGTCCAAGTGCAGACGTACGCGCTTTTTCGGTGGCGATGTAGGCCGCGCTCGGGGCGCAGCCGTCGAGGCGTTCCAGTGCGAGCGGATGGCCGCCATCGTCAACAACCACGATGGTCACGGCCCACTGATTGTTTTGCGCTTCGCTGCGCGCGGCGGCGAGAATCCGGCTGACTTCATTCTGGCTCAAGATGGCTTTACTGTTCATCGGGTTGCTCCTGTGTCGGGGGATGACATGGCGTCTTCGACCAGCTCGATCCAGTGCCGAACAGGCGTTCGGCCGGCGCCATCGAGATGAGACTGGCAGCCGATATTGGCCGTGGCGATGACGTCGGGGTGGCCGTTTTCCAGCGCGTTGAGTTTGTTATCACGCAATTGCCGCGACAACACCGGTTGCGTGATCGAATACGTTCCCGCCGAGCCGCAACACAAATGGCTGTCAGGCACGACGGTGAGGTTGAAGCCCAGACGAATCAACAGCGCTTCCACCGCACCGCCGAGTTTCTGCGCGTGCTGCAACGTACAAGGGCAGTGGAAGGCCAAACGTTGATCACTGTGAAGTGCAAGCCTTTCCAGCGGTTCTTCACGCAGTACTTCCACAAGGTCGCGGGCCAGCGCGCTGACCTTGTGAGCCTTGTCCGCGTAAGCCGGATCGGCGCGCAGCAAATGTCCGTAATCCTTGATAAACGCCCCGCAGCCACTGGCCGTCTGCACAATCGCTTCGACCCCGTTTTCAATGCCCGGCCACCACGCATCGATGTTGCGTCGGGCGCGGTCGAGGCCGGCAGCTTGCGCGTCTAGGTGATAATCCACGGCGCCGCAGCAACCGGCTTCACGGGCCGGGATCACGCTGATACCCAGACGATCCAGAACCCGCGCCGTCGCCGCATTGGTATTGGGTGACAGGCTCGGTTGCACACAGCCTTCGAGCATCAACACCTGTCGGGCGTGCTGCATGGTCGGGCGCGGTTTCGCCGAAACAACGTGGCGCGGCAACTTGCCCCGCAGGCCGCCAGGCAACAACGCGCGGAATACCTGGCCGCTGCCGATTAACGCCTTGAACAGACCAGGGTTGGGCACCACGCCGCGCAAGCCTTCGCGCAGTAACCGCTGGTCAAGCGGGCGCGCAACCGCTGCATCCACCACCGCCCGGCCAATGTCGAGCAGGTTGTGATAATCAACGCCGGACGGGCAGGTGGTCTCGCAATTGCGGCAGGTCAGGCAGCGGTCCAGATGCAACTGCGTCTTGCGCGTAATCTCATTGCCTTCCAGCACCTGCTTGATCAGATAGATGCGGCCACGCGGCCCGTCCAGTTCATCGCCGAGCAGCTGATAGGTCGGGCAGGTCGCGTTGCAAAATCCACAATGCACACAAGAGCGCAGGATACTTTCGGCTTCCTCGGCGCGGGGCAGTTGGCGCGACGCTTCGCTCAGGGTTGTCTGCATGGTTCAGAGCTCCGCATACAGGCGTCCGGGGTTGAAAATCTGTTGAGGGTCGAGTTGCTGTTTAAGGCTGCGGTGGTAGCGCATCAACGCCTCGGGCAACGGCTGAAAAGGGCAGTCGCTGAGCCCGTGGCTGTAGCAGGTCACGTGCCCGCCGACCTCATCAACCACCCTGCGAATGAACGCCCCTTCAGCATCCGACTTCAACCAGCGCTGGGCGCCGCCCCAATCGAGCAGTTGCCGGCCAGGCAACGAAAGCCGTGCGGTATTGTTCGGCACGGACAGGCGCCAAAGCGGCTGATCCTCATCGAAGAAACTCAGCCGGTGCTCATTCAGATCAGCCCAGAAACCAGCGTCCAGCCGCTCTCCGCCGAGCCGGTCATGGGCCGCCGTCACCGACCCTTCGCCCCCTTCAAGACGCAGATGCAGACGCTGACCATCGTGGCAGGCGGCGCTGATCGGCAACGGTTGCTGGCCCCATTCTGCCAGACGCAGCAAGGCGCGGTCGGCGTCCATTTCGAGGCTGATGCTCAGGCATTGACGCGGTTTCGGCAGCACCTTGAGTGATACCTCGGTGATCACGCCCAGTGAGCCGAAGCTGCCCGCCATCAGACGCGACAGGTCGTAACCGGCGACGTTTTTCATCACTTCGCCACCGAAGCGCAAGTGCTTGCCGAGCCCGGTGATCACCCGCGTCCCCAGGACGAAATCACGCACCGACCCCGACCATGGCCGACGCGGTCCGGACAAGCCGCTGGCGATCATGCCGCCGACCGTGGCGCCATCACCGAAAGCAGGGGGTTCGCACGGCAACATCTGCTGCGCCTGGTCAAGCGCTTGCGCGAGCTCGGCTAGCGGCGTACCGCAACGGACAGTGATCACCAGTTCGGTCGGGTCGTAGCTGACGATGCCCCGGTGCGAACGTGTGTCGAGCACTTCGCCTGCGGTAATGCGACCCAGAAAAGCCTTGCTGTTGGAGCCTTGTATGCGCAGCGGCGTGGCGTTTTGCAGCGCCTGGTTGACCTGCTCCAGCAGTGCGCCGCTGTCATCGAGATCGTGTTCGCCGGGCATCAGAAGCGCTCCAGTTCGGGGAAGGGCAGCTGACCCATGTGCACGTGCATCGCGCCAAATTCGGCACAGCGGTGCAGCGTCGGGATGTTCTTCCCGGGGTTGAGCAGGCCGCTCGGATCGAACGCGGCTTTGACGGCATGGAACAGCGTCAGCTCATCGCTGTTGAACTGCGCGCACATCTGATTGATTTTCTCGCGACCGACCCCGTGCTCGCCGGTGATGCTGCCGCCGACCTTCACGCACAACTCGAGAATCTTGCCGCCCAGCGCTTCGGCGCGATCGAGTTCGCCGGGCTGATTGGCATCGAACAGAATCAGTGGATGCATGTTGCCGTCCCCGGCGTGGAAAACGTTGGCCACACGCAGATTGTATTCGGCTGACAACGCCGCAATCGCTTGCAGAACTCCGGGCAAGGCGCGGCGCGGGATGGTGCCGTCCATGCAGTAATAGTCTGGCGAGAGCCGGCCCACTGCGGGAAAGGCATTCTTGCGTCCGGCCCAGAAACGCACGCGCTCGGCCTCGTCTTTGGCGAGCCGCACTTCGGTGGCGCCGGCCTGTTGCAGTACTTCGCGCACGCGGTCGCAATCAGCGTGGACATCGGCTTCGACGCCGTCGAGTTCGCACAGCAGAATGGCTTCGGCCTCGACCGGGTAACCGGCGTGAATAAAATCTTCGGCCGCGCGGATCGCCAGGTTGTCCATCATCTCCAGACCGCCCGGGATGATGCCGGCGGCGATGATGTCGCCGACTGCGCGGCCGGCTTTTTCGACGGAATCGAACGCTGCCAGCAGCACCTTGGCGGTTTGCGGTTTCGGCAACAGTTTGACCGTGACTTCGGTGATCACGCCGAGCATGCCTTCGGAGCCCGTGAACAATGCGAGCAGATCAAACCCGGGAGAGTCCAGGGCCTGGGAGCCCAGGCTCAACTGTTCACCGTCGACAGTGAGGACGTCGATTTTGAGCAGGTTGTGCACGGTCAGGCCGTACTTGAGGCAATGCACGCCACCGGCGTTTTCGGCGACGTTCCCGCCAATCGAGCAGGCAATCTGCGAAGACGGGTCCGGCGCGTAATACAAGCCGAACGGTGCGGCGGCCTGCGAGATCGCCAGATTGCGCACCCCCGGCTGAACCCGCGCAGTGCGTGCAGCCGGGTCGATGTGGAGAATATCGTTGAAGCGCGCCATCACCAGCAGCACGCCTTTTTCCAAGGGTAAGGCGCCACCGGACAACCCGGTGCCGGCGCCTCGGGCGATGACCGGCACATGCCTTTCGTGACACAAGCGCAACACGCCTTGCACCTCATCGAGGTGGCGCGGCAACACCACCAGCATCGGCGTGGTGCGATAGGCCGACAAGCCGTCGCATTCGTACGGTCGCAACTCTTCCGGCTGATGCAGCACGTCCAGGTTGGGCATTCGCTCGTGCATTGCCTGAATCAACGCGGCTCTGTCGACATCCGGCAGCACACCGTCGACGCGTTCGTCGTAGAGGATGTTCATAGGCGGTCACGGCACTCGGTTATTGTTGTTCGAGGTGTGTTTCCGGTATTGCGCACCTATGCATCATTGGCCCGAGGCGGTCAGCTGTCCATGCGTTGTTGCCTGTTGCAACAGGTTTTTTCAGGGGCTCAACCGCGCCCCTGGAAAAACATCAGGCCGATCAGGACGTTATCGTGTTCAGCTCAAGGACGCTGATCATCTGCAGACTCAGTCTCGAAGCGGATCTGCTCGGGATCACCCAGCGAGCTGTAATGCTTGCGCAGTTTGCGCAAGTCCCGGGTGCCCATTTGGTCCAGCGACAAGATCGCGTTCTGCGCTTCATGGGTAGCGCGAATCAGCTCGTCGATTTTCAGATGCAGAATGTCGTTGTCGCGGTTTTGCGTGTTCTGGATCAGGAACACCATCAAAAAGGTGATGATCGTGGTCGAGGTGTTGATGATCAGTTGCCAGGTGTCGTTGTAGTTGAACAACGGACCCGTCACCGCCCAGGCAATGATCAGCACGATGGCAGTCAAAAAGGTCTTCGAACTGCCGGCGCGGTTGGAGAGGGCTTGGCAGAATTTTGAAAATTTCATGAGACGAGCTCTAGCTTGTGGTTTCAGTCTGACCACAGCTCGCCTGTGAAATTCTTTCTTACAAATCTGCCACGGTCCTGGACACTTCATCCGTCCTGCAGAAAAAACTTGGAACAACCGGAATCCAGCCCTGGTCACTCTTCTGGCACGACGGTTTTGACTGCCGTGTGCCCGCGACAACGGGCGCCCTCCGGGCGACGCATCCTTTGACCGACAGGAAGACTGAAAATGGCCAGAAAAACTGTTGAAGACCTTTTTGTTCACGAGCTATCCGACGTTTACAGCGCGGAAAAGCAGATCACCAAAGCGCTGCCTCGCATGGCGAAGGCCGCGACCAATCCGCTGCTGGCTGAAGCGTTCACCTCGCACCTTGAGGAAACCCATGGCCAGATCGAGCGTATTGATCAATTGGTGCAATTGACCGGCCTTAAGCTCAAAAGAATGAAATGCGTGGCCATGGAGGGGTTGGTTGAAGAGTCCAAGGAACTGCTGGAAGAGATCGACAAGGGCGCGGTGCTCGACGCAGCACTGATCGGCGCTGCGCAAAAGGTCGAGCACTATGAGATCGCCAGTTACGGCACGCTGGTTGCGATGGCCAAGCACCTTAAGCTGGATGACGCCGCAGCCTTGCTGGCGGCGACGCTGGCGGAAGAAAAAGGCGCCGATGAAAAGCTGTCGAAAATCGCCGAGCAGGGCGATAATCAGGCCGCTACGTTAGAAAAATAAGCGTCGCCCTTGCACATGAACGGTGGCGGTAAAAATCGCCGCCGCCGACTCACCGCACAAAAAAACTGCATCTCTAGCAAGCTGGACGTTTTGAAGCTGGCGCAAACCTCAGTCTGCGGCAGACTTCTCGTCGTTGGGCTGCCCTTTAGCCATTATGTAGCAGGGGTGAAGCTGGCCATTGGGATGCGTGGTGACCACGACTGAGAGCAGTTTCCAGCCTTCACGAATTTTCATGTTGGCGTCATTGGTAGATAGGGCTTCCATAATTTGGTACGCCTCGGACATATGCATGGGGTAACTCGCTTTTCTGGATTCTTCCATTAGGCACGTATCTGCCGCGCAGGTTCAGACGTTACCCCGCAATTCACCGAGCGCCCCACTGATCGACCAGCCCCAGCCGGGGCACAATAGACCGTGGCTCCAGCAGTGCACCCGGCGCCACCACCGCGTTGGCGCCGATCCGCACGCCGTCACCCACCAGTGCTCCGAACTTGCAGACGCCGGTTTCGATCATGCGTTGATTGAACAAAATCGTGATGTTCGCACCCTCGAACTCGTTGCGGTAGTTGGCGATCACGGCGCCGGCCTCGACATTGACGTTCTCGCCCAGCAGCGAATCGCCCACGAAATTGAAGTGCGCCAGCTTGCTGCCGTCCAGCATGAAGCTGCTCTTGAGCTCACAGGCGGGGCCAATGATGCAGTGGCTTCCCAGGTAAGTGCCGCCGCGGAGGTACGCGCCTGATGCAACAAAACAATGCGGGCCAATCACCACTGGCCCCTTGAGGATTGCCCCCGGCTCAACCGTGGCGGTCTCGTGGACAGCGACGTTTCCCTGCAGACGGTAACCGGAGCCGAGTCTCCCGAGCAGCGTCAGCACATGCTGTTCGGCGGCCTGGGTGATATGCCAGGCCTGCGCAGCCTTGTTGGCTAACCCGAGATCCTGCCAACGGGAAACGAATCGGGAAATGTCAATTTCAGTCAATGCAAAAAACCTCTGGTCGGGCCGTGGAGGAGGTGGGTGACAGGTCGCTAACCGGGCTTGTGTACTGGCTTGTCCGGTTGAAGCAGTTGCGTCACTGCCAGCACCAGATCGTCCAGCGACCACGGTTTGTGCAGGTACAACGTCGAGGCGGGCAGTGTCTGCGGATCCAGCAAATAACCAGAGGTGAGAATGGCGGCGATGTCTGGCCATTGTCCGCGCACCATCTGGATGAATTCCGTCCCTTGAACCTGACCGGGCACGCCGTGATCGGCGATCACCAGACGGCACTGTTGATGCGCATGCAACAGGTAGGTCAAGGCCTCATCGGCCGTGTCGAAAGCGGTGGCCTTGGCGCCGATTTCCTCAACGATGTCTACCATCAACGAACGCAGTGTCGGATCGTCTTCGACGATGATGATTTCGCCCTCGATCGGCAATATTCCTTCCCAATTTACATTCACTCATTGATTCCTTAGCCAGGCCCGGCGGCCGACGTCACTGAAGTCAGTGTCTGAGTGTATGTGCGATTGGGCAATGTGCTCGATGAAAAAATCATTCGTTTTATGTCCCAGGTCAACGAATGGGTTTATTGCGCCACCTCTCCCGGAGACCGGGCCTTTTCACCGCATTCATTCACCCCGTACTGACGGCTCACACGTTTGTCCGTTGGCTTCATCCCTAGCAGGGGCAAACCCAGCAACGTCAGGCCGATACCGGCCAATGCGCTGATGGGCAGCGGGTCGCCGAACTGCAGCCACGCCCACAGCAGCGTGATCGGCGGCGCCAGAAACAGTGCGCCGCTGATTCGCTGGACGCTGAAGCGTTGCAGGCACAGCCAGTAAAAACCGTAGCCTCCAACCGTAGCGAAGATCACCAGCCACGCGACGCCCGCAGCGAAACCCGCACTGGCCGGTGGCAGCAGCCCACCTTCAAAGTACGCCAGCACGGCGAATACCGGCGTCACGGCACAGACCTGAATGAACAACGCAGTCGACGCTGGCATCGAGACGCCGGGGGTGGCTTTCTGGTACAGCGTCGCTGCTGCCAGCGAGAACACCGCCAGCAGGGGCAAAACGTAAACCCACAGATTGGCAGCCGCCCATTCGACGCTGGCGCTGCTCGCCACCAGCATGCCGAGCACACACAGGGCCAGGCCCAGCCATTGCCAGCCACGCGTGCGTTGCCCCGGTACGCAACCGGCCAGCACCACAATCGTCAATGGCAAAAGGTTGGCGATAACTGCAGCCGTGCCAGGTGCAACGCCCAGCTGAATGGCGCCGGCGATCGGGCCGATGTAGCCGCCAATGGCGAACAGTCCCAGCAGACTTTGATGGATGACATCGCGGCGGCGCAGTGCTCGCAATCCCTTCCAGGCAAAGGGCAGCAACACGGCCGCGGCGAGAATGAAACGCCACAGTGAAGCGAGGTAGACGCCGCCCTGATCGGCCGCGTAGCGGTATCCGATAAAACCGGAACTCCAGCTGACGACCATGGCGAGCAGAAGCAGGGCGCTTCCCAGTAGTGAAACTCGAGGTATGGCAACGTTCATCGCGTGGCACCTGACAGTGGGCTTGATTCGATGGTATGAATGAACCGCTGGTGCAATCAAACGATACGATCAGCACGACTGATGCAGGAATCCAGAACCATGTCCGAGACCCTCGAGATTGATCTGCTGCGAACGTTTCACGCCATCGTGCGCTTTGGTCAGTTTCTCGCGGCGTCGCATTTTCTGAACAAAAGTCCTTCGGCGGTGAGCCTGCACGTTCGGCGCCTGGAAGCGCTGGCGGGAGGGCGGCTGCTGGAGCGTGATAACCAGACCGTGACACTGACGCCACTGGGTCGACGCTTCGCGCTGCAAACCGCCGAACTGTTGCAACTGCACGATCGCCTGCTGGCCGGCTTTACCGCGCCGGTGGCCAGTGGGCGGATCAGGCTGGGAATCTCCGAGGAATACGCCGCAGCCGTGCTGGGCTGTACGTTGCCGCACCTGACCGCGGATTTTCCGGGCATCGAACTGGAAGTGGAAACCGGTAACAGTGGGCGCTTGAGCGCACGCCTGGAGCGCGGGCAGCTGGACATGGCGTTGCTGGTCGAGCCGGTTGACGTGGCGGCAGCGGACGCGCGTTGCCTGAAAACCTTCGGGGTGACCGAACCTGTCTGGGTCGCCGCGCACGACTACACGCTGGACCCGAGCAAACCGGTGCCGTTGGCGTTGCACAGCAAGGGCTGCCCGTATCGCGCAGTGGCGATCGACAACCTGTCGCGGCTGGGTCGACGCTGGCGAACGGTGATCATCAGCGCGGGCGTCACCGCGCTTGACGCCGCCATCGAGGCCGGTCTGGCAATTGGCATTGTCGACCGCGCCCGGGTCGGTGAAGGCATGCGCATGCTGACGCTGGCGGACGGATTTCCCGAATTGCCAATGCATGAATTGCGTCTGATGTCAGCGCCCGGCGAGTTGAGTGGGGCGGCTGAAGTGCTGGTGGGATTGATCGGCCATGATTTTCATCGTTGAGTCGACAATCCACCGTCTTCTTGTAGCAGCTGGCGAAGCCTGCGTCCGGCTGCGAAGCAGTCGTAAAATCAGCCTACTTGGTGAATGAGCGCGGAACGCATTCACCATTACGACTGCTTCGCAGCCGGACGCAGGCTTCGCCAGCTGCTACACAGACGAGCGACTACCGGTTGAACCGCTCCACCAGCGAGTACTGGGTTTTTGCGGTCTGCGTCAGTTCGGTGCTCAGCTGGGCCGAGTGCCTGGCCTGTTCAGACGTCTGGTCGGCCAGATGCGCGATGGTGGTGATGTTGCGGCTGATTTCCTCGGCCACCGCCGTTTGCTCTTCGGTCGCGGCGGCGATCTGGGTGGTCATGTCGGTAATGTTTGCGACCGCCGCGCTGATGCCGACCAAGGCTTTATCGGCCTCAAGCACCCAGGCCACGCCTTCCTCTGCCTGACGATGGCCACTTTCCATGGTTTTCACGGCGTTGCTGGACGACACCTGCAGTTTGGAAATCAGGCCATGAATCTGCGCAGTGGACTCAGTGGTGCGTTGTGCCAGCTGCCGCACTTCATCCGCCACCACCGCAAAGCCGCGACCCATATCACCCGCGCGAGCGGCTTCGATGGCGGCGTTCAGCGCGAGCAGGTTGGTCTGGTCGGCAATGCCTTTGATGACGTCGACCACCGTGCCGATTTCATTGCTGTCCTTGGCCAGTTGCGCCACGGTTAACCCTGTTTCGCCCACCACTACAGAGAGGCGCTGGATCGACTCGCGGGTATCACGCGCGACATCGCGTCCGCGCGCAGTCAGCACATTGGCTTCCTGCGTTGCATCGGCAGTGCGCTGGACGTGGCTGGCGACTTCCTGTGTGGTCGCCGCCATCTGATTGACCGCTGCCGAGACCTGCTCGGTTTCAACACGCTGACGATCAAGTCCACGCGAACTGTCAGCGGCCAGACCGTCGGATTTGCCCGCCAGGCTGGTCAATTGCTCGGCCGTATCCTGCAGGCGCGTGAGGCAGGTCTTGAGGCGCGAGGCCTGACTGACAAACGCCGTTTCCAGACGCGCCTGAGGGCCGCGTTCATCGCTGTACATTTTGCTGAGCAGCGCGTCGCAGGTGGAAGATTCAGCCAACGCCAGCAGTTTGAGCGCGCCGCGATTCTGCCGGCGGGAAATGAACAGACCGATCGGTACCGAAGCGGCAATCGTCAGGAGGGCCGCTTCAGTGGCGCCCAGCCAGATGCCGCCCGCGGTGCCGACCAGACCCATCGTCAGCACTGGCAGCCAGGCGAGCAGGGCGGGTTGCCATTGATCGCTGGCGGGAACGGCGGCCTTGCCCAGACTGATCCGCTTGTAAAGCGCTTCAGCGCGACGGACCTGTTCGGCAGTCGGTTTGACCCGCACCGATTCATAACCGATCACCTGGCTGCCTTCGAAAACAGGCGTGACGTAAGCGTTGACCCAATAGTGATCGCCGGTTTTCGAGCGATTCTTGACGATGCCCATCCACGGCTTGCCCAGCTTCAGCGCGGCCCACATGTGGGCGAATACCGCGGGCGGCACATCGGGGTGGCGGACAATATTCTGCGGCGCGCCGATCAGGTCCTCCCTGACAAAACCGCTGATCTCTACAAACGCGTCGTTGCAATACGTGATGTTGCCTCGGGCATCCGTGGTCGAGATGAGTTTTTGCTGAGGTCCAAGCGAAACCTCGCGCTGCGTGACGGGCTGGTTGTTTCTCATCTGTGTTGCTCCTTTGCCTAAGCTCAAGACATCGGCCGCACAGAATGAAAGGTTAATAACAATCGCCAAAAGACCGGGTTGTTCGTCGGGTGATAGCAATACTGTCATTTTCGGCACTGTGCCAATACCACTTGGCACGTGTTCGGGGTGCCACCGGAACGCCCGGCATAGCGTACGCAATTATTCATGGATTTTTTGCGGGCCATGTTCAAGGTATCGCCCCAGGCCAGACCACCTTCGCCCACGGTCGGAAGCGCTTTCGCGTAGCAGCTTGATCCGATGGTTGAAGCGGAATAACGAGACTTGGCGGCGTTGCCGGCGCATCCAGCGGTCAGCCCCAGCAGCGTCGCGAGCAGGATCAGAGGGACCCATGACGAGCAGTGCGCCGCTGAAAGTCTGGTCATGCCGGTTCCCCTGATTCAGGCTGTCGTGCTCTTTTTCAGTCTAGACCGTGTTGGGTCAGGTCCGACCGAATGCGTCGGCCAGACCCGCTATTGCCGCTTTCGATTTGCCGTTTTTACGTAGTCCACTGCCCTGCATTTAACCATCATGCCTGCGTTCACGAAGCACCAGCCGACCATTCCATCCGAGGGGCAGGGCATGCGACGTTTATCGTGTTTGATCGTTTCTTCTGCGTTGAGCTTTCCGTTAACGGCCCACGACTCAGCGCAAGGCACTACGTAAAACAGGCAAATTTGCACAGAACAACACACTACCTGTAGCAGCTGTCGAGCTTGCTCGGTGCGCAGCTACTTGCCGGTTTTACGTAGCTGCGTTGCGCTGGGGTTGCGCATGCTGCTGCAGGCAGACGGCTGTCCCGGATCCCGCCGCTGTAACCGCACGCGACGATAATTTCCCATCCATGAAAAACCGAGGAGTGCGCGAACCATGAGTACTTTTACCACTAAAGAAGGCGTGGACATTTACTACAAGGATTGGGGCAGCGGCCCGGTTGTCGTGTTCTGCCATGGCTGGCCGCTGGACGCCGACAGTTGGGAATCACAGATGTATCACCTGGCTGCCAACGGCTGCCGCTGCATCGCCCATGACCGCCGTGGTCATGGTCGCTCCAGTCAGCCATGGGACGGCAACGACATGGACCATTACGCCGATGACCTGGCGCAATTGCTCGACCATCTTGATGTGCGCGATGCGACCTTGTTCGGTTTCTCCACGGGTGGCGGTGAAGTGGCGCGGTACATCGGCCGTCACGGCACTGCCCGGGTGAAAAAAGCCGGGCTGATTTCTGCCGTGCCGCCACTGATGGTCAAGACTGACGCCAATCCGGGCGGGCTGCCAGTGTCAGTTTTTGACGGAATTCGCGAAGGCTTGCTGGCGGACCGCTCGAAGCTTTTCATCGACATCCCCAGCGGGCCGTTTTTCGGCTACAACCGGCCGGACGTCAAGCCGTCCCAGGGCGTCATCAATGCCTGGTGGTTGCAGGGCATGCGCGGCGGCCACAAAAATACCTACGACAGTATCAAGGCGTTTTCTGAAACCGACTTTACCGAGGACCTGAAGAAATTCGACGTGCCAACATTGATCATCCACGGTGACGACGATCAGATCGTGCCCATCGATGCCGCCGGGCGTGCCTCGGCGAAACTGATCAAGGACAACAAACTGATCGTTTACGAAGGCGCGCCGCACGGGATCACCGACACCCACAAGGAGCGGCTCAATGCCGACCTGCTGGCGTTCGTGCAATCGTAGTTTTTAACCCGAATGACGTGAGAGCCCGGGCGGCTCTCACTGTCATGCAAGACGCCTGAGACTCACGACGCCTTGTTGGACTCGTCCGCCGCCTTGATCAGGTCTGCGCCGATTTCATCCGAGAACTTGTCCCACACCGGGCGCATCGCGTCGCGCCATTGCTGGCGTTGCTCAGGCGTCAGCGGGTCGATCTCGCTGGTCTTGGCGTTGATGATCGTCTGTTTGGCCGTGCGGTTGAGGGCTTCAGCCTGTTCGTTCACCTTGACCGTGACTTGATCCATGATGGTTTGCAGCTCGCTGCGCACATCTTCTGGCAGGCCGTTCCAGAATTTTGCGTTGGTGATGACCATGTAGTCGATCAGGCCATGGTTGGTTTCGGTGAAGAACGGCTGCACTTCGTAGACTTTCTGGCTCTCGTAGTTGGACCAGGTATTTTCAGTGCCGTTGACGGTGCCGGTCTGCAAGCCTTGGTACACCTCGGCAAAGCTCATCTTGCGCGGGTTGGCGCGGATCGCTTTGAACTGTTCCTCGAGCACACTCGATGCCTGCACACGGAATTTCAGGCCCCGCGCATCCTTGGGCAGAATCACTTTCTTGTTCGCGGACAGCTGCTTGAGGCCGTTGTGCCAATACGCCAGGCCATGAATGCCCTTGTCATTCATTGAGGACAGCAACGCCTTACCCTGCGGACCTTGCTGAAAGCGGTCGACTGCAGCCAGGTCGTTGAACAGGAAGGGCAGGTCGAAAATTTGCACCTTTTTGGTGTACTGCTCGAACTTCGCCAGTGACGGGGCGAGCATCTGCACATCGCCGACCAACAGCGCTTCCATTTCCTTGCCATCGCCAAACAGCGCCGAGTTAGGGTACACCTCGACTTTCACCCGGTCCTTGAGCTTTGGGTGTTCGGCCACCAGTTTCTGGAACATCAGCGCGCCCTGGCCTTTGGGCGTGTTGTCGGCTACCACGTGGGCGAACTTGATGATTATCGGGTCGGCAGCCTGCGCGAGGCCTGCCATGGAAACAGCGGCGGCGCAGAGCAGCGCCTTGGTCAGCTTCAACATCGTGATCACCTTGTTATTGTTGTAAGGGAAGTCAGTCGTTGAGGACGTATTCCGGCCCTCGCGGGTGAGGCGGTTTCGAAGTTTCTCCCATCCCAAGATGCCCAATCGCAGGCGTTTGCTGAATCAGCTTTTGCATAACCCAGCGTTCGGGCGCGGTGAACGCGCTCAGTTCTTAGCCAGGGCCAGAAGCCGTTGCGCGCGCAGCAGCACCGGGGCGTCGATCATTTGCCCGTCCAGCTGAAAAGCACCGGCGCCGTTCGCCGCCGCGCTGGCTTGCACGACTTTTCGCGCCCAGTCGAGGTCGTCGGCGCTGGGGGCGAGGGCGGCATGAATGACCGCCACTTGATTGGGATGAATGCACAGCGCGCCGCCGTAACCCATGTCGTAGGCGTGACGAACGGCCCGCTGCAAACCGTCGGGATCGCCGATGGCCGGGAACACGCCATCCAGCGGCGGCAGCAAATCGGCGCCGCGCGAGTGCAGTTGCACGGCCATGCGCGCCTGATCGAGAAACAGCAGCGCGGCGGCGGTGCCGGTGTTCAGGTTCAAATCGAGGGCGAGGTCGAGGCTGCCAAATGACAAACGCTCGACCCCCTCGGCGTGGGCAATTTGCTGCAGCGCCAGCAGGCCTTTGGCGCTTTCGATAATCGGCCAGATCGGTTTGCCGGTCTGCCACACGGCAGCAACATGCGCGGCGCTTTCAACCTTGGGCAGCAGCACGCCGACGACGCCTTTGTGATGCGCACAGAACGTCAGGTCTGCCGCGTGCTCCGGGTGATCCGGAGCATTGACGCGCACCCAGACCGACGCCTCTGATTGCTTGGTTAAAAAGTCCGCCAGATGTTCGCGGGCCTGACGTTTCAGCGCTTCCTCCACAGCGTCCTCGAAATCTACGATGACCGCGTCGGCGCCGGCGGCTAGGGCCTTGGCGAAACGCTCGGGGCGACTGCCGGGCACAAACAGGGCAGAGCGGACGATGGTTTGGCGCATGCATGAATCCTCTTGAACGGTGAACTCTTCAAACCACTCCGGTGGCCGTCAACCGAGTCAGGTCTTCCTCAGAGAAACCCAGCTCCGCGAGGATCTCGCGGTTGTGCTGGCCGAGGTCCGGCACGCCGTCCATGCGCGGCGTGAACGCATTGTTTTGGCCGGGCGGCAGCAGCGACGGCAATTTCCCGCACGGGCTGTCGACTTCGCGCCAGCGATCACGGGCCTTGAGTTGCGGATGCGCCCAGACGCCCTGCATGTCGTTGACCCGGGCGTTGGCGATTTGCGCATCTTCCAGACGGGCGACCACCTCATCGACCGACAACGCCGAGAAGCCGTCGACGATGATCTGCCGCAACGCTTCACGATTCTCCGAGCGCTTGAAGTTGGCCGAAAAACGCGGGTCCGTCGCCAGGGTCTGGTCCAGCAAAACCTTCTCGCAGAACAACGCCCATTCGCGCTCGTTTTGCAGGCCGAGCATGATCGTGCCGCCACCGCCGGTGGGGAACGGCCCGTACGGATAGATAGTCGCGTGGGAGGCGCCGGCCCTGGCTGGCGGCGGTGCACCCTGGTAGGCGTAGTACATCGGGTAGCCCATCCATTCGACCAGGCTTTCCAGCATCGACACGTCGATGCGGCTGCCCACGCCGGTTTTTTCGCGCAGCATCAGCGCCGAGAGAATCCCGGTGTAGGCGTACATGCCCGCAGCGATGTCGGCAATCGAGCAGCCGGCCTTGGCCATCTCGTCCTCGCCGGGGCCACCGGTCACCGAAAGAAAGCCGCCCTCGCTCTGGATCAACAGGTCATAAGCCTTTTTCTTTTCGTAAGGTCCGCCTTCGCCATAACCGGAAATATCGCAAACGATCAGCCGCGGGAAACGCGCCTGCAACGCTTCGAACGACAGGCCCATGCGTGCAGCCGCGCCCGGTGCCAGGTTCTGCACCAGCACGTCGGCCTTGCCCAGCAGCGATTCGAGAATACCGCTGGCGGCGTCCTGTTTCAGGTCCAGGGTGAGGCTTTCCTTGGAGCGGTTGGTCCAGACAAAATGCGAGGCCAGACCGTCGACCCGCTGATCGTAGCCGCGGGCGAAATCACCGGTGCCGGGGCGTTCAACCTTGATCACACGAGCGCCCAGATCGGCCAGTTGCCGCGTGCAGAAAGGCGCAGCAATCGCGTGCTCCAGGCTGATGACGGTGATGCCGTCCAATGGGCGGGGATTGAGCTGAGTCATTTCGGTCACCTGTTCGCAACGGTTAAATCAGATCTGCCAGCGCCTGCGCATCGCGCAAATGCCAGACCTTGTCGATCAGTGCTTCGCCTTGCTCTGGCGTGCGCGCTCCAGAAAACGCCAGCAGGCGTTGGAACTTCGCGGCCAATTCCGGGCGGGTCAGCGTGTTGCCGGGGTCGCCTTTGGGCTCGTCGATGGCGGCGGTCAGCGTGCGGCCGTCGGTGGTGATGACGATCACGCGGCCGAGCCAGCGCGCCGGGTAGGCGTTATCGACTTCGGGGTCGAGTTCCATGCTGACTTTTTCACGAAAAGCATCGACGTCGGGATCGGTCAGGGCCAGGTCGCGAAACTCGATCAACTGCGCGCTGCCGTGCACGGCGATCAGCCCCAACACGGCGCCCATGGAAAATTTGGCTTGATGCACGGTGCTCGGTTTGACCACGCGGCCCAGCACGTCGATGGCGCCCTGGTGCACGCGAGTGACCACCTTGGCGATCTGGTCGTGGCGCAAGCCTTCGGTTTGCATCAACTGCAGCAAGGCGTCAGCGGCGGGGTGCGTGTGGCGGCAGGAAGCGTGGAACTTGAACGAGGTTTCCGCCAGCGCCCAGCGCGTGCCCAGCCGATCGGACAACCTGCTCGGGTCGGCATCGGTCGACATGCCGGCGGCCATACCTTGCTCGCCTTCAAGAATGTTGCGCGCGCCGGTCAAGCCGTCCTCGGTCATGTAAGCGGCGAGCAAACCATCAGCGGCCGCTTTGGCGGTGTGCAGTTGTTTGGAGTCTGCGGCATCGCGCAAGAACTCCCACAAACCGGCCGCCTGAGTGCCGGCGCTGCCCAGCACATTGATGAATTGTTCCTTGTCGAAACCCAACAACTTGCCGACGCCCACCGCAGCGGCGAGGGTGCCGACGGTGGCGGTGGTGTGGAAGATTCGGTAGTGCGACCGGCCCATGAATTCGCCAATGCGAATGCCCGCTTCGTAGCCTGCGACCGACGCCAGCAGCAGGTCCTTGCCAGACTTGTTCAAGTCCTGAGCCGCCGCCAGCACCGCAGAAAAAACCACCGTGGCCGGGTGCAGCACGGAACTGTTGTGCAGGTCGTCCTGCTCCACCAGATGTGAAGAGGCGCCGTTGACGAATGCAGCAAAGTACGCGGACGTGCCACGTCCGCTGACGAGGATTTTGGCGTTACCGTCGGCCGGACCCATGCGCTCGGCGTAGCGCTCGAACAGCGGAATCGGCCGAGCGCCCTGACTGGCCAGCGCCGAGCCGATCCAGTCGAGAAACAGGTCTTCGGTGCGGGCGAGCACGGCGTCGGGAATCTGCGCGTAATTCAGGTCGGCCAGGAACGTGGCCAAAGCATCGGTGTGGTGCATGGGCGGGGCCTCAGAAGCTGCGTGGCAGTTCGAGCAGGTGCTCGGCGACGTAGGAAAGAATCAGGTTGGTGGAGATCGGTGCCACCTGATAGAGCCGGGTCTCGCGGAACTTGCGTTCGACGTCGTATTCACAGGCGAAACCGAAGCCGCCGTGGGTTTGCAGGCAGGCGTTGGCGGCCTCCCATGAAGCTTTGGCGGCGAGGTATTTGGCCATGTTGGCGCTGGCCCCGGCGTTCTTGCCGTTGTCGTATTCCTCGCAGGCGCGCCAGCGCATCAGGTCGGCGGCTTCGATCTCGATATGCGCTTCGGCAATCGGGAATTGCACGCCCTGGTTCTGCCCGATCGGGCGGCCGAACACCACCCGATCACGGGCGTAGGCACTGGCTTTTTCGATGAACCAGCGCCCGTCACCGATGCACTCGGCGGCGATCAGTGTGCGTTCGGCATTGAGCCCGTCGAGGATGTATTTGAAGCCTTTGCCTTCTTCGCCGATCAGGCTGTCGGCCGGCAGTTCGAGGTTATCGAAGAACAGCTCGTTGGTTTCGTGATTGACCATGTTGGCGATTGGCTGAACGGTCAGCCCTTTGCCGATGGCTTCGCGCAGGTCGACGATGAAAATCGACATGCCTTCGGATTTTTTCTTCACCTCGGCCAGCGGCGTGGTGCGTGCCAGCAGGATCATCAGGTCGGAATGCTGCACCCGCGAGATCCACACTTTCTGGCCGTTGATGATGTACTTGTCGCCCTGTTTGACGGCGGTGGTCTTGATCTTGGTGGTGTCGGTGCCGGTGGAAGGCTCGGTCACCGCCATCGATTGCAGGCGCAATTCGCCGCTGGCGAGTTTGGGCAGG
This sequence comes from Pseudomonas sp. Ant30-3, assembly GCF_000690905.1. GTDB lineage: Bacteria > Pseudomonadota > Gammaproteobacteria > Pseudomonadales > Pseudomonadaceae > Aquipseudomonas. Next base: position 13,967 of record NZ_JMCL01000141.1, on the reverse strand, counting down.
TAGTGACTTTTCTGCGCCTCGCTGCCGTGGCGCAGCAGCGTGAACATGTTGTACATCTGGCCATGCACGGTGCCGGAGTTGCCGCCGCAGGCGTTCACTTCTTCCAGAATCACCGAGGCTTCGGCCAGCCCCAGGCCCGAGCCGCCGTACTCGGCGGGGATCATCGCCGACAACCAGCCGGCATCGGTCAGGGCTTTGACGAACGCTTCCGGGAAACCTTTCTGTTCGTCAATCTGCCGCCAGTACGCTTCATCGAATTCAGCGCAGAGGGCGCGCACGCCGTCGCGGATGGCATTGAGGTCTTCGTCGTCATAAGGGTTCATGGTCAGGCTCTCTGGATCAATCAGCGGCACGCCGCCCGGCAAAGGGCAACGTTCACGGAAAAGGTTTCAGTCGAAAACGACTTCGGCGGTCTGGGCGACACCGGCTGCATTGCCGGCCCACAACTGCGCTGTACCGGCGTCAACGATGCGTCCGCCCACTTGAAACGGGGTGGGCACGTTCAACGGCCGCACGCCGCGATAAGCGAAGTGCCGCACGCGTTTGTCGGGGTTGGCGCGGATGAAAGCGCGCAGGTTGAACGTGGCGATCATCGGCCCGTGCACCACCAGGTTCGGGTAGCCTTCAGTGGCGGTGACGTAGGGATAGTCGTAGTGAATGCGGTGGCCGTTGAAGGTCACGGCGGAGTATCGAAAGAGCAGGGTCGGCGTCGGTGAAATGGTTTCGCTCCAGTCACCCGCTTCCGGCGCCTGGCCGCTGTCGAGTTTCGGTGGGTTGGGCTCGCGGTAAACGATGTCCTGCTCTTCGCGCACGCACAGTTGACCGTTCTGCGAATAGTCATGCCGCACCGTCACGAACAGCAGCGAACCACTGCGGCCGTGCTTTTCTTCAACGCGCAGGAGGGTCGATAAGCGGTGTGCTTCGGCGCCGATGATCAGCGGCTGGATGAACTCAACGCGACCACCGGCCCACATGCGGTTGCGGTTGTCGGCCGGGGGCAGGAAGCCTCCACGCGCCGGGTGGCCATCGCCGCCCAGCTGGGTTTCGAACAGCGGCTCCTGGAAAAAACACCATTGCCACAGCGCCGGCAGCGCCTCGCCATCGGCCGGTGCCGCTTCGCCGAACGTCGCGGCGATGCGCTTGACCAGGTTCCGGCTGAGCACGTCATGGGCTTCTTCCGTGCGGCCGATCCACGCACTGAAATCCGTGGGCGAAGTGGAAACGTTCATATCCGGGCAGCCTCTGCATTTGTTCTTGTGCATCGATCATGCGAGCCCCTCGGCATTCTGAGAATTTGCATTTGCGTATACCGGCGTTCATGTATGCTGAACGCGTCTTGTATTGCCGGACACGACCATGCATTTCGACCTGGCTGACCTGCGTCTTTTCATCCATATCGGTGAGTCGCCGAGCCTGACCCAGGGCGCGCGCCGCGCCTTTCTGTCACCCGCTGCCGCCAGTGCGCGCATCAAAGCCCTCGAAGGTCAGCTCGACACTCGCCTGCTGTACCGCGACAGTCGCGGCGTCGAGCTGACGCCAGCCGGGCATAAATTGCTCAAGCACGCACGGCTGATCATGACGCAGGTGGACTACCTGAAAGCCGAATTCACCCACTTCGGCACCGACTCCTCCGGCCACATCCGCATCTTTGCCAACACCACCGCCGTCACCGAATTTCTGCCGGAAGTGCTCGCCGGTTTCCTCGCCAAGCGCCCCGGCGTGACCGTCGACCTGCAAGAGCGCTTATCACGCGACATCGTCCGTGGCGTGCTCGATGGCAGCACCGACATGGGCATCATTGCCGGGCCGGTCGAAGCCGCCGGCCTGCAAGTCCTTCACTTCAGCACCGATCGCCTGGTGCTGATCGTGCCGGTGGGGCATGAGCTAGCGAAGCAGAAAAAAATCACCTTAAAACAGACCCTGGCGTTTCAGCACATCGGTCTGCATGAAGGCAGCACCCTGTTGAGTTTTTTGCGTGACCACGTCGAACGGATGGGCCAGAACCTGTCGCTGAGAATCCAGGTGTCCAGTTTTGAGGCGATCTGCCGCATGGTGGAGGCGGGCGTCGGCATTGGCGTCATCCCCGAATCCGCAGCCCTGCGTCACAGCCGCACCATGCACCTAGTGACGATCCAGCTCGACGAGCCGTGGGCCGTGCGCGAGCGCAGTATTCTGGTGCGTGAGCTCGATGCGTTGCCGGGGACGGTGAGGGCGTTGATTGCGACGTTGATGCCGCCCGCGCCATTGAGCCTAGAGTAGCCCTGCTACAGGCCGAGCTTTTGTCGCATTTGCGCCTCGCTCAATACGCCACTGGCAGGTCCGCCCGGCAAGCCTTCGTTCGCCCGCGACAACGGCAACAGCACCGGCACGAAACCGGCGTCGCGCACCAGTCGGGCACCCATATCCCGGGCTTGCGCGTCGTCAGCGAACGTCGCAATCGCTTTGCCGGCGCCGGACTGGCTCTTCATCGATGCGGCACCGATGACGTTGAAGGCACGCACCAGATGCACGCCGGGCAGGTAATGCTGATCGGCGAGCGCGACACCCTGATCCAGCGCTTTCTGCCCGACCTCGCCATCGCGGCCGCTGAAGGGATTGCTGGTGCTGAACACGACCTTGCCCTCCAGCTTGCCTTTCAACTGTTCGGACAATACCGGCATCGCACCGTAGGGAACACTCAACACAATCACGTCGCCCCACGCGGCCGCATCGCTCACCGAGCCTGCCCGCGCTTTCGGGCCAGCGGCGTCGACCAGCGTCTGCAATTGCTCAGGGTGACGTGAAGAAAACATCACCTCGTGACCCGCCTTGACCCAAAGCGTGCCCAGTGTGCCGCCGACTTTCCCGGCGCCGATCACGGCGATTTTCAAGGTGTCGGCCATCACTTGCCCCGTGCACGCGATCAGCACGGCAACTATCAAGAAGCGGATTCTGCACATGCGCTTTGACTCCCGGTTGCACACAGGGTGTTCTGCTATTTGAACGCCTGACGCAACTCTTTAATGACTGCAGCGACCGAGGGGCCCTGAATAGCGGGTGGCTCAGGGCTCTCGCCAAATTCGCGCCAGACGAACAGTGTCATCTCCGCGCCGTCGGTCAGCGACTGGGCGTTTTCCTTCGACGCGAACGTGTTCAAAAGCCTGTAGCGCGGATCGTTCCAGAATAGCTCTTCCACCCAGTGATACACCGGAATGAAATGAAAATGGATGGCATGACCTGGATCGTGACCGAAGCGGCTGATGTAGAGCCATTTTGGCTTGAGTCGCGTTTCGAGGGTTTCCTGCACGGTTGCCAGCAGGCCACCCAGTTCAGCCAGCGCTTCGCCGGGAAGGTCGCCCAATGAGTTGACGTGAGCCCTCGACCCCAGCATCAGGTAGCCGGGGAGGGCGGATGACATGTGGTGATTGACGATCCAGTGGGTGGTTTCATGGATGATGAAGTTTGCTGGTATTTCCATGCAGGGGTGCCTTTGATTGAAGGGCTGTCCGGAGAATATGCCATCGCGGGGTGGTTCAGAAGCGTCATAGGTATGGCAGGATCAAATCGAACGTTGATGGTTACGATCCAGCAATCGCGCGGTGGGTTGCAGGTACCGAAGGACGTTGATGTTCCGTCAAAAGCGTGTGCTGCGTGCGGTAAAAAAACGGAGAACGAGGGGATTTCCGAGAAGGTTGTAGGACGTCTCCGAAACGCCTATACCGGGTATCAGTCCGCGGAAAGCTCATCTAAAGTTTGTTCGTTGCCGAGGAATCGGTGATCAATCTTCGTGTGCGAGGCTTATATTTGCGCAGGATAGCGGGAAATATACTTAATTACTGAAAAGGATATCACGTGAATTTGCAGCTTACTTTTAATGGGGCTCAAGCATCCAGCGATCAGTTGATTACCATTTTAAATTCTGCGGGCGCTAATACGTCCGTTAACATAAATACTGCTCAATCACTTCCTACATCTACACTGACAAGAATCATTCAAGCCGCTGGCAGTAAAATTTTGAACCTAGAGTTCAACGGCGCCCAGCTCTCAGGAAATCAGGGTGACCAGCTAAAACAAGCTTTGGTGGCGGCAGGTGCCGCTACAACCGTAAGTATAAACACAGCCCAGGCAGTCCAAACCGCGGTGATTGTTTCTGTGATACAAGCAGCGGGCAGTAAGCAATTGCATGCCCATTTCAATGGTGCCCAGCTTTCCGGCAATCCAGGAGATCAGTTGAAACAGGCGCTCGCTGCAGCGGGGGGCAACAGTAGAGTGAGCGTTAACAGCGCTCAATCTTTGCAATCCTCTAACTTGGTCTCGGTAATCCAAGTTGCTGGTAACAAACAATTTAGCGCCGCTTTTGATGGAAGTAAACTTTCTGGAAATTCTGGCGACCAGATTAAACAAGCGCTCGCAGCAGCCGGGGTGAACACCAACATCAGCGTTGGTGAAGGGCAGGCTCTTCTGACGTCTACGCTTGTCTCGATTGTCCAGGCCGCAGGGAGTAAAAACCTTCACCTGAGCTTCGCAGGATCTAAGCTTTCGGGTAATCCTGGGGATCAACTAAAGCAGGCGCTCGCAGCTGCAGGAGTCAATACGAGCGTTGGGCTTGATTCAGCACAGTCGTTGCAGTTGAACGCCCTGGTATCCATAATTCAAGCTGCGGGAAGCAAACAATTTACGGCTGACTTCAATGGCGCTCAACTTTCTGGCAATGTCGGTGACCAGATCAAGCAAACGGTAGCAGCTGCTGGCGCTAACACAAGCATCAGTGTGAATACCGCACAGACTATTCTTACACCTACGCTGATTTCAATTATCCAGGCAGCTGGAAGCAAGGCATTGGCATTTGATTTCAACGGCGCTCAAGCTTCAGCTGACCAGTTAGCGCAAGCCACAGCAGCGGCTGGCGCTAACGTCACGATAAGTGTTAACACGGCGCAGGTACAAACTACAGCCTCACTAACAGCCCTAGTCAGAGCCGCGGGCTGAGTGGGATCACCCTCGTCAAACTAAGGAAACTGTCGTGAAAAACTACGCAGTCATTATCACTGGCATAAGCCTGCTTTCCATGGGCGGCATGGCAGAAGCCTCGATGCGTTGTCAAAAAGGCATTATTGACGAGGGTGACACCACTGTTGACGTACTTAAGAAATGCGGGCAACCCGCTAACCGTCAGGTCATTGATCCTATCGTAGGTAGCAATGGACAAGTCCTTTATAAGTCGTTGCCGGTGGAAAGGTGGCTCTACGGTCCACGCGCTGGCATGCTCTACTACTTGCGGTTTCTCGACGGCAATTTAGTGGAGATAAGAAGTAAAAGGGAATGAATTGCCACTTTGAAACACACGGGTCAGGGTCACGCTATGCGTTTGATTGCCTATTGACTTGCCCCCGTCGCCCGGCTAATTTCCAGACATGACTACTTCATTGCGCTGCCAGCCAAGCATTATTACCGCCATTCCTTATTTGGCGGGCTAGCTCACGACTGCAGCACCCAACCCGCCCTAGAGGCGGGTTTTGTTTTTCTGTCTCGGGGCTCTGATCAATGTCAGGAGACCTTCATGCTCAGTACGCCCGCCCAACAAGCCTTGCTCGAGTATTACGTTAAAAAAATCCTCGCGGCGCCGGTCTACGAGCTTGCCGTACGCACTCCGCTGCAAACGGCACCGGCATTGTCCCTTGCCTTGGGCAATCAGATCCTGCTCAAGCGCGAGGATCTGCAGCCAACGTTTTCTTTCAAAATCCGGGGCGCTTACAACAAGCTGGTGAATTTCAGTGCTGCGCAGAAGCAACGCGGCGTGATCACCGCTTCAGCCGGCAATCATGCCCAAGGCGTAGCACTGGCGGCACGGGAACTGGGCATCGACGCCACCATTGTCATGCCCGCCAACACGCCGGAGTTGAAGGTGCTGGGCGTACGCAGTCGTGGCGCGGAGGCGCTGTTGCACGGGGACAGTTTTCCCTTTGCCCTGGCCCATGCGCTGAAGCTGGCCGAGCAAACCGGCAAGCACTTTGTTTCGCCCTTCGACGATCAGGATGTCATTGCCGGGCAGGGCACTGTCGCCATGGAAATTCTGCGTCAGCATCAAGGGCCGTTAGACGCAATTTTCGTCCCGGTGGGCGGTGGCGGTTTGATTGCCGGCATTGCCGCGTACGTCAAATATCTGCGGCCAGAGGTGCGCATCATTGGCGTTGAGTCGCAACACTCCGCCTGTTTGTATGCGGCTTGGCAAGCCGATGAGCGAGTAGTCCTGCCAAGCGTGGGCACCTTCGCCGATGGCGTAGCGGTCGCCCAGATCGGTGCTCATGGTTTCGAAGTATGTCGGTTCTGCGTTGATGATGTGATCACGGTCAGTAACGATGAGCTTTGCATCGCACTGAAGAATATCTACGACGACACCCGCTCGATCACCGAGCCGTCCGGCGCCTTGGCGGTGGCTGGGATCAGAAAGTATGTAGCGCAAACGGGTGCTAGTGGGCAGACACTGATCGCCATCAACTCCGGGGCCAATATCAATTTCGATACCTTGCGGCATGTGGCTGAACGCGTTGCATTGAGTGAGGCGTTGGCTTGATGGTACTGCTGAGTGTGAGACCAGATTCAGGGGATGGGATATCTTGCTCACCTCGAGACCGACTTTATCCATGGAGGAAAAATTGCGGATTTACATGACAGGTGCTTCGTGTGCTGGCGTGACCACGTTGGGTCAAAACGTCGCCGCTCTGCTCGGAGTACGACATATCGATGTCGATGACTTCTACTGGATGCCCACGGACCCTCCGTTTACGACCAAGCGACCTGCCATTGAGCGCGTGTCGTTGATCCAGCAAAAATTCGGTGATGAAGATTGGGTGCTGACCGGTTCTTGCATGGGCTGGGGCGATGCGCTGATTACCGGCGTCGATCTGATTGTGTTTGTTGTGACACCGACGCCTGTTCGCCTTGAACGGCTGGCCGCACGAGAGAAAGAGCGTTTTGGAAATCGGATAGCCCCGGGTGGCGACATGCATGGGATACATGTGGCATTTCGGGATTGGGCCTCGCGGTATGACAATCCGAACTTTGCCGGGCGCAACCGAGCGTGGCACGAGGCGTGGCTATCAGAGCAAAACGCTCTGATCTTAAGAGTTGACGGGATGAACGTGGGTGAAAAGATGGTTGCGGATGTTGTTGGGGCGGTGGCGCAGGTATCGCAGTAGTTCGAAATCTGGACGGCTGAGTCGTGGCGCCGTTTTGGTGATGTTCGCTTTAGGTCGTTTTCTGCCGGTCTCGACAGGCAGCTATCGGCCAAATGCAGTCGTTCACAGGTACCTACAGAATTAAAGGCGAGTCAGTGCCGGACAGTGGGGATTCTTCCCCAATCGCGCTCCTTAGTGTTGACAGTCATGCGACTTGCGCTGAATCCTCCAGCTCTGCTTCACGCTTGGCAATAGCCACTTCCAACTCCGGGGAGCGCTTGGCCCATTGCTCGGCGGGCAGTGTTTTGGACCATTCTTTTATTTCCGGGGCGGTCAAGTCAGGCGGCGGAACCAGCTTGCGTTCTTGCAAATAAAAACCCAAGGGAGCACCTAAAAAAACAGTGAAGAAAACATCATTAATGGCAGATTTAAAGTCTCCCTTGGCAGCGGACTTCAATGCGTCAAACAAAATGCTAACGGTCCAGCTGATCAAGCCCTTGTTGCTGTTCTCTCCCTCGAAGTTGCACTTCGGAACGGCTTCAGGCCCAACCTCCATGTAGCTGCGCATGCACTCCCAGAGACACATGGCCGTTTCGCCGCCGCCGCAACTGAATCCCAAGCTGAAGTCTCGTTCCTTCTCCGGTGCATCTGGGTCGGGATTGCGAAAGCCTACGACCAATAGGCCTTGAGTAGTTTTACCGTGTTGACCGACGGAGTGCATTGCTACCGCTTGAGCAGTAACCTGCTCCCAAGGGACGATCCAGTAACGGCCGTCATTGAATGGCACGCAGACCTCGCGGCGCTGGCGGTTGAAGCGTACAGGTAGCGGCACGGGCTTAGTCAGCCCATGTAAAAGGATCAATATCGGAATACCAACTAGCACCAACGACAATAGGGCTGTTCCCACCAGCCTCTCGCCATTTCGCTCTATGTAGATCATGAGTAAACAGAGCATTACCACCGGCCACAGCACCATGACAGCAGAGCCAATGCTGTAGGAGCCAATATCAAGATATACCTCGTTCTTGCGCCAGATAGTATTGAGTACATCCTTGGGTGTTTGTCCGGTTGGAACGGCAAGTGGTGCTAGGTAGTCCTCCCGCGAGAGCTCACCCCTGCGGCTGTTGGGTGAAGGTGAAGTCATACCTTTTCCTTGGGTGTCAAATAGCTTGAGTTCTGCTGAGGGCCTAATCGATGAACGATGGCCCGATCCAATTCAGGAGTCGGTTCGCCGGAACGTAAAGTGATGATTTCGCCGTCAGGGCTCAGCAGGCCGCCATTTGGCGATAGTGTATAGGCTACGCCTTTGGCGCCGCCGATGGTAGCACCGACACCCGCGAGCAGCGCCACCGGACTGAGGTAACTCAGGCGTAAGGATAGTCGTGTGAGAGGTTGTGGGAAGCTTCCGCTCAGGCGCAGCCCTTGACCCGCATCTACCGGAATCCAGTTGCATTCGGTGGCATTCAGCCAAGTGGCTCCGAGGTCTGTCGGTGTTCCCCGGGTGCCAGTACCAAAACCGGCGGAAACAGGGGTTAGGTTGCCACTCATGGCCAAGTCGATTTGTGCTGCGCCGGGGGCCGCACCGGGTAGATCAATTGTCAGTTGGCAGATTCCATCCTGTGTAATCGTGTCTCCCAATGAACCACCGATACGCACTTCGCGCGTCTCCATAGCTAGACGGGGCTGGTAGAGCAGAACCATCAGCTCGTTGATTTCATCTTGTTGGGCCTGAGGTGCGATGCCTTTGTTAGTTTTGGCCCGGCGATGGGACCAGCAGCAGTTGGCGAGGTAGCTTTGCAATGGGTTCGCTTGGCGGAACCAAGCGAACAGGTAAAGCCCCCCGAGCGCCAGCAGCAACAGATTCAAGGGGCCCATGCCCAAGCGGAAGCGGCGTATTGCTATTGGAGTGCTGATTGTATTGGCTAGACGCAGGCTGGTAAGGCTAAGGCCTAGTAGTCCCTGCGCGAAGTACACTGCAACTTGGCCGGTCACGGCCACTTGCTTGAGTCTGAGCCAAGGATCGACATTCTCTTGAGCACTTTCGATCTGACTGTTCAATGAGTTCCATTCGTTGTACGCGGCAAACCCTGACAAGCCTCCCACAATCGCCCCGAATAGAGTTAGCGTCGGTGCAGTAAAGGAGAGCTGGCCTTTAGCTAAGCTAACCTCATTCATCCCCTTCCCTAAAATCATCCAATTCTGAATCACTGCCCCCAACGCTGCCCCTGCGTACAAATACGCTGACATGCTATCCGCATGCCGTTGCGCATCGCTGCCTTCCAGGGCAGCTGCCTGCCCGGCATAAGTGCCGGCGTTGAGAATGTTGACCACCAACGCCGCCAGCGGCAGCAGGCCACCCGAGGCCTTGATCGAGGGTGCGTTGACGATGCCGTTGACGCGACCGAGGCTGATGGCCTGAGCGGTGCTTCGGGTCCATTGGCTGAGGGCTTCAACGTTCTGGCCGACCAAGCGCCAGACTTTGATACCGTTCTCTACGCCCTGCACAAGGCGGGTGTTATCGCCGAGGCGGATGACTAGGAATAATCCCATTGCCATCGCCGTGCCTTTGCTTGCATGAATCAAAGACGCGCCCAGGCGGGTCATGGTCGCCGTCCAGGCACCTTCCAGATTGCTCGCTAACCGCTCGATATTGCGCAGGGTGTCCGCGTCCAGAATCTTGAGTGCGGCTGCGCGGGAGTCGGCAAGGTTTTCCAGACTGAGCGCCGTGACCAGTTCGTTGAGGCGCGAGGTATTGTTTACCGCCGCTTCCATGCTCGGACTCCACGCCTGGAACACCAGACGCAGCAAACCGGGATCCTCGCTATTCGCATAGTCGGCAAACTGTTTCGCGCCTTCGTTACGGCTGCACTGAGCGCTGAGGCAAGCGATCGTCAGGCTTTCCAGCCACTTGAGGTGTTCTTCGCTGCTCTGGTCGACAAACCACGTGCCGCTGTCGTTGCGTGGCAGGTAGGTTTTGCGATCGGCGTACAGCAATTGATGGCGTTCTTCGACCTGTTTGAAGTGCTGCGGCGCCTCCTGATCCAGCCAATGGTCCATGCTCGCCAAGTCGATGTATTCACCAACTTTGGTTCCGCCGCCACCTTCCAGATTGCTGGTTTTTTCCTGGCGATAATCTCGCACGACTTGTTGCGCTTCCTGATGCAGCTCGCTCGGGATGAAGCTGCGTACCTTGTTCAGTACGGCCTCTTCACGGGATCGAACCTGAGCCAACAGGCCATCCGCTTGGGCATGCCCATACTGTCGGCCGCGTTGTTGGTTGATGCGTGTTTCTTCCAGCATCAGGGTGTTCAGCTGCTTCTGACTGTCGATCAGGGTGTCGCCCTGTTCCGGTGTCAGTTGCAGGTTGTGTTCGCGATACCGGTAGTTGAGCAGGTTGGCAACTTCGCCACCGTCTTCGGTGACCATGTTGCGGATAAAGCTGCCGATGGTCTGGCGCAAGCTATTGTCGGCTACCCACTCTTCGTGTTCTGCCTCGACCTTGTTCTGTTCGTGGTCGATATCCCGCAATACCCCCAGATCATCATCCAGCGCAGCAAACACAGCATACAGCGGAGCTGACTCGCTCTTGGCTTTGTCCAGCCAGGCTTGCGTAGGTTCCAGTTCCCATGGGCTGGCGCTCCAATTCCCAGGCTCGACCACGGGCTCGCCCGGTGGTTGCGTGCCGGCCGCCTGTTCGCGTTCGCGCAGATATTCCGAGCTGGCGGAATAGGCTTTGATGTTGTCTTGAGTAGGCGTGGCTTGCGCTGTTTTGCGTTGTTCTTTCACGCCTTCGCGGTCAGTCGCGCCGTTCTTCTGATGTTCATGCGCGAGGGTTTTTTCGCGCACTTTCGGCATGAGTTCGGCCACCATTGTCGGGGCTTTTTCGAGCGGTGGGCAGTGTTTGGCCGACAGGCGTTTGGCGACGTCAGTGAGGGAGATCTGACGCATACGCTTGCGTCGTTCACCGTTCTTTTTCAGGCGCTCGCAGGCGTCTTTGCCCAATGGTACTTCGCTGTAGAGCATCCACGCGTCGGTGCTTTTGTTCAACGCGATCCCGGCGTTGTCACCGGTCGTCAGAGTAGAGTGGGGTTGCGTCAGCGATTGTTCAACCAGCAAACCATCAGACGCGACGGCGTAGCGTTTGAGTGGTCCTTCGGCATGCCATAGATAGACGTAACCCGCGCGCAAGCGGCGCAAGGCCATCGGGTGGCTTTTGGTCGGGCTGGAAGGCGCGAAATCTGCGTGTTCGGCGGCCTGTTCGGCCATTGCGTAGCGGCTGGGAATCACGAAGATTTCGGGTTGGCGCGCAGGGCAGGTGGTAGTCGGGCTGGACAACTCTTCGTCGCCGAACTGGCATTGAGCAGCATGATCGGCAGCGGCGAGGTTGCGGTTTTTATCGAGCGGTGCGGTGGTCATGCTATGGACTCCTTGTCAGTCAGCAGCCAATGACGATGCAGTTCTACCAACAAGACGTCCAGGCGTTGTGTGGCGTTGAGCGTTGGTTGTTGCAGTATTTCGCGGTAGGTCTGATGGTCGGGCGCTTGCGGAAACGCCGTGCCGTGCTCGGCAACAAGAGCAGACCAGCGCGCCACTTCTTTTGGCGCAGAGTATCCGTGTCTGGCGGCGCCTTCACGGCAGAGCACCGCCCATTGCTGCTGTTCGACGGCCGAACGCTGAGCCAGGCACTCGGGAAAGTAAGTGCGAACGTGCTCCAGCAGCTGTTGATCAAACATTTCCAGCTTGCCTTGATTGAGTTGTTGCAGCTGCTGATCATCCAGATACAACCATGGCCGTTCGGCATATTGCTCGGCGTTTTGCTGGCGTTGATCGCGCACGATCCACTGTTCTCCTTGACCATCGCGCCCGGGCAGACGCACTCGGCTGACCGGGCCCATCATGCGATCTTTTTCGCCCTGGATCAGAGTCGGCAGCCAATGGCGCATGACGCGCGGATCGTAGTAGCGAAACAGCAACGTCACCTCGCCAGTTACTCGAGCGTGAATCAGGCTGCGCAGGTGTTCAGCCAGTTGCGGCAAGGGCGCGTCGCTTTCAATCAGCAGGCCGGCATCGTGTTGCCAATGCTCCGTAAAGGCTTGTTCAAGGGCGCCATTGTTGCGCAGGAGAACCAGCGCTGGACCGACATCAAACACCTCTTTGTAGGGCGTGGCGTGATAGAGCCATTCGATAGTTGGATTGTCGTCCAGGCTGTACAAACGGGCCGGCAGGTTTTCGATCTTTGCTCCATCCAGAAGTAGATAACGCGTGGCACCGGGGATCATTTCATCGCCTTCAGTTGTTGGCATATCTCGCAGACTGGCTGAGCGGTTGTGGCTGCTCGTTGCAGGGTTTCACGCAAGGCGGGCACCAGCAACTGCCCAGCCTTATCCGCATCCGCCTGCTTCAACGGCCCCGGCAACAACGGTGCCGCGCCCGTGCCACTGCCCGGACTACCACCGGAGTTCATGTTGATAACCGGCCCACTCAGGATCACGCCACCGGCATCGATCTTGATAAAACTACCGCCGCCCTTGAGTGTCAGTTCGCTGCCGGCTTCGAGCACCACCTTCAAACCGCTGCTCAGGTGAATCTCCTGGCCGGCTTCGATGAACTGGCCGGTGCCGATTTTCACATGCTGGTTAACACCGACGCTGAGATGATCGCTAGCCTTGGCTTCAACCTTGCGATCGGCATACACCGTGTGGTGTTCTTCGGCCTTGAACTCCGTGTAGCTGTTCTTCTCGACCGTGTCATGGCGCTCATTGCCAACCCGAATCTTCTGGTCGTGCTCGACGTTTTCGTCCCAGTCACGCTGAGCGTGCAGGAAGATTTGTTCCTGGCCTTTTTTGTCCTCGATGCGCAGTTCGTTAAAACCAGCGCCACCCGGGGAGCTGAGGGTTTTGAAGGTGGTGCGCGTCTTGTTAGCCGGCAGAGGGTAGGGGACGACGTTTTCCTTGTGGAACAGGCAACCGCTGACCAGAGGTTGATCGGGGTCGCCTTCAAGGAAAGTGACGAGCACTTCCATGCCAATGCGCGGGATGGCGATGCCGCCGTATTGGGCGCCGGCCCAGGCGCTGGAGACGCGTAACCAGCAACTGGTTTTGTCGTCGGCCTGGCCTTCGCGGTCCCAGTGGAACTGGACTTTGACGCGGCCGTATTGGTCGCAGTGGATTTCTTCGCCTTTGGGGCCGGTGACGACGGCGCTCTGGCTGCCAAGGATCCGCGGTTTTTTCCGGGTCAGCGGCGGACGATGGGGCACGTCCCACGGCGTCGCCTGGAAGCGGTTGCGGTAACCCTGATGGAAGTCGTCTTTGAGCGTCGTCGTGTCACTGGTCACCGACTCTTCCAGCACTTGCGGCTGTTTGCCTTCGTGGAGGATTTCGGTCAGGAGCCACAAATCGTTCCACTTGGCTTTCGGATGCTGGGTCAGGGCGAGGAAGTGGCCGCTGACCAGTATCGGCTGATCACTTCTGCCTTCGGCCAGTTGGAAATCGCTGCGGTGACGCTCAAGGGCGCGTTTCGCCAGGTGCTTGCCGCGTTCGCGGTCGATGAAACGGCCCGGGTAGTCGTAGTCTTCGAGGTCTGGCACGGCATCGCCGCGCTTTTCGCTTTCGAGGGTGATGCGCGGTTTTTCGAAGTCGTAATCGCGACGCGTCGTGCGGCTGGTACGGGTTTCCAGACGCAGGTCGAAGCGCTTGACCACCGGGTCGTTGGCGACCATGCCGGAGTCTTGCTGATAGGCCACCGGGGCCAGTTTGGGGAACACCGTCTGGTCATCGCCGAACACCAGTTTGTGGCCAGTGGTGGTGTGCT
>NZ_JMCL01000140.1 GCF_000690905.1 Pseudomonas sp. Ant30-3 | reverse complement strand
TCGCTTTCGAGGGTGATGCGCGGTTTTTCGAAGTCGTAATCGCGACGCGTCGTGCGGCTGGTACGGGTTTCCAGACGCAGGTCGAAGCGCTTGACCACCGGGTCGTTGGCGACCATGCCGGAGTCTTGCTGATAGGCCACCGGGGCCAGTTTGGGGAACACCGTCTGGTCATCGCCGAACACCAGTTTGTGGCCAGTGGTGGTGTGCTCGAAGTGGTAGTGAATGCCTTCTTCTTCGCACAGGCGCTGGATGAAGTGCAGGTCTGACTCGTCGTACTGAACGCAGTAGATGCGCTCGGGATAAACCGCCCCGACCTTGAAGGCGTAGGCATTGCCTTGAATGCCGTGATCTTCGAGGACGCTGGCAATGATTTTCGGCACCGTCAGGTTCTGGAAAATGCGCTGGTTGATGCGGTGCGCGAGGTACGACAGTTGCGGGCGCAGGGTCACCGCATAGCGGGTCAGGCGTTTGCCTGAGTCACCTTGCGCGGCGCGGTAGATCTGGCCGTGGATGCCGCTGCCGTCGGGCGACAGTTGCAGGAAGGCCGGTTTGTGCAGCAGCGTTTCGAGGTCCAGCGACGGCTGCTCACTGACCAGCTCCACCTCGAACACAAAAGGCTGGCTGATGGCTTCCCGACCTTGCAGAGTAAACACCTGAAAATCAGCGGAAAGACCTTCGATGGTCAGGGCAAAGTGGGTCTGATTGGCCGGCGCGAACATCCCTTGTTCCTCGTGCAGTACTGCGGCGTTTGCCAAGACCTGAATAAGGAATCAGCAGACGCAAAATTCTGAAAGGGCGTAAACGACATCGACCAGCAGAGCTGGCCGATGCGGGTGACGATCAGCCGCGATTAAACGACTGGGGAACGCCAGTCATCGGAACCCGAAGTACCGGATACTTCGTGGGTCCAGGTGATTTTGCGGTAGGTGAACTGCACTTCTTCCAGGTGGGTGAAGTGCGAGTTGCCTGGGTCCTGGCAGTTGTGCATCTTGTTGTTGATGGCGACGATGATCGCGTCTTCCAGTTTGGTGGTGTAGTAGTGCTCTTGGGTGCCCTGAGC
>NZ_JMCL01000139.1 GCF_000690905.1 Pseudomonas sp. Ant30-3 | reverse complement strand
GAGGGGGCTTGCCCCCGTTGGAGCGCGGAGCGGTCCCAATACTGGTAAACAGGAAGTTACAGATGTTTTGAATGGCATATTTTGGGACTGCTTCGCAGTCCAATGGGGGCAAGCCCCCTCGCCACAGGCAAGCCCCCTCGCCACAGAGACATCAGTGGCAATGAAGCTCCCATTAAATCAACGCTTGCGCAGAATCACGCTACCAATCGAATAACCGGCGCCGAACGAGCTGAGCACTGCCAGCGAACCGGCGGCCAGGTCATCCTGGTTTTTGTGAAACGCGATCACCGAACCCGCAGAACTGGTGTTGGCGTAGGTGTCGAGAATCACCGGCGCTTCTTCTTCGGTGGCTTCGCGCCCCAACAGCTTCTTCACGATCAGGTGGTTCATGCTCAGGTTGGCCTGGTGCAGCCAGAAGCGTTTCACGTCGCCGACGTTCAGCTGATTCTCTTCCAGGTGCGCAGCGATCAGCTCGGCAACCATCGGGCAGACTTCCTTGAACACCTTGCGGCCTTCTTGCACGAACAGTTTGTCCTTCGAGCCGATGCCCTCTTCCGCCGCGCGGTTGAGGAAGCCGAAGTTGTTGCGGATGTTGTTGGAGAACTTGGTCAGCAATTTGGTGCTGACCACGTCGAACTGGTAAGCGGACGTCGCCAGGTCGGCGCGTTCGATGATCACTGCGGTGGCAGCGTCGCCGAAGATGAAGTGGCTGTCGCGGTCACGAAAGTTCAGGTGGCCGGTGCAGACTTCCGGGTTGACCATGAGCACTGCCCGGGCCTGGCCAAGTTGCACGCTGTTGGCCGCAGCCTGAATGCCGAAGGTCGCCGAGGAGCAGGCGACGTTCATGTCGAAACCGAAACCTTCGATGCCCAGCGCTTCCTGGACTTCGATGGCGATGGCCGGGTAGGCGCGTTGCAGATTGGAGCAGGCGACGATCACGCCATCGATATCAGCGGCGGTCTTGCCGGCACGCTGCAAGGCTTGCTCGGCGGCGCCGATGGCCATCTGGCAGAGCACCGACCATTCGTCATTGGAGCGCTCCGGCAGACGCGGCGCCATGCGCTGCGGATCCAGAATGCCGTCCTTGTCCATGACGAAGCGGCTCTTGATGCCGGAGGCTTTTTCGATAAACGCCGCGCTGGACTCGGTCAATGCTTCCACTTCGCCACGCGCGATGGCGTCAGCATTGTCGGCATTGAACAGCGCGACATAGGCGTTGAAAGACTGCACCAGCTCTTCATTGGAGATGCTATTGGCCGGGGTGTAGAGGCCGGTGCCGCTGATGACGACGTTATGCATGGTCGTTTCTCTAATCTGTTCAGGCAGAAAGCGCTGGCACCAACGTACCAACACACAAATGGGCTGCTCCCGTGGCGGAAGCACGCAAGGCATCGCTTATTCCGATCCGTCCGAACCGTCGAAGGCTCAAAACAGCGGGACCGGCGTTTATAGGCGCGAAGTTTGCCATAAACGTTGGGTTTTCGCCCTATTTGCTGGCTGAATCCCATCAACAGGCGAAACAAAACCCTGTGGGAGCGAGCCTGCTCGCGATGTCGCCCTGACATGCAACACAGATGTTGAATGTGATGGCCCCATCGCGAGCAGGCTCACTCCCAAAGGTTTTGCGCAAGCCTCGGGCCTACGGCTCTACCTGACTCCACTGCTTGCTCAACCGCTTATCCGAGATCGGCACCTTGGTCCCCAACTGCTGGGCAAACAGCGATACCCGGTATTCTTCCAGCCACCAGCGATACAACTCAAGCTGCGGATCGCGTTTGCCTTCCTGGGCATGTTTGCTCGCGCGAGCCTGGTATTGCGCCCACAGACCGGACAATTCGCCGCTCCATACCCGGTCCTTCTGCACCTGCGCGCCAAGTTTTTCGAAGCGCTGCTCGATGGCTTTCAGGTAGCGCGGCAGCTCCTTGAGCCACTGCATTGGCGTTTCCCGGACAAAACCCGGGTACACCAAATGGCTCAGCTGCTGCTTGATGTCGTTCAGAGCAACGGCTTGCGCCAGGTCGATCTTGCCCTTGAAGCGTTTTTGCAGCCCATGCCACAGCTTGAGAATCTCCAGCGTCAGCTTCGCCAGCCGCTCGGCATGTTCGGTCCAGCCGCCGCGTTTGCGCTCGGCCAGCGCCGCCAAACCAGCGCCGTCACGCGGTAGCGGCTCTTCGCCCTCAAGGATGCAGCTGTCGAGGCTGGCCAGCAAAATGTCTTCCACCAGACTGTCGATGCGGCCCAACTCGCGGTACATCAGGCCCAGTTCCGTCAGACCCGGCAGCTTGCCACGGAGGAATTTTGCCGGTTCCGCCAATTGCTGCATGAGCAAACGTTGCAAGGCGCGACGGTGCTGGAACTCGGCTTCGGCCGGAGTAGAAAAACGCCCTTCCTTGACCGTGCCTGCTTCTTCCACCAGCGCCGGATACACCGTCATCGACAGCCCGGCGATCTTCTGCTGGGTTTTTTCCGCCACCGCCGCGAAGACTTTCGCCTCCACCGGCTGCTGACTTTTCGCGGTTTGCGGCACTGCCAGCGCAGCTTGACTGGCCTCGGCGAAACGCGCGGTCAACTCGGCCAGATCGCGACCTTCACCGAGAAACTTGCCCTGGCCGTCGACGATTTCCAGGTTCATCCGCAAATGGCTGTCCACCTGTTGCGCCGCTTCGGCCCAGGCTTCATCGCTGACCCGTGCACCGGTCATGCGCAGCAGTTCACGGCCCAACGCTTGCGGCAGCGAACCCTCGGCGAATGTCATGCGCTGCAACGCGGCTTTGACGAAATCCGGCACCGGCACAAAGTTTTTGCGCAGTGCCTTCGGCAGGTTGCGCACCAGTGCAATGCACTTGGCTTCGATGACGCCGGGCACCAGCCAGTCCAGACGTTCCGGCGGCAGCATCGGCAGCAATGGCGCCGGCACGCGCAGAGTCACGCCGTCGCGCGGGTGGTTCGGTTCGAAATGGTAACTGAGCGCCAGTTCCAGATCACCGATGTGCAAGGTGTCCGGATAATGCTGCGCGGTGACTTCACTGGCCTCGCGGGCCAGCACGTCTTCTTCGCGCATGATCAGCAGTTGCGGATCTTTCTGGCTGTTGACCCGATACCAGCTGTCGAACGTCGCGGTCTGGTGAATCTCCGCCGGCAGGCGCGCGTCGTAAAACGCGAACAGGGTTTCTTCGTCCGCCAGAATGTCACGGCGACGGGCCTTGGCTTCCAGTTCGTCGAGCTGTTCGAGCAACTGTTTGTTGGCCGTCAGGCATTTGGCCCTGGACTGAATTTCACCGCGCACCAGGCCTTCGCGAATGAAAAACTCGCGCGACACCACCGGGTCGATCGGGCCGTAATGCACCGGCCGCCGACCGACCACGATCAGCCCGAACAGAGTGATTTGCTCGAACGCGACGACCTGGCCGCGCTTCTTCTCCCAATGCGGTTCAAAGTGGTTTTTCTTGATCAGGTGCCCGGCCAGTGGCTCGATCCAGTCGGCATCGATCTTGGCAACCATGCGCGCATAGAGCTTGGTGGTTTCCACCAGTTCCGCAGTCATCAGCCATTGCGGGCGCTTTTTGCCCAGGCCCGATGACGGATGAATCCAGAAGCGCCGCTGCCGAGCACCGAGGTAATCGCCATCCTCGGTTTTCTGCCCGATCTGGCTGAGCAATCCGGACAGCACGGCTTTGTGCAGTTTCGGGTAATCCGCCGGTTCTTTATTCAGGCTCAACTGCATGTCGCGGCAGATCAGGCTCAGTTGACGGTGCGAGTCGCGCCATTCGCGCAGCCGCAGGTAATTGAGGAAATTCTTGCGGCACCAATTACGCAGCGGGCTCGCGGTCAGCGCCTGGCGCTGCTCTTCGAAACCGCGCCACAAATTGACCAGCCCGGCGAAGTCCGAATCGACGTCTTTCCATTGTGCGTGCGCCTGATCAGCCGCTTGCTGACGCTCCGGCGGACGCTCGCGCGGGTCCTGAATCGACATGGCACTGGCGACGATCAGCACTTCCTGCAGGCTGCCGAGCTTGGCCGCCTCCAGCAGCATGCGACCCATGCGCGGGTCGACCGGCAGCCGCGCCAACTGACGACCGAGCGGGGTCAGTTGGCTGTTGCGGTCCACTGCCGACAGCTCTTGCAGCAGGTTGAAACCGTCGCTGATCGCTTTGCCATCCGGCGGCTCGATGAACGGGAAATCAGTAATCTCGCCGAGACGCAAATGGAGCATCTGCAGGATCACCGCAGCGAGGTTGGTGCGCAGAATTTCCGGATCGGTAAATTCCGGGCGCCCGAGGAAATCTTCTTCACTGAACAGGCGCACGCAAATGCCCGGTTCGACCCGGCCGCAGCGACCTTTACGCTGATTGGCGCTGGCCTGGGAAATGGCTTCGATCGGCAGACGCTGGACCTTGGCGCGGTAGCTGTAACGGCTGATGCGCGCGGTCCCGCTGTCGATCACGTAGCGGATGCCGGGCACGGTCAGCGAGGTTTCCGCGACGTTGGTCGCCAGCACGACACGACGGCCCGGGTGCGACTGGAAGATTCGCTGCTGTTCGGCCGGCGACAAACGCGCGTACAGCGGCAGAATTTCGGTGTGTTTGAGCTGGGCCTTGCGCAGCATGTCAGCGGCGTCGCGAATTTCGCGCTCGCCGGGCAGGAACACCAGCACGTCGCCGGGGCTCTTGCGCTCGCTGCGTTCGAACGCGGCGATTTCGTCGAGGGTGGCAAGGATAGCCTGATCCACGGTCAGGTCATCCTCGACGCGGTTGCCCTCTTCGTCCTGCTCCAGCGTCAACGGGCGATACCAGGTTTCCACCGGGAAAGTGCGGCCGGAGACTTCGACAATCGGCGCATCGTCGAAATGCTTGGAGAACCGTTCAAGGTCGATGGTGGCCGAGGTGATGATGACTTTCAGGTCCGGGCGACGCGGCAGCAGGGTTTTCAGGTAACCGAGCAGGAAATCGATGTTGAGGCTGCGTTCGTGGGCTTCGTCGACGATGATCGTGTCGTAGCGTTCGAGGTAGCGATCATTCTGGGTTTCCGCGAGCAGAATGCCGTCGGTCATCAGTTTGATCA
Source organism: Pseudomonas sp. Ant30-3 (assembly GCF_000690905.1). GTDB lineage: Bacteria > Pseudomonadota > Gammaproteobacteria > Pseudomonadales > Pseudomonadaceae > Aquipseudomonas. The sequence continues at coordinate 5,420 of NZ_JMCL01000139.1, read as the reverse complement.
GGGTGTTGGAATCGCTCTGATCCTCGAACCGCACCTGATAACCGACCAGCGCGCCCAGCGGCGTGCCAAGTTCTTCGGCGACCCGGCTGGCGACACTGCGCGCTGCAATTCGACGCGGCTGGGTGTGGCCGATCAGGCCATGCTGGCCACGACCGATTTCCAGGCAGATCTTCGGCAACTGAGTCGTTTTACCCGAACCGGTTTCGCCGGCGATGATCAGCACCTGATGCTTGAGCAGCGCCGCTTTGATCTCGTCGCGCTTGGCGGCGATCGGCAGGCTGTCGTCATAACGCACCACCGGCAGGCTGGCCCGCCGCGCCAACACCTGATCACAGGATGCCTGCATGCGCGCGACCCACTGGGCGAGCTTGGCCTCATCGGGTTTCTTGCGCAGCTCAAGCAACTGCCGCCGCAGCCGGTGGCGGTCGGCGAGCATGGCGTGATCGAGGTTTTTCAGCAGTGTGTCGATGGAGGGCGATTCGTCGGTCATCGGGTACGCAATTCAGTCGTCTAGTGGCGCAGAGGTGCGATTGTCGCAGATTTGGAGGACGAACGAGATCCCTTGTAGCAGCTGGCGCAGCCTGCGTTCGAGTGCGAAGCGCTCGCAAAATCTGCGCTCAGAGTCGTTCAGATGCACTGCGAGCACCGTATTGCGAGGACTTCGTCCTCGGACGCAGGCTTCGCCAGCTGCTACATGGAATGGGGGTTATTCGGTATCCCGGCCCTTGCGCCGATACGGGAACACGTCGATTACCTTCCCTTCTCTAATCGCCGCCTGCAGGCTTTTCCAGTAATCGGCGTTGTACAACTCGCCATGCAATTGATCAAACAACTTGCGCTGCCCCGAGTCGGCAAACAGAAACGGCGGAAATTCCTCGGGGAACACATCCAGCGGCCCGATCGAATACCAGGGCTCCGACGCCATCTCATCCTCCGGCGTGCGCGGCTGCGGGATGTGGCGGAAGTTGGCTTCGGTGAGGAAACAAATTTCGTCGTAGTCGTAAAACACCACGCGCCCGTGACGGGTCACGCCAAAGTTCTTCAGCAGCATGTCGCCGGGGAAAATATTCGCCGCCGCCAGCTGCTTGATCGCCAGCCCATAATCTTCCAGCGCCTCGCGCACCTGCGCTTCGTTGGCGTTTTCCAGATACAGGTTCAGCGGCGTCATCCGCCGCTCGGTCCAGCAGTGGCGGATCAACACCGTGTCGCCTTCAACCGACACCGTGGACGCGGCGACTTCCAGCAACTCCTCGAGGCACGCCGGTTCAAATTTGCTCAGCGGAAAACGGAAGTCGGCAAACTCCTGGGTATCGGCCATGCGCCCCACCCGATCGACGCTTTTCACCAGCCTGTACTTCTCGATCACCGTCGCACGGTCGACATTTTTCGACGGCGAGAAACGGTCCTTGATGATTTTGAACACGGTGTTGAAACCCGGCAGGGTGAACACGCTCATGACCATGCCGCGCACGCCAGGGGCCATAATGAACTGGTCGTCGGTACTGGCCAGATGATTGATCAGCGCGCGGTAGAACTCCGACTTGCCGTGTTTGTAGAAACCGATCGAGGTGTACAGCTCGGCAATGTGCTTGCCTGGCAGGATGCGCCGCAGGAAACCGATGAACTCCGCCGGCACCGGCACATCGACCATGAAATAGGAGCGGGTGAACGAGAAGATGATCGACACGTCCGCTTCATCGGTGATCAGTGCATCTATCTGAATCCCGCGCCCTTCACGGTGCAGCAGCGGTATCACCAGCGGCCACTGTTCGTCCCGGGTGTAAATCCGCCCGACCAGGTACGCGCCTTTGTTGCGGTAGAGCACGGAGGAAAACAGCTCGACGCTCAGCTCCGGGTCCTTGCAGACCCAATCCGGCAGGTTCTCGCGCAGTTGCGTCTCGAGGCGGCTGAGATCACCGGGCAAGTCGGCGTAATCCTCGCTGAAGCGGTAGTCGGCAAAAATGCTCGCCAGCATCACCGACAACTGGCCCTGAGGCTTGTAGGTTCGGGTTTGCGCAGCGCGGGCCCGGCGCAGGCTCGGCCGGGTGGTGTGGATGAACATGCAGCCGTCGCTGATCAGGTCGTGGCTGAACAGCCCGCAGAAGATCGAGTTGTACCAGGTCTCGGACAGTTCATCGTCGAAGCGCAGATCGATCAGGCTTATATAGGCGCTTTTGACCAACGGCCAGCAACTGACGTCCATCAAGGTGTCGGTCTCGAAGGCTTCGCGCAGCCGTCCGACGGTCTCGCCGACTTTTTCTTCGTACAGGCTGATGCGCGCCGCCGAGGCGATTTGCGCTTCTTGCCATAGTGCTTGTTCGAACCGCGCCCGGGCGCCATCGGTGATCTGCCGGAAATGCTCGCGGTAATCGTCAAAGCCATCGAGGATCGTGCGGGCGATGTCGGTGGCTGGCCATTGCTGCGGCATGGTGAGACCTCTGCGGGAATTTACGAGCCCTGAGCTTAGCCAGTGAACCGGGTACAGGAGAAGGGGAATTTTTGCGGCGCGTTACAGGCGCGCTCCTTGGGAGTTGGCTGCTCGTTTTTCGGTTGCGATAGACGACACACTCAGCAACACTCTCGTCCCCATCAAGGAAGGAGTGCACTGTGAGCCCTGTCGATATTGTCCGATTACTGTCGCTGGCAGCGATCTGGGGCGCGAGCTTCCTGTTCATGCGCATCATCGCGCCTGTGATCGGCACCGTGCCGACCGCATTCTTCCGCGTGTCCATCGCAGCGGTCGGCTTGCTGGTGATCCTCGGGCTGATGCGCATCAGCTGGGATTTCAAAGGCAAGCTCAAGACCGTGATGCTGCTGGGGGTGATCAACTCCGGCATCCCGGCGACCCTGTATTCCGTGGCGGCGCAAGTGCTGCCCGCCGGTTACTCGGCGATTTTCAATGCGACGACGCCGCTGATGGGCGTGTTGATCGGCGGCCTGTTCTTCCATGAAAAACTCACAGCAGCCAAGCTTGGCGGCGTGAGCCTGGGGCTGTTCGGCGTCGGCATCCTGACGCGCGCCGGGCCGGTGGCGTTCGACATGGAACTGTTGATGGGTGCCCTCGCCTGCCTGCTCGCGACCACTTGCTACGGTTTTGCCGGGTTTCTTGCGCGACGCTGGCTGGATCAGGCCGGTGGTCTGGACAGTCGACTTTCAGCGGTGGGCAGCATGCTCGGGGCAACGCTGTTCCTGCTGCCGCTGTTCGGCTACAGCGTGATCACCCAGCCACCGGCGAGCTGGGGCGGCTGGAGCGTCTGGCTGTCGCTGCTGGGCCTGGGGCTGATGTGTACCGCGTTGGCGTACATCATTTATTTCCGTCTGCTCAGCTCGATCGGGCCGGTGAAGTCGATGACCACGACCTTTCTGATTCCGCCGTTCGGGGTGTTGTGGGGAGCGCTGCTGCTGGATGAGCCGTTGTCGATGGCGCATATCTATGGCGGCGTGTTGATCGGGGCGGCGCTGTGGCTGGTGTTGAAGCCTGCGGTGGTGAAGCCGGTTGGGGTGGCCGGTTAATCATGCGGTGAGGCTCTAGACGCCATCGCTGGCAAGCCAGCTCCCACAGGGGATCGAAGTGCTCACAAAATCCGGATACACCTGAATCACTGTGGGAGCTGGCTTGCCAGCGATGGCGTCAGCTCAGTCACAACAAGGCCGAAGCACTCACCTCCCCGTCCACCAACCGCCGAATCCCCAGCGGATTGGCATTCTGCAAAGCCTGCGGTAACAACCCATCCGGATAATTCTGGAAGCACACCGGCCGCAGGAATCGATCGATCGCCAGCGTGCCCACTGACGTCCCACGCGAATCCGACGTCGCCGGATAGGGCCCGCGGCATCGGTGAAATCCTCTGCACGGTCGAGGAAGGCCTGGTGTTTCGCGGCGAGCATGCGCGCATCACGCCGATGGTGATTTTGAACCGGCCGCCACCAAGATGCTGCATGAAGCCGAGGACCTGCTCGGCGTTGAACTCTTCGAGCGTCTGCCCCGTGGCATGCGCCCTACCCCGTTCGGAGAAACCGTCACGTACTACGCCCGCATGGTCTTCGCCGAACTCAGTGGCATGCGCGAAGAGCTGGTGGCGCTCGAATCCGGCAACCTTGGCCGGGTCGCGGTGGGCGCCATTCCGGCCCTCGCCTCGGGCTTGTTGACGCGCACCATCGCCACCCTGAAGCAAAGTCATCCACACCTGTCGATGAGCATCCAGGTCGACACCAGCGACGTGCTGGTGCAAGCCTTGCTGCAGGATCAGCTGGACATTGTGCTGGGACGAATTCCTGCTGGTGCTCGGGCCGAAGAACTGCTGTTCGACAGCCTCGGCGAAGAAGCCTTGTGCGTGATCGCCGGTGCGCAAAATCCGCTGACTAAGGAAACACACCTGAGCTGGGCAGAGTTGCAGAACATGACCTGGGTGCTGCAGCAACATCCCAGCCCGATGCGCGCGATCATCAATCAGGTGTTCCACAATGCGCGGGTCGACATGCCGAGCAGCATCGTCGAAACCACTTCGATCATGACCTTGCTGTCGCTGGTGCAGCAGACCGACATGCTGGGCGTCACGCCGGTGTCGGTGGTCGAGGATTATCCCGGGCGCGAGTTGCTCGCCGTGTTGCCGATCAAATTCGAAGCGCGTCTGCCACCGTTCGGCCTGATCACCCGGCGCCATCGCATTCAGTCGTCGGCGATGCAGGCGTTCATGAATTCGGTGCGCGCGGAGCATGCGTTGAGCAAATGAGGGTTCAACACTCGCGTTCCCATCAAGGAAGGCGTGCACCGTGAGTCCTGTCGATGTTATCCGGATCAACTTTTCATAAACTTGGGAACCGTCCTACATACACCCCAAACCAGCATGGCGTAGTGTCCTCCGGCATCTAAACGGCGAGACATGGATCGTCAGTTTGCACAGGGGGTGCTATGGCGGTTGAAAACCTGTTTCCGAATTATCTGGGATGTAATGGGCGAGACGGCAACCGGCTACATGCCGAGGCGACTCAGGCAGCGCAGGCGGCTTGGAACAGAACACTGGCGGCGAACGAAAGAAACGAGCGAGAAGCCGACGCACGTAGGAGTGCGATCAAGAAGCGAGATGAAGTGGCCCCACACGGATGCGTCTTCGCCAAGAGTTGCACGCTGCCAGACGGGGCCATTAACTACACCAGCCCCAGCGCAGCTATCCCCACCGATGCGATTAGCCGATATGGCGAGTTTGCCTTGCTGGGTGGGTTTGAAACCGATGCACAAGGAAACATTCCTCTCAAGAAAATCAGTGGCACCCTACCCGCCTCTTTGGGAACACTTTTATTAGGCGGCGCTGCTACTGCCACCGCTGGCGGTGTGTCTTGTAGCGGTTTGTGTACGGCCGGTGCTGTGGCGTCCGGTGCTATCACGGGTGTTGCTGCTGGTGCATTGGCGGGGGGGGGTG
>NZ_JMCL01000138.1 GCF_000690905.1 Pseudomonas sp. Ant30-3 | reverse complement strand
AGCACAGGCCTGGTAGCGGGTGCCAGGGGCCCGGTTGCGGCGCAGCTCCCGGCTGATGGTCGAGGGGGAGCGGCCGAGCATCCGGGCAATTCGCCGCTGGCTGAAACCTTGGGCAAGGCCGAGTTGAAGGGTCGCACGTTCGGGGATACTGAGTTCGTGATAGGACATAGTGGCAGCACCGTACCGGAAAGGTCAGGTGTTGCACTCAGTTTTTGCGGCCGCCCTCTTAATTGTTAACGCGTTCAAAAATTTTTTCAATTTTTCCTTTTAATACTTGCGCAGTAAAGGGCTTGATTACGTAACCGTTCACTCCAGCTTGGGCGGCTTTGATGATCTGTTCACGTTTAGCTTCGGCGGTCACCATTAAAACCGGAAGGTGTTTGATACGATCGTCAGCACGCACATAACTCAAAAGATCGATACCGGACATACCAGGCATATTCCAGTCAGTGATTAGAAAATCGAAGCTGCCGTTTTGCAGCATCGGTAGCGCAGTCGTTCCGTCATCTGCTTCATACGTGTTAGTGAATCCAAGATCACGCAACAGGTTTTTTATGATCCGGCGCATCGTTGAAAAGTCATCAACGATGAGGATTTTCATATTTTTATTCAATTCAACCTCTAAATAATCTTCACTATGTTCTTCAATTGAACGCATTTTTAAACTCAAATCACAAAACGCACGGTGTCTAGCCGCATTGGCGAGGTTAACAATCGCTCGCCAAAAAACTCCAAGTGCCCGCGCGGACTCACCGGTAATGGCCAAGCATCTATTTTTTGCGCTATCGATTTGAATACCAGGGAGCACTTAGAACGAGGAAAAGCATCGTATACCGCACGCTGTTTTTTCACAGCCTTGCGCATGCATTCATCATAAGGCACAGCACCAACATATTGTAAACTCACGTCAAGAAAAAGATTCGTAACACGGGTCAACCTAGCAAAAAGATCGGGCCCTTCTTGGGGGCTTTGTGTCATGTTGACGAGTATGCGGAAACGATTTATGCCGTAAGAATGACTAAGCATTTTAATCAGCGCATAGGTGTTGGTGAGTGAAGTTGGCTCGTCACACACGACCATCAACACTTCGCGGGATGCACGAATACAACTGATAACTGAATCACCTATACCGGAGGCCGTGTCAATGACCAGCACGTCGAGCTTCTCGTCGACATCACTAAAGGCTTGAGTTATTCCGGCGTGCTGAGCTGACGTTAGATGACTCATCCTTTGACAGCCCGAAGCTGCAGGAACGATGCTGATTCCGCGAGGCCCTCGCAGAAGCACATCCTGCAGCTCGCACTGCCCCTTGATTACGTTGGCAAGGTTTTTTGGGGGGGCTAATCCGAGTAAAACATCTACATTTGCCAGACCGAGATCAGCATCAAGCAGCATGACTTGTCGGCCACGCTCAGCCAATGCTAGGGACAGGTTTACTGCTACATTGGTCTTACCGACACCACCTTTGCCACTTGTCACAGCAATGACCTGCACTGGATGCATGCGGTTCATTTCTCTTATCTCCTAGTCACTCAGGGTGGTGGCCGTCCTCTGTCTTCGACATTTAATACAAGGCAGCTATTCTGATCTGATCGTGATGAAGGCACAGTTTTATGTTTTGCTACTTTAAGCGGATAACTTCCAATGAAGGAAGCTGCTTGATCAAACGAATTGTAAAACCTCGTCGATTTGAGCCTTAGCTCCTGTATTTTCTTCAAGCTATCCACGATAATAAAACCGGCGCATTAATGATGATTATTTACTTTTTAAGCATCGTTTTTAATTGTCAATTTCCTGGTGTTAGCCAACCTCGCACATTGTAAGACTCGTGTAGGTTACTAACTATTTCTGCGGCTTCTGATTTGCTCCTGTAAGGCCCAACGACAATAAAATTGTTTTCCTGCCTAATTATTGGTAAGTGCATCCCGTTAATCGCCGCAGTAGATTTTTTACGGGTCAACGCGCTAGATAGTGTATATTTCTATCACCCAAATGTCGGCGGTTTCAGCTAACCGATCTTTATTCTTTGAGTGCTTTATTATTGTGCTACATTGAAAGCACGATTGATACGATAACGGCATTAAAACCGGCCTGAGAGCGCAGAGATGAAATGGTTTTTTCGATACATTGCTAGCCGATTTTTTTCTGCGAAAAAACATCACCAGCAATCCCGCCAACCCTATAAATCCACCTACTACCAGCAGGTACAGTAACCAAGCAGTCATGGAGTTTATATCTCGGAAATCAGCGTTATCTGATGTACTTTCTAAATCCGTAAATTTAGATGAGGTGAGAGTGACTAGACTGTTTTGTAGATCGCCAAATTTCTGACTTAGCAGTGTTCTTGAAGCAGCATCTTCAGCATAGTTAATTTCTGATACACTGCTTGAATTTATATAATTTTTCTCAGAGCACCACACAATAGTATTTTCCGTAAAAAACACCACCACGAGTACTAATGCTTGCATGATCAATCCAAATATAATAATTTTTGAGTTTAGATTCCACATAAATACCCCTATGGACGGTCTGAAGTAGCTCAACAATTCCCGGCCACTTCGCCATCAGCAGTTTAAAAACAGCGACTGCGCCAAACCATGATCAGTTTCGCAGTTTTCTTCATGCTTTTCGGCTTCTACAAGCACCTCGCAGCAGCCATTTCCCACATTACAGGCGCACTTCTCGTGCATTGGTCGGTAAATATCGGCGGGCCATTCACAGGTTCGACAGGGACATCAACAGCGAAGCGATTGCCGACTCACCGGGGAAAAACAGCTTGCCGATGATCACGGCGAAGAAGCTGTAAACGGTGAAATCGTAGATCTCCAGGGCATTGCCCAGGGAAGAGGCGATCACCACCCGCCGCATCATGCGGGATTCGGGGGCAACACTCGATGCGGTATCGACACCGAGACCGTAACTAACTAGGAGGGGGCTCATACCTATTTTCCTTAGCCCAGATAAGGGGTGTGGCGCAGTCTTGGGCATGCGTCGGCAATCTGCACTTGATATTTCTGCAAGGCCCTCACCAGCGGTGCGGGAAAGATCGGTCCAGCTAACAGGCACCTGCACAAATTTGGGCATTTTTTGACTCGTAGGCACAACGACGGTGCCGCTAACCTGAGTCATTCGGTAATCCGAACGCTCGGAGATGGCTTTTGCCTGGAAAGCTTGTGGCCATGTTTTCCGCAAAAGTCCTGAAACAGGTGGTTTCAGAGCCTCTGCACTCACTTTTATCAAGGGCTTGAGTAATGGTTGTTGCCGCTGACCGAATGACTTGGCGAACGCTCAGCCAACAGCCCTGTCGCCGAATGACACTGGCTTCGGTAAAATACCCTCCCCACCTAAGAGGGTGTAGACAAAATCAAGTAAGCTATCGACCCCCTCCTCGACTCGTTAATGATGGCCAGAACAGGACGCCCACCGAGAATCGCACCAGAGCACTACCCGCTTTTGGTGGAACTGGCACAAGCTAACTCCCTGTCCACTCAGGCCGAATTGATGGATCTGTTCCTGATGAAGACAGGCATTTCCACTCATCCGGCCACGTTTGCAACCGCGCTGAAACTGGCTGGTATTGTGCACATCAAACCGCGTATCAAGAGTGTTTTTGAGCTGTCTGATAAGCGCACTACGTACGGATACAACGACACTCATAGACGCCAATTGCCCGAACAGCGTTACCCCAGTTGTCTGACCGACACGGAATGGGCTCTGGTCGCAGATCTGTTCGAACGTGAGGACCATCGAGGCAAGCCTCCGAGTCACTCAAGAAGGCAATTACTGGAAGCGTGTTGTTATGTTGTCCGTACAGGCTGCTCTTGGCGAATGCTACCTCTCGAATTCCCGCATTGGGACAACGTATACAAGACATTCAGGCGCTGGAGCGAGCAAGGAAAGTTCGAGCAAATGCATGATCGTTTGCGCACGATGTAGCGTCATAGAGAGGACCGCGACAACAACCCATCAGCGGCTATCCTTAATGCCCAATCGACCCGATCCGCACCTCAGGGCGGTGAAAATGGGTACGACGCCGGTAAGAAGGTCAAGGGGCGCAAGCGTAGTCTGATCGTGGATACGCTCGGGTTGCTCCTGGCGGTCAGTATCAGTGCCGCCAGTGTGCAGGATCGGGATGCAGCCACCGAAGCGATGGCCCAGACGGCTGAAAAGTACCCCTCGATCAAAACATTGCTCGTCGACAGCGCCTATGCCGGTAAATGGGCGCAGTATGTTCAGCAAACGCATGAGGTCAACGTGCAGGTGATCCGAAGCCCTGGTAACAGAAACACCGGGCAATGGAGCACCCAGCAGTCTGATCTTTTCTTGCCGGCGGTAAGACCGGCTGGCTTCATCGCTTTCCCCAAGCGCTGGGTCGTTGAGAGAACGCATGCATGGAATGAAAGGGCAAGGCGGCTATTCATGCACCATGACCGATTACACGTCGTAAGCGAAGCTTGGGTATGGCTGGCAGAGGCGCGCTTACTGGCGCGTCGACTGACTGCTTGATTTTGTCTACACCCTCTTAGCTCTTACACAGATACTCCTCAACCAACTCCACCCAACAAGCCGCCCCCAGCGGGGTGACTTCATCATTGAAGTCATAATGGTCGTTGTGCACTGAGCATCCAGTGAACTCGCCGGAGCCATTGCCCAAAATGAAGTAACAGCCGGGCCGGGCCTTGAGCATCCAGGCGAAGTCTTCGCTGCCCATCAGTCGCACCGGCATTTTATCCAGCACGTTTTCGCTGCCCAGCACCTTCTGCGCGGCTGCGCGCACGCGTTCGGTTTCGGCTTTGCTATTGACCAGTACCGGGGCCAGTAATTGGTAGTCGATATCGGCCTTGACGCCAAAGCTGGCTGCCTGGCCTTCGACGATCTCGCGGATGCGTCGTTCCACCCGGTCGCGGATCTCTGGGGCAGCAGTGCGAACACTGACCATCAATTTGGCCGTTTCGGGAATGATGTTATAGGCGCTGCCGGCCTGGACCACGCCGACACTGATCACCGCCGCATCATCAGCGGCCAGATTGCGTGAAACCACAGTCTGCAAGGCGCTGATGATGGAGGCCAGTGCAGGCACCGGATCAATGGCTCGTTCAGGCATGGCGCCGTGACCGCCGCGACCGGTCAGGGTGATGGTGACCCGCTCGGAGGAGGCCATCAGTCCGCCGACCTGTACCACCGCCTGCCCGACTGGCAGGCCCGGCATGTTGTGGTACGCGTACACCGCGTCGCATGGGAAACGGTCGAACAGGTCATCTTCGATCATCAGCTTCGCGCCGGCCAGACCTTCCTCGTCTGGCTGGAAGATCAGGTTC
>NZ_JMCL01000137.1 GCF_000690905.1 Pseudomonas sp. Ant30-3 | reverse complement strand
CGAGGGAGCTTGCTCCCGCTGGGCTGCGAAGCAGGCCCAAAACCAGGCTAACGAGTTCTATCTGATCCCTGATTGGCCGGTCTACGACTGCTGCGCAGCCGGACGGGAGCAAGCTCCCTCGCCACAACAGCACTTCGCCGTTATCACGAGGGCGACACCATCGGTTTATCAGACAACCCGCGCATCCCCGCGCCAACTTGGCTAAAATGCCGGCCTTTTCCACCAACGCCGCCGGAACCGCCGTGAGCAAAGAACCCGATCGCCTTTTCGCCCAGCCTTTGGCCCAGGTGCCTGACTTCGCCTTCAACGAAGACGTGGTGCGGGTGTTCCCGGACATGATCAAACGCTCAGTGCCGGGTTACCCGACCATCGTAGAAAACCTCGGCGTGCTCGCCGCGCAATTCGCCCAGCCGAACAGCGTGCTCTACGACCTCGGTTCATCTTTGGGCGCGGTGACTCAGGCCTTGCGCCGTCACGTGCGCACCGACGGTTGCCGCGTGATCGCTGTGGATAACTCGGCGGCGATGGTCGAACGCTGCCGCGAATACCTCAACGGTCAGGACTCGATGTTCCAGGAGTTGCTGCCGGTTGAAGTGATCGAGGGCGACATCCTTGCCCTGCAGTTCCAGCCAGCCTCGGTGGTGGCGCTCAATTTCACCCTGCAATTCATCGCCCCGGATCAGCGCACCGCGTTGCTCGCGCGTATCCGTCAGTCGCTGCTGCCCGGCGGCGCGCTGATTCTCTCGGAAAAACTGCGTTTCACCGACCCTGAAGAACAGGCGCTGCTCACCGAGCTGCACGTCGCATTCAAACGCGCCAACGGCTACAGCGAACTGGAAATTGCCCAGAAGCGCAGCGCCATCGAAAATGTCATGAAACCCGACAGCCTAGAAGAACACCGCGAGCGCCTGCTGGCTGCCGGTTTCTCGAAAGTCGTGCCGTGGTTCCAGTGTCTTAACTTTGCCTCGTTGATTGCCTTGCCATGATTGATCTGTCTCCCCTCGCCCGCCGTCTGGCCGGCACACCGCTGGCCGATTGGGCTAACACTCTGCAAGCGCAGCTCGACAAAAAAATGGAAAAAGGTCACGGCGATCTGGAGCGCTGGCAAAGCGCGCTGGACGCGCTGCCGAAGATCCAGCCAAGCGAAGTCGACCTGCTCAACGGCCTGACACTGGACACCGATTGCGACGATGAAACCCGCGCGCAAATGCGCAGCGCGCTGATGGGCTTGTCGCCGTGGCGCAAGGGCCCGTTCGATCTGTTTGGCGTGCACGTCGACACCGAATGGCGCTCGGACTGGAAATGGTCACGCGTCGCGCCGCACCTGGATCTGCAGGGCAAACGCATTCTCGATGTCGGCTGCGGCAACGGTTATTACATGTGGCGCATGCTCGGCGCCGGGGCCGACAGCGTGATCGGCGTCGATCCGAACTGGCTTTTTTTCTGCCAGTTCCAGGCGGTTCAGCGTTACCTGTCCGAACCGAACGCCTGGCACTTGCCGTTCCCGTTCGAAGACCTGCCGCCGGAACTCGAAGGCTTCGACACGGTGTTTTCCATGGGCGTGTTTTACCACCGTCGTTCGCCGATCGAGCATTTGCTGGCGCTGAAGGATTGCCTGGTCAAGGGCGGCGAACTGGTGCTGGAAACCCTGGTGATCGAAGGCGATCAACAGCAGGTGCTGGTGCCGGAAGACCGTTATGCACAGATGCGTAACGTGTGGTTTCTGCCGTCGGTGCCGGCGCTGATGCTATGGCTGCGCCGCGCCGGGTTTACCGATGTTCGCTGTGTCGACGTGAGCGTGACTACGGTCGAGGAACAGCGCGGGACGCAATGGATGAAGTTTCAGTCGTTGAGTGATTTTCTCGATCCTGAAGATAACAGCAAGACGATTGAGGGCTTGCCGGCGCCGATGCGTGCGGTGATCGTGGCGCGTAAGTAAACCCCGAGTTCCAGACCAATGGAGATTCCCCTGTGGGAGCGAGCCTGCTCGCGATGACTGTTTCACATCCAACAAAAATGTTGGCTGACACACCGCATCGCGAGCAGGCTCGCTCCCACATTGGGTTTTAGGTCTAGTCTGCGGGTCTGGCGCGCCGGGCCTTGAAGAAATCGCTCAAAACCGTTCCGCACTCCTCCGCCAACACCCCACCCTCAAACAACACCCGGTGATTCAAAAATCCCTGGGCAAAAAACTGCCCCTGACTCTGCACGATCCCGGCCTTGGGCTCCAGCGCGCCATACACCACTCGCGCAATCCGTGAATGCACGATCAGCCCGGCGCACATGCTGCACGGTTCAAGCGTCACGTAGAGGGTGCTGCCCGGCAGGCGGTAATTGCTGGCGGCCAACGCAGCGGCGCGAATCGCGACCATTTCCGCATGGGCACTCGGGTCGTGGCCGCTGATCGGGCAATTGAAGCCGCGACCGATGATCTCGCCATCCTGCACCAGCACCGCACCCACCGGTACTTCGCCCAGCGCCGCGCCTTGTGCCGCCAGCGCCAGCGCTTCGCGCATGAAGTCGCGATCACGGCTGCGGTCAATGATCGCTGCGGGTCGAATCTGCCGCATCACGCCACCTCGATGGCGGCCATCAGGCCGGTTTCCATGTGGTCGATCACATGGCAATGGAACATCCACACGCCCGGGTTATCCGCCACCAACGCGACTTGGGCACGCTCGTTCTTGCCCAGCAAATAGGTGTCGGTGAAATACGGGATCACCTTGTGCCGGTTCGAGGCGATGACCTTGAAGCTCATGCCATGCAGGTGAATCGGGTGCTGATACTGGGTCATGTTCTTCAATTCGAAAATGTAGCTTTTACCCTTCTCGAGTTTAGCGATCGGGCGGTCGGCGCAGGTCTTGTCGGTGATATCCCAGGCCTGGCCGTTGATCTGCCACAGACTCGGCGGCCGACCGTTATCGACGTTCACCGACACCGAGCCTACCCATTCGAAATTGAAGTTGAGCTTCTCGGCATTGGCCAGGTCCGGCTCGGCCACGGGATTGGCCGGCAGCGCCGGTGGCCATTGAGCTGGCGCATCGCTGTTCGCTACCGAGCGCAACGTACCCAGGCGCACCGGGCCATTACGCAGGGACAATTCCTCGCCAGCGGCCGGCGCCTTGATCGCCAGACAAATGCGCATGCCGGGGCCGAGCCAGTACTCCTTGCCGAGCGGGCGCGGCTCGACGGGGTTGCCGTCCAGCGCGTAGATCTGCGCTTCGACGCCGGGAATATTGAGGCGATAGGTCAGGGTATTGTCGAGGTTGAGCAAACGAACGCGAGTGATCTGCCCGGCCGGCAATTCGATTACCGCCTGCGAGACACCGTTGATCGTCGACAGCCGCCCCGCCGTACCGCCCCGCGCTGCTTCACGGGGAATGCTGAACGCGACAAACGCGCCGTCTTCATCGACGTGCCAGCTCTTCAGGCTCAGCGTTTGTTCGTACTTGAAACCGGTGGGCTCGCGCTCTTCGATGATCAACGGGCCGACCAAGCCGCGACCGAGTTCTTCACTACTGTTCACATGCGGGTGATACCAGTAGCTGCCCGCGTCCGGCACGCGGAATTTGTAATCAAAGTATTCGCCGGGCAATACCGGCAACTGCGAGACGTAAGGCACGCCGTCCATTTCCAGCGGCAGGCGGATACCGTGCCAGTGAATAGTGGTGGCGACCGGCAGGTGATTGATGAACCGCACCCGCAGCCATTCGCCCTGACGCACGCGCAACTCGGTGCCCGGCGCCGACGGCCCGAAGGCCCATGCCGGAGTCTTGTGCCCGGCGACCAGCTCGACATCCAGCGGTGCGGCGATCAGTTCATAGTCGTGACCGGCGTCCGCATCGGCCATCTTGCCCAGCCAGTACCGCGACGCGCCCCCCGCTCCGACGCCAACGACTACAAGACCGGCCAGGCCACCGAGGATTTGGCGACGGGTAAAGGACATGAACTCAACTACCTCACGAATCAGCATCAGGCCCGAGGGCCTGTAAAAGGCGAATACGATACACCTGCGGTTGAGAAACAGTAAGGGTGGGGCGGCGGATGGCCGCAGGGTATCGGTCTGGTATACCCACTGTGGCGAGGGGGCTTGCCCCGTTGGGGCGTGAAGCGCCCCCGGCATTCGGCCAGCCGAGCCGCGTCAGCCGTTTTCAAGCCGCCGCCCAGCCGAACACAACGCTGCAAAGTTTCGCCAAGCCTCTTAGCCACAGCAAGACCTGTTCACAGCATAATGATCAGTGCGCGTGGCCGGTGATCAGATGCAAAATGCCGTCATTCAGCACCATGACTGCCGGCACACCGGCCAGACTCAAAGCCTGTCGATCCATCCGCGCCACATCACGCAACTCCACGCGAACCCTGGTCAGCGCCACAGGTTGCTGCGACTTGAGGTTATCTACACCCCCCAACGCCGCCACAATCTGCGGCGCGAGGCCAGACATCGGCGGCGCGGTCACCTGCGACTCATCCACCACCAGATCCGGCGTCAACGCCTTCCAGAACGCCCGCTGCATTATCTCGAACATTTTCAGCCCTCCAGAACCGGTGAAGTATCGACCGTTGCCTCGCGATAAATCCGCAACGCCTCGCGCACCTGCTCGGCGCTTTCCAGGCCGAGCACCTGCTCGGCGATAGCCTTACAGTCAAGTAGATTCACCTCGCGAACGGCGGCTTTCACCGCAGGAATCAGCGGCACGCTCACCGATAACTCATCCACCCCGAGCCCGAGCAACAACGGCGTCGCCAGGGTTTCCGAAGCGAGCGCGCCACACACGCCGACCCACTTGCCGTGAGCATGGGCAGCCTTTACCGCACTGGCGATCAACCTCAGTACGGAGGGATGGAAACTGTCGGCCTGGCTCGCGAGGCGCGGATGATCGCGATCCATGGCCAAGGTGTACTGGGTCAGGTCGTTGGTACCGATCGAGAAGAAGTCCACTTCGGGCGCGAACAGGTCCGCCATCAGCGCGGCTGCGGGTACTTCGATCATGATCCCCAGTTGCGGCAATTGCGCGAGGCCGAGCGCCTGGGCCTCCTCTTCCAGCAGCCGGCGAGCCATGCGCAGCTCCGAAAGCTGCGTGATCATTGGCAACATGATGTGTAAGCGGGCCAAACGGGTGCTGGCGAGGATTGCCCTGAACTGATCACGCAGTAACTGCGGGCGCTCAAGACACAGGCGAATCCCGCGCATCCCCAGAAACGGATTGGTTTCACGCTCCATCGGCATGTAGGCCAATGGCTTGTCACCGCCGACGTCCAGGGTGCGCACCACCAGATTGCGCATCGGGCCCAATGCCCGGGCGATCGCGCCGTAGGTCGCAGTTTGTTCGGCATGGCTGGGCGCGTGATTGCGGTCCAGGTACAGAAACTCCGAACGCAACAAACCCACGCCCTCACCACCCAGCGCGACGGCCTGTTCGGTTTCGCTCAGCGAGGTAACGTTGGCGGTCACTTCGATACGATGACCGTCACGGGTACACGCCGGCAGCGAGGCATGGGCCAGCGCCTGTTGCTGACGTTGCTGTTGTTGCTGACGCTGGGCTTGAAGCTGCTCGATGGCCGCAATTTCCGGGTCAAGATGCAGCTCGCCCTTGTCGGCGTCGAGCAACACTTGCGTACCGGTGGCCAGCGTCAGCACGTGCACCGGCAAGCCGCAGATCGCCGGCAGTCCAGCCGCCCGCGCGAGAATCGCGACGTGACTGGTGGCGCCACCACCGACCGTGGCGAACCCTCGCACTTTGCTTGTGTCGAGTGCGGCCGTCCGGGACGGTGTCAGTTGCTCGGCGATAAGGATCGCCCCGTCCGGCAAGTCCAGTGCGTAATCCTGCACTCCGAGAATCAGCTTGAGTACACGCTCACCGACATCCGACAGATCGGCGGCGCGCTCGGCCAGCAACGGGCTGCCGAGATTCATGAACAATGCAGCCGTCGTCTCGGTTGCCGTACGCCAGGCGAACGCTGCGCTCTTGCCCTCGCCGATCAGGGTCTGCGCCTGATCCAGCAGACTCGGGTCCTGTAGCAACTCCTGATGCGCCTTGAAAATATCGGCCTGAGCTTCTCCGGTCTTTGCCTGCGCCAACTGCTGCAAATCCATATCCGCAGCCATCAGGGCGCGGGACAGATGCTCCCGCTCGGCCTGCAAGTCTGTGCCGAACTCATTGACCTCAAGCGTACTGTCTGTAATTTGCA
The DNA here is from genome assembly GCF_000690905.1 of Pseudomonas sp. Ant30-3. Taxonomy (GTDB): domain Bacteria; phylum Pseudomonadota; class Gammaproteobacteria; order Pseudomonadales; family Pseudomonadaceae; genus Aquipseudomonas. Next base: position 17,533 of record NZ_JMCL01000137.1, on the reverse strand, counting down.
CCACGTGGCCGAACGCCGAACCCGCTGAGGCACAGATACCGCGCAAAACTGTCGGCGATGAATCCTTGAGTGTCGCCACCGCGACCGGTGCTGCGGCCGCCTCTTCACCACACCCTGCAACGAGCAGGTCCACCAGAGTCTTGATGGCCACATCGGCGTCGGGCCCCATCGCGCTGACGTGCACTATGTCGTTGAAAGCCGTCTGCAGCGCCATGATCGCCACCAGGGATTTGGCGTTAGCCTTGTGTTGACCTTTGTGCAGGTAGACGTTTCCTGAAAAACCTTTCGCCGCTTGAGCGAACACGGCGGCCGGACGAGCGTGCAAACCGTTCGGGTTGGGCAATGTCACCGGTGTCGAGGCCAGTTCTCCTTCATCTTCCGGCAGTGTCACCTGCGTGACTGGCTCCCCAGGTTGCAAACCGATCAGCGGCTGACCACATTCCACCAGGCCCTCGTCCGGTGTCAGCCAGGTGAACGCTTCGCCGCTGACCACCAGCATCAAGGTCAGCAGGCTGCGCGCATTCAGGGCGATGTAATCGGCGTCAAATTCGATCAGCGCCTGGCCCGCCCTCACCCGCTGACCTTGCTCGACCAGACGCGTGAAACCGTTGCCGGCCAGGTTTACCGTGTCGAGCCCGACGTGCACCAAAACCTGCACGCCATTGTCGTCAGTGATGCTGATGGCGTGCCCACTCGCCGGCGCATTGCTGATCACGCCAGCCAAGGGGGCGCACAACGTCTGCGAGGTCGGATCGATGCACAGCCCGTCGCCGATCACGCGACCGGAGAACACCGGGTCAGGCACTTGGTCGAGAGGCATGAGCAGGCCGGACAATGGTGCGAGCAGTTGCAAGGGTTGAGGTATGGCCATGACATCACCTGGAGTTCTGTTCTTTGAAGAGACTTGCGATCTCGGGGCGTCTGATTGATTGGTCATTATTTCCACCAGTACTCGACTTGCAGACCGACATTCGCACCGTGGCGGGCGCGGCCGAATGCGCCGGTGTCGGACAACGCTGACCCTTTCGCCAGTTCATTCGCCGCACGTTTCGCTGCCTGGTTCCAACTGGCGTAGGTGTAATACAAGCGTACCTCGGGCCGCGCCCAGAATTCCGGACCTTTGGGCGACCAGGTTGGCGCCACGGTGAACTTGCTCAGCTTGCGTGTGCCACCCGTGGCCTCGACCTGATCGTGACCCAGTTCGGTGACCAGTTTGAACTGCTCGGTCAGCGCATACGTGGGACGCACGCCGAGGGACATCCAGTTCTGATCGCGACCGCCCGCCCGAATATCTTTCTGATAAACCGCCTGAACCTGTCCGCCGAATCGCGGCGTTGTCTGCCAATCGAAGAACTCTACAATCCGGTAGCTCTTATTGCTGTCATCCAGTCGCACATTACCGGTATAGCCCAGCCCAGTGCCGGGCCCTTCGCCGTATTGAAAAGCCAGTTTGTTCTTGCCACCCAGAAATCCTTGTTGCACATGCTGAGTGCTGACAGCCCAGCCACGGTGTGTATCGCGGCGGTCAGGCTTGTCGATGTAGCTCAGGCCGAACTCCAGTTCTCCACCGGCATTGGTATCGAAACCGCCCACGTTGAAATCGTGACGATTGATGTAGTCCTTCTGGTACAGGTTGTCCTTGCGTGAGAAGGCGTAGCTGTATTTCAGATCGCCGATCAGTACGTCCTCGATACCGCCACCCGTGCCGCTCTGATTCCAGTAATAAAAGTCGGAGATGTGGATATCGTTGCGCTTGTAATAACGCCGACCGGCCCACAACGATCCGCCATTGAAAGCAGGCATGTTTGACCATTGCGCGTACAACTGCGGCATACGTACCGAACCGGTATCGCCCTTGAACGTCAGGTTGCGATCGTATTGGTTATAGAGCGAAGCCATACCGTCGACGCTGAGTGTCGAACCGTCATCCAGGGTGAATAAATCCTGGCGTAGTTCGAGTTCGCCGTATTGTTCGCATTCGTTGCCCAATCGGTATTTCGTCTGTGCCCCCGGCAGTTGAAAACACGACTGGTTGCTGCTGTTCAGGGAGGTCCCGACACCGCTGCGCAAGTAGCCGCCAAACTCTAGCGCATCGACGGAAAAAGGCATCGCGAGGGACACGCCAGCAATAGCGAAGCCGAGTTTTATTGTTCTGTTCATGAGCCACTCCATTATTTTTATTGTGTGCAGCAGCAAAATCGACGCGCAAAAATCCCCCGCGCAGCGTTCTGCGTGTTTTTGAAGTTGTTGTTTTTTAGCGGTGGATCAGTCGGTCATGTGCAAGACCAAAGACTCATATGGCCTTAGTACGATCTGCCGTTTACGTGGTGGGCAGTCCGGGTAGTTGCTGATGACAACCCGTTGCGCCATCGTTTCGCTGAGCACGTCAGGCGGCAGTAGCACTTCACAAGGTGTGCCGTAGAAATTATTCAGTACCAGCAAACGTTCTCCATGACCCTCGCGCACATACGCCCAGATCTGCGTGTGCTCCGGCAAAATTTGCCGGTAGACGCCGTCGGACATCAGGGTCTCGGTGCGACGCAAGGCGATCAATTGGCGATAGTGATGCAGCACCGAATCCGGGTCATCGAGTTGAGCCGCGACGTTGATCTGCGCGACATTCGCCGGCACGCCGATCCATGGTTCCGCCACGCTGAAACCGGCGTTCACCTCGGCATTCCAGTGCATCGGCGTGCGGCCGTTGTCGCGGGATTTCTGCATGATCGCCGCCATGTTGTCGGCGTCACTGGCCCCCGCGTTGCGCTTGAGTCGAAAGATGTTCAGCGTCTCGACATCGCGGTATTGATCGATGTGATCGAAACCGGGATTGGTCATGCCCAACTCTTCACCCTGATAAACGAACGGCGTGCCCTGAAGGAAATGCAGCGCAGTGGCGAGCATCTTCGCCGAGAGTGCGCGGTACTCACCGTCATTGCCAAAACGCGAAACCACGCGCGGCTGGTCATGATTACACCAGAACAACGCATTCCACCCGCCGCCAGCCTGCATACCGGTTTGCCAGTCGGAGAAAATCCGCTTCAAGGCCAGAAAGTCGAAGTCAGCACGAACCCACTTTTGCAGGTTCGGGTAATCAACTTTCAGGTGATGGAAGTTGAACGTCATCGACAACTCTTTCGACTCTGGCCGCGAATACCGGATGCAATGTTCAAGACTGGTCGATGACATCTCGCCGACATTGATCAGGTCATGGCCTTCGAAGACTTCGCTGTGCATTTGCTGCAGATATTCATGGACGTTAGGGCCGTCGGTGTAGAAGCGCCGGCCATCACTTTCGTCGTCCGGAAAAGCCATCGGTTTCGAGATCAGGTTGATGACGTCCAGACGAAAACCGCCGACGCCTTTGTCGCGCCAGAACCGCATCATCCTGAACACTTCGGCGCGTACCTGCGGGTTTTCCCAATTCAGGTCGGCCTGGGTGTGATCAAACAAATGCAGATAGTACTGACCGGTCTGTGCTTCGTACTCCCAGGCCGAACCGCCGAACTTGGATTCCCAGTTGTTCGGCTGATCGCGCCAGATATAGAAGTCGCGGTAAGGGTTGTCGAGACTGCTGCGCGCCTGCTGGAACCAGCTATGTTCGATGGACGTGTGGTTGACCACGATATCGAGCATCAGCTTGATCCCGCGCTTGTCGGCCTCGGCGATCAGCAACTCGCAATCGGCCATGCTGCCGTAGCTCGGATCGATGGCGTAGTAGTCGCTGATGTCATAGCCGTTATCGCGCTGCGGTGAGCGCAGAAAGGGAGTGAGCCACAGGCAGTCGACACCGAGCCACTTCAGGTAATCGAGTTTGGCGACGACGCCGAGCAGATCGCCCGTGGGGTTACCGGCGTGGCTGTGAAAGCTCTTTGGGTAGATCTGGTAGATCACCGAGCGTTGCCAGTCTTGCATGGCGCGATTCCTTCTTCAATTTGGCACAACCCCTACGGGTGAGTGCGATGTCTCAGGCAACCCTGTATCCGGGCCGGACAATCTTCATGCTCAACACGCAGGTCAGTACAAACGGCACGACCATGGCAATCACCATGCCGATGACGAACATCGGGATGTATTGAGGAATGATCGAAATGAAGCCCGGCAAGCCCCCGACACCAATGGCCGACGCCTGGATCTTGTTCAATGACAGAAAAATGCAACCCAGCGCAGACCCGGTCAGCGCTGCGTAAAACGGAAATTTGTAGCGCAGGTTGACCCCGAACATCGCCGGTTCGGTGATGCCGAAATAGGCGGATATCGCCGACGTCGATGCCATGCTTTTATCCCGCGCGTTGCGGGCCATGTAGAACACCGCCAGTGCCGCACTGCCCTGGGCGAGATTGGACATCACGATCATCGGCCAGATGAACGTCCCGCCTTGAGTGGAAATAAGCTGCAGGTCAACGGCGAGGAACATGTGGTGCATGCCGGTGATCACCAGCGGTGCGTATAACAGACCGAAAATCGCACCACCGACCATTGGCGCCAATTCGAACAGGGTGACCAGGCCTTCGGTGATCAGAATGCCCAGATGCCGGGTGACCGGGCCAATGATGGCCAGCGCCAGCACGCCCGTGACGACGATGGTGGTAATCGGCACCACCAGCAACTGGACCGCGTTCGGCACCCGCGCCCGCAGCCATTTTTCTATGACGCTCATGACGTACGCGGCCAGCAGGATCGGAAGGATCTGCCCTTGATAACCGACCTTCTCGATCTGGAACAGCCCCAGAATGTCGAAGTACGGCAGTTGCTGACCCTCCAGCCCTGCCACGGCCTTTCCGTAGTTCCAGGCGTTGAGCAGATCCGGATGAACCAGCATCAGGCCGAGGACGATGCCGAGAATTTCACTGCCGCCGAAGCGCTTGGCGGCCGACCAGCCCACCAGCGCCGGCAGAAACACGAACGAAGTATTGGCCATCAGGTTGATCAGGCTCCACAGCCCGTCGAGCGACGGGTAAGCCTCAAGCAGAGTTTGCCCGTCAATGAACATGCCCTTGGCACCAATCAGATTGTTGATGCCCATCAACAAGCCGGCAACGATCAGGGCGGGGAGGATCGGCATGAACACATCGGAAAACACCCGCACCAGACGCTGCATCGCATTGATCTTGTCGGCACTCTTCTGTTTGACGTCAGCAATGGTCGCCGCTGCAAGACCGGTTTGTCTGCGCAATTCGGCGTAGACCTTTTCCACCTCACCGGGGCCGATCACCACTTGATACAGGCCGCCGGTGAAGAACGACCCTTTCACCAGATCGACCTGGTTCAGCGTGGCGCTATTGACCAGGCCCGGGTCCTTGAGGGACAGGCGAAGCCGCGTGACGCAGTGCGCGGCCTGCTCGATGTTGCCGCTGCCACCGAGGCTTTGCAGCAGTTCGGTGACGATGTCCGGGTAGTCGTGGCTCATGCTTGTTCTTCCGCTATGGGTTTTTGTTATTGGCAGCACGCCGACGTGAAAAGTACTCGTCTGTACGAGTTAAATCAACAACTGGTACAGACGAGTATGATTTTGTTTATTACGCGTAAATCACGCGATGACTTTTCCTACTAATAAAAGGGAAGGAACCCAAAACCCGCATGGACAATTGCCTACCCTGCCCTTAAGGTTCGACACCTTGAGCATCCCGGCACAGAGCCATTCCCATGAGTAAATACAACCAGATCTACAGCGATCTGCTTGCCAGTATCACGACCGAACGTCTGGAACGCGGCGCGCGGTTGCCTTCCGAAACCGAACTGATGGACAGCTATCAGGCGAGTCGCGGCACCGTGCGCAAGGCCATCGAACAACTTCAGGAGCGCGGCTTCGCGCAAAAAATTCACGGCAAAGGCACCTTCGTGCTATCGACCAACCCGATCGAATTTCAGCTGGGGGGCATCGTCAGCTTTCAGGAAACCGAACCCGGGCTGGGCAATGACGTCAGCACCGAAGTGGTCGAGTTCGAACAGCTGCCGCTCGAAGGCCCGTTGCTCGAACACATTCAGGCGCAGGAAGGCAGTTTGATCACCCGGATCAAACGGGTGCGGCGGATCGACGGTAAACGCGTGATTCTCGACATCAACCATTTTGTCAGCGACGTGATTCCGGGCCTGACGCGGGATATTGCCGAACACTCGATCTATGCCTTTATCGAGCAGCAACTGCAACTGCAAATTGCCTACGCACAGCGCACCATCGAAGCGGTGCCGCGCAGCAAAGATGATCACCAGCACCTGGACCTCGACGGCCAGAGCCACGTGATTGTGGTCAGCAATCAGACCTTCCTGCAGGACGGTCGGCAGTTCGAATACACCGAGTCGCGGCATACGCTGGACAAGTTTTACTTCTCGGATATCGCGCGGCGTTGAGCACGAGTTCGAAAAATTCCCCGCCAGCGGGTGTTTTCCCATGCGGACCGTCGCCCGATACCACAGCTGTTCTTCCGACCGTCTGACAGACCGATCCTGCTCATCCTTGAAATCATCGCCGTGGATTTTCATCACCACGATCAAGGAGAGAGACTGTGGACACCCCGCAAAACACTGAACTACCCAATGCTGCCGACCGACTGGCACTCAAGGCATTGGTGCCCGCCCTGGTTCAGGCCTGCCCCGACATGTACGAAATGGCCTGCGCGGTCGCTCGCGAAATTCTGACCGCACACGGCTTCGAGCATCTGGATCCCGAACTGGTTTACTGGCATCGGTTTCACGCGGCCCAGAGCAGTTCGAAAACCTTCACCGGCTGGGAGCATCTGCAAGAATCACCCCGCGAGTCGATGACCTTGCCGCAGTTGGTGATCCAGCGTTTTAGCGTGCACGACCAGGACAATGCCGACCTGCTCGACTCCGATGCCGGTTTTTACACCGCCGGGCCTGACGCTGGCACCTATAACGAAACCAACGAAGTGCGCCTGCACAGCAGCGATGTGCTGAAGGCATTTTGGGCGATCAATTTCGCTGATCGCTTCCGCAAGAAAACCAGCGCTTTCTGGAGCAAGCACGGCAAGACGTTCCGCTCGCTGGCCAAATGCACTTTCCTGGCCAAGGCCATGGAGGACCGTGAAAGCGGTCGCTTGTCGGATGACAACTTCAGGACTGTGGTTCGCGCGGTGGCCGGCAATGTCAGCTGGCCGGTGACCCTGCAGATGCTCGAAGACGAATGCCCGGTCACTCAGGCGCCGCAAGTGACGCTGCTTAAGATTGGCGGATTCGTGGCCACTGACATCCTGTGCATCGTCGACAGCAAAGGTGGGAAAATTCTCTATGTGCCCGGCGAAATCTGGGGCGTGCATGCCCTGCAGTCAGCACGTGATCTGCACTGGTGGGTGCTGTCGCAAATCAAAAAGCCCTCGGACCGCAAACGTTTCATGGCGCATTTCCAGGTGTCCGACCACGACATCATGGAGGACACCTCATGGCGCAACGCTGCGAAAGAGCGCTGGCTGCTGGCCCTGATTCCGATCGTGGGCGTTATCGCCGAGCTGACGCGCGAACCGCATATCGAGAACGTCGGGCTCAGCCATACGCTCGACTTGCTCGTGAGTACCTGGGACAGCGCCGACCATTCCCTGATCGAACACACCGCCGCGTCTATCGAGGGAGATGCCTTCAGTTTCTTGGCTCAGGCTCTTCATACCCGCATGATCGGTGATGCGGAATTCATGATGCATTCCAACGGCGATCTGCGGAAAAAACTGTGGATCGGCTATCTCAATGCGTTCAACCGCATGTTTGGCCCGATGGCTGCCGTCGGTTGGCCGGTGGCGCTGGCGGTCGTCGGCGCGGGCATGGCCACCGTCGGCCTGCAGATCGATCAGGCGGTCAATGGCAAAACGCCGGGGGCGCGCAAGGCAGCCGTCACCGGCGCGATTTTCGCGGCCATCGATACGCTGTTCAACGCCACGTTCATCAAGGGCGGCGAACACCTACCGGAAATTGCCGAAATCGAGGGCGAGGTAGCGGCCGAGGCGTTTGTCGCGCAGGAAGAAAAACTCGCCGAAGCCGCCCTTGCCCGCCCACCGTTGCCAACCCTGGAAGAGATCGCACCGCATCAGGTATTGCCCGCCGCGCCGGAAGATTTTCTCGCCTCGTTCAAGACCGAGATCAAAGAAAACTCGCGGATTGAACCCGGCAGTGCACAGTTTCAGGAAATCCTTCAGACCCCCTCGGGCAGGACTTACATCTACATGAGACGCGCCGGCTCGGACGGGTTTTATCAGGTGCGCTACGTTGAACAGATGCGCGGATGGGTGATCGTCGACCCGGCCAATCCTTACTCCTTTCATCGTAATGTGCCGGTACGCCTGAACGAAGCGTTGAAATGGCAACCCACCGCCCGGCCAGGTCTGCGGGGCGGGATGAAAATATTCGGCGATTGGCCCTGGGGTCACACCGCCGATCCTTTGCCCGAGGTGGTGGCGCAACCGATGCCTTATGACGTGGCGCAATCGTCAAGGGAGGCACTGCGCTCAGTCGCCGAATCAAGGATCAAAGATTTCCCGCTGGACAGCGTCACCACCAGCGACAGCCTTTATCAGGATTTCAAGACACTGCGTCGCAGCCTGTACGACGACGCAATCAGGGCCCCCACAGAGTCCGCCACGCCACCGCGCCCGGCGGTGCCGGTCTTCAAACCGGCCACCCCGTTCGCCGAGGCGAGCAAGCGGCTGCTCAAGGAGACGCCGGGGCTGGTGATCGGGCAGGACAGTGCCTCCATCGCCGCCCGACAATTGCTGATCGATAACCTCAAGGTGCTAAACAAACAGAAAGTCCGAACCCTGTATCTGGATCGTCTGCTGACTGATTTTCATCAGGTGGACCTCGACACCTTTCACACCACCGGCACGATGCCGCCAGCGCTGGAAGATTATCTCAAGAGCCTGGACACCCGGCTCGGAACCGACCCGAGCGGCCCCCACAGCTACACCGAACTGGTGCAGACCGCGCAGAAAAACCATGTGCGCGTGCAAGCCATCGACTGCATGGCCAGCCGCAGCTTCCCGCACATGGAGCAAACGTCCGAGGTCAGCAGCCAGAAGATGCTCAACTATTTTTCCGACAAGACGATCCGCGCCGATCAGGCTGCGCGGGGTACTCATCGCTGGGTAGCGCTGGTGGATGAGGGACGCGCCAGTACTCTGGATAGCGTTGCCGGCATCAGTGAGAGGCAGGGCGCCGTGGCGTTGCGCGTCGAGGAAATTCCCTTGGGAAAAGCCAGCGGGCTGTCGGCCGATCCCGGCAAAAAAGTGCTGGACCTGTTCGGCCGCCCCGTAGACCTGATCAAAAGCGATCTGCGCCTGCAAGTGACAGCTTCGCCTGCGACCGCCACCGCTCGCACCGTCGACGAGGCTTTACCGAGAAGAGGCATGTTTCTGTTTCAGGAGCCCTCCACGCTGATCCACCGCAGCGGTGACGGGACGCTAGTCACTACCAACATCCAGCAGGATGCCGGCGGCCTGTTCATCGTTCGTCCACGCTGGACCACGGTCAGCGGCCGTCATTTTGCCAGCGCTCATGAGTTGGCCACCGCACTTGAGGATGAAGGCCTGAGCCTCAGGCGCGTGCGTATTGATCCTTCGGCCAAGCCGGGTGAAACGGCCGTTGAACCCGTGGCGCCAGTGCCCGACACCAATGCCGTGCCTGCGCCGTTGATTCCGGACGTGCCACGAATTACTTCGCCTTACGACATTCCATCGCAGCTTCGCAACGAACTTAGCGCCAGGGCATCCAGCCCAGGCGACCGTTCTCTGTGGGACAACGTCGTGACGCTTGAAGGCAACACGCCTCTCGACACATTCAAGGCCCTGCGCCAACAACTGCATGCAGACACCACGCGCTTTTACGCCGAGCTGCAGCTTGCGCCGCGCCCGCCCCTCTCGCCCATCGCCCCGACTACGACCACCGAGGCGTTCATCGAGCAATCGCTGGAGCAATTCAATGGCTTGGTGATCGGCGAAAGTCATGCGGATATCGGTAGCAAACAATGGCTGATCGAGCAGATGCCGACACTGGCTCGCAAAGGCGCGAAAACCCTGTACATGGAGCACCTGTTCACCGACTTCCATCAACCGGCGCTGGACAACTTCGCCAGAACTTCAGTGATGCCTCGCGATCTTGAGCTGTACCTTGAAAGCCTCGATCAGGGCCATATGACCGACCCGCTGGGCCGCTACACCTTCCTCAATCTGGTCAAGGAAGCCAACAGGCAAGGCGTGCGCATTCAAGCCATCGACTGCATGGCCAGTTACCGGCTCGAAGGCATGCGCGGCCTGCAGAAAACATCCCGGCAGAAAATCATGAATTTCTTCGCCCACACGGTCATCGAGGCCGACCAGTCTGCAAGTGGCCCACACAAATGGGTGGCGCTGGTGGGTAATTCACACGCCAACACCTTTGACGGTGTGGCGGGTGTCAGTGAGCTGGAGCAGGGCCTTGGCCTGCGCTTCGAAGATGTGACTCAGGGCAAATCCGCAGGGATCGAACCGGACCCTGGCAGAACCTATGTCGAGGACAATGACAGTCCGACCGCGATGGTTAAAAGTGATCTGCGCCTGCAAATGGAAACACCTTGGTCAGCTCAGACAACACCGAACATCGATAAATTGCTGAGCCGTCCCGGCATGTACACCCTCCAGCGCGACCCGCGCGGCACGCGACTGATGCATCGCGGTCGCGACAATCTCATTGTGAGCACGACCATTCACGCCGAATCCGGGCGTTTCTTCATCGAACGTCCGACATGGCCCACGCTGCATGAGAAGCGCTTCACCAGCATCGAAGCCCTGCTCAAGGCGCTGGACCAAAGCGGCTTGACCCTGGCCGGCTGGACGGGCCCGCTGTAAGCACCCACAAAAAAGCCGCGAGAAACCTGGTTTCACGCGGCGCTTTGTAAAGCCTGTCAGGCCATCGGCTACCCGATTCAGAACAGTTTTTGGGCATAACTATGTAGTGCACACTCCTTGAGCGAACGGGCGATCTTGAGCGCCCATTTCTCAAGGATAGAGAACACATGAGCTCGATCACCGCCGCACCAATGCCCAATGCCAGCGACAAAGCCACGTTGAAGGCAATCGCCGCCCGAATCGTGACGGCCTGCCCAAGTCTGCAAGACACCGCCCACGAAGTGGCCAGCGGCCTCCTTACAAAATACGGGGTCACCGGCCTGGACCCGGATCAGGTTTATTTTCATCGGTTCAGGCTCGCCCAAAGCAACCCGAAGACCTTCACCGGTTGGGAACACTTTCGCGAAAAACCTTATGAGTCCATGACCCTGACACAACTGGTGATTCATCGCTTCCGTGCTACCGATCAGGACAACGCAGATCTCCTCGACCTCTACGCTGGGTTCTACACCGCAGGACCGCAGGCAGACGATTTCAACGAGAGCAATGAAGTGCGCCTGCATGGCAATGAAGTATTGAAGGACTTCTGGAGTATCAACTTCAGCGACCTTTACCGCACCAAGCTACAAACATTCTGGAAGGATTCTTCCGATGATTTTCGCACGTTGGCCAAGTGCAATTTTCTCGGCAAAGCCATCGACGCCTGCGAAAGCGGGCGGTTGACCACAGACGATTTCCAGACTGTCGTCAATGCCGTCACTGGCGAGATGACCTGGCCAGTGAACCTTCAGAAACTTGAAGCAGAAACCCCGGCTGATCCTGCGGTGCGAATTTGCACGCTGGACATCGCTGGCTATGTCTCGGCCAATATTCTGCGGATCGTTGACCCCAAGGGTCGACAGATCATTTATTCGCCGGGTGAAGCCGAACCGTTTCAAGTGCTCGAAACACCAGCGGATATGCACTGGTGGGCCTTGCAACACATGAACGATGAAGCGCCGCGCCAAGCCTTCATGAATCATTTCCGTCTGGCAGATCGCCACGCCATCGGCGAAAACATCTCCGACCTGATGGATCGTCTGGTGAGTACCTGGGGTCACTCTGATCATCACCTGATCAATCAAAAAGACCAGAGCATCACGGGCGACGCTTTCACCTGGTTGCGCGATTCCACCCAGACCGCGATGTTCGCGGAAGCTGACTTGTCCCTGACCTCGAATGGCGATCTACGAAAAAAATTGTGGGTCGGATACTTGAGCGCAGGTTTGAAGGTATTCGGGCCGATGGCGGCGATCGGCTGGCCAGTGGCGTTGCCTGTGATCGGTGCCAGCCTGATCAACATGGGCTTGAACATTGATCAGGCCGTGAATGGCAGGACTGCCTCCGAGCGTAAAAATGGCGTTATCGGGGCGGTGCTCAACGGCATTGATGCCGTGTTTAATATTCCGTTCTTGAAAGGTACTGGCTCATTGGCAGAAGTCGGCGAATCCGTCGATGCCGTCGAAGCCGCTGAAATGGCTGACTTGCTGGGACCCAACGAATTGCCGGAAACACCCGAAGCGCCAGAACAACCGGCGGAGTTGATGACAGCTGAAGAGCCGGAAGAAGGGCTGCCCATTATTGAAGGGTTACCCGCTACAACGCCTGAAACTGCGCAAACTGAGGAAGTTGCGCGGCACTACCAGATTAATGAACTGCTGGACGGATATTCACCGATCGACGAGCCCGGAAAGTTTCAGGGTATCTACAGGCTGGACTCGGATCCCCCCTACGCGATCATGATGAACGACACCGCGTACAACGTTCACTATTTCCCCGATGCTGAGGGAGGCGGACACTGGGCAATCGTCGATCCGGCAAGACCGAATCAATTCATACACTCACTGCCGGTGCGACTGAATGCCGAAGGCGACTGGGAACGGATGCCTCGGTTGGGGCTGAAGGCAGGTGGTCAGTGCATAGGCAAGGCATGCATTCCGGAAGCGGACCTCGACGCAAGCGAAGCGGCAGAGGTCGAGCAGGTGGAACCTACCCCGCGCAACGTTCGCGTTGTGGTTACGTCGTATACAGCTCGTTCCAGATGGGCGCAGAAAAGATGGGCACTGGGACTGCGACAAACCCATGTGGAGGTTCGGGTAGACCCGATCAGTAATCGGCTGATATCGGTCGATCATTACCGCTTGGACTATGCCCTGGTACGACAAAGGCTTCTGCGCGGCTCCGCACTCTTTTACAAGAATCTCGTCTGGGCCAACTTGCCGCCACGTCCAGTCATCCCGCAAGTAACTCCACTCACCACGACGTCTCGCCTTATCGAGCAGATTTTCGAGAGCGCTCCGGGGCTGGTCGTCGGTGAAAGTCTTGATCGAGTCAGCAGTATGCGGTTCATGATCGAGAACCTGCCGACGCTGGCCAGGCAGGGAGTGAAGACTATTTACATGCGCCGTCTGGTCAATGATTTCATTCAGTCCGATCTGAACTCGTTTTTTGAGACTGGCGTTATGCCTGGCGATCTAGGGGAATACCTGACGTCACTCGGCACCGATCCTTCAGGGCAATTCAATGAACTGCAAATTGTCATAGAGGCCAGGCAGCACGGCATTCGCGTTCAGGCGACCAACTGCGCGGCCGTCTCTAAATATCCCGGTCTGGCAGAAGCGGGCTACCTGGAGCAAATGGCCGCGAACCATTTGACCAATGAAATTTTCGCCGCAGACAGACTGGTCAACGGAGATGGAAAGTGGGTTGTGCTGACCGGAGCTGAAAACACTAATACATTCAGAGGCCTTGCCGGCATCAGCGAACTGGAAGGTGGTATTGGCGTACGGATTGAAGAGGTCAACCCGGGCCAAGGGCAACGTATTGCAATAGACCCCGGCTTGGAAGTGACTACCGTTCCCTCTGCGACCAGTCCGATGCGAGGCACTTTCGATACCCTGCAAGCCGATCTGTTGCTTCAGATGGAAGCACCACTGCTGGTTCGCACCGAATTAGAAATCGAAAAACTGCTGACGCGCCCGGGCATGTACCTGTTCGAGAAATCAGACGATGTATTTATTTTGCACCATCGTAGTCAACACGGAGGGATCGTCCGCACTTGGGTTGAACACTCGGCCGATGGCGGATACTCGATCAACCGTCCGTCCTGGACCGATGTCAATCAGGTTCGGTTCTCGTCGCTGGACATGTTGTCCCATGCGCTTGAACGGCGAGGTATGACTTTACAAAGTCGCTTACCGAGCTGAGGTGAACAGGATACTGAGGACGAAAAAAAACCCTGGCCAGGGCCAGGGTTATTTCAATCAGTCATCAATCTGCGTGCGGGGTCATTCCCACTCAATCGTCGCAGGCGGCTTGCTCGACACGTCATAAGTAACGCGCGAGATACCTTCGATTTCATTGATGATGCGGCCGGAAACAGTTTCCAGCAATTCGTAAGGCAGGTGTGCCCAGCGTGCGGTCATGAAGTCGATGGTTTCCACGGCACGCAGGGCCACGACCCAGGCGTAACGACGACCATCGCCTACCACGCCAACCGATTTCACCGGCTGGAACACCACGAAGGCCTGGCTGACTTTGTGGTACCAGTCAGCCTTGCGCAGTTCTTCGATGAAGATGTGGTCGGCGCGACGCAGCAGGTCGGCGTATTCCTTTTTCACTTCACCCAGGATCCGCACACCCAGGCCCGGGCCCGGGAACGGGTGACGGTAGACCATGTCGTACGGCAGGCCGAGTTCCAGGCCCAGACGACGGACTTCGTCCTTGAACAGCTCGCGCAGTGGTTCAACCAGCTTGAGGTTCATTTCTTCCGGCAGGCCGCCCACATTGTGGTGCGACTTGATCACGTGGGCCTTGCCGCTTTTCGCGCCAGCCGACTCGATCACGTCCGGGTAGATGGTGCCTTGCGCGAGGTACTTGATGTTGTCCAGTTTGTTCGACTGGGCATCGAATACGTCGATGAAGGTACGGCCGATGATCTTGCGCTTCTTCTCCGGGTCGGACTCGCCGGCCAGGTTGTCGAGGAACTGGTCTTCGGCATTCGCGCGGATCACTTTGACGCCCATGTTCTCGGCGAACATGGCCATCACTTGCTCGCCTTCGTGCAGACGCAGCAGGCCGTTGTCGACGAAGACGCAGGTCAACTGGTCGCCGATGGCTTTGTGCAGCAGCGCGGCAACCACCGAGGAATCGACGCCGCCGGACAAGCCGAGCAGAACGTTGTCGGTACCGACCTGAGCGCGCACGTTGGCGATGGCGTCTTCAGCGATTTTCGACGGGGTCCACAGCGCTTCGCACTCGCAGATGTCGAGGATGAAACGCGACAGGATGCGGCCGCCCTGCTTGGTGTGGGTCACTTCCGGGTGGAATTGCACGCCGTAGTAGCGGCGCTCATCGCTGAACATGCCGGCGATCGGGCAGCTCGGGGTGCTGGCGAGGATGTGGAAGTCTTGCGGCATGCGAGTGACTTTGTCGCCGTGGCTCATCCACACGTCGAGACCGAACAGGCCGTCAGCGTCGATGTGGTCCTCGATGCCGTCCAGCAGGCGGCTCTTGCCCACTACATCGACACGGGCGTAACCGAATTCACGCAGCTCGGAACCTTCAACCTTGCCACCCAGCTGTTCAGCCATGGTCTGCATGCCGTAGCAGATACCGAAGACCGGTACGCCGAGGTCAAACACCGCTTGCGGGCAGCGAGGGCTGTTGGCTTCGTGCACGGACTCGGGACCACCGGCGAGGATGACGCCTTTCGGTGCGAATTCGCGGATCGCTTCGTCGTCCATGTCGAACGGATGCAGCTCGCAATACACGCCGATTTCGCGCACGCGGCGGGCAATCAGCTGGGTGTACTGGGAACCGAAATCGAGGATCAGGATGCGGTGGGCGTGAATGTCGAGGGCCATGATTCAGTCTCGTCTAGAAATTCAGAAACAGTCGTGATTCAGAAACAACTCGGGGCTGAATAACACAGCCCCGGTTGCTTAACGATTTGCTTGAAGGCTCAACCTACGCGGTAGTTTGGCGCTTCTTTGGTGATCTGCACGTCGTGAACGTGGGATTCGGCCATGCCGGCACCGGTGATCCGCACGAACTCGGGCTTGGTGCGCATTTCTTCGATGTCGGCGCTGCCGGTGTAGCCCATCGAGGAACGCAGGCCGCCCATCAGCTGATGGATGATGGCGCTCAGGGTGCCCTTGTAAGGAACACGGCCTTCGATGCCTTCCGGAACCAATTTCTCGGCGCCGGCCGAGGAGTCCTGGAAGTAACGGTCGGAAGAACCTTGAGCCTGGGACATGGCGCCCAGCGAACCCATGCCACGATAAGCCTTGTACGAACGACCCTGGAACAGTTCGATTTCGCCTGGCGCTTCTTCAGTACCGGCAAACATCGAGCCCATCATCACGCAGGAAGCACCGGCCACGATGGCCTTGGACAGGTCACCGGAGAAACGGATGCCGCCATCGGCGATCAACGGAACGCCAGTGCCTTCAAGGGCCGCGGCGACATTGGCGATAGCACTGATTTGCGGAACGCCGACACCGGCGACGATGCGGGTGGTGCAGATCGAGCCAGGGCCGATACCGACCTTGACGGCGTCAGCGCCCGCTTCGGCCAAGGCCTTGGCCGCAGCGCCGGTGGCGATGTTGCCGCCGATGACTTGTACGTCAGGGAAATTCTGTTTGACCCAGCGAACGCGGTCGATCACGCCTTTGGAGTGACCGTGCGCGGTGTCGACCACTACTACGTCAACACCGGCATTGACCAGTGCTGCAACGCGGTCGCCGGTGTCTTTACCGGTACCGACTGCAGCGCCGACGCGCAGACGACCTTGATCGTCCTTGCTGGCCAGCGGGTAGGCCTTGGCTTTTTCGATGTCGTTGACGGTCATCATGCCTTTGAGGGCGAATTTGTCGTCGACGATCAGGACGCGTTCGATGCGGTTCTTGTGCAACAGCTCGCGGACGTCGTTCTTGTCGGCGCCCTCCTTGACCGTGACCAGACGCTCTTTAGGCGTCATCACCTCACGGACAGTGGCTTCCAGACGGTTTTCGAAACGTACGTCGCGGGAGGTGACGATGCCGACCAGGTCGCCATCGTGCAATACCGGCACGCCGGAGATGTTGTGCTGGCGGGTCAGTTCGAACAGTTCACGCACCGTGGCATCTGCCTCGATGGTGATCGGGTCCTTGACCACGCCGGCTTCGTAACGCTTGACCTTGCGCACTTCGGCAGCTTGCTGCTCGATGGTCATGTTCTTGTGGATGATGCCGATGCCACCTTCCTGAGCCATGGCGATTGCCAGACGGGCTTCAGTGACGGTGTCCATTGCGGCAGAAACCAGAGGAATATTCAGCTCGATGCCACGGGTTAGGCGGGTCTTGAGACTGACTTCGTTAGGAAGCACCTCGGAATAACCGGGCACTAGGAGAATGTCGTCGAATGTCAGAGCTTCTTGGCTGATACGCAGCATCGCGGGGGCTCCCGAGCGGGAAATTGGAAGCGCGCCATTATAGTCAGACACCCCCTCGGGTTCAATGTAAAACTCTGTCTATTATTGCCGGACTGATTGAGGGGCTAAAACTACCGCACCCCATTCGAACGCAGAACACGTGGCGAGGGAGCTTGCTCCCGCTCGGTTGCGTAGCGACCGCCAAAAGGCCGGGGCCGCTTCGCAGCCCGGCGGGAGCAAGCTCCCTCGCCACAGGGGG
>NZ_JMCL01000136.1 GCF_000690905.1 Pseudomonas sp. Ant30-3 | reverse complement strand
AACACATTATCCATCGGCAGTTGGGTCGCGCAGCCGTACGCCGCCGCCTACTCGGCGAGCAAATATGGCTTGCGCGGTTTGAGCGAGGCATTGCGCGGGGAATTGACCGGGTTTGCCGATATCCATGTATGCGACATTTACCCGGCAGTCATGGACACGCCCGGCTTTCGCGACGGTGGCAATTTCACCGGCCACGCGCTCAAGCCACCACCGCCGGTCTACGATCCGCAGCGCGTGGCCGAGGCGATGGTCGCCCGGGCGCTGCATCCGCGTCCGACCACCACGGTGGGCAGTGCCGCTGTCGTCGGGCGACTGGCGCATTTTCTGCTGCCGGGTTTCGAGCGGATGTCAGGCTGGTTGACGCGGCTTGGCGTGAATCGCAGTTCACCGTCGGCGAAATCATCAGGCAACCTGTTCGAGCCGCCGAGCGGCGAACGCCGGGTCAGCGGGGGCTGGCGTGGCAAAGTACAAACGCCTTCGCTGGTCTGGGCAGCGGGCGCCGCAGTGTTGCTGGGCGGGTGTCTGGTAGCGCTGAAACGTTATCGCGATCGTCACTAGGTTTGCGCAATCGCGCGCGTCATCGCCGGTCTGCAACTGACGGCGATGGCGGGTCACGTCAAATGGATCGCAGCCGTTCACTCCAGACCTTCGGCGTGTACAAAGCACAACTTGTTGCCTTCGGGATCCCGGCAATAGGCGCCGAAATAATCTTGCGAATAGTTCGGCCTCAGCCCCGGCACGCCCTCATCCGTACCGCCCATGGCAATTGCCGCCGCCCATGCCGCCTCGACATGTTCCTGAGAGCTGCAGGCGAAGCTGATCTGAGTGCCATTGCCCCAGGTTGCCGGCAATCCGTTGAACGGCTGCTGGATAAAAAATTGCGGCCAGCGCTGCCCCGGATAATGCCAACCCGCACCCGGCGGGCCGCCGTCGTTCTCGTCCGGCATGCGCTTGAGGCCCAAGGGCGCCAGCACCGCCTCGTAAAAAGCCAGCATCACGCTGAGGTCACGCGCACCGACGATGATATGGCTGAACATGTTTTTCCTCCGATAAGCTGTGACTCTGAACTGCCCCCCAAATGCTGGATATCGATACTGTCTTTGCGGGATAGAAGACTTTGTAGGAGCCGGCTTGCTGGCGATCCAGGCGGCACGGTTAACCCGATGCACCAAGTTGCCTGGATCGCCAGCAAGCCGGCTCCTACGGCTGGAGACGCAGTTAGCGTTATTTCTTCGATCCCCCGGGCAACACCGAGCTGAGCACTTGCTTGGCCGTCTGCACGATAATGCCCGCCTGATCCGGATCGCCCCGAAGCAACGTCGTGGCGAATTTCTTTGCCTGTTCCAGCTTGATATGCGGCGGCAACGGCGGCACGTTGGGGTCGGTCTTGAACTCGATCACCACCGGCACTTCCGAAGCCAGCGCCTGCTCCCAGGCAGCGGCGACGTCCTCTTCGCGATCGACGAAAATGCCTTTCAACCCGATGGAAATCGCGAACAGGTGATAAGGCACATCGGGGATGTTCTGCGACGCTTCGAACTTGGGATCGCCCTCCATCACCCGCTGTTCCCAAGTGACCTGATTGAGGTCCTCATTGTTGAACACCGCACAGATCCACTTGGGGTTTTGCCACTGCCGCCAGTATTTGGCGACGGTGATCAACTCCGCCATGTTGCTCATCTGCATCGCTCCATCGCCGACCAGCGCGATCACCGCCCGTTGCGGGTAAGCGAATTTGGCCGCAATGGCGTAGGGCACCGCGGCGCCCATCGAGGCCAACCCGCCCGACAGCGAACACATCATGCCGCGACGGATTTTCAGGTCCCGGGCGAACCAGTTGGCGCACGAGCCGGAATCACAGGTGATGATGGCTGCGTCAGGCAGGCGGGGCGACAACTCGTGCACCACACGCTGCGGGTTGACCGGGTCCGCCTTGACCAGCGCGCGCTTCTCCAGGGTTTTCTCCCAGCTCGCGTGCCAGCCTTCAATTTTCTTGCGCCATTTGCGCTGGGTCTTGTGTTGCAGCAAAGGTAAAAGCGCCGCCAGGGTCTCGGCGGAATCCCCCACCAGATTGACTTCCATCGGATAGCGCAGACTGAGCATGTCCGGCTGCAGATCAATCTGTACGCCACGTGCATGGCCTTCCTTGGGCAGGAATTCGGAATACGGGAATCCCGAGCCGATCATCAGCAAGGTGTCGCACTCCATCATCAGCTTGTAGCTGGGCTCGGTGCCCAACAGACCGATGCTGCCGGTGACCCAAGGCAAATCGTCCGGCAACACCGCCTTGCCGAGCAGCGCTTTGGCCACGCCGGCGCCGAGCTTCTCTGCGACGGCAATGACTTGATCGGTGGCCTGCAATGCCCCGGCGCCCACCAGAATCGCGACCTTCTCACCCGCATTGAGCACGTCCGCAGCGCGCCGCAGATCCGCGTCATACGGCACGACTCTCGGCTTGCTGTAACCGACGCCGGAATGCACGGTGCCGTGCGCCCTCTCCGGTTCCTTGTATTCGGCGTCCTGCAAATCGTTAGGCAGGATCAGCGCTGTGACGCGCCGTTCACCCACGGCCGTGCGCACCGCGCGGTCGACCAGGTGCCGGACTTGCGAAGGTTCTGACGCCTGCTGCACAAACGCGCCAGCGACGTCCTTGAACATCGAGAGCAGATCCAGCTCTTGCTGATAATGACCGCCAAGCGCCGCACGTGCCTGCTGACCAACAATGGCCAGCACCGGCATGTGGTCCATCCGCGCGTCGTAGAGGCCGGTGATCAAGTGCGAAGCACCGGGGCCGGACGTGGCAATGCACACACCCAGCTCGCCGGTGAACTTGGCATGCGCCGACGCCATGAAGGCGGCCATTTCTTCATGCCGGGCCTGGACGAATTCGATCTTGCCCTGAGCACGGCTCAGCGCTCCGAATACGCCATTGATGCCGTCGCCCGGATATCCAAAAATTCGCGTGACGCCCCATTGGTTGAGTCGCTCAACCAGAAAATCGCCTACTGTCGTTGTCATGTCGTTCCTCGCCTTGGGTGCTCAGAGGTGTAAGGTCTGGACATCCCGGCGGGCTGCGAAGTTTCGACGGATTGACCTGACGCGCTTGCATCGGCCACTGGCGCGGCGCTGGAGTGCGCCAGCTGATACGATCCAGACACTCGCATCCAAGGAAGTTTTCACATGCGCTCATTTCGTAACTGCTGGCACTTATGGCTGCTGCTGAGCCTTGTCTCGCCGGCCATGGCAGATACCCAACAACCGCCTGAACACATGGTTTACCTGCGCACGATTGCGCCCGGGATCGAGCAGGACATTCGTTACGCCGGCGCGCACAACTTCACCGGTCACCCGCTCGACGGTTATGCAGCGTCAGAATGCCTGTTGTCACTGGACGCCGCGCAGGCGTTGGCACGAGTGCACACAACCTTGCAGGCGCAAGGCTACGGGTTGAAGGTTTTCGATTGCTATCGCCCCAGCCGCGCTGTGGCCGACATGGGCCGCTTCGCCACCGAACCTGGCGACCCGCGCAAGGCCGAGTTCTACCCGCGCGTCGACAAACAAGACTTCTGGCGGTTGGGTTACGTCGCGCGCGTGTCGAACCATTCCCGAGGGTCCACCGTGGACCTGACATTGACCGGCCCGAACGCCCTCCCCGCCGACACCTGGACGCCGTCAGCGGCACAAACGGATTGCACCGCACCTTACGGCCAGCGTTGGCGCGACGGCGCGCTCGACATGGGCACCGGTTATGACTGCTTTGACGAGCGCGCTCACACCGCCAACCCGACCATCGACGCGGCGGCGAAGGACAATCGCCAGCGCCTCAGCCGTGCCATGGAGAAAGAAGGCTTCAGCGGCTATGACAAAGAATGGTGGCATTTCACGTACGCGACGGGCGCCGTCCGCAAGGACGTCATGGATTTCCCCATTACCCCGCTCAGCGCCCACGACGTGCTCGGCAATAGCCAGCAACTGATCGTGGTCACCAGCAAAAACTGGACCGACGTGCAGGGCACCGCCCAGCGCTATGAGCGTGACGGCAGCACCTTTCGCAAACGCGGTGATGCTTTTGCGGTGGTGGTCGGTAAAAACGGCATGGCCTGGGGCAAGGGTCTGGTGGGTGTCGAGCCGGGCGCAGACCCGGTCAAGCGTGAAGGCGATGGCAAGGCCCCCGCCGGTGTGTTCAAGCTCGGCACGGCATTTGGTTTCGAAAAAACGGCCAACACCCGACTGTCTTACCTCGCGCTGACACCGACTACCGAATGCGTGGACGACGCCCGCTCAGCCCATTACAACGCGCTGGTCGACGGCGCCACGATGAGCAAAGACTGGAACAGCTCCGAGCAGATGCGCCAGGAAGCGGGTTACCAACAGGGCATTTTCATCGAACACAACACGCCGGCCTCTCCAGCGGCGGGCTCGTGCATCTTCTTCCACATCTGGCGCAGCCCCACCTCGCCGACGGCGGGCTGCACGGCGATGGAGCCGGCCAACATTGCCGGTTTGTTCGGGTGGCTCGACCCGGCACTGTCGCCGCTGCTGGTGCAAATGCCCGAGGCGCAATATGAGCGCTACCGTGACCTCTGGCACTTGCCGCAACGCTGAACCTTAGTGCTTGAAGCTGATGTCCGCTGCAGGTTTGACATCGATGCGCGCCACCGATCCGGTCAGGCGCGCAAGGTCCTTGTTGTGTTCGGCAATAATGTCTTCGGCGCGCAGATTGCCGTTGTCGACTGTGGAATGCGCATCGCTCGCCAGCACCACGTCGTAACCCAGTGTCAGCGCCTGGCGCACGGTGGCGTTGACGCAGTAATCGGTCTGCAGGCCGCAGATCACCAGCCGCTCGAAATCCTGGACCGGCAGCAATTTGCGTAATGACGTCTGATAGAACGAATCCGGCGTGGTCTTGCGTACGCGCTTGTCTTCGGGACTGGTGACCAGCGCTTCGGCCAGTTGCCAGTCGGGAGCGCCGTGCGCAAACGGTCCTTCGGTTTCCTCGTGCTGAATGAGCACCACCAAAATGCCAGCCTCGCGAGCCCTGGCGCTGAGAGTGTTGATGTTATCGATGACGCGTGTGATCTCGAAACATTCGTACTCCCCGGTGCACAGCGCATGTTGAACATCAATGATTAACAGTGCAGTGGTCATTAGCCTTCCTTGCCAGTCAGAAAACGAAAAACCGCCACGCAGCGCGCCGATCCGGAATCACCAATCGCCACGCCTGCGCGCCGATCCCTTGTAGCAGCTGCCGAGCCTGCGAGGCTGCGTCCTCGATCTTCGCTAATTAATACCCCAACGACAACCCGGTATTACGCCGCGGATCGTTCGCCCCATAAAACCGGTTCTTGCCCACAGGTTTGCCCTCCAGCGACGGCGCACCGACCAGAATCGCCGCGAGATGATTGGCATCCTGTGGCCCGGCAAACTTGTGCCCCCAGCTCTCCAGCATCTTCACCGTGTCCGCACTGGTGGTGAAGGTTTCCAGATTGGTTTCCTCCGGCAGCCACTGCTGGTGGAAGCGTGGCGCATCGACCGCTTCCTGAATGTTCATGCCGTAGTCGATCACGTTGAGCATGGTCAGCAAAGTTGCCGTAATAATGCGACTGCCGCCCGGCGTGCCGACGACCATCACCACTTTGCCGTCCTTGGTGACGATGGTCGGGCTCATGGAAGACAGCGGCGCCTTGCCGGGCGCAATGGCATTGGCTTCGCCCTGCACCAGGCCGTACATGTTCGGCACGCCGACCTTGGAGGTGAAGTCGTCCATTTCATCATTGAGCATGACCCCGGTTTTGCTGGCCATGACCCCGGCGCCGAACCAGTCGTTGAGGGTGTACGTCACCGACACCGCGTTGCCCCATTTATCGACGATCGAATAGTGCGTGGTGTTGCTGCCTTCATGGGGCGCGACGCCGGGCTTGAGCTCGCTGGACACCGCCGCTTTTTGCGGGGCGATGGCGGCGCGCAGCTTGGTCGCGTAGTTTTTGTCGAGCAGATGCTCGATCGGGTTTTTCACAAAGTCCGGGTCGCCGAGGAAGCTGTTGCGATCCACATAAGCGTGGCGCATCGCTTCGATCTGATAGTGCATGCCTTGGGCCGAATGGTAGCCCAGGTCTTTCATTGGATAGCCTTCGAGAATGTTCATGATCTGGCAAATCACCACACCGCCAGAGCTCGGTGGCGGCGCCGACACCACATGGTAGCCACGGTAGTCGCACTCGATGGGCGCCAGTTCCCGGGTCTTGTAGTTGTCGAGATCAGCCTGGCTGATGATGCCTTTGTTAGCCTGGCTGGATGTGACAATCGCGTCCGCCACCCAGCCTTTGTAAAAACCGTCAGCGCCCTTCTCGGAGATCTCCCGCAGGGTTTTGCTCAGGTCTTTTTGCACCAGTTTTTGCCCGACCTGCATTGGCTCGCCGTTGCTCAGGAAGATCGATCCCGAGTCGCGCATGTCCTTTTTGAACACGTCGGTCGCGTATTCCAGCATCTCGACATCGCCGTGCTCCAGCACGAAGCCGTCTTCGGCGAGCTTGATCGCCGGGGCGATGAGTTCCTTGCGCGGTTTGCTGCCGTACTTCTGCAGCGCCAGTTCCATGCCGGACACGGTGCCGGGCACGCCGACTGCCAAATGGCCGCGGGTACTGAGTTCCGGAACGACATTGCCCTCTTTGTCGAGGTACATGTCGGCGGTGGCTTTCAGTGGGGCCTTTTCACGGAAGTCGAGGAAGGTCTTGCGCCCGTCCGCCAACTGAATCGTCATGAAACCGCCACCGCCGAGGTTACCCGCTGCGGGATACACCACCGCCAGCGCATAGCCTACGGCCACGGCGGCATCGACGGCGTTGCCGCCGTTCTTCAACACATCGACACCTACGTGGCTGGCCAGTTGCTGCGCCGTCACCACCATGCCGTTTTCGGCGGCGACCGGGGCGACAGAGGCCGCGTGGGCAGACACGCAGCTGAATGCCAGGGAAGTCGCTATGAGCGATGTGGCGAGAGGTTCGAACTTCATGGGTCGGTCTCTTTTTGTTTTTGAGAGAAAACGCGTCAAGAGCAGTAGCCAAGTATGGTCGGGATTACGTTTTGCGCCTCCCCGCCGAGGCAGTATGCTGGGCGCCGAACAGCCACCTGCGGAATCCGTCTGCATGACTTTTACCTGCATGACGCTGGCCTCCCCGGTCGGCGAGTTGAAGCTGGTCGCGAATGGCGCGCGACTGGTGGCCATCCTCTGGGAAAACGACAAACCGAACCGCGTGCGACTGGGTGCGATGAGCGAAGTGGCGGACTCACAGATCCTTTTGCGCACGGCGCAACAACTGACGGAATATTTTGCGGGGACGCGGGAGCGTTTCGAGCTGGAGCTGGACTTTGTCGGGACACCGTTTCAGAAGAAAGTGTGGCACGCGTTGCTCACCATCCCGTTCGGCGAGACGCGCAGCTACAGTCAGATTGCCGTGCAGATCGGCTGTCCCGGTGCGGTGCGGGCGGTCGGTGCCGCTAACGGCAGGAATCCGATTTCCATCGTGGCGCCGTGTCATCGGGTGATCGGGGCGTCGGGCAAACTCACCGGGTTCGCCGGTGGGCTTGAGGCGAAGGAGCTATTGCTGACGCTGGAAGGCTGCGATTGGGCGGGCGCCAATCGCACGGGAAACCTTTTCTGAACCGCACACAATCCTGTAGCAGCTGCCGAGCCCGCGAGGCTGCGTTCGGCTCAGGTCCGCTGGACGCAGCCTCGCGGGCTCGGCAGCTGCTACGTTGACCGTGGTGGATTCAGAGTGTGGCGAAGAGGTTTTTCATGGCCGCGTACTGCAGCAGCATGATGGTTTTCGCGTCGCAGATTTCGCCGCGATAAAAAGCCTGGAGCGCTTCGTCGAACGACCACTCCAGCACTTCCAGTTCTTCCGTTTCCGCTTCCAGCCCGCCACCCTCGCTGACCTTGGATGAAGCATCATATTCGGCGATGAAAAAATGCAGCTTTTCCGTCACCGAACCGGGGCTCATGTACGCCTCGAAAACTTTCTGCACGTGATGCACGCGATAACCCGTCTCCTCCTCCGCTTCATCGCGAATCCGTTCTTCCGGCGCAGCTCCTTCCAAAAGCCCGGCCGCAACTTCGATCAGCAAACCGTCGTGACCGTTAACGAACACCGGCAAACGAAACTGACGCGTCAGCACGACGGTATTCTTTTCCCGGTTGAACAGCAGAATCGCCGCGCCATTGCCCCGGTCGTAAACCTCGCGGGTCTGACGTTGCCATTCGCCGTTGTTGCGCAGGTAATCGAAGGTGATTTTCTTCAGCAGGTACCAGTCGTGGGACAACACCTGAGACTCGAGGATGTTGACCCGCTCGGCTGTATTGGCCATCTATCCATTTCCCGTCAAATGAAGCGCATGTTGGATGACATCACGCTAACTTGAGCTGCTCGTCGAACTCCTTCAGATAATCTTTGGCAAGGCTGATTTTCTGTTTTTCATCGAGCAGTTTGCCGGCGCTCTGGAAGAACTTCTGTTCTTCTTCCTTGAGATGGTGATGGACCTTATCCGAGAGCTTTTTCGCCGTCGCCAGCCAAGACGGGCTGGACATCTCGGTCTCGTCGAGCTCTTCCATCATTTCGTCCATCTCGTGATGCTCGGAGATCGCATGACGGCTCAGGTCAACGCCATTATCGAATTGCATCAGCGGAATGTAGAAATGCCGTTCTTCAGCGGTCTCGTGCGCTTGAAGTTCGGCTTTGAGTCGTTCGTACGCTTCTTTACGCTCCGGGGTGTCGCCACTGGTCTGGACAACCGCTTCGGCGTAGGTGCGTTGGCGCTCGTGGCTTTCGCGCAAGGCTTCAAAAATGTTCACTGGCAATCCTCATCGGCCGCGTTCTGAAATGACGCTGTAATGCCTAGACATCTGCGCACTCGCGAGGGTTCCACGTGCGGGGATGGAACATTCACGGCGACCCGGATACGCTCAAGCATCAACGCCAAAAGGATGTAGCCGATGACTTTACGCATAGAAATGACCCAAGAGCCGACGCCCGAGGATCGAGAAGCGATCCTTGCACCGTTGCGCGCCTATAACCTTGCGCAAGCGGGTGACGGCAAGTCCGAATTGCTCGCGCTACTGGTGCGCGATGACAACGATGTGATCCTCGGCGGCCTGTACGGCCGGTTCTTCTATCAATGGTTGTTTATCGAATTGCTGTCGGTGCCGGATGAGGCGCGTGGCCAGGGCATGGGTTCACGGCTGATGAAGATGGCCGAGGACCTGGCCAGGGAAAAGGGGTGCGTGGGCATCTGGCTGGACACCTTCGACTTTCAGGCGCCGGAGTTTTACAAGAAGCTGGGCTTCAGCGAAGTAGGCCAGATCGCCGACTACCCACCGGGCCATCGGCGCTTCTTTCTACAGAAACGCCTGCTCAACCACGTTTGACACATTGTTGCGATTTAAATGCTTCCAGTAGGAGCAAGCTTGCCCGCGATGGCGGCAGTGAAATTGTGGGAGCAAGGCTTGCCCGCGATGGCGGCAGTGAGACAAACCGGGTAATAGTTCATCGCGAGCAAGCTTTGCTCCCACAGCTCAGAGGCAGGTCGCCAGCGCCGCTAACCGGCGTTTGGCAACGAAGTCGTCACGCTGGGCGTAATAGCTCAATTCTGTTCCCGTCACCGCTGTCGTCAGATCGACAAACGACTCCGCCGATCGCGTGTAAACCGTGGAGCCGCCCTTCTTGCCGGGCTGCAGATACGCGCCGGCGTCAACGCCGAATACCGCCTCATCCTGCCAGGCAAACTGCACGCACTGCGCCACGACTTTTTCCGGTTTTTCCGAGGTCAGGGTTTTGTACGGGGTGCCCGTGCGGGCATCATTCATCGCCGAACCGGCGCATCCCGCCAGCAACGTCACGGCCAGCGCCACCATCAGAATTCGCATTGCTTGTTGCTCATCAAGAAAAAACGGACTGTATCATCGTGGCGCGGCGTATCGTTCTGCTTTACTTCATTTATAGCGCGACACCGCGCAATGATTCGCGCACCCTGTCGCGCCGAATGCCACATCGCCCGTGTTACCCGGGCCTATTTTTCTGGAACGTCCCATGACACCCAATGCCGAATTTTACAAACCGACCGCTGAATATGCCGACAAGCTGATCAGTCAGATCGGACAAACGCCATCGTGGATCGCCAAACGCATCGGCGTCACCGACAAGCGGATTCGCTACATCCTCGAAGGTGAAAGAACCGTCAAAGGCGAGACCACGCCGATCCAGATGACCTATCCCGAGCAATTCGCCCTCGAATGCCTGGCGGCGGCGGCCAAGGCCAAGAAGCAGTCTTCGTAATAATTCCTCAAGGAGCGACCATGCCGGCAAGCGAACAGCAGCACGAACAGGCCCTGCAGAAATTTCTCGATGAGCGCCCCGAACTGCGCCATGAACTGGACAATCTCAATCCGTTATTGGCGCAGGCCAAGGGTGAAACCGCTGCGCAGTACCGCGATGAGCGTTTGCACGAAGCCTTCGAAGCCGAAGCGGAACGCCTGGACCTGTTTGCCTGGGAATTGACCCTGCAACTGACCGCTGCGAGCGCCGAGGACTATCAGGCGCAGCGCATGGAAGTGCACGAGGAAGTGGCCGAGATGGCAGGGATGGACTGGCTGGAGTATTGCGAGTTATATGGATTGAACAAGTGACCGTCGCCGCTCCAGGATTTATCTAACGATGCTGCCCTCGTCCCCCAGTACCCACGCCAGTCCGGGCCATCTGCATAGCCAGAAATGGCGCGGACGCGTCGGCCTGTCGCTGGTGGCCGCACTCTCGGTACTGGCGGGGATGACCGATGCCATCGGCTTCATGGCCAGCGGCGACTTCGTTTCCTTCATGAGCGGCAACACCACCCGTCTCGCCGTGGCCATCAGCGACGGCGACATGGGCCTGACCCTGCGCCTGCTGATCATCGTGGCCACGTTCATCATCGGCAACGCCCTGGGCATCGTCGCCAGCCGTCTTGGCGGTCGGCGGGCGCTGCCTTTATTGCTGTGCATCGCCACCCTACTCTGCGGCGCTGCTGCCTGGCCGTATGAGGAAAAACTGCCGGCGTTGCTGGCGGCGATCATCGCCATGGGCATGCTCAATGCCGCCGTGGAGGAAGTGAATGGCCTGCCGGTCGGCCTGACCTATGTCACCGGCGCCCTGTCACGCTTCGGCCGCGGCCTGGGACGCTGGATGCTCGGCGAACGGCGCAATGGCTGGCGGGTGCAGTTGATTCCCTGGGCCGGAATGTTTGCCGGCGCGGTGCTGGGTGCGGTGCTGGAGCATCACATTGGGCTCAGCGCGTTGTTTGTCAGCGGGTTGCTGGCGGGCGCGATCGGGTTGCTGTCGTTGAAGATTCCGCGGCGGTGGCAGTTGGGGTATATGCCACGTTGATCGGGTGCTTACCTGCAATATTGTTGTTGTCTGACTGGACGCTTTCGCGAGCAGGCTCGCTCCCACAGGGTGCTGTGGTGGATTTCAATGATATGTACGGCACAACTCCCCCCTGTGGGAGCGAGCCTGCTCGCGAAGGCGGCAACTCGGGTCTTGAGCAAACCCACTTCGCCGCCCCACCCATAAAGCTTTATCATGCCCACAGTTCCGTTGACCCGAGTCCGTCATGAAGTTCGCCATCGCGCTGTTTTCCGCTGCCCATGCGCCCTCCTCGCGCCGCGCCTTGCTGTTCGCCCAGGCCGCGCTGGCCGGCGGTCATGAAATTGTCCGGCTGTTTTGTTATCAGGATGGCGTCTACAACGCGTCCGACAGCGTGGTTACGCCGCAGGATGAACAGGATTTGCCCAAACAATGGCGCGCCTTTGTCAGCGAGCATCAACTCGACGGCGTCGTGTGCATTGCTGCCGCCCTGCGTCGTGGCGTGTTGAACGAAGAAGAAGCCCGCCGTTATCAGCGCGAAGCGGTTGCCGTTGGTGCGCCGTGGGAATTGTCCGGTCTGGGCCAGTTGCACGACGCGGTGCAGGATGCCGACCGCCTGATCTGTTTCGGAGGCGCGTGAAATGCCCAAATCCTTGCTGATTATCAGCCGCCAGTCACCGTGGTCGGGACCGGGTGCCCGCGAAGCTCTGGACATCGTGCTGGCCGGCGGCGCCTTCGATCTGCCGATCGGCCTGCTGTTTCTCGATGACGGTGTGTTTCAACTGGCCGCGAAGCAAGACGCCAAGGCTTTGCAATTGAAGGACCTGAGCGCCAATTTGCAGGCCTTGCCGATGTTTGGTGTGGAAGACCTGTTCGTCTGCGCCGACAGCACCGCCGAACGCGGGCTCGACCCGGCCGGTTTGTCCATCGAAGACGCCCAAGTGCTGACCGCGCCGCAAATCACCGCACTCATTGACCGTTACGACCAGGTGATCACCCTCTGATGTCGACTTTGCACGTGTTGTCTCATTCCCCGTTCGGCGATGACCGACTGACCAGCTGCCTGCGCGTGATCGGCGCCAACGATGCAGTGCTGCTGACCGGCGACGCCGTGTATGCGCTGCAACCCGGCACGGCGCCGTTCACTGCGCTAGCCGCCGCAAGCCCGACATTGTTCGTGCTGGCCGAAGACGCCCAGGCGCGCGCGCTGGCCATTCCTGAAAAAGCCACGGCCGTCGATTACCCGGCCTTCGTCGAACTGTCGATCCACTACGACAAGGTCAACAGCTGGCTATGAATTCCCTGACGGTAGGCGCGCGCGCCATCGAGTTGGACAAGGACGGTTTTCTGCTTGAACTGAGCGACTGGTCCGCCGACGTGGCCAGCGCCCTGGCCGCCGCCGAGGGCATCGAGTTAAGCGCCGAGCACTGGGAAATTCTCGAATTGCTGCGCAGCTTTTACGCCGAATTCCAGTTGTCGCCAGCGACACGTCCGCTAATCAAATACACCGCGTTGAAGCTCGGCCCGGAAAAAGGCAACAGCCTGCACCTGAACCGACTGTTCAAAGGCACCCCTGCCAAACTCGCCGCGAAACTGGCGGGCCTGCCCAAACCGACGAACTGCTTATGACCGATTACCCAGCGCTGACCCTCGAAACGCCGGCCGAACACCCCTTCGCCCAGTTCGTGCGCATTCTTGGCAAAGGCAAACGGGGAGCCCGCGACCTGACCCGCGAAGAAGCCCGGGTCGCCATGGGCATGGTGCTCGACGACCAGGTCGAGGCCACCCAGCTTGGTGCGTTTCTGATGTTGCTGCGGCACAAGGAAGAAAGCGCCGAAGAAATGGCCGGGTTCACCGAAGCCTTGCGTCAGCGGTTGCAAGCGCCGGCATTGAATGTCGATCTGGACTGGCCGACCTATGCCGGCAAGAAGCGCCATCTGCCTTGGTATCTGCTGGCAGCCAAGTGCCTGGGGCAAAACGGCTTGCGCATCTTCATGCACGGCGGCGGCGCACACACGGCCGGGCGCCTGTACAGCGAGCAACTGCTCAATGAACTGAAAATCCCCCTGTGCCGCAACTGGCAACAGGTCGGTTCGGCGCTGGATAACGGCGGACTGGCGTTCATGCCCCTGATCGACTGGGCGCCGCCCTTGCAGCGCATGATCGACTTGCGTAACACACTGGGCCTGCGCTCGCCGATTCATTCCCTGGCGCGAATTCTCAATCCACTGGGCGCCCGCTGCGGCCTGCAAAGCATTTTTCACCCCGGTTACCAGGCCGTGCACCGCGATGCCAGCGGCTTGCTCGGTGACACCGCGATTGTGGTCAAGGGCGACGGCGGCGAGATTGAAATCAATCCGGATGCTGCCAGTCATTTGTATGGCACCACCGGCG
The DNA here is from genome assembly GCF_000690905.1 of Pseudomonas sp. Ant30-3. Lineage (GTDB taxonomy): Bacteria > Pseudomonadota > Gammaproteobacteria > Pseudomonadales > Pseudomonadaceae > Aquipseudomonas. Next base: position 6,043 of record NZ_JMCL01000136.1, on the reverse strand, counting down.
GCGTGAGTTGGGACGAGGAATGGCCGCAGATGTCGAGCCAGCGTCACGTCAAACCTGCTTCGCTCGATCCTCAACAGCTGAAGGCGGTGTGGCGCGGCGATGTGGTCGACAGCTATCCGCAAATGGCACTCATCGCCACCATGGCCTTGGCGCTGCGTGGCCTCGGACAACCGCGCGAACAGGCTTTCCAGACCGCCCAGCAATACTGGGACGCGCGAGACAAATCGATTTAACCGATCATAAGCGCCCAACCTTTGCGCTATTTTATCGAACCTATGCGAATAGACTCTTCTCCAACGCTTATTGGTGGAGGAGTCCTGAACATGGGTTTGTTAGTTGAAGGTCGCTGGCATGACCAGTGGTACGAAAGCAGCAAGGACGGCGCATTCCAGCGCGAGCAAGCACAGCGCCGCAATTGGGTGACCGCAGACGGCACGCCAGGACCCAGCGGCGTCGGTGGTTTTGCAGCCGAACCCGGCCGCTATCATCTGTACGTTTCCCTCGCCTGTCCGTGGGCGCATCGCACGCTGATCCTGCGCAAACTCAAAGGCCTCGACAGCCTGATCGACGTGTCGGTAGTCAGCTACCTGATGCTGGAGAACGGCTGGACCTTCGACCAATCCCACGGCTCCACCGGCGACAAACTGGATGATCTGAGCTTCCTGCACCAGCGCTATACCGCCGACACCGCCGACTACACCGGCCGTGTCACCGTGCCAGTGCTCTGGGACAAGCAGCAGAACCGCATCGTCAGTAATGAATCGGCGGAAATCATCCGCATGTTCAACAGCGCCTTTGATGAGTTGACCGGCAATAAACTGGACTTCTACCCCGCACCGCTGCGAGCCGAGATCGATGCGTTGAACGACCGTATTTATCCAGCGGTGAACAATGGCGTGTATCGCGCCGGGTTTGCGACGTCACAGCAGGCTTATGAAGAAGCGTTCGATGAGGTGTTTGCCGAGCTGGATCGACTGGAGCAGCTGTTAGGCGCCAATCGTTATCTAGTCGGCGAATACCTGACAGAGGCAGACGTGCGCTTGTTTACCACGTTGATTCGCTTTGACGCGGTGTACCACGGTCACTTCAAGTGCAACCTGCGGCGGATCGCCGATTATCCGAACCTGTCGAACTGGCTGCGGGAAATGTACCAGTGGCCGGGAATTGCCGAGACGGTGGATTTCACCCACATCAAGAATCATTACTACGGCAGTCACAAGACGATTAATCCGACAGGGATTGTGCCGAAAGGGCCGGAGCAGGATTTCGCGGCGCCGCATGATCGGGCGCGGTTGAATGGGAAGGGGGTTTGGCAGAAAAGCTGATCAAAGCCTTCACGGCGAAGGAAATCATGGGTGGCGAGGGGATTAATGTGTGGCGAGGGGATTTATCCCCGTTGGACTGCGCAGCAGTCCCCTCCTTGAAACCCAAGGGCAAGGGCCGCTGCGCGCCCCAACGGGGATAAATCCCCTCACCACAATTCAGACCTGTGCCTGAGCCCCTTCGAACCACGCCAGTTTCTCGCGCAGCTGCACCACCTCACCCACAATCACCAGCGTCGGAGCATGCACTTCATGCTCCGCGACCAGCCGTGGCAGATCGGCCAACGTGCCGGTAAACACTCGCTGGTTGACCGTGGTGCCCTGCTGAATCAGCGCCGCCGGCGTGTCGGCTGAGCGGCCGTGTTTGATCAACTGCTCGCAGATCACCGGCAACCCCACCAGGCCCATGTAAAACACCAGGGTCTGCGCCGGCGCGACCAGATCGGCCCACGGCAAATCGGTGGAGCCGTCTTTCAAGTGACCGGTGACAAAGCGTACTGACTGGGCGTGATCGCGGTGGGTCAGCGGAATCCCGGCATACGCGGCGCAACCGCTGGCGGCCGTGATGCCCGGCACCACCTGGAACGGAATGCCATGAGCCGCCAGTTCTTCGATCTCTTCACCACCACGGCCGAAGATGAACGGGTCGCCGCCCTTCAACCGCACAACGCGCTTGCCGGCCTTGGCCAGATCGACCAATTGCTGATTGATCTGATCCTGTGGCACCGCGTGTTCAGCGCGACGTTTGCCGACGTAAACCCGCTCGGCATCGCGACGGCACAAATCGAGAATTGCCGGCGCTACCAGACGGTCATACAGCACTACATCGGCTTGCTGCATCAGGCGCAACGCGCGGAAGGTCAGCAGATCGGGATCACCCGGGCCAGCGCCCACCAGATAAACCTCTCCCGTGGTGGCCGGTGCTTCGCCGGCAATCTTGGCCAGCAGCAGGCGCTCTGCTTCAGTGCCCTGCCCGGCCAGTTGCCGATCGGCAATCGGACCCTGGAAAACATCTTCCCAGAACGCCCGGCGCTGCTGCACATCCGGGAACAGACCTTTGACCTGACTGCGAAAACGCGCAGCCAGGCCGGCCAGTTGCCCGTAAGTGGAAGGAATCCAGGTTTCCAGCTTGGCCCGAATCAACCGCGCCAGCACCGGCGCATCGCCGCCGCTGGACACCGCGATAATCAACGGAGAACGATCAACAATCGCCGGGAAAATCACGCTGCACAGCGCAGGCGCATCGACCACGTTGACCGGCACGCAGCGCCGATGAGCATCGGCGGAGACCCGCGCATTCAACGGTTCATCATCAGTGGCGGCAATCACCAGCCCGCAACCGTCAAGATCCGCTTCGACGTAGCCACGCAACAGGCAATCGCCACCGCTGCCGACCACCAGCTCGCGCAGTTGCGGTTCGATTTCAGGTGCGACAACCCGCAGCAGCGCACCGGCTTCGGCCAGCAGGCGGGATTTGCGCAAAGCAATCTCCCCCCCGCCGACGACCAACACACGACTGCCGCGCAGGTTGTGAAACAGCGGCAGATAGTCCATTTAGCCGATGACCTCGAGGCCACCCATGTACGGTTTCAAGACGTCCGGCACACGGATCGAACCGTCGGCCTGCTGGTAGTTTTCCAGCACCGCCACCAGCGTACGACCCACCGCCAGGCCGGAGCCGTTCAAGGTGTGCACCAGTTCCGGCTTGCCGGTTTCCGGGTTGCGGAAGCGCGCTTGCATGCGTCGGGCCTGGAAATCGCCGCAGTTGGAGCACGAGGAAATTTCGCGGTATTTATCCTGGCTCGGAATCCACACTTCCAGGTCGTAGGTCTTGACCGCGCTGAAGCCCATGTCGCCAGTGCACAGTGCCAGGGTCCGATAAGGCAATTCAAGCAATTGCAGGACCTTCTCGGCGTTGGCGGTCAGGCCTTCCAGCGCTTCCATCGATGTCGACGGCTCGACGATCTGGACCATTTCGACCTTGTCGAACTGGTGCTGACGAATCATGCCGCGGGTATCGCGACCCGATGCGCCAGCTTCACTGCGGAAGCACGGGGTGTGCGCGACGAATTTGATCGGCAGCAATTTCGCATCGACGATTTCGCCGGCAACGATATTGGTCAGGGAGACCTCAGCGGTCGGGATCAAGTACAGATCGGCTTCGCCTTCGCGGGCGATCTTGAACAGGTCTTCTTCGAACTTGGGCAACTGACCGGTGCCTTGCAGCGCCGGTGCCTGGACCAGATAAGGCGTGTAGGCCTCTTCATAACCGTGCTCGCTGGTGTGCAGGTTGATCATGAACTGCGCCAGTGCGCGGTGCAGACGTGCGATCGGGCCGCGCAACAAGGCGAAACGTGCGCCGGACAACTTGGCAGCGGTTTCGAAATCCAGCCAGCCGAACTTCTCACCTAGGGCGACGTGGTCCTGAACCGGGAAATCAAATGCGGTCGGCGTGCCCCAGCGGCGCACTTCGACGTTGTCGTCTTCATCCTTGCCGACCGGCACGGATTCGTGCGGCAGGTTCGGAATACCCAGCAGGATCGAGTCCAGATCGGTCTGGATCGCGTCCAGCTCGACTTTACCGGCGCTCAATTCATCGGCCATGCGCTCGACGTCCGCCATCAACGGCGCGATGTCTTCGCCGCGCTGCTTCGCCTGACCGATGGATTTGGAACGCGCATTACGTTCAGCCTGCAGGGCTTCGGTGCGGGTCTGGACGGTCTTGCGCTGTTCTTCCAGCGCTTCGATGCGCGCCACATCCAGCGTGTATCCACGGGATGCGAGGCGGTCCGCTACGTCCTGAAGGTTGCTACGTAACAGTTTGGAATCGAGCATGTCGGTCTCTCGTTATCAAAGTTTGGTCAGGGACAGGCCAGCCCAGGTGGCAAGCAGCCCGCCGAATACGCTGATGGCCGCATAGCCCAGGGCCAGCGGCACCTGCCCGCTTTCCAGCAGGCGCACCGTATCCAGTGAAAAGGATGAAAATGTCGTCAGGCCCCCGAGGAAGCCGACCATCAGCCCGGCACGGACCTCGATGGGCACCTCCGGACGGATCAAAAACAGACCGTAAAGAACGCCGATCAGCAAACAGCCCACGATATTAACGGCCAGCGTCGCGCTATAGAAGTGCCGCGGCCAATTCGCGTTGATCCAGTTGCCGGTGGCAAAGCGCAACAGCGTACCGGCGACGCCGCCAATGGAAACTGCAACGATCAATGGGAGCACTATTTTCTCCGCTGCCGGGGACTGAGACGGTCGAGTTGAGCGAGGTGGTTCAGTTTCTCGCCGATCTTCAGCTCGAGGCCGCGCGGCACCGGCTGATAGAACGGCTGAGGGTCGAGTTCATCCGGGAAGTAATCTTCGCCGGCCGCATAAGCGTCCGGTTCGTCATGGGCGTAGCGGTATTCGTCGCCATAACCCAATTGCTTCATCAGCTTGGTCGGGGCGTTACGCAGGTGCAGCGGCACTTCCAGCGAACCGTGTTCGGTGGCGCTGCGCATCGCCGCTTTGAAACCCATGTAAACCGCATTGCTCTTCGGCGCGCAGGCCAGGTAGGTGATGGCTTGCGCGACGGCGAGCTCGCCTTCGGGGCTGCCCAGCCGTTCCTGCACTTCCCACGCTGCCAGGCACAGGCTCAGGGCGCGCGGGTCGGCGTTGCCGATGTCTTCGCTGGCCATGCGCACTACGCGCCGAGCCAGGTACAGCGGATCGCAACCGCCGTCGATCATCCGCGCGAACCAATACAGCGCGCCGTCGGGGTTGGAGCCGCGTACCGATTTGTGCAGGGCGGAAATCTGGTCGTAGAAGGCTTCGCCACCCTTGTCGAAACGCCGACGGGTGTCGCCGAGCAGACTCTGCAGCAAGTCGGTGCCGATCTCGCTGTCATCTTCCGCCAGGTCCGAAGCATTTTCGAGCAGGTTGAGCAGGCGCCGGCCATCGCCATCGGCGGCTGACAGCAGCATCTGAAAGCCCTCATCGCTGAGGGTCAGCTGCCGTTTGCCGAGACCACGCTCTTCAGTAAGCGCGCGATGGACCAATTTGCGCAGCGCCGCTTCGTCGAGGCTCTTGAGTACGTAGACACGCGCCCGCGAGAGCAAAGCGTTGTTGAGTTCGAAAGAGGGGTTTTCAGTGGTCGCGCCGATGAAAATCAGCGTGCCGTCTTCGACGTACGGCAGGAACGCATCCTGCTGCGATTTGTTGAAGCGATGCACTTCATCGACGAAGAGGATGGTGCGCTTGCCGTATTGCCCCGCTTGCTGCTTGGCAATTTCCACGGCCTGGCGGATTTCCTTGACCCCGGCGAGTACCGCCGAAACGGTCTCGAAGTGCGCGTCGGAGACTTCTGCGAGCAAACGCGCCAGGGTGGTTTTACCGACACCCGGCGGCCCCCAGAAAATCATCGAGTGCAGAGCACCCTGCTCCAGCGCTTCGCGCAAAGGCTTGCCGCGAGCGAGCAGGTGTTCCTGACCGACGTACTCGTCCAGGTTAGCCGCACGCAAGCGCGCGGCCAATGGCTGAGCAATCGGGGCACTGCGAAACAGGTCCATCACGTACTTTCAAAACCTCGCTTTATCACGTAGTGCCCAAGCCTGGTGAAATCCTGTGGCGAGGGAGCTTGCTCCCGCTGGGCCGGGCTGGCGCCCCAGTGCGAAACGCCCGCTCTTTTCTACCTGAACAAAAAGGGACTGCTGCGCAGTCCAGCGGGAGCAAGCTCCCTCGCC
>NZ_JMCL01000135.1 GCF_000690905.1 Pseudomonas sp. Ant30-3 | reverse complement strand
CGCCAGTTCATCGATGTATACCACGTCTGAGGTGCCGCCATGACACACAAGGTTGCACTGAACTTCGAAGACGGCGTCACTCGTTTCATCGATGCTAATGCTGGCGAGACTATTGCTGATGCTGCCTACCGCCAAGGCATCAATTTACCCATGGACTGCCGAGACGGTGCATGCGGCGCCTGCAAATGCTTCGCCGAGAGCGGCCGCTACGACCTCGGCGAGGAGTACATCGAGGATGCACTTAGCGAAGCCGAAGCCGAGCAGGGCTACGTGCTGACCTGCCAGATGCGCGCCGAAAGCGACTGCGTGATTCGCGTTCCGGCCGCATCGGACGTCTGCAAGACCCAGCAGGCCAGCTATCAGGCAGCGATCAGCAACGTGCGTCAGCTGTCCGAGAGCACCATCTCACTGTCTATCAAAAGCGCATCGCTGAACCAGTTGGCGTTCCTGCCGGGCCAGTACGTCAATCTGCAAGTGCCGGGCAGCGACCAGACCCGCGCCTATTCCTTCAGCTCGCTGCAAAAGGATGGTGAGGTCAGCTTCCTGATCCGCAACGTGCCGGGCGGGCTGATGAGCAGCTTCCTGACCAGCCTCGCCAAGGTCGGCGATAGCGTCAGTCTGGCTGGTCCGCTGGGCGCGTTCTATCTGCGCGAGATCAAGCGGCCGCTGCTGTTGCTGGCGGGCGGTACCGGCCTAGCACCGTTCACCGCGATGCTGGAGAAGATCGCCGAGCAGGGCAGCGAGCACCCGCTCCATCTGATCTACGGCGTCACCCATGACTACGATCTGGTTGAAATGGACAAGCTAGAGGCATTCGCCGCGCGCATTCCCAACTTCAGCTACACCGCCTGCGTCGCCAGCCCAGACAGCGCCTATCCGCAAAAGGGCTATGTGACCCAGTACATCGAGCCCAAACACCTCAACGGCGGTGAGGTAGATGTCTACCTTTGCGGTCCGCCACCGATGGTCGAGGCGGTCAGTCAGTACATTCGCGCACAGGGCATCCAGCCGGCCAATTTCTATTATGAGAAGTTCGCCGCCAGCGCCTAGAGGCTCCTTTGGTCCGCTTACTAGGTGAGCGGGCCTGTTTTATTCGTTCAGTAGGCCCCAGGTTCCCTGCGAACTTTCCCAAAATTGCATCTGGGCTACACAACCGAGGTGGTTCATGAACAAACGTTTCCAGGACAAGACTGCCGTTATCACCGGCGCTGCCCAGGGCATCGGTCGCCGTGTGGCCGAACGGATGGCGGCCGAAGGCGGTCGGCTGCTGCTAGTCGACCGTTCCGAGCTAATACATGAGCTGGCCGACGAACTGGTCGGAGTCGCTGAGGTGCTGACCCTGACCGCCGACCTTGAGCAGTTCGCCGAGTGCCAACGGGTGATGGCGGCGGCGCTCGAGCGCTTCGGTCGGCTGGACATTCTGATCAACAACGTTGGCGGCACCATTTGGGCTAAGCCATTCGAGCATTACCAGGAACACGAGATCGAGGCCGAAGTGCGGCGTTCACTGTTCCCTACCCTATGGTGCTGCCACGCCGCGCTGCCGCTAATGCTCGAGCAGGGCAGTGGCGCCATCGTAAATGTTTCCTCCGTTGCCACGCGCGGGATCCATCGCGTGCCTTACGGCGCGGCGAAGGGTGGCGTCAACGCCCTGACCGCCTGTCTGGCCTTTGAAACCGCCGAGCGCGGCATCCGCGTCAACGCCACCGCACCGGGTGGCACCGAGGCGCCGCCACGGCGGATTCCGCGCAATAGCGCCGAGCCGAGTGAGCAGGAGAAGGTCTGGTACCAGCAGATCGTCGACCAGTCCCTCGACAGCAGCCTTATGAAACGCTACGGAAGCATTGACGAGCAGGTCGAGGCAATTCTGTTCCTTGCTTCTGACGCCGCCTCCTACATCACCGGTATAACTCTTCCGGTGGCAGGGGGAGACCTGGGTTGACCCTTATGTCTGGTTAAGAAGAGAAATCGACATGCGAAGAAGCAACGTACATAAGATCCCTGACGCTCATTTTCGGGGGGGTTATGCCGGCATCACGCAGAGCTGTTGGGGGATACTTCCGTCATGTTTAGTGTATCTGGGATGAATATGAACAGTGCCGGCTACGAGGTGTTCGAAGTGCTAAGCGGCCAGTCATTCCGCTGTGCGGAGGGCCAGTCGGTACTGCGCGCCATGGAAGCCCAGCACAAACGCTGCATTCCGGTGGGCTGTCGCGGCGGCGGTTGCGGGCTGTGCAAGGTCCATGTGCTGCATGGCAATTACCGTCGCGGTCGCATGAGCTGCCATCACGTGCCGCCCGAGTTGGAGAGCCAAGGCTTGGCGCTGGCATGCCAGGTATTTCCGCAGTCCGATCTGAGCATCGAATGTCTTTGCCCTAATAGCGAAGGCGACAAAAACAACAGATGAAACAAGAGGTGCCGTCATGAAAAAAGGCGTTCTGCGACCCGGCCACATCCAGCTGCGCGTACTCAATCTAGAGAGTGCCCTGGCCCACTACCGCGACCTGCTCGGCCTGATCGAAGTGGACCGTGATGACTTCGGGCGCGTCTATTTGAAGGCTTGGACCGAAGTGGATAAGTTTTCCCTGGTGCTGCGTGAAGCGGATGAGCCGGGCATGGATTTCATGGGTTTCAAGGTTGTGGATGAGGATGCTCTCCGGCAACTGGAGCGGGATCTGATGGCATATGGCTGTGCCGTTGAGCAGCTACCCGCAGGTGAACTGAACAGTTGTGGCCGACGGGTGCGCTTCCAGGCACCCTCCGGGCATCACTTCGAGTTGTATTCAGACAAGGAATATACTGGAAAGTGGGGTGTGAATGAGGTCAATCCCGAGGCATGGCCGCGCGATCTGAAAGGTATGGCGGCTGTGCGTTTCGACCACGCCCTCATGTATGGCGACGAATTGCCGGCGACCTATGACCTGTTCACCAAGGTGCTCGGCTTCTATCTGGCCGAACAGGTGCTGGACGAAAATGGCACGCGCGTCGCCCAGTTCCTCAGTCTGTCGACCAAGGCCCACGACGTGGCCTTCATTCACCATCCGGAAAAAGGCCGCCTCCATCATGTGTCCTTCCACCTCGAAACCTGGGAAGACGTGCTTCGCGCCGCCGACCTGATCTCCATGACCGACACCTCGATCGATATCGGCCCGACCCGTCACGGTCTGACCCACGGCAAGACCATCTACTTCTTCGACCCGTCCGGTAACCGCAACGAAGTGTTCTGCGGTGGAGATTACAACTACCCGGACCACAAACCGGTGACCTGGACCGCCGACCAACTGGGCAAGGCGATCTTTTACCA
>NZ_JMCL01000134.1 GCF_000690905.1 Pseudomonas sp. Ant30-3 | reverse complement strand
CAAGGCTAAATACTACTGACTGACCGATAGTGAACTAGTACCGTGAGGGAAAGGCGAAAAGAACCCCGGAGAGGGGAGTGAAATAGATCCTGAAACCGTATGCGTACAAGCAGTGGGAGCCCACTTTGTTGGGTGACTGCGTACCTTTTGTATAATGGGTCAGCGACTTATTTTCAGTGGCGAGCTTAACCGAATAGGGGAGGCGTAGCGAAAGCGAGTCTTAATAGGGCGTCTAGTCGCTGGGAATAGACCCGAAACCGGGCGATCTATCCATGGGCAGGTTGAAGGTTGGGTAACACTAACTGGAGGACCGAACCGACTACCGTTGAAAAGTTAGCGGATGACCTGTGGATCGGAGTGAAAGGCTAATCAAGCTCGGAGATAGCTGGTTCTCCTCGAAAGCTATTTAGGTAGCGCCTCATGTATCACTGTAGGGGGTAGAGCACTGTTTCGGCTAGGGGGTCATCCCGACTTACCAAACCGATGCAAACTCCGAATACCTACAAGTGCCGAGCATGGGAGACACACGGCGGGTGCTAACGTCCGTCGTGAAAAGGGAAACAACCCAGACCGTCAGCTAAGGTCCCAAAGTTATGGTTAAGTGGGAAACGATGTGGGAAGGCTTAGACAGCTAGGAGGTTGGCTTAGAAGCAGCCACCCTTTAAAGAAAGCGTAATAGCTCACTAGTCGAGTCGGCCTGCGCGGAAGATGTAACGGGGCTCAAACCATACACCGAAGCTACGGGTATCACTTAGGTGATGCGGTAGAGGAGCGTTCTGTAAGCCTGTGAAGGTGAGTTGAGAAGCTTGCTGGAGGTATCAGAAGTGCGAATGCTGACATGAGTAACGACAATGGGTGTGAAAAACACCCACGCCGAAAGACCAAGGTTTCCTGCGCAACGTTAATCGACGCAGGGTTAGTCGGTCCCTAAGGCGAGGCTGAAAAGCGTAGTCGATGGAAAACAGGTTAATATTCCTGTACTTCTGGTTATTGCGATGGAGGGACGGAGAAGGCTAGGCCAGCTTGGCGTTGGTTGTCCAAGTTTAAGGTGGTAGGCTGAGATCTTAGGTAAATCCGGGATCTTAAGGCCGAGAGCTGATGACGAGTGTTCTTTT
>NZ_JMCL01000133.1 GCF_000690905.1 Pseudomonas sp. Ant30-3 | reverse complement strand
GGTGCAGGTAGGCAAGGGTCCGGCTCAAGTCGGCTTCACGCCGGACGGTCGTCTTGTCTTGGTGTCGCTGTCGGAAGAAAACGCCGTCGCCGTGATAGACCCGGCCACGCGCCAGGTGATTCGCAAGGTTGCCGTCGGAAGGGTGCCTATCCAGCTGTACGTCACGCCGGATTCGCGCACGCTGCTGGTGGCCAACCAGGGCACGCCCAAGAAGCCTGGCAAAATCGTCAGCCTGATCGACCTGGAGAGTTTCAAGGTCGCCAAGACAGTCGAGACTGGCGCCGGTGCTCATGGCGTGGTCGTCGACCGTGACGGACGGTATGCATACATTACCAACACCTACGTAAACTCGGTCTCCGTGCTCGACGTGAAGGAGCGCAAGGTGGTGAAGACCGTTCCTGTAGGCAAGGGCCCCAACGGCATCAGCGTGACGCCTTGACCGTCGCGTACAGCCGCAGGGAGCGTGACCCAAGCCCTGGAAAAAATCCGCGAAGCCCGCAACGCCGCCTGCGAGCAGGCGTTTAGCCTGCTGTTTCAGAATCCCGTCATGTTCGACACATAGCGATCACTCACGAAGCGAATCGAGTAACTGACTATTTGTCTCTGATCGCTGAAAACAAGGGCATCGTTTTGGAAGTGACCGGAGATGCAAAAATCTTGGGAGACCGTTTGCTGGTGCAGCGTGCAATCACCAATCTGGTGTCTAACGCTGTCCGTCATGCCGCTTCCAATTCAACGGTCACCTTAGCCATCGCTGCAGAAGGCCCAAGCGTTACCTTGGCGGTGTGACCAACGTGGGTGAGGGAATCCCCCAGCCCATCTGGCGCGGGTCACTGATCGCTTTTACCGCGTTTTCCGGCCGTGCGCGTTCCGGTGGCGGTACCGGACTCGGCCTGGCCATTGTGCGTTCCATCATGTTGTCCCATGGCGGACAAGTCCGGGTGCGCAGCCAAAAGGATGGCGAAACGCCTTTCACATTGGTATTTCCGGCTTTTGAAGCAGTCCGCCAAGCCTCGACCAGGAAAAGTTAGAGCAGTTGGGAAATCTCCATCAACGGTTTGATACTGGAACCGAATCGCCCAATCGTTTCCCTATGCTCTTTAAGTTGGCTGTAGGGAAGATACCGGATACCCAGCTCGGATACCCGCGAGAAAGCGGGTCTCTTGAGTTGCTGCGCAACCTCATCGCGGCGATTGTCGGGTGCGACCAGAAACAAGGTGCTGGCGGCGCCTACCTGTGTACCCAGGGCAAGGTCTAGCATGCGTACGATCCCCGAGTAAATGGACGTGGAGTGCTCGACTTCAAACGCCGCTGCAACCTGTGCGCTGCCCCGTTCGAGCCAGACGACGTCAATCAGTCGAACCGAATCCAGGCCTTGCCCATTGCCACCCGGCCATTGCTGCAGGCAGCCGTCCCCCAGAAAACCGTCTGCGTATTCGCGTCCGCGATCATTCGATGCAATCCAGACATCGAAGCCCAGCGACATGCCCATGTCTCGCAACCAGCCTTGGATCTGGGTATGGGTGGCATCACTTTCCCGAGCCAGCAGCCACTGCTTTTGCGCGGCGGCCGACTCTTCACGGACGCGTTGCAGATCGCGCTCCCACAGGGCAATCACGCCAGGGTCCTCCAAGCGCGGGGGCGCAGCGTAGCGGCCGCTGCCGACATCAAACATCAAGCCGGCGATAGCACCCAAATCATTGGACAGCTTGTGGCGGTGTTGTTCGTTCAGGCGAATCAGTCCCTCGCGCATGGAGAGGTAATGGTCCCATCGGCCCAACTTCACGTTGCTTCCCGTGACAGCATTGAAACCGTTGACGATAGCCGTATTGAAGGGACAAACCAGAGTTGGATGAATAAAATAGAGCAGATTGGCGACGGCTGGTCCCAGGCCCTTGATCTTGAGCGCATCGATCTTTTGGATCGCTTCAATCACGGCCTCCGCGGTGTCGCAGCAGTCGCAGGCATTCAGCAGCCTCGCAAAAGCGCGTTGATTGATCTCATGCTCATAAATATCCGGGATGCGCAGTTTGGGTTTCCACAAGAAAGCATGGTCAGCGCCTTTGAATATTTGCCGTTGCTCAGCAACCGACCCCACGACCGTCTGCAAGGACGAGCCTCGATAAGCATTTCCGAAAGTTCCCGCATCGATATCGCGTACCACCTGGCCAATACCCCGCCGGATCGAGCGAAAGTTCTTCAGGCGTTCCTCCCAGAGAAACCAGGTGTTGTACGTGCCGAGGGGATCTGCCTTCCAGTAGTCAATCAGTAGGGCAACGGTGTTATGCATTGGATTTCCGTCCGTTTCAGTTCGCTTGACTGTATCGAACTTTGTCGTATTCAGCGACAGGCCACCAGCGGGCCGCACCGGGGATTTTCATTTTTCGGGCTGCGTGATTACTATCGATTACTATGGGGTATGATCAACGCACGGGACCGAATTTTCACGTTCAACGCAGCCTTACCTGGGTCGGTACATGGTTATGAATACCAGCTTGCCGCCGCAAGACCGTTGCGCATCAAGCGGCGCTGTTGAGTTATTGAACCAGGAGTGCTTCTGTCTCAGCCTTGACCAGAATGCATTGGCTCATGCGCTGGACTCGGAGCTGGGTACGGCAGCGCTGTCGACGATGGTTCGACAGCGCTGCCCCTACCTGTTTGCTTCCCAGCCTGTATTCGTGGCGGCGCAGCAGATACAGCGCATGGCGGAAGTCGTAAGGGCTGTTGAGTCTGTGGTGGCCATGCCCGCATACCGCGAGCTTGTCCTGGCGGGGGCGCCAACCGTCGCGCAGCTGACCTCGACGGGTCCGCTTGGCGTTTTCTTTGGCTATGACTTCCACCTCAACGACGGCCCCGTCGGACTCATCGAGATCAACACCAACGCCGGTGGCGCGATGCTCAATGCCGTGATGGCCAGGGCACACCGGGCTTGCTGTGCTGAATTGGGGGCGATGGCACCCACGCTGGCCCAGATTGAATTTTTCGAAAAATCCATGGTGGAGATGTTCCGTCACGAGTGGCTGCTTGCCGGACGTAGTGGGCCGCTAAAAACCATTGCCATCGTCGACTCATCACCTCAGGATCAATATTTGTACCCTGAGTTTCTGCTCTTCCAACAATTATTCGAACGACACGGCATACGTGCAGTCATTGCCGATCCGGCCACTCTGGACTGGCGTGAAAGCGCCTTATGGCACGACGATCTGGTCATTGATCTGGTGTACAACCGGCTGACAGACTTCTACCTGGAGCAACCCACCAGTGCGGCTTTGCGCGAGGCATATCTCCATCAAGGCGTTGTGTTGACGCCGCATCCTCAATCCCATGCCCTTTATGCCGACAAACGCCGGCTAGCCCTCTTCAGCGACGCGGCGCAGTTAGAGTTTCTCGGTGTGCCACAAGCCATCCAAGATGTGTTGTTGGAGCACGTTCCCCACACAGAAGTGGTTAGGGCCAGCGATCAACAGCGTCTATGGACGGCGCGCCGCAGTCTTTTCTTCAAACCAGTTGCAGGATTTGGCAGCCGAGCTGCTTACCGGGGCGATAAGCTCACCCGAGGAGTCTGGCAGGATATCCTGGCGGGCGACTATGTGGCGCAGGCGATTGTCAAACCAAGCGATAGATCAACCGGGGAGGTCAACTTGCCCATACCCATGAAGTTCGACCTCCGCGTGTACGCTTATGACGCCAAGGTGCAATGGGTGAGCGCCCGCATGTATCAGGGCCAAACCACCAACTTTCGCACCTCTGGCGGTGGCTTTGCGCCCGTCTACACAACCCCCGAAACGTCCGGGTCGACCAAGTCAGCGTTGTAGCGATTGGTGGCGGTCGAGGTAGAGCAACCGGTTACTTTCTCATCTTGTCTGCGGGATGTCCGTGCTTTGCCAAAAACTGGTCAAATTGCGAGCTTTCCTTTTTCTGAGCCGCAATGATGCTTTGGGCTACACCCTATACTCAACCCGAACACGACAAGCGAGGTGCTTTATGGGGCGAATAGAGAAAACGGAAATTTTCGTACGCTAAGCGCTCTGTCTGTCAGGTGAGGTCGTAGAGGTGGACGCCATAGCGTAAGAAAATGCAGGAATAGCCCCTACTCTGACGGGGGGTGAGTAATCGTTCTGACGCCTGATTGAGGTGAACTCCAACCGGACATAGCCCATGTCACAAAAAGCTTGAAGCCGGTCGGGTGTCGCTTAGTGTACGGAAATTTCCGTTTTCTGCGATCTCCCCCTTATCGCTCTTGGCGCGCGATGGCCATCAGCAGCGACGGCGCTTATGTGTTTGTTAGCAATATAGAGGCCGGCACCTTCTCTGTGATCGATACTGCCAGCCGCACAGTGGTGGCCAGCCATAAAGTCGGGGCCGGACCCAATGGCATTAGCTACCAAGTGCCCGAGTGAGCAGCAAACAACCACTGGTTTGACTTAAGTCAGTTCGTGTGCTGCTTATCGGTCTAAACTGAACATCGACATGGCTTAACAAGTCTATGGAGTGCTCATGTACTGGTTCCGTCATCACCGCCGCAGTCTCATGCGCCTCACTCTTACGGCTCGCGGCGCTTTGCTACGTCGGGAATGCGGAAAAAGTGTGCGCGGCGCCGGTGTCTGCGGTTCTGGGAATGAACCTGGATTTCTTCCGACTGCTGCCGCGGCTGTTCCCACACCGGCGCACGTGGGTGGTACGGCGAGGATCAGCAGCTTCTTGCCGAGTCTGCTTTCCGCAATTCCACATCGCAGGGAGCGTACCTCATCGTCGCCGCGCGACTGCTCGGCCTATGGCAGTCCGAAAAACCTTAGCGTACGATTTTTTCCGAACTCTGTAGGCTCCCCAAGGAGAATCTAGTGAAGCACGACCACCTCCAGCACAACTCTGAGCCACAAAGCTTTTGGAGCTCGCGCTACTTGATCGGGTTGATCGTTTTTGGCGCCATTGCTACGTATTTTCTGTTAAGCGAGCACCGTGCCCACTTCTTTGGCGCGCTGCCGTTTCTACTGCTGCTGGCGTGCCCGCTGATGCACTTCTTCATGCACGGCGGCCATGGTCACAATCACGGAGACCCGTCGGCTAAAGCCCCCCCTGGACCATCGCAGCCGCCAAAGACTGGAGATTAGTCATGCACGACACCCCGGCTTACGGACTGTGGATGCTCGTCATCCTCAATTCGGCCATCTTCATCATGTTCGCGTTCAGTTTCTTCAAGCCTCAGACCGCACGCGACTGGCGCACTTTCGGGGCGTTCGCAGCCTTCATAGTCGCTCTGTTCGTCGAGATGTACGGCTTCCCGCTGACCATCTACCTGATGTCGGGCTGGCTTCAGACGAAGTTCCCGAGCCTCGACCTACTGTCCCACAACACCGGCCATCTGTGGTCGACGCTACTCGGAGAGAAGGGCGATCCGCACTTCGGTGTGCTGCACATCGCCAGCTATGTCTTCCTTGGCTTCGGCTTCTATTTACTGTCCAGCGCGTGGAATGTCCTGTACCACGCGCAGCGACGCAAAGGTCTCGCCGTGTCAGGCCCGTATGCGCATATCCGCCATCCGCAATACGTTGCGTTCGTACTTATTCTGTTGGGCTTTCTGTTCCAGTGGCCGACGTTGCTGACCTTGCTCATGTTTCCTATTTTGCTAGTGATGTATGCGCGGCTGGCTATCACAGAAGAGGCAGAGATGCGAAAGCAGTTCGGCGCGGAGTTCGCAGATTATGCTGCGAGGACACCACGCTTTCTGCCGTCGCTGCATAAGCGGCTATCGGCCACCTGAAGCGATGTTGCCTGAAGGCTCGCTGGCACTCCTTTAACTCCGTTTATTCCGGCGGCTATGGACCAACACCTGAATCGCGTTAGCAGGTTCAACAACGCAAGCAACCGCATCAATCCCATTCCATCTGTTAATTGTTCGGGCCTTGTACCTCAGCAGAAGGAACCTAATGTCGAGGGAGGTACCCGTATCGGGTGCGTGTGCAGACAGCGCGTAAGCGCCTAAAAATCTGCGTCCGTGACACCGATCCAGATCTAACCTGTGGTCACCAAGATCAGTTTGCCCTGAGGGTCCGAACGATCGAGCTGGACGATGGAGTACTTCTATGAGCAAAAAGAAAAAAAATGTCAGGGGAAGTGATCCAGTCACTCTGTCGGTTTCAGGCGGCACAGGTATTACGCCTGCTGAGCCTATCGTCAGCAGGGGGCAAACCGAGGCATTGATCTCACATAATGACTATGCAGCTCAGCTTCGAGTTTTGCAGATTGAGTTGGTCAAGCTTCAGAGGCACTTTATCGGCTGCGGCGATAGGATTCTCGTGATGCTGGAGGGGCGAGACGCCGCCGGTAAGGACGGCAGCATCAAGCGCGTCGTCGAGCACCTAAGCCCGCGCGAAACGCGCGTCGTGGCACTCGATAAACCCTCTGACCGCGAGCGCAGTGGATGGTACTTCCAGCGTTTCGTCGCCCACCTTCCCGTGGCTGGGGAGCTAGTTCTGTTCAATCGCAGTTGGTACAACCGTGCCGGCGTCGAGCATGTGATGGGCTTTTGCTCTAAGGACGAGCATGAGGAGTTCATGCAATCGGTGCCGAAGTTCGAGGAAGTGCTCGTCAACTCAGGTATCAAGCTGCTGAAGTATTACCTCGATATCAGCAAGGACGAGCAGCGGCGCCGACTAGACGAGCGGCAACGTAATCCGCTCAAGCAATGGAAGACGAGTCCGATTGATGCTGTAGCCATTAAACGTTGGAAGGCGTACTCCGCTGCGCGCGACGAAATGCTGATGCGAACGCATACCGCTATCTCACCGTGGCGCATCGTACGGGCTGACAATAAGCGGCTAGCGCGCCTAAATCTTATACGCGACGTCCTCTCGCGACTACATTACGCAGGCAAGAAGAACAAGCTCGTCGAGCCGGATCGGGACATCGTATTCGAATTCACGCCCAATTGCGTCGACGCTGGGAAACTGGCGCGCTGATGTCTGCCCCTCAGGAGCGAATATGAAAACAAGCACCTTCGAAGTGGGGGAGTTAATTTCCACCCTGAGCGCGGCCGGCGTCCAGCGACAGATCGCAATGCTATCGGGTGTCCATCATGTCGAAGTGAACTATGTGGCCGGCAGTGCCACCGTACACTTTGACGAAGCGAAAACGTCGCCTCAAGAGATCCGGCAACGCATCATTGACTGCGGCTACCACTGCCGTGGTGAACTCGTTCCCGCTCACGTCTGCGAGTCTACAGATCACAAGATGACCGCAGACACGCATAAAGGCCACATGGTGCAGGGTGGTAGCAAGGGACATGCGCCGAACGAGATGGAACCGGGGAGTGATCCCCGTGCGGGTCACAGCGCCAAGCCCGCGCAACCGATGAGTGAAATGACGCACGATATGGGCCATGCGCCCGGCATGTCGATGCAGGACATGGCCAACGATATGCGTAATCGCTTCTTTATTGCTCTGCTGTTCGCAATTCCTGTCTTCCTATACTCGCCGATGGGCAAGATGTTCGGCGATTTCGCAACGCCGTTCGACCTCAATCGGAAGGTTTTTCTGTTCATCGCCGCCACTGGCGCGATCGCCTATCCGGGTTGGCCTTTCTTCATCGCCGCTTGGCGTGCTGCGCGTAACCGGGTGGTCAACATGGCGACCCTGATTTTACTCTCGGTCGGCACTGGGTATGTGTTCAGTGTGGGGGCCACCTTCCTCTATGAAGGCGAGGTATTCTACGAAGCCGCAGCCGTGCTGCTGGTCTTCATTCTACTGGGCCACTGGCTTGAGATGCGTGCACGCGCGGGTGCCTCAGATGCGATCCGGGCCCTTATGGATCTGGCCCCGCCGATGACCACGGTGCTACGCGCTGGCGTCGAGACCGAGGTGGCCACCTCGGAGGTGCTGACGGGCGAGACGGTCATCATCAAGCCGGGCGATAAGATTCCGGTTGACGGTGAAATCATCGAAGGTAGCTCTGAGGTCGATGAGTCTATGCTGACCGGAGAATCGATGCCCGTGAAGAAGGCTCCTGGTGATGCAGTCATTGGCGCCACGATCAATAAGAGCGGTAGCTTTCGCTACAAGGCCACCAAGGTTGGCGCCGACACGGCGTTGGCCCAGATTGTCAAACTCGTCCAGGAAGCCCAAAACTCCAAGGCGCCCGGACAGCTACTCGCTGATCAAGCCTCGCAGTGGCTGGTTCTGGCAGCCATTGCCATTGGTTTGCTCACTTTCGGCGTGTGGTTCTGGGTCCTGGACCAGCCACTGCTGTTCGCTTTGACGCTAACGATCACGGTGTTCGTTATTGCCTGCCCCGACGCTCTGGGCCTGGCCACCCCAATGGCCATAATGGTCGGTACCGGGCTCGGCGCTATGAACGGTATCTTGTTCAAAAACGCCGCTGCACTTGAGAACGCTACCAAGCTAACCGTCATCGTTTTCGACAAGACGGGCACACTCACACTAGGGCAGCCTGACGTGGTGGAGATGGTCACCGCCCAGGACGTCACCGAAGCTCAGTTGCTGGCTACCGCAGCGGGGGTGGAGAAGTTCTCGGAGCATCCTTTGGCGTTGGCGGTGCTCAAAAGATTGGGGACCTCGCAGGCCGAGGTCGCGACGGGATTTACCAACATCGATGGTCAGGGTGCTCACGCGATGATCGACGGTGAGAAGGTACTGCTCGGAAACCTCAAGCTGATGGAGTCCGAAGACATCCCATTGCAGGCGCTGGCCACTGAAGCCATCCGACTCCAGGGTGGGGGCCGAACCGTGGTGTATGTCGCTCGCGCAGGGAAGCTGATCGGTCTAATCGCCATCGCCGATGCCGTACGGCCGACCTCCATGGCGACGATCGCCAAGTTGCAGGAGCGCGGTATAAAGGTGGCGATGATTACCGGCGATAATCAAGCCACGGCTGATCGCATCGGCAAGGAGCTTGGTATTGACATGGTGCTGGCCGACGTGCTCCCAGGCCAGAAAGCATCCAAGCTTAAGGAGCTTCAAGAGCAGGGGCACAAAGTTGGCATGGTAGGCGACGGCATCAATGATGCGCCGGCCCTGACCCAGGCTGATGTAGGTTTCGCGATCGGTGCCGGCACCGACGTGGCTATGGAAAGCGCGCAGGTCATTTTGATGAAAAGCGACCCGTATGATGTCGTCGGTGCTATAGAACTGTCACGTGCCACCCTGCACAAGATGCATCAGAACCTATGGTGGGCGGTTGGTTACAATTTGATCGCCTTCCCGCTGGCAGCCGGCGTCTTCTACCCGTTTACTTTGTCGCCAGAAATCGCAGCATTATCGATGTCGGGTAGTTCGGCCGTCGTGGCAATCAACGCTTTGCTACTCAAACGGACCAAGCTCGCCGGTATCAAGAGTGTACGGCCACAAATTACACCTACGGCGGGCGCGCAGACTTCCCCGGGCGTCTCGTTATAAGCCGGTCCCACGGGCCCGATCATGCGGCAAGGAGGAAACCGACACTGTCGCGACCTATACGCAAGCCTTGCTGCCGCAGTGTGGCAACACGAGGTCAGTGGATTGCCAGGCAGGTGATGTAGCTCATGCTGAAGTGGCGACTCCCTGCCCTCAAAACAAATACAGCGCTACCCGAGCCAGTTCTATAACACCCTGCGTTTCGGTATGAACTATCAAGAGCAAGGGCAGTGTGAAGTAGCCGCCGATATTTGATGTCATTCCTGTTTCAGGCGCAAAAATCTGTAAAGCTACTGAAAATCAGACCTCTGCTCTCTTGACTCATATTTTCCCTTGAGCCAAAGCTTTGCAGGGTGCAAATCACAAGCGACGAGCGGAGGAGGTTCATTCTGGTTACTTTGACCTAGATCAATCTATCTTTTCCCTCATCCTCGTACTGTAAATTTATCCACTATCCATAAGAAAAGAGGGAAAACTCATGAAACTGAAATTTTTCATCTGATTTATATCAACTCTGACTTTATTCCTCTCGGCTCTCATTTGACTCTGCCAGTATGACCAACACCGCCCAGACTTCAGGAAAAATATACCTGAAGATCGTTGTACATTGATGGCCGAGTACATGAACGCGATGCAGGATGACATGTCTAATCTAAATGGCATGGGTGTGAAATCGTCGGGCACACAATACCGTCACTGCAATTGGTACCAAATAAATGCAAACGGCGATGGATCCGAAAAGATCTCATTAGTAGCAATGCGATGAGCGGTATTGCCGCTCCGTGGCGAAGAGTTTTTATAGGTAGTACTTAGTCTTCGCAACCAAAACATGGCAAGGATATTGCCAAAGGCGCAACAGTCACAATGTTGTCCGGTTTGAAAACCTGTTTTTGGAAAAATAAAATGCGCAAATTATGGATCCTCCTGGCAACGCTGGTTGCTTTAAACCTAAGTGGCTGTGGCTACAACACATTCCAGAGCAACGATGAACAAATAAAAGCGAGTTGGTCTGAGGTAGTAAACCAATACCAGCGTCGGGCGGATCTGGTACCTAATCTGGTCAATACCGTCAAAGGCTATGCTGCGCATGAAAAAGAAGTACTAATCCAAGTGACGCAAGCGCGGGCTCAGGCGACCTCCATACAAGTGACGCCAGAGGTGCTCAATGACCCGGCCGCCTTTGCCAAGTTTCAGGCTGCACAAGGCGAGCTGTCCGGAGCGTTATCCCGGTTGCTGGCAGTGAGCGAAAACTACCCGCAACTGAAAGCAGACGCCGGTTTTCGCGATTTGCAGGCGCAACTGGAAGGCACCGAAAACCGCATTGCAGTGGCGCGTAACCGTTACATCAAGTCAGTGCAGGAATTCAACGTCACCGTACGCTCTTTCCCCTCCAATCTGACGGCAATGGCATTCGGATACAAAGAGAAGCCTAATTTCACGGTAGCAAACGAAAAAGAAATCGCTAAGCCCCCCGCAGTAGATTTTGGGTCAGCGCCTGCTCTTCCCCCAAGCGGTAGTCAGGGAGCAGCCAAGTGACCACGGTGCGCACGACCAGCGCGGCGGCGTTGTTTGTCTTAATGCTGTGCTGGTCTTTCCTCGTGGGCGCTGAAGTCGCAGTCCCTCCCCTGACTGGCCGGGTCACTGACCAGACCGCTACGCTCACCGCAGATCAGACAGCCAGCCTCGAGCAAACTTTACGGACGTTTGAAGCCAAGAAAGGCACTCAACTCGCACTTCTCATTGTCCCCAGCACCCAGCTGGAAGCGATCGAACAATATGCTTTGCGCGTTGCGGAGCAATGGAAGTTAGGCCGGAAAAAAGTGGATGACGGCGCAATCCTGGTTATCGCGAAGACAGACCGTGCGCTTCGCATCGAAGTAGGCTACGGCCTTGAGGGCGTGCTCAATGACGCCACCAGCAAACGCATCATCAGCGAGATCATCACACCGCGCTTCAAGCAAGGAGACTTCTACGGTGGCATTGCTGCCGGGCTCGACCAGATGATCCGGGTAATTGATGGCGAGCCGTTGCCGGCACCCAACGCACAAACTATCGGCGGTGTTACGGATATTCGGCAGTATGGTCCGCTCGTTTTTATTCTTGCGCTCGTGATCGGCAGTGTGCTGCGCCCCGTTTTGGGCAGATTTCCAGGTGCGCTAGTCACCGGAGGCGTTGTGGCCGTTATCGCGTGGTTGGTGGCCGGCGCACTGTTCATTGCGTTGGGCGCGGGCGTGATGGCGCTCTTGTTCACGTTGGTCGGTGGCGGTATGGGTGGATACGGTATGGGGGGGCATCGTGGAGGATTCGGTCGAGGCAGTGGTGGTGGCTTCGGTGGTGGTGGCGGCGGGTTTGGCGGCGGCGGCGCATCGGGGAGGTGGTGACGATGAATATCAAACGCATTATGAAACACCTCGCTATGACCCACTGGGAGGTCAAACGGGCTTTTCCCCGCGAAACGTTGATCGCGATCGAACTAGCGATCAAAACCAGTGAGGCTGCACACGCCGGAGAAATCCGCTTCGTCGTGGAGGGCGCGCTGGATAGCACACCGCTTTTCAAGGGCCAGTCCGCGCGAGAGCGCGCTATCGATGTGTTTTCGCAGTTGCGTATATGGGACACCGCTCACAATAACGGTGTGCTGATTTATCTGTTGCTCGCTGACCGGGACGTGGAGATTGTTGCCGATCGCGGAATTCACGCGAAGGCGGGCTCTCAAGAATGGCAAAGCATTTGCCGCCAGATGGAAGCCGCCTTCAAACAATCCAATTACAAAGGCGGCGTAGTCAGCGGTGTTCAGGCGGTTACACAGCATCTGACGAAACACTTTCCCGTTGCCGGCGGTGAGCCGAATGAATTACCAGATAAACCAATGGTTCTCTGAGGAGCCCTCTATCGCTGGTGCCAACCAAAAAACTCAAGCACGCTCAACCGAGGAACAGAGCATGACACTCCAACTGGATCAACATGACGCTGTAGTCGCTGTATTCGTTCATCATCAGGATGCAGAGGACGCTGTACGCAAGCTTGCTGCCAGTGGGCTCGACATGACGCATTTCAGTATCGTCGGACAAGGTTTTCATTCCGAGGAAAAGGTTGTGGGTTTCTACAACGTCGGCGACCGAATTAAATTTTGGGGTAAGAAGGGCGCATTTTGGGGCAGCCTTTGGAGCCTGTTCTTCGGCGGAATATTTCTGACCCTTCCTGTGGTCGGGCCTGTCATGGTGCTTGGTCACTTGGCAGGGATCGTCGTTGCCGCTGTCGAGGGTGCAATTCTGGTCGGTGGGTTGAGCGCGCTTGGCGCTGCGCTTTTCAGCATCGGCATTCCGAAGGACAGCGTTATCCAGTACGAGCAAGCCGTCAAAGCTGATGGATTTCTTGTTGTAGCCCATGGCTCCTCGGACGAGATGGCGAGATCCAAAGCGATCCTTGAGTCAAGCAATCCGGCAAGTATTGATCTGCATGAGAATGTGAAGGTCCATGCAGGAGACTAAAAGCGTATTACTGCAATGTTTGTATTCCCTATCATGAAAAGGAGTATCACCATGCAAAATCAAACGTTGAACGTAACGGGTATGACGTGTGACGGCTGCACCAGCAAGGTGGCGAACGCGTTGAAAGCAATTCCCGGAGTCCATGACGTAGTAGTGTCGCTCTCGACCGGCGAGGCTGCGGTGCGTTATGACGAGCAACTGACCTCACCCGATCAACTGAAATCGGCCGTGAAAGGCGCGGGCTATGTCGTGGATATGGCTAAGGCCGCGTCCAGTCATCAATCCAAGGGCGGTTGCTGCAGTTAACTCGTCCCTATGATGCCCAGCAGTCAGACCGCAGGCATGACTCGATGGCCTGTGGCTACATGAGGGTCACCAGCGTGCGCTCAGCAGGTTTGCCCATCGCGACTATGGTCACGCTTATGCTGAGCGTGTTCACTGTGTCGATTGGCTTTGGCATCGTGCTTCCACTTTTGCCCTACCTTATTGAGCGACTCCTGGGCGCGGGAGGTGATGCTGCGCAAGTTTCCCGGCACACGGGATTACTGACGGCTGTCTATACCCTTTCACTTTTTCTATTCGCCCCCCTGTGGGGTCGACTTTCCGATCAACGCGGCCCGCGTGGTGTACTGCTTATTGGACTCCTCGGCTTTGGCGTAACCATGTTGGTTTTCTCGTTTGTTGAGAGTCTCGTCGCTGTATACGCCGAGCGTTTTCTGAGCTGCATGTTCGCCGCAGCCGTGACGCCTGTAGCTGCGGCAGTGATAGGAAACGTCACGACGACTGAACAGGGCCGAGCCCGTCGGCTTGCGTTCGTCAGCATGACAGGGATTAGCGGCTTCCTGCTTGGACCGATGCTGAGCGTGTTCGTAACGCGCTTTGCCGCAGATACCTTCAACCTCGCCTTGCCGCCAGGATCAGTAGCGGTTCCGCTCGCGGCGACGGGGTTACTCGCCTTTTTAGTGGCTGGTGGAGTTGCGTTTGCTCTACCAAGTATCGACGTCCTTGGTCGGTCAACGAAGATATCGAAGGCCTCGGCCGATCAAAAAACATGGCTCGTGCCAAAACTCCTCATCCTCACTTTCATCGTATCGGTCGGCGTCGGGGTCTTCGAGGTCGGGCTCGCACTGCGTGGTAAACAGGAACTCGGTTTGAGTCCATATCAAATTGCGCTGATGTTCGCCGAGTGCAGCTTGGTCATGTTTGTGATGCAGGCAATCGCATTCTCACCCTGGTTCAAGCCGGACACGACCCGCTGGCTCATCGCCCCCGCGCTCTCCGTGCTCACTGCCGGATTGTTTCTCGTGCCATGGGCGTCTGATTTTAAGTTAATGCTGGTCGTGATCGGTGCGGTTGCGGCCAGCGCCGGCATCCTGTCGCCGATCCTCACCTACTGGATCTCGGCCAAGGCTGGAAGCGCGCAGGGCTGGGAACTCGGCAAGCAAACGGCTGCGTCCAGTCTTGGGACAACCTTAGGATCGGCAGCGGGAGGAATCCTCTACAGCGCTGTCCTTCTCCCTAGCGCCTCTTTCGTCTTGAGCGCGAGCTTCACAGTACTGGGTTTCCTGTTGAGCCTCGGGTTGCCGCGTTTACTCATGCATCCCCATTCATGCCCTCACCCGATATCCGTGCAATCGAGAAAGCAAAAGTGAAGATGAGAACAGAATGGGAACCCGGCTTCTCGGCGCAGAAAAAGTCCGCGCTGATCCCACTTACGAACTGATTCTCAGTGGAATACTTAAGAAACCGTGATTCGGATGTTCGAATAACTACGATGAGGTTGCGTAGGCTCCACTGTGGAGCCGGGCGTGCAAAATTGAAAACTCCAGAGACCACGCGACAGGCGTGCAAGGACAGCTCGATGTTTGCGCCAATCCTTTGGTGAAACCTAAAGTGGTTTACGCGGAAACCTTTATACATAAACAGCTTACGACGCAAATATCCTAAATTTTGACTTGTCTCGGCATGACGTCTAATAGCTTCAACACCTATCCAGCCAGCCTCTATGGTTCAATGAGCACAATGTTGTAGGGACAATCGGGCGATGTCGGCTGACGCGGAGATTACGTTTAGGGCAATCAGGGCTGAGATAGCCAGACTGTCCTATAACGCGGTTAATGATTTTTTGGCAATTACTCCCCGCGAAGGGCCTTAATCAGGCCTTTAAATGAACCATTGAGTCGGGTGAACGCTGCCTCAAAATGAATTTCATTTTCCGTATACTTCGCAAGTTCGATTTGCTGATCCACGGTATTTTGGTCAAGGGACAGTTGATTTGGAGTTCTGTAAAGCAAGGCACTCCCATCAATTTCGCCTGCTGATCCGTTCCCGGCAATATGCTTTAGGTTTGTTGTTTGTAAAGAAAACTGAGTAGCCGTCACTCGTTTTGACTGGTCTGCAAGCAAGGCAGGAAAATCCAAATCACGGGCCTTGAAGTTGGGCGTATCCGCGTTAGCGATATTATTGCTCAGCACCTCAGCTCTTTGGCTGCGATAAATTAACGCTCTTTCCGCAGAACCAACGGCTTTTTCAAAATTAATACTCACGCCTAATCACCTCTGTGGAATTACCAGTCCCAACGCAATACGCATATCGAACACTCAAGGTTAAACGCAATGCGTTTACGTCGTCGAATTTCAGATACTGTTCAGCTGTTCAAAAACCGTCGAGCCTCTTTGAAAATGACTGGAGGCTTACAAAATTGTCATATATAAATTTTTAAACGGTTAAATGCGGTGCAATTTTGCTTGGATGAGTGAGACCTTACGTAGTAAGCCGTCTGCAGTTCAAGAAGAAAGTGTCTACCTGACACAACTGTAATATTCGCCTAAGGTTTCTGACAGGGTATTCGTCTTAAAGTTATAACGAGCCTTGAGCTCAGCCCCCTAGAATCATCTTTTAATGTGAGCTCAACGGGGTGACCAAAACTCATTCGAGGATACCCCCATGAAATCCATTAAAACTCTATTGGTCATAGCCGCTTTGACCGCCTCTTCTCTGGCGATGGCCGAAGGCGGTGGTGACCGGACATTCGCACGCATGGAGGCGGCCAGAAAGAACTCAATGGACACGCACCAAGTTGCCCAGAAGCAAGGCACTCAAACCCCTGTAGTGAAGAGCAACGCCAAGGCGGCCGACCAAGCCAAATATTGAGCGGCTTGATGCACTCCCAAGCTGACAGAAATGTAATCACCTTGGTGGTTAAAATGTGGCAACTTCTGAGCTCGCCTGCCGTATGAATTTTGTCATTTGCGGCGGCGAGCAAGACTCATAGGGATTCGAGACGAACTCCTGAGAGAATGCCCCCAACCTGTAAACAAAACGCACAGTGTGTTTCGCACGGTTTCCCTTTTGACTGACTGGACATAAACGGCATGCATTCCAAAACCTCTAGGCGGACATTCGTCAAAGGCCTGGCCGCTGGTGGCATTCTCGGCGGTCTTGGTCTGTGGCGCACTCCTGTATGGGCAGTGAGCAGCCCTGGCTTTCCGAGCGTACTGACCGGTAACGAGTTTGATCTGTTTATTGGTGAAACCCCGGTCAACATCACCGGTTCACCACGCACAGCCATGACCATCAACGGCTCCTTGCCGGGACCACTGCTGCGCTGGCGTGAAGGGGAAACGGTCACGCTGCGGGTGAAAAACCGCCTGGACCAGGACACCTCCATCCATTGGCACGGGATCATTCTGCCGGCCAACATGGATGGTGTGCCGGGCTTGAGTTTCCACGGCATCGCCCCCGATGGCATGTACGAGTACAAATTCAAGGTTCATCAGAACGGCACGTACTGGTACCACAGCCACTCGGGCTTGCAGGAACAGGCTGGCGTATACGGCCCCATCGTGATCGATTCAAAAGAGCCAGAACCTTTTCAATACCACCGCGATTATGTGGTGATGTTGACTGACTGGACCGACGAAGATCCTAGTCGGGTCATGGCCAAGCTCAAGAAGCAATCGGACTACTACAACCACCACAAACGTACCGTGGGCGACTTTATCGACGACGTCAGCAAGCAAGGTTGGTCTGCTGCCGTGGCCGACCGGAAGATGTGGGCTGAAATGAAAATGAACCCCACTGATCTCGCAGACGTCAGTGGGGATACTTACACCTATCTCATGAATGGCCAGGCGCCTAACGGTAACTGGACCGGTATTTTCAAACCAGGTGAGAAGCTACGCCTGCGTTTTATCAACGGCTCGGCGATGAGCTATTTCGACGTCCGCATTCCTGGCTTGAAAATGACCGTGGTGGCTGCCGACGGCCAACATGTCAAACCGGTGAGCGTCGACGAATTCCGCATCGCCGTGGCAGAAACGTATGACGTGATCGTAGAGCCTGCCAGCGAAGAGGCTTACACAATCTTCGCCCAGTCCATGGATAGAACCGGTTATGCACGTGGAACCTTGGCAGTTCGCGAAGGATTAAAGGCACAGGTACCTGCGATCGATCCTCGGCCGCTTTTGACCATGGATGACATGGGTATGGGCGGTATGGCGGGCATGGACCATGGCAGCATGGCTGGTATGGGCGGCGGCGACATGTCCGGCATGGCTGGCATGGATCACAGCAAGATGGCCGGAATGGACCAAAGTAACATGACCGGGATGACCGGCATGGACAGCGGTGACATGACTAACATGGCCGGTATGGATCACAGCAAGATGGCGGGAATGGACAAAGGCGACATGTCCAACATGGCCGGTATGGACCACAGCAAGATGGCAGGAATGGACAAAGGCGACATGTCCAACATGGCCGGCATGGACCACAGCAAGATGGCAGGGATGGGCGGTATTGGGGGCGAAATGCAGACTCACCCAGCCTCCGAAACCAACAACCCCTTGGTTGACATGCAAGCCATGAACCCAACGCCCAAGCTAAACGATCCAGGCATCGGTTTGCGGAACAATGGTCGTCGAGTGCTCACCTACTCAGATCTGAAAAGCACGTTCCAAGACCCTGACGGTCGCGAACCCAATCGCACCATTGAGCTTCATCTGACCGGTCACATGGAGAAATTTTCGTGGTCCTTCAACGGCATCAAATTTTCTGACGCCGAGCCGCTTCGTCTGAAGTATGGGGAGCGTCTTCGCATCACCCTGGTGAACGACACCATGATGACCCATCCCATCCACCTTCACGGCATGTGGAGCGACCTTGAGGATGAGAACGGCAAGTTCATGGTGCGCAAGCACACAATCGACATGCCACCAGGTACCAAGCGTAGCTATCGAGTCACCGCTGATGCCTTAGGTCGCTGGGCTTATCACTGCCACCTGCTTTTCCATATGGAAATGGGCATGTTCCGTGAAGTACGGGTTGATGAGTAAAGGAGACGATCTGTGAGCACATACCTAAATCGTAAATCGCTGGTCGGTTGCCTCTTTGCCGTCGGCTTGATGGGTGGACTCTCGTCCGTGGCGCTGGCAGTCGAAGATAGTAGTGATCATTCACCTGCTACTCCTGCAAAAGCAACGAACAAGCCTGCAACTACGACAAACGAGTCAAAGCCCGATCACGGGTCAATGGACCACAGCAAGATGAGCCATGAGTCGATGGATCATGACCAAAAAACCAAAAAGGCAGATTGAGATCATGACCAGTAAGTTTTTACGCCCAACGTTGATGGCACTGGCAGTCTCTACCAGTCCTGCTTTCTTTGTCGTGGCTCACGCCGCTGAAGAGATGGATCACTCCAAGATGGACCACGGCTCAATGGGAGCTATGGACCATAGCAAGATGGGGGCTATGGATCACAGCAAGATGAGTATGGATGACGGGCAAATGGACGGAATGGAAAGTATGGACGGAGGGGCGACTACCACCAGTCGAACCCCAGTCCCCGTACTTACCGACGCTGACCGTGCAGCCGCCTTTCCAGATGTCGCTGGTCATGGTGTCCACGACAAAAAAATCAACTCCTTCATGCTGCTGGATAAGTTTGAGTACCAGGATGCTGACAACGGTAGTGCATTGGCCTGGGATGCAAAAGGATGGATCGGCGGTGACGTTGATCGACTGTGGTTGCGCTCGGAAGGCGAACGTACCAATGGCGTAACGGAAAACGCTGAACTCTCAGCACTTTGGGGGCACTCCATCGGTCCATGGTGGGATGTCGTCACCGGCGTACGACAAGACTTCAAGCCCGGGTCACCACAAACTTGGGGAGCGCTCGGTATTCAGGGCATGGCCCTCTATAACTTTGAAGCCGAAGCGACTGCCTACATCGGTGAGAACGGTCAAACCGCTGCTCGATTGGAAGGCGACTACGACATTCTGCTGACCAATCGCCTGATCTTGCAGCCGACGGCCGAAGCCAATTTTTACGGAAAAAATGATCCTCAGCGCGGCATTGGGTCTGGATTGGCAAACACCGAAGTAGGGCTCCGATTGCGTTATGAGATTGTTCGCCAATTTGCCCCTTACATTGGGGTTAGCTGGAGCCGCTCCTACGGCAATACGGCAGACCTGGCCAGCGATGAAGGAGAGGATGCGAACGAGGCGCGATTTGTCGCCGGTATTCGGATGTGGTTTTGAGGGCCTGACATGAAAAGAACATTGAAAACATTGGCTGCTGCCGGGGGGGTCGCCGCAATAGTAGGTGCCGGCGTGGTGTATTTTGGTGTGATCAATGTTGGGGCGGATGATCCGCATTTCGGCCCCGTTCACTCACTTCTTTCCACTGCTCGGGATCGCTCGATTGCTGTGCGCTCACGCGATATTAAAGTCCCCGACCTGAGTGAAGAAGCTCTCATCCGCGCAGGCGCTGGCAACTACAACTCAATGTGTATTGGCTGTCACCTTGCTCCGGGTGTCGCAGCAACCGAGCTAAGCAATAGCCTTTACCCTGCACCTCCAAACCTTTCAAAACTGGGCATTGATGGAAACCCTGCCGCAGCTTTCTGGATCATCAAGCATGGAATCAAATCCACAGGCATGCCCGCTTGGGGTAAAAGCATGGCCGATCCCTACATATGGGGAATGGTCGCTTTTCTCCAGCAGCTGCCTTCATTGGATGCAGAGCAATACAACGCTCTAGCAACCAGCAGCAGTGGTCATCAACACGGTGGCGGCGAGAGCAAAATGCATAACCATGAAGGCCAGCATGAGGGCCAAAGAGGGGCTGTCGCGGGGCATCATGATGCGGGTGCAGCCGAAGAGATAGCAGAAGCAGGCGACCATCATGGCGAGAGAAACAGCGCCCATGCCCATGAAGCGGCCTCAGCGCCTTCTCAGGATGAAAGTACCGAACACGCCCATCCTCAGGTTGTGGAGGCTTCACATGACGCTCCTGCAACTCCGGCCGTTCAGCCAAAAACTCATACCCACGCTGATGGGAAGGAGCATACCCATGCGAAATAACTTTCTTCGTCCCGGTCGGGCACTTCGCCTCGCTGCATTCGCGGCTCTGTTTATCAGTTCAGCTGGTCATGCAGCAGAGTCGCTGACGATCGACGTCCATCGTGACGCTAACTGTGGATGCTGCAAGAAGTGGATCCAGCACCTTGAAGCTAACGGCTTCACCGTCGTTGATCATGTAGAAACCAACATGAGCGCAATCAAGCAGGACCTGGGAGTTGTTCCGCGTCTCTCGTCATGCCACACCGCGGTGATCAACGGAAAATTTGTTGAAGGCCACGTACCAGCTGAGCAAATAGTTGCCTTGAGCAAACGCGATGACCTTATCGGGATTGCTGTGCCGGGGATGCCGGCAGGCTCGCCTGGTATGGAGGTTGGTGGGAAGCAGGATGCGTATCAGGTCATTGGTCTGAGCAAAGCAGGTACCGACCAAGTGATCGCCGAGTACCCGGTAAACTAATCACAAAAGTTCATTACCCTAACGGTGACAAACCGGTCGAACCGGCGTCGGCAAAAATTTTCAAGTATCCAGGTTCGAAAGCACGGTAAAGAAATTGGGAGTCGGCGCACGAATAGCCCATCATGGCCCAGCATCAATACGATGCCGCAGTCAGATGCCGAATGACTATACGTGTGCAGTCGGCACGGACAAAAGTGGAAGTAGGCCGAGCTAGAGAATGAAGAGCTGGGTTACAGCAGAGACCGTGCGCTGGGCAGGTCATGCATGGGTTGGCTCTGGTATCGGTGTCTTTTATGGCCGTGCCGGTCACCAAGAATGGCACCTCCATCAAGCACATCAGATCTCAGTTGGCCTCGACTCAACTGTATCGGTTCAAACCCCTATGGGTATTCAAACAGGGGGCGCCATCTTCATTCCGGCCGGTTTGAAACACCAGCTGAGCGCCGGTCACGTTCTGTCGATCTATGTGGATGCGCTGTCCGAGGAAGCCCGCGCTCTGCGGGGTGCGGAAGACGCGAGGGTGATTTTGATCACTCCGGCGGACGTAGCGCCGATAGTCGACGCACTGCACGAACCAGGACACACTGATCTCCAGGTTAGGACCGGGGTGCGCCAGGCGCTGCGACTGCCCGATCTCCCGCCCCCAGATCCTCGCTTGATCAAGGTAATTGAGGCGCTGAGCAGAGGCCAAATGGGACGCGAAGAGTTGGCCGCGGTGGTGCATCTATCCCCCACGCGGTTTTCTCATTGGTTCGTGGAGCATACGGGGCTGCCGCTTCGCAGTTACGCGAGATGGTTACGTCTCACGCAAGCCCTGCAGCATTTGGCCAAAGGTGCACGGCTGACCGACGCGGCTCATCAGGCGGGTTTTTCAGACTCGGCTCATTTCTCCCGGACATTCCGGGCGCTACTGGGTATCGATCCGTCATCCGCCTTGGCTGAAGTTCATCTCCAGGAGACTTAGCTCTTTCGTTCAAGCCGAAAGCTGGCTTCTACACATATTGTGATGGTTCCATATCCAGGAGCTGAGCAATGCCTTCCTTTCTCCGATTCGCCTTACGGTGGGTTAGCTATCCCCTCGTGTTTGGCGGCTCTGCCACTTTTATGATCTGGACGCTGTATACCGGCGTACCGTATTGGCCCACGACTCCCCTAGTTGCGGCAGTGGGACTTTTGCTCATCGCTGGCTTGGAGCGCATCCAACCTTTCCGCGAAGCCTGGCTTGAGGATCATCAAGACACCGCGACAGACCTGCTGCACATGCTGGTGAACCTTTCCGTCATTCAATTCACAGCTGGAGTCCTGGTCGAGCTTGGTGATGCGGTGCCAGCTTCGGTTCGTCTCTTTCCGAACAAGAGCCCGCTGTGGCTGCAGTTGCTACTAGTCATCGCCGTGCTCGATCTGAGCCTGTATGCGATGCATCGGATCAGTCACCGAGTGTATTGGCTATGGCGTTTTCACATGCCTCATCACAGCGCCGAGCGGTTGTATTGGATGAACGGGGAGCGACGACATCCGTTGCACGCGGTGCTTATGGCGAGTCCGGGGCTGGTGATCCTGTTCGCATCAGGCGCACCCTCCGCAGTTGTGGCCACCTGGTTTGGAGTTCTAACAGTGCACTTGGCCTTCCAGCATTCGAACCTGGACTACCGGGTGGGATGGTTGCGCCACATTATCGGTGTTGCCGAAATTCATCGCTGGCATCACAAACGCGACTTTGAAGACGCCCAGGTCAACTATGGTGAGTTTCTGATGGTGTGGGACCGAATATTTGGCACGTTCTATGACAGTCTGGGGAGACTAGGCCAAGCCGAGGTCGGATTGCATGAAACGGATTACCCCAAAAATTACCTTGGACAGCTTATCGAACCCTTTGAGCATGACCGTGTAAACAAAGGCTAGTGGGCTCCCTTGCTTTGCAGCTACGGCAGCTACCGAGGCCACACTAATAGTAAAACCAATCAGACGTGATCCGAACGGTATTCTGTGAGCTTTTGCTACTTCCATGCTCAGGAGTCAGGCTTCGCTGTTTAGCGAGTCCTTGTTTCTAGGCAAGGAGACTCATGTTGACCTGCTGGGCTATCTGGCTGGTCTTTCCTGACAGATTCGTAATGGTATAGCCCGTCACCAGCGACTAGACTCCCTCGCATGAAACGCTATCTGCGGTGTTGCCTCATTTTCCTGATCAGCCTGGCGCTTCCCCTGAGCGGGATGGCGGGCATTCAGTCACCGATAGAACCTTGCCCGATGAAAACGACGGGCATGACTATGATGGGTGATATGAACCAGGACGGCGACATGAGCAGCTCCGCCGATCATGGCAAATCCTGCAAACCTGGCCAGGAATGCAGGAGCACCAGCTTGCTACAAGTGTCGTTGGGGAAACCTGCCACTCGGTTGTCCAGTCCGCAGATGCTAACAATCTTCAGCGACTCCCTCCCTACTCAGGCCCCGTCCGGGGTTTGGCGACCGCCTCGCGCTTGATTCCTGTACCACACTGAGCCTCATCCTGCTCTGGCGCGGGATGGCATATCTGTGCGCATGTTTAAAGAGGCGCGCAGTGGATCATCACAGGAATCGTGAACATGAAGCCCAAGTGCTACTGCACCGGTTGGCCCCTCGTGGCTGCCCTGGCGGCAAGCATGCTGGCATTGCCAAGCCATGCTGCGCCCCTGACACTCGACGAAGCCTTACGGTTGGCTGAAAACAATGCACCATCACTGACCGCCCAAGCGGCCAAACTGCAAGCGGCCAGCAGCGCCGCCATTCCAGCCGGTGAACTACCCGACCCGAAGCTCCTACTGGGCGTACAAAACTATCCCATCGGCGGCCCTGACCGCTGGCGCCTCGAGCAGGACTTCATGACCATGCAGATGGTCGGCGTCATGCAGGAGGTACCCAACCGTGACAAGCGTAGGGCGCGCATTGAAGTTGCTGAAGCGTCGGTAGATCGAGCCGCGGCCGAAAGCCGTGTCGAGCGCTTGAACGTTCGTCAGGCCACGGCATTAGCCTGGATCAGCAGCTACTCCGTCGAGCGTAAAGAGGCGCTGTTTCAGGATTTTTACCGGGAGAACCGTCTGTTGGCTGATACCGTCCGGGCGCAGATCGCCGGTGGCCGTGCTCAGCCTGCCGATGCGGTAACGCCAAAACAGGAGGCGGCTCAGTTGGCGGAACAACAGGACGAGTTAATTCGCCTGCGTGCGCAAGCCCGAGCGGCACTCAAGCGCTGGATTGGCCCGGCGGCCAATGACCAGCCCGTCGGCAGCTTGCCCGAGTGGCCCATCGATACCTCAGGTTATTCCCATAAGCTGCAACATCATCCCGCGCTGGCGGCTTTCACTCCAATGACCCGCGAAGCGCAGGCCAAGGTGCGTGAAGCCGAGTCGGAAAAGCAGTCCGACTGGAGTTGGGAACTCGACTACCAGCGCCGCGGCCGCCAGTTCGGCGATATGGTCAGCGTGCAATTTACTTTCGACCTGCCACTGTTCCCCGACTCCCGACAGAACCCGAAAATCGCCGCCAAACACGCCGAACTGAATCAGTTGGAGGCCGAGCGCGAAGCTCTCGTACGTGAACATACCCAGCAACTGGAGGACGATCTGGCCGAATACGACCGTCTGAACCGTGCTGTGCGCCGCAGCCAGGACAGCCTGTTACCCCTGGCCAAGGAAAAGGTTGGGCTGACCATGGCCAGCTACCGAGCTGGTAAAAGCGACTTGGCGGCTGTCATCGCTGCCCGACGTGAACTCATCGAGACCCGCCTCAAACAGATCGACTTCGAAGAACAGCGAGCCCTCACCAGTGCTCGCCTGTATTTTGCTTATGGGGACGCCAATTAATGAGCTCTCGAATCTGGAAAGGGGCTTTGCTGACAGGCTTCTCGATTGCCTTGGGCGCTGCCGGCGGTTACTGGTTTGCTCAACAGCGCATGCCTGA